>DATJVX010000037.1:0-2544 GCA_035501595.1 Casimicrobiaceae bacterium | reverse complement strand
CAGGATCTCATCGAGCTGCTCGACGCGCTGAAGCTGGAGAAGGCGCTCCTCGCCGGATTCGACTGGGGCGCGCGCGCCGCGTGCATCGTGGCGGCGCTTTGGCCCGAACGCGTGCGGGGCCTCGTGACCGTGTGCGGCTACCAGATCCAGGACCTCTCGCAGTCGAGGAAGCCCTTCGATGCCGAGCAGGAGCGGCGCTTCTGGTACCAGTACTACTTCTGCACGGAACGCGGGCGCGCCGGGCTCGCGGAAAATCGCGTCGAGATATCGCGGCTGCTGTGGAAGCTGTGGTCGCCGACGTGGCCCTTCGACGAGGCGAGGTTCATGCGCACCGCGAAGTCCTTCGACAACCCCGACTTCGTCGATGTCGCGATCCATTCGTATCGGCACCGGCACGAGGCGGCGAACGGCGATCCGCAATACGCGCCCATCGAGGCGCGCCTGGCGAGGCTTCCGGTGATCGACGTGCCGACGATCGCGCCGCACGGCTCCGAAGACGGAGTCCACCCGGCGGAGATGTCGATCGGACACGAGAAGTATTTCTCGGCGCGCTTCGAGCGCCGCGTGCTGAAGGGCATCGGGCACAACCCGCCGCTGGAGGCGCCGAAGGATTTCGCGAAGGCGGTCACCGATCTGCTCGCCGGCTGACGGCGATCGCCTGTGTTGACCCGGATCAACCCTGTAACAGGCTGACCGAGCATATTGGGCTCTCGTCGAGGTCGCTCGGCCTCGACTGCGAGGAGGCTCAGATGCAAAACGACTCTCCCGTCACCCGAAGGCAAGCCAACGCGGCGCTGCTCGCCGCCGGCGCCTTGGCAGCGGCCCCGCTCGCGGCGCTCGCGGCCGAGCCGAAGGTGCTGCCGCCGCCGCGCAAGGACATCGGACGCGCGCTCATGTCAGCGCTCGCGGCGCGGCGCTCGACGCGCGAATACTCGACACGCCCCCTGTCCGAGCAGGTGCTCTCGGACCTGCTCTGGGCCGCGTATGGGATCAATCGTCCGAGCGGCGATCGGACCGCGCCGTACTGGCGCCACATCATGGTGGTGGACATCTATGCGGCGATGGCAGATGGCGTGTGGCTCTACGATCCCCAGCGCCACGCGCTCCAGCCGCACCTCGGCAGCGACATCCGTGCACTCACCGGCCGACAGGACTTCGTGGCGACGGCGCCGCTCAATCTCGTCTATGTCGTCCACGGAGAGCGGATGACCGACGTTCCGCCCGACGAGCGCAGGCTCTATGGCTCGGTCGATGCGGCATTCGCGGGCCAGAACGTCTACCTTTACTGTGCGTCCGAAGGTCTCGCCACGGTCTTCCGCGGCGCGGTCGACACGGTGAAACTGGGCGAGGCGCTGCGCCTGCCCGACGGCCAGTTCGTGGTCTTCGCCCAATCGGTGGGCCAACCGAAAGCGTGAGTTGACGCGTTCCGGAATGAAGCTGCGGATCCTCGCCGCGACCGGGCTCGCCTGCATGGCGCTGGGGTTCTCGGCCAGCGGCGCGGAGCAAGGCCCTTTTGCGGCGCAATCGCAGGCGGAGGCCGTGCCTGCGCAAGCGCAGCTCGACCAATTGCTCGCGCCGATCGCGCTCTATCCGGACGACTTGCTCGCGAACGTGCTCACCGCCGCCACGTATCCGCTCGAGGTCGTGTCGCTCAGCCGATGGCTCGATAGTCATCCGGGCCTCGCCGGCGACGAACTGGAAGCGGCGTTGGCCTCCCAGCCCTGGGACGACAGCGTGAAGGCGCTGGCGCCCTTTCGTTCGGTCGTCGCGATGATGAACGGCGAGCTCGATTGGACGCAACGCGTGGGCGACGCGTTTCTCGGCAGCGAGGCGGAAGTGATGGATACGGTGCAGGGCCTGCGGCGCAAGGCTCGCGAGGCCGGTTCGCTGCAGGACAATTCCCGCGAGCGCGTCGTCGACGAGGAAGGCTCGATCGTCATCGAGCCGCTGGAGCCGTCCACGATCTACGTGCCGGCCTATGACCCGCGCGTCGTGTACGGACCGTGGTGGTGGCCGGACTATCCACCCTATCTATGGGCGGACTCGTACTTCGGGCCGTGGGACTACGTGGTAGGCGGGATCGGCTTTGGGCTGGGCATCTATTGGTCCCCTCGGTGGCACGGTCATCGGCACTGCGACTGGCACGGCCACGGCGTCGTGTCCGGCACCGGCCATCCATGGCAACACCAACCGCCTCATCGTGGCGGAGTGCCGTACGTGGACCCACGCGCGCGCGATCGATATGGATCCGTCGACCGAAGCCACGTGCAGCAGCGCGGGGAATACCGCGGCTTCGACCCGCAGCCTCACGGCGTGCCTCCGTCGAGCGCCGGTTCTCGCGCGCCGCACGGGTCTCAGGTACCGCGGGGCGCATACCCAACGGGTCCCTCGCCGCTTCGGCCAGTGCCGAACCAAGCCGCG
This sequence comes from Casimicrobiaceae bacterium, assembly GCA_035501595.1. GTDB lineage: Bacteria > Pseudomonadota > Gammaproteobacteria > Burkholderiales > Casimicrobiaceae > PALSA-1003. The sequence goes on along the minus strand of DATJVX010000037.1, from coordinate 123 downwards.
CAGCAGCATGCGCAGCGCGGCCAACAGAGCCTCGGGCGGCCGTCTTCGCCGCCCGGAGGCCGCTCCCGGGGACGATGATGAATCCGCCGCGTTCCGCCCGTTTCCTCTTCCGGTTCCTGTTCG
>DATJVX010000036.1:0-21131 GCA_035501595.1 Casimicrobiaceae bacterium | reverse complement strand
CTCGCGGCGTTCTCGCATCTCGATACAGCGCTGATCGAGGTCGCGAGCAGCCTCGGCGGAAGGCCGTTCCGGATCATCCGCGAGATCATCTTCCCGGAGGCGGTCCCCGCGCTGCTCGCGGGCGGCAGCCTGTGCCTGCTGCTCACCTTGAACGAGTTCGGCATCGTGCTGTTCATCGGCGCCAAGGGTGTCATCACGCTGCCGATGGTGATCTACGGCAAGGCGATCCAGGAGTTCGACTACACGGCCGGCTGCGTCGCAGCGGTGGTGAACGTCGTCCTCTCGGTGGGGCTTTATTCGCTGTACCGCTACCTGCTGTCGCGCACCGGAGGTGGTCGTGCTTCTGTCCTCTAGGCTCGGCCGCTGGCTGGCGTGGAGCCTGTTCACGCTGCTGTTCGTACCCATCTTCGGCCTGCCCCTGATGATGGTCGGCGCGGCCAGCGTCGCCGGTCAATGGAACGACGTGTTGCCCACCCAGCTCACGCTGCGCCACCTCGTCGACGCCGTGCACAGCAGCGCCGGCGCTGAGCTGCTCACGAGCCTTCTCACCGGGTTCGTCGCCAGCGCGGTCGCATTGCTCCTGGGCACCTGGGCGGCGCTGGCGGTACGCAGCCTTCGCGGGCGCGCCAGAGCGATCGCGGGCACGCTGTTCCTGCTGCCGATCGCCGTGCCGTCGGTTTCGGTGGGGCTCGGACTGCTGGTGGCCTTCAGCCGCCCGCCGCTGCTGCTGAACGGAACCGCCTACATCGTTCTGATCGCGCACGTCGTTCTCGTGACGGCGTTCGCCTATGGCAGCGTCGCGGCGGGACTGGCGAGGCTGCCGGCTCACTTCGAGCAGGTGGCGGCGAGTCTCGGCGCACGTCCGACCTACGTCCTGTTCCGCGTGACGCTGCCGCTCATCACGCCCTCGCTCGTCGCCGCCGCCGGACTCTGCTTCGCGCTGTCGATGGGCGAGCTGGGTGCGACGATCATGGTCTATCCGCCTCACTGGGTGACCTTGCCGGTCGGCATATTCGCGCTCACGGACCGTGGCGCGGTGTTCGACGGCGCCGCGCTGACAGTGCTGCTGCTCGCGCTTACACTCATCGTGCTGATCGTTGTCACGCGGATCCGCACGCGCGCAAGCTTCCGCTAGCCCTTCGCACTCGGCAGTTCAAGGATACGACATGGCCAACTTTGCACGCGATCCCATTCTCCTCACACCGGGGCCGTTGACCACATCGCTCGAAACCAAGGTCGCGATGCTGCGCGACTGGGGCTCGTGGGACAGCGCTTTCAATGCCGTTACCGCGCGGGTGCGCGAGCGCCTGACCGCGATCGTGCACGGAGCCGAGACCCATGTCTGCGTTCCGATGCAGGGCAGCGGCACCTTTTCCGTCGAGGCGGCCGTGAACACGCTGGTGCCGCGCGACGGGCACGTGCTGGTGCTCATCAACGGTGCCTACGGCAAGCGCATGGCGCGGCTCACCGAGATGATGGGGCGGCGGCTGAGCAGCTTCGAGACCGCCGACGACGTGCCCGCGACCGCGGCCGACGTCGCGAGGCTTCTCGACGCCGACGCATCGATCACGCACGTGGGGCTCATCCACTGCGAGACGTCGACCGGCATCCTGAACCCGCTGGCCGAGATCGCCGAGGTCGTCGCGGCGCGGCGGCGGAGCCTGATCGTCGATGCGATGTCGAGCTTCGGCGCGCTCCCGATCGACGCCCGCAGGACGCCCTTCGACGCGCTGATTGCTGCGTCGGGCAAGTGCATCGAGGGTCCTCCGGGCATGGGCTTCGTGCTTGCGCGCCGCAGCGCGCTCGAGCAGCGGGCGGGTAACTGCACTTCGCTCGCGCTCGATCTCCACGACCAGTGGGCGTACATGGAGAAGACGACCCAGTGGCGCTACACGCCGCCGACGCACGTGGTGGTGGCCCTCGATGCCGCGCTCTCGCAATACGACGCCCAGGGCGGGCAGCCGGCGCGGCTCGCGCGCTACGCCGCGAACTGCGAGACGCTGGTCGCCGGCATGGCCGAGCTCGGCTTCCGCGCCTTCCTCGATCCGAAGATCCAGGCGCCGATCATCGTTACCTTCCACGCGCCGGCCGACCCGCGCTACGCGTTCAAGGATTTCTACGCCCGCGTGCGCGACAAGGGATTCATCCTGTACCCCGGCAAGCTCACGCAGCTCGAGACGTTCCGGGTCGGCTGCATCGGCGCGATCGGCCCCGACGAGATGCGGCTCGCGGTGAACGCGGTGCGCGACAGCCTGCGCGAGATGGGCATCCGCCAGACCGCGCCCGCCGCGGCGCCGGTCGCGATGCGCGCCGCCTGAGCGATCGAGAGACAACCTAGCGGAGAGCTCCCCATGTCGATTATCCACCGCCTTCGCTTCTGCCCGCTGCTCCTAGGCCTGCTCGTGGCGACCCCCCCGGCCGACGCCTTCGCGGACGCCTCGGGGATCCCCGCGACTACCGAGGGCCTCGTCAAGGTGCCGTCCAAGCGTCTGGGGACCGTCTATCTCCTGCCGGGCGCCGACTTCAAGGCCTACACCAGGATCATGATCGATCCGGTCCAGGTGTCGTTCCGCAAGGGCTGGCTCAAGGACGTCAACAGCTCCCGCGGCGTGACGCGCCGGGTGAGCGAGGACGACGCGCAGCAGATCGCGGCGGCCATGCGCTCCGGTTTCCAGGACATCTTCGCCGCCGCCTTCAAGGCGAAGGGCTACGAGATCGTCGCGAGCCCGGGACCCGACGTGCTGCGGCTTGCCGCCGAGGTCGCCAACGTCTACCTGAACGCGCCCGACCCGATGGCGGGGGCGGGCGTGCGAAGCTACACCGTCGAAGCGGGCGAAGCCACGATGGTGCTGGCGGCGCGCGACTCGACCACCGGCGCCGTGCTGGGCATCGCTCTGGACCGCAGGACCACCGGCGGCGCAGGACACGCGACCATGGCGAGCAGCGTTTCCAACCGCTTCGAGTTCCAGGAGCTGTTCCAGGACTGGGCGCGGGCTTGCGTCAACGGTCTCGAGCAGCTCAAGGCGCACTCGCCGCTGCCTCAGGCGGCCGGCAAGCGCTAGCCGGCAGCATGGGCGCCGTCACTCGCGGGGCATCGCTTCCGGATGCCGCAGGCGGTCGAGCGACTCGAGGCTCGGATCGCCGGGCTCGATGTGGCCGTGCCGCAGCAGAAAATCGACGGCGACGAGGCTCGCATCGGCGGTGATGTCGTCGCCTTCGAGAATCGAGACGAGCTCCTGAGGCGCGCAGAGGCGGTGCTCGACCGCCTCGCCATCCTGGTTCTGCGGAGCGAAGCCGGAGGGCAGCCACAGATCGTAGACGTGCATCGTCTCCCACTGCAGGCCTTCGGGCTGATCGCGGCAGACGTCGAGCGTGCCAGCGCCGCGCGCATCGCGCGCGAGCCCGGCAGGAATGCCCGCCTCCTCGAAGGCCTCCTTGACGAGCGTCTCGCGCGGACCGGCGCGCGCCGGGATGCCGCCGCCGACGAGATTGTCGAGGAGCCCGGGATCGATCGCCTTGGTGGGGCTGCGGCGCGCGAGCCACATCCGCCAGCCGTCGCCGCTCGCGACCACGCCGTTGGCGTGCGACGCGAACGTGTGGATGCCGAAGTAGCGGGCCGCCGCCCGCTCGAGCTCGAGGAGCGGGGCCCGCGTGGCATCCGCGGCGACCGCGTAGCGCTCGTCCCGCCACGCGGTGAGCGCTCCTTCGGCGGAAAGGGCGCGCGCGATCTCCGCGACCGCGGCGGTCCTCGCCGCATCGGTGGCGAGCGCGGGCACGAGCTCGACCCCGCGCTCCGCGCGCCGGAACACGTCCGGCCGCGCGATGAGCCGCGGCACGCGTTCGGGTATGATCCAGCCCACCCGATGCCCCTCGACGAACCACGCCATGTAGGTGCGCACCGGCGGCGCGAGCGCGCGCTCGAGCCGCGCCGCGACGCGCGCGGTCGCGCTCCGGCCGGCGAACCATCGCTCCCGAGCCATTCGGCGATTTTAGCCGAGTGGCCATGAGCGAAGACGTCCTCGCGCTGTTCGACCTCGACCACACGCTGCTCACGCTCGACAGCGACGAGGCCTGGGTCGAGTTCCTGATCGAGGAGGGCGTCCTCGACCGGCTGGAATACGAGCGCGCCAATCACGATCTGGTCGCGCGCTATCGGAAGGGCCTGGCGACCTCGATCGAGTTCAGCTATTTCTACCTCTCGACCCTCGTCGGCCGCGATCGCGCGGTCCTCGACGACTGGCACGCGCGCTATCTCGAGCGGAAGATACGTCCGGCGATTTCCGCCGCGGCGCGGGCGCTGCTCGACCGGCACCGCTCCGAGGGGCACCTCATGGTCCTCACCACGGCGACGGGGCGGTTCATCGTCGACCCCATCGCGCGCGATCTCGGCTTGGAGAACCTGATCGCGACCGAGCCGGAGACCCGCGACGGCCGCTACACGGGCAGAGTGGTCGGCACGCCGAACATGCGCGAAGGCAAGGTCACGCGGCTCGCGGCCTGGCTCGGCGATCGCGGCCGGGCGCTCGAAGACTTCCGCGAAAGCTGGTTCTACAGCGACTCGATCAACGACCTTCCGCTGCTCCTGCGCGTGACGCATCCCGTCGTGGTGAATCCCGATCCGTCGCTCGCGGCGCTGGCGCAAACCAAGCGCTGGCCGCGGATCGAGATCGCGCATCGTTCGGAGCCGGCCGCATGACTGCGCGCATCATCGACGGCAAGGCTCGCGCCGGGCGCCTGACCGCGGAGCTCGGCGCCCGCGTCGCGGCGCGCATCGCCGCGGGTCGATCCCGGCCGGGGCTCGCGGTCGTGCTGGTGGGGCAGCATCCCGCCTCGCAGATCTACGTGCGCAACAAGCGGCGAACGACGGACGCCTCGGGCATGGCTTCGTTCTCGCACGATCTGCCGGCGGCGACGTCGCAGGCGGAGCTCCTCGCGCTCCTCGATCGACTCAACGCGGACGCCGCCGTGCACGGGATCCTGGTGCAGCTGCCTCTGCCGAAGCACATCGACGCCGACGCGGTCGCCGAGCGCATCGTCCCGCGCAAGGACGTCGACGGCCTGCACCCCTACAACCTGGGGCGCCTCGCGCTCAAGCGCCCGCTTCTGCGCCCGTGCACGCCGTACGGCTGCATGACGCTGCTCGCCGATACCGGAGTCGATCTCGTCGGGAAGAACGCGGTGGTGATCGGGCAGTCCAACATCGTCGGGCGGCCGATGGCGCTCGAGCTCCTGATGGCGCGCTGCACGGTGACGATCTGCCACTCGGCGACGCGCAAGCTGCCCGAGGTCGTGCGCGGCGCGGACATCCTGGTCGCCGCCCTCGGCAAGCCGCGCTTCGTGCAGGGCGACTGGATCGCGCCGGGCGCGATCGTGATCGACGTCGGGATGAACCGCGACGCGGAGGGCAAAGTGTGCGGCGACATCGATTTTGCCGCCGCGAAGGAGCGGGCGGGCTGGATCACGCCCGTGCCGGGCGGGGTCGGACCGATGACGATCGCCACGCTGCTCGCCAATACGCTGCGCGCCGCCGAGCTCCAGGACCCGGCGTAAGCGGCATCCCGGCGGAGCCTGCCTCGGCATGTCTGCCGCCCGGGGGCGGGACTCAAGTTGCGCGCCAGGGCGCGACCACTCAACCCTGGATTCTGGCGTGCGCTGGAACGACGACGCTTCAGGCGCCGCGGAGGTGCCAGGCCTTGGTGCGGGTGAATGTCTGGATGCCGTAGGTCGACAGCGTGAGCCCGATGCCCGAGTGGCCCACGCCCGACCACGGGAGCCGCGGGCTCACTCGGTCGCAGCAGTTCCAGTACGCCGAGCCGGCGCGCACCCGGGCGAGGATCCGCCGGGCGCGCTTCCTGTCGGGTGTGTACACCCCGGCGGTAAGGCCGTAGAGCGTGTCGTTCATCAGCGTGACCGCCTCCTCGTCGCTCGCGACCTTCTGGATGCCGATGATGGGCCCGAAGCTCTCGTCGCGCATCAGCGCCATGCGATGGTCGACCTCGGTGAACACGGTCGGCTGGAACCAGTTGCCCTTGCGTTCGATCACCTCGCCGCCCGTGAGGAGCTTCGCGCCCTTGCGCTTGGCGTCCGCGACCTGGCGCCTGAGCACGTCGAGCTGCGCCCGGCGGGTGATCGCGCCGATGTAGGTCGACTCGTTCATCGGGTCGCCGACCTTGTAGCCCTTCACCTCGGCGACGAAGGCGGCGAGGAAGGCGTCGTGGATGCGCGCATCGACGTAGATCCGCTCCACCGAGCAGCACGACTGGCCGGTGTTGTAGAACGCGCCGTCGGCGAGGCTCGCGGCGGCCGCCTCGACGTCGGCATCGTCGCATACGTACACCGGATCCTTGCCGCCGAGCTCGAGCTGCAGCTTGATCATGCGCCGACCGGCGGCTGCGCCGATCTTTGCGCCGGTCGCGTACGAGCCGGTGAAGAACACCCCGTCGACCGGTTGGCGCAGTAGCGCCGCGCCGGTCTTGCCGCCGCCGAGGACGGCGATGAACGCGTCCTGGGGGACGCCCGCCTCGTGCATCATCTCCGCGATCTGCTCTCCGGTCAGGCTCGCGAACTCGGACGGCTTGTACAGGACCGTGTTGCCCGCCAGCAGCGCGGGGACGAACACGTTGCTGCCCACGAAGTAAGGGTAGTTCCAGGCGGAGATGTTGGCGATGACCCCGAGCGGCTCGTGCGAGATCCGTTCCTCGAGCTTCTCCTTGTCGTCGGCGTAGACCTTCTCTTCGCGCAGCACCCGCGCCGCCTCGGCGAGGAAGAAGTCGATCCGCTTCAAGAGCCCGTTCAGTTCGTTCCTCGACTGCACGATCGGCTTGCCGACTTCCCGGGTGAGCGTGCAGGCCAGGGTTTCGTGCCGCGCGACGACGGCTTCGCGGAACCCGCCGATCGCGACGAGACGCTTCGCGACCGGCGTCGCGGCCCACGAGGGCGAGGCCGCGCGTGCGCGGTCGTACTTCCGGCGCACCGCGAAGGCGCCGTCTTCGGCGATGTCGCGGATGAGCTCGCCGGTGGCGGGGTTCATAACCTTCATGGAGTCGTCCGGCTCCTGGCGTGAGAGAGGAAGTCGTCGAGGATCGGCGTATCGTCGAGGAACGATCGATCGCTGCGATCGTGGAACTCCGGATGCCACTGGACGGCGAACACGTAGGAGGGCCCCGCCCAGCGGATCGCCTCGACGACGCGGTCGGGCTCCGACCAGGCCTCGACTACGAGGTCGCGGCCGAGGTCCTTGACCGACTGATGGTGCACGGAGTTGGTCTTGGTGAGAGCGACGCCGGGATAGAGCCCCGCGAGGCCCGAGTCCGGAACGAGGGCGGTGGCGTGGCTGTTCCTGTCGTAGATGTCCCAGTCGCGATGATTGAGCGCACCGGGCAACTGCTGCGCGATGTCCTGGTAGAGCGTGCCTCCCTGCGCCACGTTGATGACCTGTGCGCCGCGGCACACGCCGAGGACCGGCTTGCCCGCGGCGACGAAGGCGCGGTAGAGCGCGATCTCGTAGTCGTCGCGGATCCGGTCGCCGGCCCAGGCGGGCCGGAGCGGCGTTTCCCCGTAGCTTCCCGGCGCGACGTCCGAGCCGCCCATCAGCACGAGGCCGTCGAGCTCGCGCGCGTAGTCGCCGACGGTCACGCGGCTTCCCGGATGGCGCGACCCGCCGTCAGGGGACGGGATCATCAGCGCCATCGCGTCCTTCTGCATCACCCAGTGCGCCATCTGCTGCTCGACGTACTGGAGCGTCTTGCCCTTGAAGACCGCGCGTTGGGGGTCCGGGTGGAAGAAGCAGGCGGAGATGCCGATCTTCAGCATGCGCAGCCGTCGTCCCCGCGGAAGCGGGGACCCAGTGGCTTTCGATCAGACGACGCCCGATTCCCGCTTCCGCGGAAGCGATGGAGAGTTCGCATCTACATCGCCTCGCCGAATATCCGCACGAAGTCCTCGCGGGTGCACGGCCGCGGATTGGTCTGGTGGCAGGCATCGTTCACGGCGACGTCGACCAGCGCGGGGATGTCGGCCCGGGTCACGGGACGCTTCGTTCGGTACTCGGCCAGCCCGGCGGGTATCGCGAGATCGCGCTTGAGCGCGCCGAGCCAGTCGACGAAGGCTTCGGCGCTCGCGGCCTCGCTCCCGCCGGCCACGCCGACCGCGTGCGCGAGCTCCGCCATCTTCGCAGTCGCCGCGGACAGGTTGAAGCGCATCACATGGTCGATCATGATGCCGTTGGCGAGCCCGTGATGGAGGTCGGCGACGGTGGAAAGCGCATGCGCGCACGAATGAACGGCGCCGAGATCCTTCTGGAAGGCGATCGCCCCCATCATCGAGGCCATCATCATGTCCGAGCGCGCCTGCAGGTTGTGCGGCTCGCGCACCGCCGTGCGCAGCGCCTTCGCGGCGATGCGCGTTCCCTCGAGAGCGATGCCGTCGCACAGCGGGTGGTACGCCGGCGAAAGATACGATTCGACGTTGTGCGTCAGCGCGTCCATGCCGGTGGCCGCCGTGATCGGGGGCGGCAGGTCGAGCGTCAGCTCCGGGTCCGCGAATACCGCCCTCGCGAGGAGCCGGGGTGAGAAGATGATCTTCTTCACGTGCGTCCTGTCGTCGGAGATTACGCTCGAGCGGCCCACTTCGGAGCCGGTGCCGGCGGTGGTCGGCAGCGCGACGAAAAAAGGCAGCTCGCGCTCGATCGGCCGGGCCTGCGGATGGTCCCACGCGTATTCCAGCACGTCGCCGTCGTGCACCGCCATCAGCGCGATCGCCTTTGCGACGTCGAGCGCAGCGCCCCCGCCCAGGCCGACGATCGCGTCGGCGCGATGCTTGCGAAAGGCGGCGACGCCGTCGATCACCTGCTGCTTGACGGGGTTCCCCCAGATGTCGGAATACACCGCGACGTTCAGCCACCCGAGATCGGCGATGAACGTGGCGAGCAGCGGCAGCGGCGCGATGCCGCGGTCGGTGACGACCAGCGGGCGCTCGGCACCCTGGGTCGCGAGATGCTCGGCGACGAGCTTGCAGGCGCCCGCCCCGAAGAAGATCGCCGTCGGAAAGGCGAAGCGATGGATCGTCATCGGGCGCTCGCTCCCCGGATCGCCCCGTTGCCGATCTGGACGAAGCGGAGCTCTAGAATGTCATTCGGCCACTGCGCGACGTTCACCTCCGGGCGCATCACCCAGGTCAGGGTTCGTCTGTACAGCGGAATGAGAGGCAGCTCGCTCTGCATCAGCTTGAGCGCGTCGCCCACCAGCCTGCGGCGGCGCGCGAGGTCGGGCTCGACGCGCACGGCGTCGATGATCCGATCGAGCGCCGGATTGGCGTAGCGGCCGCCGTTGAAAGTGCCGGCGCCCTCGGGTCCATAGCTGTGGATGATCGCGTTGAGGGTCGGCCAGGCGTCGGTGAGCGGCGACCAGCCGTACTCGAAGAAGCTCGACGTCGCCTGCGTGAGCTTCGGAAAGAAGGTCGCAGTCGGCCAGGGCTGGAAGGTGACGCGGATTCCGACCTGCGCCAGCATGCCGGCGATCGCCTGGCAGACCGCGGCGCGGTAGCTGGCGTTCACGCAGTCCAGCGTGACGGCGAAGCCGTCGGGATACCCGGCCTCCTTGAGCAGGCTGCGGGCTGTGGCCGGGTCGTATGCCAGCCGTCGATCGAGCTCCGGCAGCGAGCCGTCGACCAGCGGCGAAAGATACGACCCGGTCGCGGTCGCCTGTCCGCGCAGCACCTTGGACACGATAGAGTCGATGTCGATCGCCTGGTAGACCGCGCGTCGCACGCGAAGGTCCTTGAAAGGGTTGCGGCCCTTGACGTCGGAGAACTGGAGCTCGTTGCGGCTCTGGTCGAAGCCGAGGTACTGCATGCCGATGTCGGGGATCTGGGTGAGCTTGAAGCGCGCTTCCGTCTTGAGCCGGGGCACGTCCTGGAAGGGCGGATCGATCACGAAATCGACGTCGCCGGAAACGAGCGCGGCAAGCCGCGTCGCATCCGACTGGATCACGACGTACACAGCCTCGTCGACGTTGCCGCGCTTGCCCCACCAGTCGGGATTGGCGACCAGGATGGTGCGCGTGTCCGATTCGTAGCTCTTGAGCCTGTAAGGTCCCGTGCCGTTGGCGTTGCGTACGGCATAGGTCTCCTGCTTGGCGTCATAGTTCTGCGGCTCGACGACGCCGTGCGCCGCGGCCCAGGCCCGGCTCATCATCCCCACGTAGATGAGCTTCTCGGGCAGCACCGCGTCGGGCGCGCTCAGGACGAGGTCGACCGTCAGCTCGTCGACCCTGCGCGCTTCGACGACGCCGCGAAGCTGGAACGCGCGCTGCGAGAGCTTGGAGAGCGCCCGCTTGATCGAGAACACGACGTCGTCGGCCGTGAACGGGGTTCCGTCGTGGAACTTCACGTTCGGCCGCAGCTTGAAGCGCCAGCGTGCGGGCTCGAGCTGCTCCCAGGAAACCGCCAGCGCGGGCTCGACCGCGAAGTTGCGGTCGCGCGAAACCAGCGACTCGTAGATCTGGCTGACCACCCGCGTCTGGTACTGGAGCGCGATCGCGTGCGGATCGAGCGATTGCGGATCGAAGCCGCTCGCCATGCGCAGCGTCGCGGCATCGAGAAGCGCCCAGGGCAGCAGCGCTGCGAGAGCAAGCGTGCGCATCCACCCGATCCTGCAGGCGCGCCCGGTCGTCATATGATCTCGAAGTAGCGCTTCAGCTCCCAGTCGGTCACGCCGTCGAGCCACTGGCGCCACTCCCACTCACGGGTGGCGGCGAAATGGTCGACGAAGTCGTCGCCGAACCAGTCGCGCGCGATCGCCGAATCGCGGAAGCTGCGCGTGGTCTCGATCAGAGTGCGAGGGGCGCGGGGCACGTTCTCGCCGCCGACGTTGGTGCCCTCGATCGGCTTGGTCGTCAGCTTGAGGTTCTTCTCGACGCCGTGCAGCCCGGCGGCGACGCAGGCCGCGACCGCGAGATAGGGGTTCATGTCGGCACCGGGACAGCGCGTCTCTAGCCGGGTCGACTTCGGCGAGCCGGCGATGACCCGAAAGCTGGCCGTCCGGTTGTCGAGGCCCCACGTCGGCTTGACCGGCGCCCAGAAGCCGTCGACCAGCCGCTTGTAGCTGTTGATCGTCGGCCAGTACATCGGCGCGAGCTCGAGCAGCGCGGCGAGCTGCCCCGCCAGGTAGCTCTCGAACAGCCTGCTCATGGCGCGCTTGCCCTTCGCGTCGTGGAATAGGTTCTTCACGCCGTCCGAGAGACTCTGGTGGACGTGCCCCGAGCAGCCCGGGTACTGCGGGTTCCACTTGGCCATGAAGCTCGGCATGATGCCGAAGCGGGCGCCGATCTCCTTGGCACCGGTCTTGAACAGGATCGCGCGGTCGGCGGCTTCCAGCGCTTCGGAAAACAGGATGGCCGCCTCGTAGACGCCGGGACCCGTCTCCGTGTGCAAGCCCTCGATCGGCACGCCGAAGTCCGCCATCTCGACCATCAGCGCCTTGAAGAAGTCGCGATTCGCGCCGGCGCGCAGCAGCGAGTAGCCGAACATGCCGGGCGTGATCGGCTCGGGCCGCACGTAACCCTTCGCCGCCCACGACTGAGGCGTCTCGGCGAAGTTGAACCATTCGAACTCGATGCCGCACATCACGGCGAAGCCGAGCTTCTCGGCGCGCCTGAGCACGCGCTTCAGGACCTGGCGCGGGCAGATCGGGTGCGGCGCCTCGCGCCCGTTCCTGTCGACGACGAAATCGCCGAGGAAGAACGGCACGTTGTCGTCCCACGGAACGTTGCGGTGCGTGCCGAGATCGATCTTCGCCACCGCGTCAGGAAAGCCCCTGTGCCAGCCGGTCAGCGTCGTGTTGTCGTAGCACTGGTCGTTCATGTCCCAGCCGAAGACGACGTCGCAGAAGCCGAAGCCGCCGTCGGCGGCGGAGAAGAATTTGTCCTTGTGGATATACTTGCCGCGCAGCACGCCGTCGATGTCGGAGACGGCGACCTTGACGCGGGTCCCCGGGGCGTTGCGCACCGTATCCAGCACCTTCTTGGCGGATGTGTTCTGCGGCATGCTGCCTTCCCCCTGATGTCCGAGCGCGATTGTACCGCGGGCCACGCGCCGGTTCGATGGCACAATCGCCACGATGGATCCCGCCACATCGCCGCCATCGCGGGCGCGCGCGCTCGCGGCGCTGCACGTCGCCGTGGCGCTGTTCGGATTCGCCGGCCTGTTCGGGAAATGGCTCGCGCTGCCGCCGGTGACGATCGTGCTGGGACGCACCCTCGTCGCGAGCGTGGCGCTCGGCGCGTTGCTGCGGCTGCGGGGCGAATCCGCTGCGCTCGTCGCAAGGGGCGTGGCTTCGGGGCTCGCGGTCAACGGGGCGCTCCTGGCGCTGCACTGGGTGGCGTTCTTCGAGGCGATCCAGACCGCGAGCGTCGCCGTGGGCCTGCTCGGCTTCGCGAGCTTTCCGCTGTTCGTGCTACTCCTCGAAGCCGCGACCCGTCAACGCAGATTGCACGCCGCGGACTGGCTGACCGCCGCGCTGGTGAGCGTCGGGTTGCTGCTGCTCGTGCCCGAGTTCCGCTGGGCGAATCGCACCGTGCAGGGGCTCGCCTGGGGAGTCGCGTCCGGATGCACGTTCGCGTTGCTGGCGGTGCGCAATCGCTCGTTCGCCGTCCGCTACCCGCCCGGTGCGATAGCGCTGTGGCAGAACGCCTTTGCGGCGGTGTGCCTGCTGCCGGTCGCGCTGTGGTCCGCTGCTCCCGTGGGCGTCCGCGATCTCGCGCTGTTGCTCGTGCTGGGCGTGTTCTGCACGGCGCTCGCGCACACGCTCTTCATAGGCAGCCTGCGCACGCTGTCCGCGCACACCGCAAGCGTAGTGGTGACGTTGGAGCCGGTGTACGGTATCGCGCTCGCGTTCCTGCTGCTCGGTGAGACGCCGGCCCCGCGCACGCTGGCCGGCGCGACGCTGGTCGTCGGCGCCGCGCTGCGGGCGACACAAGCGGCCCGCGGCGCCGGATGAGCGTAAGCGAGTCCCGGGCTTGGCGCTCCGCGCTCGACCCGGCCTGCGCATTTCTCGAGGGATCCGGCTGAGTTGGCGCGTGCACGGTGTTTCGGTAGCATCGCTCTCTTCGACAATCGAGCTCGGAAAGCCGGCATGCAAATCGGGATAGTGGGTCTGGGCCGCATGGGCGGCAACATGGCGCGGCGGCTCGCCCGCGGCGGGGTCGCGGTCACCGGCTTCGATCCCGACGCGGGTGCGCGAGGCGCGCTCGCCGATACGCCCGGCGTGACGGTGGTCGACGATCTCGCAGCGCTGGTGCACGCGCTGCCGGCACCGCGGGTGGTGTGGCTGATGGTCCCCGCGGGCCAGCTCACGGAGGAGACGATCGCGGCGCTCGCCCCGCGCCTCGCCGCCGAGGACGTAATCGTCGACGGCGGCAACGCCTTCTACAAGGACTCGGTCCGCCGCGCCGTCGAGCTCGCGAGCTACGGCGTGCGCTTCGTGGACTGCGGCGTCTCCGGGGGCATCTGGGGCCTAGAGGAAGGCTATGCGCTCATGTTTGGCGGCTCGCCGGCGGCGGCTCGCGCGATCGAGCCCGTCGTCAAGCTCCTCGCGCCGGGGCCGGATCGAGGCTGGCTGCACTGTGGCCCCAGCGGCTCGGGGCATTTCGTGAAGATGATCCACAACGGCGTCGAGTACGGAATGATGCAGTCGCTGGCCGAAGGCTTCGCGCTGCTCAAAGCCAAGACGGAATTCGCGCTCGACGTGGCGGCGATCGGCGAGATGTGGCGCCACGGCAGCGTCGTGCGCTCGTGGCTGCTCGATCTCGCCGCGGAGTTCCTCCGGGCGGACTCGGAGCTCGCGAGCATCGCGCCCGTCGTCGCCGATTCGGGCGAGGGACGCTGGACCGCCGCGGAGGCGATCGAGCTGGGGATCCCGGCGCCCGTCCTCGCGCTGGCGCTCCAGATGCGCTTCGCGAGCCAGGGAAAGTCGGCCTACGCCGACCGCGTGCTCGCCATGATGCGCAAGGGCTTCGGCGGCCACGCCGTCACCGCGGCCGAGCCGAAGCCGTGATCGCGCTCGTCATGGGCGTCTGCGGCTGCGGCAAGTCTACCGTCGGGCAGGCGCTCGCCCGGCGGCTCGGCTGGCGCTTCGTCGACGGCGACGATTTCCATCCGGCGGCGAACGTCGAAAAGATGTCGCGCGGCGTCGCGCTCATCGACGCCGACCGCTGGCCGTGGTTCGACGCGATCGCCGCGGAGCTGCGGCGTCTCGATGCCGCGGGCGAGAGCGCCGTGCTCGCCTGCTCGGCGCTCAAGGCCGCTTATCGGGCCCGCCTCGCGGCGAGCGGCGATGTTCGCGTGGTCTACCTCAAGGGCGACGCGGCGACCATCGAGCCGAGACTCGCGGGTCGCACGGGCCACTTCATGCCGGCCGCGCTGCTGCCGAGCCAGTTCGCGACCCTCGAAGAGCCCGAGCGCGGGATCGTCGTCGACATCCGCCGGCCGGTCGACGAGCAGGTCGCGGCGATCGCGCGCGCGCTTGGTGAGGATGCATCGCTCGCGGACGCCGGCGCGCGTTCGGCGCCGGGACCGCGACCGTGAGCCGCGGTCGCCCTCGCAGGCCGGCGACGGACGTCGCGCACGTTGGCCGCGCGCCAGCCCGCCACCTCGGCGCGGTCAACACGCCGGTGTACCGCGCCACGACCATCCTGTTCGAGTCGCTGACGGAGCTCGAGGCGGCGGAACGCGGCGATCATCCGGGCGTCACCTACGGCCTGCACGGGCTGCCGACCGTCACCGATCTGCAGGCCGCGATCGCGCAGCTCGAAGGCGGCCATGCCTCGCTCGCGGTCGCATCCGGTCTCGCCGCGATCACGCTGGCGCTGCTCGGCGTGGCGAGCGCCGGCGATCACGTGCTGGTGACCGACGCCGTGTACGGACCGACGCGGCGCTTCTGCGACAACCAGCTGCGGCGCTTCGGGATCGACGTGAGCTACTATCCTCCGCTCGCGGGCGCGGCGATCGAGCGCGAGTTCCGGCCCAACACGCGCCTGGTGTACGCGGAGTCGCCCGGCTCGCTCACCTTCGAGGTGCAGGACATCCCGGCGATCGCCGAGGTCGCGCACGCCAAGGGCGCGCTGCTGATGCTCGACAATACCTGGGCCACGCCCCTGGGGTTCCCGGCCTTCGCTCGGGGCGTCGACGTCACCGTGCACGCGGGCACGAAGTACATCGGCGGCCACTCCGACGTGCTGGTCGGTTTGATCGATTGCAGCGAAGCGACGTATCCGGCCATGCACCGGCTGTGGACGGACATGGGAGTCGCGCTGTCGAGCGACGACGCGTTTCTCGCGCTGCGCGGACTGCGCACGCTCTCGGTGCGCCTCGATCGGCACACCCAGAGCGCGCTGGCGGTCGCGCGCTGGCTGCGCGAGCAGCCGGAGGTCGCGGAGGTCATCTTCCCCGCGCTGCCGGGCTCGCGCGGACACGAGCTGTGGAAGCGCGACTTCACGGGAGCCTGCGGGTTGTTCGGCGTGGTGCTGAAGCCGGTCGCGAAGGCGCGCATCGCCGCCATGCTCGACGGCATGCGGCTATTCCGCATGGGCTGGAGCTGGGGAGGCTTCGAGAGCCTCATCATTCCGGCCAACGTCGAGCGCGCCAGGCGCACGTTCCCATGGGACGCTGCCGGCCCCTGCTTGCGCCTGCACGTCGGCCTGGAAAGCCCCGACGACCTGATTGCCGATCTCGCCGACGGATTCGCACGCCTGCGCGGCTGAATCGCCCGCGACATCGCGCGCGTCCCGTCTTCAGCCGCTCAGGACGCGGCGCACATCACGACCCCGAGCACGCCATAGCCCTCGGGCAACCAGCCTTTCGCGAGCATCTGGCTGCGGATATCGAGACTGGTCGTGTAGCGGTGGTTGGTGTCGGGACGATTGTCGTACAGGCGGTACACCGGGTTCGTTCCGCTCGGGCACGCGCCGGTCTGCAGATCAGGCAGATCGATGAAGAAGGCGCTCGTGGTTTCCTCCAGCAGGACCGGGAACGCAACCTGCACTGCCGCGCATTCCTCCGGGGATGCGGAGAAGTAGTGCGAGTCGCCGTACGCGGGCGGGATGTAGAAGCGGCACACCCGGCTCGAGAAGCCGGTGGCCTGCGCGTAGGCGTTGAAGGTCTGCCCGGTCCGGACCCACCCGCCCGGAGCCGAAGCGTCGAGAGCGGCGATCTCCACTGGGTTGGCGGTCATGAAGTAATGGTCGCGCGCGGCCCAGTAGTATTCGACAACCTGCGTCGGGGCGGTATTGGCCATCAGCGCCACCAGTGCGCCGCTGGCGTTGAGCATCCCCGCGCCGCAGGTGTAGGTGGTGCAATAGCATTCGTCCTGCGGGACGGGATTGCCGCGGTTGTCGAATTGCGGAACCATGCACACGGGCACCGACGCGTCGCTGCCGCCCGTGGTCGGAAACGCGCGCGACGTCGCCTGGAGCGTTTGCCTCACCTGCGGCGGCGTCAGCGCGGGCCGGACCGAGAGCATGAGCCCCACGACGCCCGCGACCTGCGGCGCCGAAAAGCTCGTGCCGAGCGTGACGTTGAAGCTGTCGGTGTAGATCGAGCCGGCCGGTGTAGTCGTCCCGGCATTCGACGTCGACAGGATCGGATACAGGCAGGGCGTGCCCTCGGCGACGTTGACGCAGTTGCCCGCCGGGGCGCTGATCGCGACCTCGAGTCCCAGGCTGGAGAAGCCGACCTTGGTGCCGACGTGGCGCAGTCCGGCCACCGCGATCACGCCGCTGCAGTTCCCGGGCGAGTCCACGGCCTCGCCTTCCTCGTTGCCCGCGGAGACGACGATGACGGCGTTGAGTGCGGTGATCTGCGAGATCACGTCGACGTAGCCGGCCGGACACGCCCCAGGGGCGCCCAGGCTCAGATTCAGGACGCGGGCGGGGTTCGGATTGACGGGCGTGCCCGGAACGGGGATTCCGGCCGCCCACAGCATCGCCGCCATGATGTCGGAGTCCGAGCCGAAGCACTTGCCGAGCGCGCGAACGGGCAGGAGCTGGAGGTTGGGCCCGACGCTGGCCATGCCGATCCCGTTGTTGGTGAGCGCGCCGATGATTCCGAAGACTTGGGTGCCGTGCCAGGAGCTGTCTTGCGCGACGTACATGTTGGTCGCCGGGTCGAGTTCCGTGCAGCCGTAGAACTCGCCGCGCTTGTTGTTGGCTTCCGCCGCGGTGACCCAGTCGCCGGGGTCCGACGCGTCGGGGTCGCGGCCATCGCCATCGTTGGCGACGATGGGGTCGCTGATCATGTCGTATCCGGGCAGCAGCTTGCCCCCTGCGGCGACCGTGAGCAGGTCCGGATGCTCGAAGCGGACGCCCGTGTCGATGTCCGCGATGACGATGGAGGGATTGCCCTGCGTGATGCTCCATGCGGGCTCGATGTCGATCGACGATGCCACCTCGCCGCTCGGAGCGCGCAGGTACCACTGGCCGACCGCGGGACCGTTGCCTCCCAGTCCGTTCGGGTAGAGCGGATCGTTCGGCGCGGTCGCGCGACGGCGGCGCTGATCCGGCACCGCGTATTCCACGTCGGCCTCGCCCGCGAGGCGCTGCGCGAGCGCCTCCGACGTCATGCCGTCGGCGAAGACGACCTGCGTGCGCACCGCGACCGGCTGGCCGTCTTCCATCGCCAGGCCCAGCCGCGCCCCCAATGCCCTGGCGTTCATCGGCCTCATCACCGCGCCAGCGACGGCGACCTTCGGGATCAGGACCGAATCGGCCCGGATCTTGACGATCACCCGGGCGCGCGTGCCGGTCGCGTCCTGAGCCTGGGCGTCGAGTTGCAGCGGAAGGCTCGCCGCGAGCGCCAGGATCGGCGCGGCCCATGCAGAGCGGATCGTTCTCATCGATAAGCGTGACATCGAAAGTGCGCAAGTTTACGCCAAGAAGCGAGCAACTGCGCGGCCATTGCCGTCGCAGCGTAGAATTGCAACAAGTTGTTGCTTCGGCGACGGAGTCAGGCCCATGTCAGTGGTGAATCGACGCGTGCTGCTCGCGAGCCGGCCGGTTGGCGCCGTCACGGAGGAGAACTTCCGCATCGTCGACGCGCCGCTGCCGGTCCCGGGCGAGGGCGAGGTGCTGGTTCGAAACGAGTGGCTGTCGCTCGATCCGTACATGCGCGGGCGGATGAACGAGGCGAAGTCCTACGCGCCCTCCGTCGGCATCGGCGAGGTGATGGTCGGGCAGACGGCGGGCGAAGTCGTGGTTTCGCGCGACGCGAGGTTCCGCGCCGGCGACAAGGTGCTCACCGGACTGGGCTGGCAGCTCTACGGCGTCGCCAAGGCTCGCGAGCTGACGCCGATCGACGTCTCGCTTGCGCCGGCTTCGTGCTATCTGGGCGTGCTCGGGATGCCGGGGATGACCGCGTGGTTCGGGCTGCGCGAGATCGGCCGGCCGAAGCCAGGCGAGACCCTGGTGGTCTCCGCGGCGTCGGGCGCGGTCGGGAGCGTCGTCGGCCAGCTCGCCAAGATCGAGGGCTGTCGCGTCGTCGGCATCGCGGGCGGAAAGGCGAAGTGCGACTATGTCGTCGACGAGCTCGGCTTCGACGCCTGCGTCGACTACAAGGCCGGCAGGCTCGCCGAGGATCTGCGCTCGGCCTGCCCGGCGGGCATCGACATCGACTTCGAGAACGTCGGCGGCGCGATGCTCGACACCGTGCTCGGCCTCGTGAACCCGCGCGGGCGCGTCGTGCTCTGCGGCATGATCGCGGAGATCAACGCGAGCGAGCCCTACGGCTACCGGCGGCTCCGCGCCGTGCTCGTCAATCGCATCCGCATGCAGGGCATGATCGTGTTCGACTGGAAAGACCGGTACGGCGAAGCCGTCGCGGCGCTGAGCGCGCATTTCGCGGCGGGCCGGCTCAAGCACCGCGAGTCGATCGTCGAGGGCCTCGACAGCGCGCCGCGCGCGCTGCTTGCGCTCTTCAAGGGCGAGAACTTCGGCAAGCAGCTCGTTCGCCTGTCATAGACAGCGATGATCGCGTAGACCGCGTCGCGCATGCACCTGCTTCGACGGCGGCCGCCATGTACGACCGGGGTCCGGACAGCTTGATGCTCTTGTTGAGCAGCGAGATGGCTTCGCTCGGCGCCACGAAGAACCGGGCGCCGCCGGAGGTCATGATCGAATTCCACATCAGCCGCGGCGAAGCGAGGACATCCGGAGCACGGGCATGTCCGTGTAGCGACTGGAAGCTCAGCGCATGGCGCCTGCGCGAGCCAACAGCGGCGCTCCGCCCGTCCACTCGTCCACCAGGCGCCGAATCGCGGCGGGCCCGCTGGCCGCAGCGATGCGCTCGCGAAAGCCTCGCTCGGCAAACATCTGCGTGACGGTGGCGAGGATGCGCAGATGCTCCTCGGTCGCCTGCTCGGGGACCAGGATCACCAAGAGCAGGGAGACCCGGTGCCGATCCGGTGCGCCGAACCTGATCGGCACCTTGGTGCGGACGAGAAGGATGATCGGCTCGTCGATGCCGGCGATGCGCGCGTGCGGGATGGCGACCCCGCACCCGAGACCGGTCGATCCGCTCTGCTCGCGCCGCCACAGCGCCCGAAATACCGGTGCGTGATTCACGTGATGGTGAGACTCCACAAGCAGCGCGGCCTCCTCGAGGGCGCGCTGCTTGTCCGGGACGTTGAGGTCGACGATCACGTCGTCCCGGGATAGGTAACGGCTAACGATGTTCATGGGCGGCTGCCCTCGTCCCGCCCCGACCGGCCCCGGTCACCGCCTGTCGACAGCACGACCAGAAGCCAGGTGATTCCCCCTGCTGCAAGGAGGAAGCCAACCCCCAGCAGGAGCCAGAACAGCATCGGGCAGAAGATGTGCATCATGCGCGGCGACGAACCAGCAGTGCGTAGACCGAATCGCGATCCGCACAGCTCCTGAGCTCCTCGCGAAAGGCGGTGTCGGAAAACATCGCGGCAGCCTCGGCGAGCATGACGAGGTGCTCCTCCGTCGATTCCCACGGGACGAGCAGAACGAGCATGTCGGTCACAGGCTTTCCGTCGGGAGCGTCGAAGGGCACGGGCAGCGCGGTTCTTACGTATGCCGCGATAGGTCGGAGGAGCCCCTTGATCCGAGCGTGCGGAATGGCGACGCCGCAGCCGAGGCCGGTCGACCCGATGTGTTCACGCTCGGCGAGCCCTGCGCGCACGGCCGCCTCCGATAGCCCGTGTCGGGAGGCCACGAACCGCGCGATGCCGCTGAGCGCTTGGCCAGCCGTTGCCACGTCCAGGCCTAACAAGACGCCGGAAGCCGCCAATATGTCCGCGAGAGCGCCGGACAAAACGGCACGTTCGGCGCCCGCGCGCGAGGTGGACGATCGGTCGATTGAGGTGGGATGCACGCCTATCAAGATAGGCGCACGCGCATAAAGAGCGCGTCGGATTCCCATGTCGCGACGTAAAGACTGCGTATATGGGCGTCGTCGAGAGGGCGCTTCCCTTGCGGATGCGGGAGGCCTTTACGCAATCTTTATGAGGCCGCTCGCCGAATTTGCGCATAGTTTCTGCGCGTCTGCGTAGAGTGCCGCATTCATATACGTACAAGAGCGTGACTATGGAAATCGATGCATGGCATCACTGGCTCTGGTTGCGTCCATTGTTCATATTCTCTCTGGTCGCAATGTTCGTCGCGGCGGCGGTGTTGGGAGGCTGGATCAGGAGGCAGAAAGAGAAACGCGCGCGGCGCCCTCGGCGGATCGTGGATGCGCAGAACGAGCTGCGCCCGGTCCATCACAGGTCGGCGAAAGAGGTATCGAGCCGATGGAACGGACCGACCTCGGCAGTCGAGAGGCAATCCCGGCCGCCCCTTCGCTGCGCGGCAAGCCAGCTTCATTGACTGCAAAGCGGTCGACCGCAAACATGAGAACTGTGTCCAGGGTTAGGGCTTCTTCGCTTGGAAGTATGGTGGGGGTGCTTGTTACCGGTTCCGCGTTCGCTCAAGCGTCCCCTCCTGCACCCGCACCCGACTACACGCTGACCGGAAACTTCGGGATCTACAGTCAATACATCTTCCGCGGACTCACGCAGACCGACGCCAAGCCCGCGTTCCAGGGCGGCTTCGACTTCACGCACAAGAGCGGCATCTACCTGG
>DATJVX010000035.1:0-125207 GCA_035501595.1 Casimicrobiaceae bacterium | reverse complement strand
GTTGCGCGCCTCACCCCCGTACTTCTTCGCCAAGATGTGCGTCATCGCCGCCGTCAGCGTCGTCTTCCCGTGATCCACGTGCCCAATCGTGCCTACGTTCACGTGCGGCTTCACCCGCTCAAATTTGCCCTTGGCCATGGTGCATCTCTCTTCCTAGTATTTGACCGCCCGAATCGCATGGCTCGGTTGGCAACTGAGTTGCCAACCGAGCCACCGGTTCGGGTCCGACTCAATCGCGCGAAAGCCGGGGTGTACTTTCGCGCGCTGCTTTCCTGGTGCCCATGGCGCGGATTGAACGCGCGACCTCTCCCTTACCAAGGGAGTGCTCTACCACTGAGCTACATGGGCCGAGCTCGTTCCGGCACCGCCTCCGGGTCTTCCGCCTTTCGTTGCTGCGCCCTCGAGTTCCGCTGGGCCCTTCGTTGCTCCTGGAGCGGGTGAAGGGAATCGAACCCTCGTCGTAAGCTTGGAAGGCTTCTGCTCTACCATTGAGCTACACCCGCCTTCAGTTCCCTGGCTGCTCTTGCTGACTTCCGCCGCCAAGCGCTCGCGAGCGGCCGACCGCCCGAGCGCTGCAACCGCGCCTTTCGATCCTCGTCGTGCTTTTTCCCGAGTGGTGGAGGGGGAAGGATTCGAACCTTCGAAGGCAGAGCCGGCAGATTTACAGTCTGCTCCCTTTGACCGCTCGGGAACCCCTCCGACGAAACCGCACAGTTTAGCAATTTCCATACCGCGGCGTCAAATTAGGGGGCATAAGAACGCGGAAAATGCCCTCTCCGGGCGTTGCCGCTCGCGCCGTCGGCTAAACTGGCCGCTTTTCGCAGCTTTTTCCGCCCGGCGCAGCCTCCTCTCGGTCCATCGATGGCCGCCATGACCTACGACTACATCGTCGTCGGCGCAGGCTCCGCCGGCTGCGTCCTGGCCAACCGCCTCTCCGCCCGGACCCGCACCGTGCTCCTGCTCGAGGCCGGACCGCGCGACAGCTATCCGTGGATCCACATCCCGATCGGATACGCAAAGACGATGTTCAACCCGCGCGTCAACTGGTGCTTCTACACCGAGCCCGAGTCGGGGATGAACGGGAGGAAGATCTACTGGCCGCGCGGCAAGACGCTGGGCGGATCGAGCTCGATCAACGGCCTCATCTCGGTCCGGGGCCAGCGCGAGGACTACGACCGCTGGGCTGCCGCAGGCAACGAGGGCTGGGGATACGCCGACCTGCTTCCCTATTTCAAGCGCCTGGAGCATGCAACCGGCGGCGATCCCGCCTGGCACGGGACGGACGGGCCTTTGTGGCGCTCGCCCATCCGCAGGCGGCACGAGTTGATCGAAGCGGTCATCGCCGCCTGCACGGAGCTCGGCATCCCGCGCAACGACGACTTCGACGGCGTCCGCCAGGAAGGCGCGGGCTATTACCATCTGACGACCCGCAACGGGCGGAGGTGCAGCACCGCCGACGCCTACCTCGTCCCGGCCCGCGGCCGGCGCAATCTCCGGGTGGAGACCGAGTCTCTCGCCACGAAGGTCCTCTTCGGGGGCGGGCGCGCCATCGGCGTCGCGTATCGGAGCCGTGGTGGAGACGTCGTCGCGCATGCGGCACGCGAAGTGCTGGTGTGCGCCGGCGCGCTGCAGAGTCCGCAGCTGCTTCAGCTCTCCGGCGTCGGCCCGCGTTCGCTCCTCGAAACGCACGGCGTGCCGATCGTGCGCGAGCTGCCGGGCGTCGGCGAAAATCTCCAGGATCATCTCCAGGCCCGGGTGCTGTTCGAGTGCACGCGCCCGATCACGACCAACGACGACTTGAAGACCTGGTGGGGTACCCTGAAGATCGGGCTGGACTACGTCTTCACGCGAGGCGGCCCGATGGCGATCGGCATCAACCAGGGCGGTATCTTCGCCCGCGCCGATCCCTCCTCGGCCACGCCGGACGTGCAGTTCCACGTCGCGACGCTGTCCTCGGACATGGCGGGCTCGCCGACGCACCGCTTCTCGGGCTTCACCTTTTCCGTGTGCCAGCTCCGGCCGGAATCGCGCGGCAGCGTGCGCATCAAGTCGTCCGACCCGCTCCAGCCGCCGGCCATGCAGCCGAACTACCTCTCGACGGCCCGCGACCGGGCGACCCTCGTCGCGGGCATCCGCCTCGCGCGGCGCCTGGCCGCGACCCGCACCCTGTCGCCCTATGTGAAGCGCGAGTACCGGCCCGGGCCGGAGGCGGACTCCGACGAGGCGCTGCTCGAATTCGCCCGCAATACCGGGGGCACGATCTTCCACCCCAGCGGGACCTGCAGGATGGGCGATCGCGGGCGCGACCCGATGGCCGTGGTCGACAGCCGGCTGCGGGTCCACGAGATCGAGGCGCTGCGGGTCGTCGATTGCAGCGTGATGCCCACGCTGGTCTCGGGCAATACCAACGTTCCCGTGGTCATGATCGCCGAGAAGGCCGCCGACATGATCCTCGCGGACCGATGATGCCCGGCGCGCGCCCCGCCCTGGGAGGCGACCGGTCGTCCGCGCGTCCGGCCGCCCCGCCCCAGCCTGTGCCGAGCCTTCGCTCGAAAGGATGAACTCATGCCCTGCTGCCATGCCGACTTCGCGTTGCACGAGGACAGCGACCGAGCGTTCACCGTCGGCATGCCGACGTTCACTTTCGGCGACGGATGCCTCGCCGAGGCGGGCGAGCAGGCGCGCGAGCTCGGTTTGCGGCGCGTGGCGCTCTTCACCGACGCGAGCCTTCGCGATTCCCGACCGGTGGCGACGGTGAAAGCCTCCCTGGACGCGGCGGGCGTGGACACGACGCTCTACGACGAGGTCGTCATCGAGCCTACGACGGCCTCGTTCCAGGCTGCGGCGCATTTCGCAAAGGACGGAGTCTTCGACGGCTACGTATCCGTCGGCGGCGGATCGGTCATGGACACGTGCAAGGCCGCCAACCTCTATGCCACGCATCCGGCGGAGTTCATGAGCTACGTCAACGCGCCGATCGGCGGCGGCCAGAAGGTCCCCGGTCCGCTGAAGCCTCACATCGCCTGCCCCACGACCTCCGGCACGGGGTCGGAGACCACCGGGATCGCGATCTTCAATCTCACCGACATCAACGCCAAGACCGGCATCATCTCGCGGCGCATGATCCCGACCCTGGCGCTGATCGATCCGACGGTCACCGCCACGCTGCCGCGCAACGTCGTCGCGGCCAGCGGCTTCGATTGCATGAGCCACGCGCTGGAATCGCTGACCGCGCGACCGTGGCCACGCCGGCTTAATCCCGCGCGGGGGGCGAGCCGCCCGGTGTCGCAGGGCGCCAACCCGTTCTCCGACGGCCTCGCGACCGAAGCCCTCAAGGGCGTGGGCCGCTATCTCGTCCGTGCGATCGAGGACCCGAACGATCGCGAGGCGCGGATGGAAATGATGTACGCGGCGATGCTGGCCGGGATCGCTTTCAACGCGGCTGGCTGCCACCTGCCCCACGGGTTGTCGTACGCGGTCTCGGGGCTCGTGAAGGATTTCCGGCTGCCCGGATATCCGGAGGGCAAGACGCTGGTGCCGCACGGGATGGCGGTCGTGCTCAACAATCCGTCGGTATGGCGCTACACGGCCGTCTGCTCGCCGGAGCGCCACGCTCACGCGGCGCGCGCGCTCGGCGCCGAGGCCGACGTCCGGCCGGGAGATCCCGGCGAAGCGGGCGAAGCGCTGGCCGGACGCGTGATCGAGCTCATGCGCGCGGCGAAGGTCCCCAACGGGCTTTCCGCGCTGGGCTTCGCCGCGGAGGACGTCGGAGCGCTGGCGGCCGGCGCCGAGCCGCAGTGGCGCGTGATCCGCAACGCGCCGAAGGACGTGTCGCGCGAGGATCTCAAAAGCCTGCTCGGCGCGGCGATGAGCTACTGGTAGTTAGTGCGTCACCAAGTTCGTGACGCACTGACTCGCCGCGTTCGACGCGGCGCTGTGGCGCCGGTCAACGCGGCGTGACCCGGCTGTCCGACGCCGAGTGGGCGGTCTCGGTCACCACCCGTAGCCGGTTCGCAGGGAAACGGACGATGAACCGGCTCCCTTGCGCCGGCGCGCTCTCGATCTCGAGCTCGGCCTGGTGGCGGATGAGCACGTGCTTGACGATCGCCAGCCCGAGACCGGTCCCGCCGGTGGCGCGCGACCGGCTCCGGTCCACGCGATAGAAGCGCTCGGTGAGGCGGGGGATGTGCTCGGCGGCGATCCCGATGCCGGTGTCGGCGACGCTGAACTCGCCGCCGGTGGAGGTTACGCGCCAGGCGAGGCTGATGCGTCCGCCGTCGGGGGTGTAGCGCACCGCGTTGCTCACCAGGTTCCCGAAGGCGCTCTTGAGCTCGTCGCGGCTTCCGACGACGTTGGCCGCCTGCTGGATGTCCAGCTCGACGTCGTGACGTCCGCCCGACAGCGCCTTCGCGTCCGACGACAGCTCGAGCAGAAGCGGCACGATGGCGAATTCCGCTTCCTGGGGGACGCTGTGCTCGCTTTCCAGCGCCGAGAGCGTGAGCAGGTCATCGATAAGCCGCTGCATGTTCTGCGCCTGCTCGGTCATGAGCGCGAGGTAGCGCTGGCGCTGCTTCGCCTCGAGCTTCAGGTCCGCGATCGTCTCCAGGAAGCCGGTGAGCACGGTGAGCGGCGTCTTGAGCTCGTGCGATACGTCGGCGATGAAGTCGCGCCGGAGCTTGGCTACGGCTTCGAGCCGAGTGATGTCGCGGCTCATGAGGAGCTTCTCCTCCACGCCGAAGGGCACGACCTGGATCGACAGCGTCATGCCCGCCTCGCGCTGCGATTCGATCACGACCGGCTCGCTGAAGTCTCCCGTCGCGAGGTACTGCAGGAACGCCGGCTGGCGCACGATGTTCACGATCGGCGCGCCCGCGTCGTGGCGAAGCTCGACGCCGAGATGGGTCTGCGCCCGGGGGTTGGCCCACTGGATGCGGTTCGCGCCGTCGAGCACCACCACCCCCTCGGGCAAGGCCTCGGCGCCGCTCACGAAGCGATCCAGCGCGAGGCGCAGGTCGCGCTGTCTCGCAGAGCGCAGCCGCACGCGGCGATAAAGGGCGCCGTAGGCGAGCGCCCAGGTGCCGCGGCCCTCCGGGACCGGGTCCTCGAGCGCACCTCCGCCCCAGCGGGTCAGCGCGTCGAGCTGCGCGAGGTGCCAGAGCGCGATCGCGAGCGCGCCGGCTGCAAGCACCGCCAGCGCCGCGGTGCCGCCCGCGAGCGGCCAGACCAGCAGGGCGAGCAGGACCGCCGCGAGCGGAGCGATGAGACCGCGGCGCCAGATCGGGCTCAACGAAGCGACCGTCCGGACGCGTCGCTAGCGGGGGGCCGCGAGGCGGTAGCCTCCGCCGCGGACCGTCTCGATCATATGCGAGCAGCGCGACGGCTCGAGCGCGAGCCGCAGCCGGCGGATGTGGACGTCGACCGTGCGTTCCTCGATGTAGACGTGATCGCCCCAGACCTGGTCGAGAAGCTGGCCGCGGCTGTGCACGCGCTCGGGCCTCGCCATCAGGAACTTGAGCAGACGGAACTCGGTGGGCCCGAGGTGGATGGGCGCGTCGTTGGCCGTGGCGCGATGCGTCGCCGGATCAAGCTTGAGCGGCCCGACCACGAGCGTCTCCTGCGCGGCCTGCGGCGCCCGCCGCCGCAGCACCGCCTTGATCCGGGCCTTGAGCTCGCGCGGGCTGAACGGCTTCGTGACGTAGTCGTCGACCCAGGCTTCGAGCCCCGCGACGCGGTCGGCTTCCTCGGCGCGCGCGGTGACCATGATGATCGGCAGGTCCCTGGTTCGGGCCTCCGCCCGCAGGTTCCGCGCGAGCGCGAGCCCCGATTGGCCCGGCAGCATCCAATCGAGCAGCATCAGGTCCGGCAGCGCGCGCTTGATCTGCGTTACGGCGCCTTCCGCATCGGCCACGGTCCGCACGGCGAAGCCCGCGTCCTCGAGGTTGACGCGCAGCAGCTCCTGGATCGCCGGCTCGTCTTCGACCACTAGGATGGAGGGCATCATCGCCACGGCCGCTCCGCTCTACTCCGCGACCTCGGCGCGGATCTGCTCCGCGGTCGCATGGCGCACGTCCTTGCCCTTGACCACGTGCACGACGTCCTCCGCGATGTTCTTGGCATGGTCGCCGATGCGCTCGATCGACTTGGCGATGAACACGATCTCGAGCGCGGGCGAAATCGTGCGCGGGTCCTCCATCATGTAGCTGATGAGCTGCCTCAGGTTGGCGAGAAACGCCGCGTCGATCGCCTCGTCCCGGCTGATCACGTCCGCCGCGGCATTCACGTCGAGCCGCGCGAAGGCGTCGAGCGCGAGCTGCAGGTTCTCCTCCGCCATGCTCGCCGCCCGGGTGACGTCGTGCAGACGCACCGAGGTCAAGCGCTCCGGCCTCTGCATCTGCTGCGCCTTGTAGGCGATCTTCTTGATCTCGTCGCCGATGCGCTCCAGCTCGTTGACGATCTTGACCACCGTCAGGATCATCCGCAGGTCGATCGCCGCCGGCTGGCGCTTGGCGATGATCTGGCTGCACTGCTGGTCGATGTCCATCTGCATCCGGTTGATCGACTGCTCGTCGTTGGCGACCAGCGAGACGGCGTCGACGTTGCCGGGCAGGCGCAACGCCTCGACGGCGCGGCGGAACTGGGTCTCGACCAGGCCACCCATCGCCAGCACGCCCGAGCGGATGGCCTCCATCTCGACGTCGAACTGCTTGCTCGTATGCTCGTTCACTTTGCTCGCTCCCGGACCGGTCAACCGAAGCGGCCGGTGATGTAATCCTCCGTTTCCTTCCGCCGCGGCCGGAGGAACAGCTCGTCGGTCACACCGAATTCGATCAGCTCGCCCAGGTACATGTAGGCGGTGAAGTCGGACACGCGCGCGGCCTGCTGCATATTATGGGTCACGATGGCGATGGTGTAATCCGCCTTGAGCTCGCTGATGAGCTCCTCGATCTTCGCCGTGGAGATCGGGTCGAGCGCGGAAGTCGGCTCGTCGAGGAGCAGCACTTCGGGCTTGACGGATACGGCCCGGGCGATGCACAGGCGCTGCTGCTGGCCGCCCGAGAGCGCCATTCCGCTCTGCTTCAACTTGTCCTTGGCCTCGTCCCACATCGCCGCCTTGGTGAGCGCCCATTCCACCCGCTCGTCCATCGCCCGCGGGCTCAGGCGCTCGTAGAGCCGCACGCCGAAGGCGATGTTGTCGTAGATCGACATGGGAAAGGGCGTCGGCTTCTGAAACACCATCCCTACCTTCGCCCTCAGCAGGTTGAGGTCGACACGCGCGTCCAGAATGTTGCGGCCATTGAAGGCGATCTCGCCCACGGCGCGCTGCCCTGGGTACAGCGAGTACATGCGGTTGAGCGTGCGCAGGAGCGTCGACTTGCCGCAGCCCGACGGGCCGATGAACGCGGTCACGCGACGGTCGGCGACCTCCAGGTTGATGTCCTTGAGCGCGTGAAACCCGCCGTAATAGAAGTCGAGATGCCTCACGGCAATCTTGGTCGCCGCCGCGTTTTCCACATTGTCCATTCTGGTCGCGATCGCCGGCCGAGTAGCGAAGATGTCGAGGTTCATGGCTTCGTCGAGGTCGAGGGTCAAGCGCTCATCTGCGCCCGGATTCGCGGAAAAAAACGCGGGCGACGACATTAAGTACGAGAACGGCGAGCGTGATCACGAGCGATCCGGCCCATGCCAAGTGCTGCCACTCCTCGAAGGGGCTCATCGCGAACTGGAAGATCACGACCGGCAGGTTGGCCATGGGCCCGTTCATGTCCGCGCTCCAGAACTGATTGTTGAGCGCGGTGAAGAGCAGGGGCGCGGTCTCGCCGGAGATGCGCGCCACGGCCAGCAGCACGCCGGTGATCACGCCCGCGCGGACCGCCTTGAGCGTCACCATGAGGATCACCTTCCACATCGGCGCACCCATCGCGATCGCTGCCTCACGAAGGCTGTTTGGTACGAGGCGCAGCATGTTTTCGGTCGTCCGCACGACAACCGGAATCGCCAGCAGCGCCAGGGCGAACGACCCGGCCCAGCCGGAGAAATGCTGCACGCGAGCGACCACCACCGTGTAGATGAACAGTCCGATGACGATTGACGGCGCGGAGAGCAGGATGTCGTTGATGAATCGCACCAGCGTCGCGACGAAGGCGCGCTTGCCGAACTCCGCGAGATAGATGCCCGCGAGGATGCCGATAGGCGTGCTGATGAAGGTCGCGACCGCGACCATGGCCACGCTGCCGAAGATGGCGTTGGCGAGTCCGCCGTTGCTTCCGGGCGGCGGTGTCATCTGCGTCACGAGCGTGGGCGAAAGCGCAGCGAATCCACGCGCGAAGAGCACCCACAGGATCCAGAGCAGGAAGAACATGCCGAGCGCCATGGTCGCGAGCGACATGGCAAGGTTCCAGCGGTTGAGCCATAGCCGGCGGCGATAGAGTCCAGCGGTTTGCGACATTTCTTCCCCGGCCCTCAGGTCTGCCTGCCTTCGCGGCGAGCGAGCCGGGCCAACAGCAGCCGCGAGCACGCGAGAACGATGAACGTGAGAACGAACAGCACCAGCCCGAGCGTGATCAGCGACGAAAGATGCACGGGATCGGCGGCCTCGTTGAACTCGTTGGCGAGCGCCGAAGCGATGGAGTTGCCCGCCTCGAACAGCGACGGGCTGATCTTGTAGGCGTTGCCGATCACAAACGTCACCGCCATGGTCTCGCCGAGAGCGCGCCCCAATCCCAGCATGATCCCGCCGATGACACCGACCTTCGTATACGGCAGGACCACGTTCCAGACAACTTCCCAGGTCGTGCAGCCGATGCCGTAGGCCGACTCCTTCAGGATTGGTGGCACGATGTCGAACACGTCGCGCATCACCGAGGCGATGAACGGAATCACCATGATCGAGAGGATGAAGCCCGCGGCCAGCATGCCGATGCCGTTCGGCGCGCCCTGGAATAGCGGACCGATGAGCCAGAGCCTGCCGAGCGTCCACGCGAGCGCGGGCTCGATGGTGTCGGCGAAAAACGGAGCGAACACGAACAGCCCCCACATCCCGTAGATGATGCTGGGAATCGCGGCCAGCAGCTCGACCGCGGTGCCCAGCGGGCGCTTCAGCACCGGGGGACACATCTCGGTGAGGAAGATCGCGATGCCGAAGCTGACGGGGATGCCGATCGCCAGCGCGATCGCAGAGGTGACGAGCGTGCCGTAGATGGGTGCCAGCGCCCCGAACTGGTGCGTAACGGGATTCCAGACGTTGGTGACGAAGAACTTCGGGCCGAAGGCCTGGAGCGCTGGAATCGACCCATACACGAGCGAACCGATGATGGCCGCGAGCAGCGCCAGCACCAGCAGCGCGAAAGCGCGCGTCGTCTTCTCGAACAGCGCGTCCTGCCAGCGACTGGAAGCGGCCCAACCCGTGGGCGGGGTGGGTTCGCGCAGCGTCAGGTCTGCGCGCTCGGCGGACGTCAAGATCGGGTTATAGGAGGCGGTGGTCGACATGATAACCGATGAGCGATCGCCGGCCCCGAGGAACCGCGCCCGGGGCCGGGAGATGCATCAATGCACCGATGGAGCTGGAGCCCTAGTCCCAGACCGGCTTGCCCGATCCGTCCTTGATCTCCTTCTTCCAGCTGCCTTCGATCTGTGCGATCAGCGCCGAGGGGAGCGGAACGTAGTCCAGCTCCTCGGCCATCTTCTGGCCGTTCTTGAACGACCAGTCGAAGAACTTCAGCACTTCCTGGGCGTTCGAGGGCTTGTCCTGGGTCTTGTGCATGAGGATGAAGCTCGTCGCCGCGATCGGCCAGGAATCCTTGCCCGGCGAGTTGGTGATGATCTGGTAGTAGCCCGGGGCGTTCTTCCAGTCGGCGTAAGCCGCGGCCGCCTGGAACGTATCGTTGTCGGGCTTGGGGTACTGGCCGTCCTTGTTCTGGACGAGCGCGTAGGTCATGTTGTTCTTCTTGGCGTACGCGTACTCGACGTAGCCGATCGATCCCTTGATCCGCTGCACGTACGACGACACGCCTTCGTTGCCCTTGCCGCCGACGCCCTCCGGCCAAGCCACAGCGGTGCTGGAGCCGACCTTATCCTTCCACTCGGGGCTCACCTTCGTGAGGTAGTCGGTGAAATTGAACGTCGTCCCCGATCCGTCCGAGCGCCGAACGACCGTGATCGGCTCGGCCGCGAGCCTGAGACCCGGGTTGAGCGCGATGATGGCCTTGTCGTCCCAGGACTTGATCTTGCCCAGGTAGATGTCGGCCAGCACCGAGCCGGTGAACTTGAGCGCTCCCGGCGCGACGCCATCGAGGTTCACGACCGGGACGATGCCGCCGATGATCGCGGGAAACTGCATCAGGCCCGATTTGTCGAGCTCTTCGGGCTTGAGCGGCATGTCGGACGCGCCGAAATCGACCGTCTTCGACTGGATCTGCTTGATGCCGCCGCCGGAGCCGATCGACTGGTAGTTCATGCCGACACCGGTCTTGGTCTTGTAGGCATCCGCCCACTTGGAGTAGATCGGATACGGAAAGGTCGCCCCCGCGCCGGTGATGTCGCCCGCTGCGGCCGCAACGGGCATCGCCGCCGCAACGACGATGAGAAGCTTCGAGATTTTCATTTTGTCCTGTCGAAAATAGGCTTTTGACCGGACCGATTCTCGACGCCCCGTGTTACAGACAAATGACGCTCGCGTCGCTACCGAACTTTTCTCGAATCAGGCAGTTACGCAAGCTGCTTCCGATCCGAGCGGGGGTCGGATCGGCTTGCCGCCGCTCGCCGTCCCGCGCCGTGCCGCGGGAAGCGCAAGGCGGTGCTCGTGCTCGCCCGGATGCGCCTATCGCAGCAGCGACTGGCCCGGCCGAACGCGGGTGAAGCGGACCGGGATCGCTTCGCAGTCGAGCTGACCGGCACGCTCGCGCACGCGCGTATAGCTGGAGGTCGCGAGCTCGCCGGTTTCCGGAAAGTCGTCGCGGTAGTGGGCGCCACGCGAGTTCTTCCGCGCCTGCGCCGCGCGCACGATTGCCCGCGAGACCCGGACGAGGCTCCCCAGGTTGAGCCAGTCGTGCCAGGTGAGGTTGTAGGCGCGTTGCCTGCCCGCGGCCGGCAGCGAATAGCTCTCGAGCGCACCGGCAAGCGCGTCCAGCGCCGCAGCGGAGCGCGCAAGGCTGCCCGCGTTGCGCACGATCCCGGCGTCCCGCCACATCGTGTCGTAGAGCTTCTCGCGGATGCGCTCGAGGTCTGCCTCGCCTGCGTTCCGGAACGGGCGCTCGGCATGGACGATCGCGGCCTCGATCGCGGCCTCGTCCGGCGCGCTGAAGCCGCCTCCCGCGATCGCGCGCGCGATCGTCTCGCCGGCGATGCCGCCGAAGACCGTCGAATTGGCCACACCGTTCCCGCCCAGGCGATTGGCCCCGTGCACGCCGCCCGAATCCTCGCCCGCGACGAAGAGTCCCGCGAGCTCGGTCCTGCAGTCGGCCCCGAACTCCACGCCGCCCATGAGGTAGTGCGCCGTGGGGACGACCTCGACCCTGCCCGCGGCGAGATCGAAGCCGCAATCCGCGCAGCGCTCGACCATGCCCTTGAACTGGCGGCGCACGTTCTCCGGACCCAGGTGCCCCATCGAGAGGAACACCCCGCCATTGGGCGAGGTGCGGCCCGCGCGCATCTCGGCGTCGATCGCGCGCGACACGACGTCCCGCGTCGCGCGCTCGGCGCGCGGGTGATAGCGCAGCATGAACCGATCGCCGGCGCCGTCGAGGAGGTAGCCGCCGGCCCCGCGCAGCCCCTCCTCGAGCACGGTGCCGGTCATGCGCGTATCGGAGCCCGCGAGGAGCCCGGTGGGATGGAATTGCACCATCTCCATGTCGCGCAGGCCCAGCCCGGCCGAGAGCGCCATCGCCAGGCCGTCGCAGCTCTTGTCTCCGGACGGCGTGTGATACTTGTACATCGTCGGGCCGCCGCCGGTCGCGAGCAGCACCGCTTTCGCCTGGACGAAAAGGTATTCGCCGGTCCGCATGTCCACGAGGAGCGCGCCCGCGAGAGTCGATCCATCGGCGGTCTTCACGAGCGCGAGCGCGCGATGCTCCTCGAGCCGCTCGATGTCCCGCGCCCAGACCTGCTCGGAGAGCCGGTTCATGATCTCGATGCCGGTGAGATCGCCTTTGTGCACGGTGCGATCGAAGCTCTGTCCGGCGAACGCCTTCTGGTGAATCGTCCCGTCGGGATTGCGATCGAAGAAACAGCCGAGCTCGTTCTCGAGCTCGCGGATGCGTTCGGTCGCTCCGGTCACCAG
This sequence comes from Casimicrobiaceae bacterium, assembly GCA_035501595.1. Classification (GTDB taxonomy): domain Bacteria; phylum Pseudomonadota; class Gammaproteobacteria; order Burkholderiales; family Casimicrobiaceae; genus PALSA-1003. The sequence continues at coordinate 112,933 of DATJVX010000035.1, read as the reverse complement.
CGTCCAGGCGAGATCCTGATCGGGAAGCCAGGCGCCGCCCTCGATCGTATCCATGAAATGCCGCTCGACGGAATCGCCGGGTGCGAGAGCGACGTTGTAGCCGCCCTGGACCATGCGCGTGCAGCCGCACTTGCCGAGCAGTCCCTTGACGGCGACCGCGATCGACAGCGCGGGGTCGGCCGCGTGGGCGTGGAGCGCGGCGAAAAGCCCTGCCCCGCCCGCACCGAGGATGAGGACGTCGCGCTGCAGCCGGCGCAAGCCCTCAGCCACTCAGGCTGACCCGCGCGCCTTCGGGGTCGACGAACTCCGCCAGCGTGATGCCGTGGAGCGGCGCCGGCTCGCGCGTGAAGCGCACGCCCGTCGCAGTCAAAGCCTTGTGTGCGCCAGCGATGTCGTCGGCGTGCAGCCCGAGATGCGTCGTGCCGGCCGGGTTCTCCTTCGACGCGGGATGCAGCGCCAGCGTCGTCGGACCGGTCGAGAACTCGGTCCACTCGGGCGAGGCGAACTTGAGCGGGAGCCCGAGCGTGTCGCGATAGAACGCCACCGCGCGGTCCATGTCCGCCACGAAATGAATCGCGTACGCGAGTCTCATCGCCATGATGTCTCCGTTGAGCGTAACGCTCTTTAGCGAGCCTTCACGCCGAGCGCTGCCAGCGCCTGATCGCGCCTGCTTCGCGCCTGCGCGTCGACGGCCGCATAGATGCTGCCGCCGTGGCTGTCCATCGCCACCCGCAGCGGGCCGAAGTCGTGCACGCGGAATCGCCAGAGGCTCTCCGGATGCAGGTCGTCGAGATCGACGTCCTCGATCGCGTCGATCCACGCCGTCTCCAGCGCCGCCGTCCCGCCGATCACCGCGAGGTACGCGCCGCCGAGCTCGCGGAACGCGGCCAGCGAAGCCGAACCCATCCCGCCCTTGCCGACGATGAGCCGCGCGCCGCATTGCGCCATCAGCGGGCGCGTGAAGCGCTCCATCCGCGCCGAAGTCGTCGTGCCGACGCACACCGGCGCATACCCGGTCGGGTGCTCCGGCGATGCCGGTACCTTGCGGACGTTCGGCGCGGTATGCAGAAGCGCGTGTCCCGAGAGGTCGAACCGGGTCGTGCGGCCGCGATCGAAGAGCGCGATCTGCGTCGCGTCGCGGATCCCGAACAGCGTCCCCTGCAGGACGACGGTGTCGCCGACGCGCAGGGCGCGCGCCTGCGCTTCGCTGATCGGCGGCGCGAGCTCGTGCTGCTTCATCCGGGCGAGGCCGCCGTCGTCGGGGGCGGGCGGAATTTCAGACGGTCGTCGAACATTGCGCTCGCTCCCCGCGCTAGAAGCCGTAGCTCACGCCGCCGGCCGTGATCGTCGCGCTCGCGCGCCGTGCCGAATGACACTGCATGTTCACCGCGACAGGGTTCATCGTAATGTGCGTGGCCGCGAGCTCGACATGAACCGCGAATGCCGTGGCGTCCCCGCCCAGTCCCTGGGGCCCGATACCGAGCATGTTCACGGCCTGCGTAAGCTCGTCCTCGAGCTTCGCGCCGTGCGCGTCGGCGCAGTGCGTGCCCAGCGCGCGCGTCGCCGCCCGCTTGGCGAGGTGCACGCACAGGTCGGCGGTGCCGCCCACGCCCACGCCGACGATCGTCGGCGGGCAGGTTCGGCCTCCCGCGTCGAGCACGCAGTCGACGACGAAGGCCTTGATGGCGTCCACGCCTTCGGCGGGCAGCGCCATGCGCAGCCACGAGTTGTTCTCGGAGCCGCTCCCCTTGGGAATCATCTCGATGCGCAATCCGTCGACGTCCTGCGCGACGTCCAGGTGGACCACCGGCACGCCGATCCCGCATGAAGTCTGCTCGTTCCGGCGCGTCAGCGGATGGACGATCGACGAGCGCAGCGGATGCTCGCGCGTCGCGCGCTCGCAGCCGCGGCGGATGGCCTCCTTCAGCGCCGTCCCGTCCTCGGCTCGGAAGTCGACGCCACGGCCGATCGTCACATTGTAGATCGGGATCCCGGTATCCTGGCACAGCAGGCTGTCGGAGCGCTCGGCCACGGCGATGTTGGTGATCATGGTGCCCAGCACGTCCTTCGCCGTCGCGGAGCTCTCGCGCGCGGCGAGCGCGTCGAAGCCGCGCTTCACGTCGTCGGGCAGGATCTTGAGCGCCCGGATGTAGAGCTCCTTCGCGGCCTCCTCGATGGTGCGGGCGTCGATGCGCATGGCGAGCTAGACCACGTTGAGCGCGAAAGCGATTGCGCAGAAGGCCGCGACCCCGCCGGCGACGGCGAGCAGCGCCTTCTGTCCCTCGCTCTTCCAGCCGACGAATTCGACCAAGAGCAGCCTCAGCCCGCCGGTCAGGTGCGCGGCGAGCGCGAACACGAGCGCGATCTCGCTCGCCACCACCCAGGGCGAGCGCGTCCAGGCGAGAAACGCATCGAGGGCCGCCGCGCCCCGGAGAGCGCGCGCCAGCGCGACGAAGTGCAGCGGCAGAAAGAGCGCCAGCGCGAGTCCGGAAAGGCGATGGACGAGAAACGCCCAGTACGCGGGATGGCCGCGATTGCGCCAGCGCGACGCGCTCATCGGGTCACCGCCGCGATCGCATACGCGCCGAGCGCGAGAAGCGCGATCCCGATGAGCGCAAAGACGGCGTCGGCGGCACGTCCGCGCCAGCCGAGCCACTCGGCGGCGATGCCGCGCAGGCCGATGGGCGCGTGAATCGACACGGCGAGCACGAATGCCGCGTAGAACGCGGCCCAGCCGAGGCTGCCGTTGGTGCGTCCGAGGATTGCCGCGGCGCTCAAGCCCGAGCGGACCGCGCCGATGATCGTAGCGAGGTGCACCGCGACGCAGACCGCGAGCGCCGCCGCGCTCGTGCGCTGCAGCAGCCAGAGGCGGGTCTCGGCGCGCGCGCTCACCACTCGCCCCGCAGCAGCCCGACCGCGGTCGCGCGCTTGAGCCCCGCGATCGCGGCCGTCGGGGACAGGTGCTTGGGGCAGCGCTCGGTGCAACTCGCCAGGGTATGACAGGCGTGACAGCCGGCATCGCCGGCCACTGCGGCCAGGCGCTGCGCCCGCGCACCGTCGCGCGAGTCGTTGACCAGCGTCCAGGCGCGGTTGAGGGCCGCCGGCCCGAGGTAGCCGGGATTCCAGGCGACGACGTCGCAGGCCGCGTAGCACACGCCGCAGCCGATGCACTCGATCGCCGCGTCCACCGCCCGGCGCGCGGGCGAGCCCGGCTCGACCCGCGCGAAATCGTCGCGCCGCGTCGCGGTGCCCTTGAACGCGCCCCGCGCGCGCGCCCACTTGTCGAAGAAGCTGCGCATGTCGGTGACGAGATCGCGAACGATCGGCAGGTGCGCTAGCGGACCGACTTCCAGCCTGTCGTCGGGGGCCGCGTCGGCGACGTGCGTGCGGCAGGTCCATCGCGGCAGGCCGTTGACCGTCATCGCGCACGATCCGCACATCCCGACGCGGCATGCGAAGCGATAGGCGAGCGTCGGATCCAGCCGGCGCTGGATGTAGGTGACGACGTCGAGAACCGTCTGCGACTCGCGCCGGGGAACCGAATACGTCCGGTAGCCTCCGTCGGCTCCGCCGCGCCAGACCGCGACCGAAAGGGTACCGTTCATGTGCGCGCGTCGCCGTGGAAGAGCCGGACGGTGTGTTTGGCCTCGGCGAAGAAGAGCCAGCGCTCGACCAGCAAACCCATCATACAGCAGGCGGCCAGCGCTAGGACGCCGTGCCACCCCGCCAGGCCGGCGATCAGCAGCGCGAGCGGCAGCGCGAAGCCGAAGACGAGCGCGACGGCCCGCAGGAGCGTCGCGTGGCGGCGCGCCAGCACGAAGAGGAACTCGCCGGTGAGGAACGTGCCCCCCGAGTGGCCCACGTCGAGCAGCCTCGCCTGCGCGGCAGGCGAAGCGCCGGGGCCGCGCACACCCCGGTCCACGCCGATCGCGTGCGCGAGCGTTGTCGGCGCGCCGCGGCCGACCGCGGTCCAGTACGCGAGCTTGGCCGCGAGCGCGATCGCTCCGAGTCCGCCGGCCGCCATCAGCAGCCACGGCGGGGCTGCGCCGTACGCGCCGGCCGTCGCCGCGAGCAGCAGCGCCCCCGACCAGTGCCCGAGCAGCACGTAGTTCACGGGAGTCCAGAGCGTATGCCATTGACGGATGGGCTTGAGGCTCGCATAGATCATCGCCGTGCACACGAGCACGCCCCAGGACAGGAGCACCGTCAGGAGGGCGAGCAGCATCCGGCCGGCACCGGCGACGCCTCGAGCCTCGAGCGCGATGTACAGGCCCGCAGCGGGGAACAGCGCGAGCGAGAGCGCCGCTTCGCGCGACAGCCAGGAGGTGCGCACGCGCGCGAGCGAGCGCCACGCGTTCCTCGGATTGGCAAGGTGCAGCGTCGACGACGCAAGCCCCGCCGCGACGAGCACGAGGCCCAACAGCGCGCTTCGCCACAAGGCCGGTGACGCGACGCCGCCTGCCTGGGCGAGGTCGAGCAGCGCGGCGAGGGCCAGCAGGCCGAGGCCGGCCCCCGATCCGACGGTGAAGAAGATGATGCTGAAGGCGGGCTTCATCGCGCGCCGCGCCGATCGCCGCGCGCGCTCACCGCCGGATCGCCGGGCTCGCGAGGCTGGCGAGCCCGCGATCGAGCAGCGCCCTCGTCTCCTCCGCGCCGACGACCGCCTCGGGCTGCCTCGGCGGAAGATAGCGATTTACGGGCGCGTAGCCGAGCTCCGGCAGCAGCGCGAAGCCGCCGCGCTCCGCGGTCACCTTGGAGACCTCCGACTCCGGATCGTCGAAGTCGCCGAACATGCGGGCGTGCGTCGGGCAGGCGAGCACGCAGGCAGGCTGCCGGTCCTCCGGCGGCAGGAGCACGTCGTAGATCCGATCCACGCACAGCGTGCACTTCTTCATCGTGCCCGGAACCTCGTCGAGCTCGCGCGCGCCGTAGGGACAGGCCCAGGCGCAGAGGTTGCAGCCCATGCACTTTTCCTGGTCGACCAGCACGATGCCGTCGGCGCGCTTGTACGACGCGCCGGTCGGGCAGACGGTGACGCAGGCCGCGTCGGCGCAGTGCAGGCACGACATCGGAAAGTTCACCGTCTTGCTTTCCGGGTACTCGCCGACTTCGAAGTGGCGCACGCGGTTGAACCATACGCCGGAGGGATGCGCGCCGAAGGGTTCGTAGTCGGAAAGCGCACCGGAGACCTTCGACGACGCGTTCCATTCCTTGCACGCGGTCGCACAGGCGTGGCAGCCCACGCAGGTGTCGAGATCGATGACAAGCCCGAGCTTCATCGGGCTCAGGCGTGATAGCGCCAGACGCGCGGCCGATAGCCGCGATCGCCCGGCAGCGGTTTCGCCGCGTCGAAGGTCGGCCAGATGCCGGTCTCGCCCGGCGCGCATTTCGCGACCCTAACCCGCAGGTCGAACCACGCGGCCTGGCCGGTCACGGGATCGGAGTTGGTGAGGCGACGCTGGTCGCCGGCGCCCGCGGGCAGCAGCTCCGAGATGAGATGGTTGAGCAGGAACCCGGCCTGCGCTTCCGGCGCGTCGACCGAGAGCCCCCAGGCGCCGGGCTGCTTGCCGACCGCGTTCCAGGTCCACACGGTGTGCGCCTCGACGCCCTCCATGGTCTTGAGCCGGCACCGGATGCGGCCGTGGTGGGACTCGACCCACACCCAGTCGAGATCTGCGAGGCCGAGCGAGACCGCGGTCCCGCGGTTCATGTAGAGGAAGTTTTCCGACAGGATCTGCCGCAGCCACGCGTTCTGCGAGTCCCAGGAGTGGTACATCATCATCGGTCGCTGGGTGATCGCGTGCAGCGGATATTCCTCGGCGATGCTGCGCGCCGGCGCGCCCGCGCTGCCGCGCGAGCGCGATCCCTCCAAAGGCGCGTACCAGAAAGGCAGCGGATCGAAGTAGGTCGCGAGGCGCTCACAGTCCACGAGCGCGGTCGGCTGAGGTCCGTCGTAGAGGCCCTGCCCCGCGAGCCGGAACTTCTGCAGCGGCTCGGAATACATCTGCAGGATCACCTGCACGGGAGGATTGCCGAACAGCGCGTGCTTCTCGGCGAACTCCAGGTAGTCCTTGTTCGCGTAGCGGTAGTAGCGCATGTTCTCCGGCCAGCGGTACGCGAAGTAGCACTGGTTCTCGATGTAGCGCTCCCACTGCTTCGGATTGGGCTCGCCTCGCAGCGGCTTGTCGCCGTCGGCGCCGCGCCAGCCCGCGAGAAAGCCGATGCCGGGCAGCTTCTCGTAATTGACGATGAAGTCTCTGTAGTCCTTGAACCTGGGCGAGCCGTCGGCACGGGTGAACGCCGGAAATTTGAGCCGCGACGCGAGCTCGATCAGCACCTCCTGCCACGGGCGCACGTCGCGGTCGGTCTCCACGACCGGCTGGCGGATCGCGTCGGCGGCCGCATCGGGCTCCGAGATCGGCCGGTCGAGGAGCGAGATCGCATCGTGACGCTCGAGGTACGTCGTATCGGGAAGCACGAGGTCCGCGAAGCCGACGGTCTCCGACCGAAACGCGTCGACGACGACCACGAAGGGGATCGCGTACTCGCCGCGCTCGTCCTTGCGCACGAGCATCTCGCGGACCTCGCCGGTGTTCATCGTCGAGTTCCAGGCCATGTTGGCCATGAACAGCAGCAACGTGTCGATGCCGTAGGGATCGCGGTTCGCCGCGTTGGTGATCACCATGTGCATCAGTCCGTGGGAGGCGAGCGGCGACTCCCACGAATAGGCCCGATCGATCCGCAGCGGCTTGCCGGCGGCGTCGATGACGAGCTCCTCGGGGCGCGTCGGGTAGCCGTAGAGCGTGCGGCCAAGCGGCGTGTCCGGCGCGAAGATGACCTTGGGGTCGTTCTCCGGCAGCGTGCGCATCGGGATGCGCCGCGGATACGGCGCGCGAGCGCGGAAATTGCCCGGCCCGTCCAGCGCGCCCAGCAGCATCTGCAGCAGGTGCAGCGCGCGGCAGGTCTGGAAGCCGTTCGAGTGCGCGGAGATGCCGCGCATCGCGTGCATCGCCACGGGACGACCGGTGACCTTCTCGTGCGTGCGGCCGTGCATGTCGGTCCAGCGGATCGGCAGCTCGACCGGCTCGTTGAACGCGATGTGCGCCATCTCCAGCGCGAGGCGCTCGATGGTCTCGGCGGGGACGCCGCATTCCGCCGCGACGCTCGCCGGTGCGTAACGCTCGTCGAGATAGCGCTCGGTGGCGAGCGACAGGACGGTCTTGGCGCGCCGGCCGTCGGGGAGATCGACGGTCGCGTGCAGCGCGGGTGCGATGCCCGGAAGGTTGCCATTCGCGAACCGGCGAGCCTCCTGGTCCCAGACCAGCGGATTGCCTTCCGCGTCGCGGGCGAAGAGCCCGTCGCCCGGCATGCCCGGCGTCTGCACCACGAGCCAGGAGGCGTTGGTGTACTTGATCAGGAACTCCCAGTCGATGAGCCCGCGCTTGAGCAGCACGTGCGCGAGCGAAAGCGCGAGGAGGCCGTCGGTGCCCGGGCGGATCGGCACCCATTCGTCGGCGATCGCCGAGTAGCCGGTGCGCACCGGGTTGATCGAGACGAACTTCGCGCCGTTGCGCTTGAGCTTGTCGAGCCCGATCTTGATCGGGTTGGACGAATGGTCCTCGGCCACGCCCCAGAGCAGGAAGTACCTGGCGTGATCCCAGTCGGGCGCACCGAACTCCCAGAACGAGTAGCCGATCGTGTAGAGACCCGCGACCGCCATGTTCACCGAGCAGAATCCGCCGTGCGCCGCCCAGTTGGGCGTGCCGAACTGCTGCGCCCAGAGATGCGAGAGCGCCTGCATCTGGTCGCGGCCGGTGAAGAAGGCGAGCTTGGTCGGATCGGTCGAGCGGATCTTCGCGAGCCGCGCCGTCAGCAGGTCGAGCGCCTCGCTCCATTCGATCTCGACGAAGTCGCCCGCGCCGCGCTCGCTTCCCGGCTTGCGCTTGAGCGGCTTGCGCAGTCGCGCGGGCGAATACTGCTTCATGATCCCGGACGCGCCCTTGGCGCAGAGCACGCCCTGGTTCACCGGATGCGCGCGATTGCCCTGGATGAACCGGATCTTGCCGTCCTGCAGCGTCACCTTGATGCCGCAGCGGCAGGCGCACATGTAGCAGGTCGTGAACTTCGTTTCCTGCCTGCTGTGATCCTCGAGCGGAATCGAGCGGCTCATGACGGAAGTCGTTTCTGCGGGATTGCCGAGCGGCGACGAAAGCCGCGCCGGTTACTTTACCATCCCGGACCGCCGCGCTTCGCTCGAAGCGCGTGGACGCGGCGCCCGCTCCGGGGCTTCAGAGCATCTCGAGCAGGCGCAGGCGCTGCACCTTGCCCGACGGCCCCTTCGGCAGCGTGGCCACCACGCGGATCGCGCGGGGCGTCTTGTAGCGTCCAAGCTGCACGGCGCAATGCGCAAGCAGCGTCGCTTCGTCGCAGGCCGTCCCCGGCTTGAGCACGACGCAGGCGAGGATGTCCTGGCCGTAGAGCGGATCGGGAATGCCGACGGCGGCCGCCTCGAGCACGGCCGGATGAAGCATGAGCGCTTCGTCGATCTCACGCGGCGCGATGTTCTCCCCGCCCTTGATGATGAGCTCCTTCAACCGCCCGGTGATGAAGTAGAAGCCGCCGGCGTCGCGGCGCCCCAGGTCGCCGGTGGAGAGCCAGCCGTCCGCACTGAGCACCTGCCTCGTGCGCTCGGGATCCCGGTAGTAGCCGGCCATGACGCTCTCCCCCCGGAGCTGGATCTCGCCCTGCACGCCGTCGCACACCACCGTGCCGTCGCCTGCGACGACGCGCGCCTCGACCCCGAGCGGCAGTCCCGGACTCCCGTACTTGCGACGTTCCGGCGCGAGCGGATTGGCGAAGGCGATCGAGGCCGTTTCGGTGAGGCCCATCGCCTCCATCACCGCGATGCCGAAGCGCTGCTCGAAGGCGCGGTGCTGATCGGGCGGGAGCGGCGCGGAGGCGCTGCGCGCGAAGCGCACGCCGCGACAGGCGTCGCGCTGCGCCGGCGTAAGCTCCGGGCCGTTCAAGAGGTAGGCGATGATCGTGGGCACGACGTTGAGCCAGGTCGGACGGTAGCGCTCGACGAGCGGCCACCATTCCCGCGTGCTGAACCGGTGCGGCATGACCATGCTGCCGCCGGACACCACCGGCGCGACCGTCGCGATGCACTGTCCGTTGATGTGATACAGCGGCAGCGACGAGAGCACGCGATCGCTCTTTCCGAGCGCCTGCCAGGAGGCGACGACGCTTCCCGCATGGATCATGTTGCGGTGAGACAGCAGCACGCCCTTGGGCTGGCCGGTCGTGCCCGACGTGTACATCAGCATGGCGGGGGATTCGGCGGCGACGTCGGCCAGCGCCGTTTCTGCCGCGTCCGGCAGCTCGAGCCGATCCGGATCGGTCGCCCGCAGCGCCACTCGCGGCGCGAGGGCCCGCAGACGCTCGAGGAACTCGGGCGCGGCGAAAACCAGCCGCGTCTCCGAGTGCGCCAGCGTGTAGGCAACCTGGCTGTCCTGGGCGAGCAGGTTGACCGGCGATACCACGTAGCCGGCGTACATCGCTCCGAGGAACACGCTCGCCGCCGCAACCCCGTTGGGCAGCATGAAGGACACGACCGAGCCCGGAGCGATGCCTTGGTGGACGAGATAGCCGCCGAGAGCGCGGCCGGCGCGCGCGAGATCGCCGTAGGTGAGGACGGCCTCCGGCTCGGGCGCCAGCACGCAGGCCGCGTCGGGCCGCGCCGAAGCATGGGCGTCGATCACCTCGCGAAACGTCCGCATCCGGCTGGCCCGGCGGCTAGGGATTGCGCCCGGCGCGGCGGACGTGCTTCGAGAGATAGGCTCCGAAGAGCTCCTCTTCGCTGGGCTCGCGCACCCGCTCGGGGGCGAGGGGTCTCACCACGCGCGTGATGTTGAGGAAATGCCGGTAGTTCAGGTTGTCCGAGATGCTGTTGCGGCCCCAGGTCCCGCAGCCCATCGACAGCGAGAACGGCAGCGCGTTGTCGAAGCTGCCGCCGGTGGCGAAGCAGTGCGCCTGATTGACGATCACGCGGCAGACGGGAAGCGCGAGGCCGAGCTCGACGGCCCGGCGCTCGTCGCGGCTGTGCAGGCCGATCGAATGGCCCGCACCCTGGTAGCCGAGCAGGCGCGCGGCGAGCGCGCTCGCCGCGGCGAAGTCCGGCGCGCGATAGAAGGTGAGCACCGGCGCGAGCTTCTCCCCGGAGAACGGGTGCGCCGGTCCGACGCCGGTCTCGGCGACGATCAGGAACGCGGCATCGAGAAGCTGCTCGCGCTCGAGGCCGGCGCGGAGCGCGATCGCTCTCGCGCTCTGCGCGACGAAATTCGGCGCGGGGCGGCCGTCGACGAACATCGACCCCTCGAGCGTCGCGGCCTCACCGGGATCGAGGAGCGCGCCTCCGTTCGCCGCCAGGGCCTCGAGCAGCCGGTCGGCGACCGCTTCGACCGCGATGACGCTGTTCTCCGAGGAGCAGCTCGTGGCGAAGTCGAAGATCTTGGAGCGCGTGATCTTGCCCGCGGCGTCGGCGATGTCCGCGGTCTCGTCGACGATGACCGCCACGTTGCCGACGCCGACGCCGATCGCCGGCGTGCCGCTCGAGTAGGCGGCCCGCACGTTGGTCTGCGATCCGGTGGCGACGACGAGATCGACCTGCCGCATCAGCTCGTTGGTGAGCTCGCGGCTGGCCGGAGACGGGAGCTGCTGCACGAGGTCGCGCGGCACCCCCACGCGGTCGAGCTCCGCGTGCACGTAGGCGAGCAGCAGCGCGAGCGTCGACGCGCCCTTCGGGGACGGCGCCAGGATGATCGCGTTGCGGCCCTTCAGCGCGTTGATGATGTTGTTGATGGGCGTGGCGGCCGGATTGGTCGACGGCGTGACCGCGCCGACAACGCCGACCGGCCGGGCGATCTCGACGAGCCCCTGCTCGGGGTCCTCGCTTATCACGCCCACCGACTTCGCCTGCGCGAGGTCGCGCAGCAGCCCCATGGTCTTGCGCCGGTTCTTGGCCACCTTGTCGGCGACGTTGCCGAGTCCGGTGTCCTGCACCGCGGTCTCGGCGAGCGCGAGGTTGTGCTCGGGATCGACGATCGCCCAGCCGACGGCAGTGACGACTTCGTCGACCTCCTCCTGGGTCGCGGCGTCGAAGGCCCGCTGTGCCGCGCGGGCGCGCGCGACGCGCTCGGCGACGACGGCAACCGCGTCGGCCGCGGCAGGCAGGCGGTCCTTGCCGCCCATCACTCGACCTTGATCTTCGCCGCGCGGATCACGTAGTCCCACTGCTGGAGCTCGTCGTGGATCCGCTGGCCGAACTCCGCCGAAGTCGACGACATCGCCTCCGCGCCCTGCGCCAGCAGCTTCTCCCTCACCTCCGGCATCGCGAGCACCTTGGCGAACGCCGCCTGCAGCTTGGCGACGATCGCCGGCGGCGTCTTCGCGGGCGCGAGCGCGCCGTACCACGAGTTCACCACGCAACCGGGAACCGTCTCGGCGATCGTGGGAATGTCGGGCGCCGCAATGCTGCGCTGGTCGCTCGCCACGGCCAGCGCCTTGAGCTTGCCGGCCTTGACGTACTGCATCGCCGCCGGCAGCGTCACGAAGAGGAGCTGCACCTGGCCGCCGAGCGTATCGGTGACCGCCGGGCCGCCGCCCTTGTAGGGCACGTGCACCATGTCCACGCCGGTCTTGAGCTTGAACAGCTCCCCGGCGATGTGCCCCGGAGAGCCGGTGCCGACGGAGGCGAAGTTGAGCTTGCCCGGCTCAGCCTTCGCGAGCGCGATCAGCTCGCGCACGTTGCTCACCGGGACGGAGGGATTCGCCACCAGGATCTGCGGCGAGAGCGCCGCCAGGCTGATCGGGACGAAATCGCGCTCGACGTCGAACGGCAGCTTCTCGTAGAGCTTCGGATTGATCGTGTGCGACGAGAGCGTGAACAGCACCGTATAGCCGTCGGGCGCGGACTTCGCCGCGATGTCGGTCCCGAGGTTCCCGGCAGCGCCGCCGCGGTTGTCGATGATGATCGGCTGCCCGAGCGCAGCCGCCAGCGGATCGGAGAGGATCCGCGCCACCACGTCGGTGCCCCCGGCGGGCGGATACGGCACGATGAAGCGGATCGGCTTGCTGGGGTAGTCCTTCGCGTCCTGCGCGGCCGCCGGGAACGCGCAGGCGAGCGCGAGAACGAGGCCGAGCACGAAGGCGCGCAAAACGGAGCTCATCGACGACATTGTGCCATGCACGGCGCGAGCCTTGCCCCTTGCCCGCAGCGGCTAAGCGGCGGTCGCCTTGTACTTCGCGAGATGGCGCGTCGGCAGCGCGAGCGCATCGCGCCGGAACGGATCGCCGAGCTCGCGCGTGACCATCATCTCGAGCACCGTCGTCTTGCCTTCGCCCTGCGCCTTCGCCGCGGCGCGCAGCGCGGGGCCGACATCCGACAGCGAGTCGACGCGCACGCCTTCCGCGCCCATCGCCCGCGCGACCGCCGCCCACGACGGCTGCCGATCGAGGTTCACGCCAACGAAGCGCCGCGCGTAGAAGTCGACGTGGTTCTTCTTCTCGGCGCCCCATTGCCCATTGTTGAAGACGACCGCCGTGACGGGGATCTGCTCGCGAACGCAGGTCTGCAGCTCGCCGAAGCTCATGCCCCAGGCGCCGTCGCCGACGTAGGCGATCGCCGGCCGGTCCGGCGCCGCGGCCTTGGCGCCGACGATGGTCGGAAAAGCGTAGCCGCAGTTGCCGAAGCTCATCGCCGCGAACATCGAGCGCGGCCGGTCGAAACGCAGATAGGAGTTCGACACCGAGCAGATGTTGCCGATATCGGTGGACACCATCGCGCCTTGCGGCATCGCCCGCTCGAGCTCGCGCAGCATCTGGCGCGGATGCAGCGCTTTCGATTCCTTCGCGACCTCGAGCGACCAGGCGTCGGTCTCGTGCGTCCAGCCGTCGAGCTCCTTTTCCCACACCGCTTTCTCGCGGCGGATGTCGGCGAGCCTCGCCTCCTTGTTGTCGTTGCAGGCGAGCTTTCTCCTCGCGAGGCGGTCGATGAGCGCGAGCGTCGCCGCCTTCGCGTCGCCGCAGATGCCGACCGAGACCGGCTTCACCAGCCCCAGCATCGTCGCGTCGGCGTCGATCTGCACGATCTTCGCCTCCTTCGGCCAGTAGTCGAGCCCGTGCTGCGGCAGCGTTCCGAACGGCCCCAGGCGCGTGCCGAGCGCCAGCACGACGTCGGCTTTCGCGATGAGCTTCATCGCGGCCTTCGAGCCCTGGTAGCCGAGCGGCCCGCACCACAGCGGGTGCGACGCCGGGAACGAGTCGTTGTGCAGATATGAGTTGCAGACGGGCGCGGAAAGGAGCTCGGCGAGGCGGATCGCTTCGGCCTGTCCATCGGCTGCGATCACGCCGCCCCCGGCGAGGATCATCGGGAAGCGGGCTGCGGCGAGCAGCTCCGCCGCGTCGTTGAGCGCCTGCTCGCCACCCGCACCGCGCTCGATCGCGAGCGGGCGCGGAATCTCGCACTCGATGTCGCCGTAGAAGAAGTCGCGCGGGATGTTGACCTGGGTCGGACCCATGAGCAGCTGTGCGCGGTCGAAGGCGCGCGAGGTGAGCTCGGCCATGCGCGCGCGGTTGTTGACGTGCGCCTGGTACTTGGTGATCCGGGAGAAGATCGGGAGCTGCTCGGTCTCCTGGAATCCGCCGAGGCCGAGCGTCATCGAGCCCGTCTCGGGGGTGATGACGACGACCGGAGAATGCGCCCAGTACGCCGCGGCGGTCGAAGTCACGAAGTTCGTGACCCCGGGGCCGTTCTGCGCGATGCAGACCCCGTGGCGGCCGGATACGCGCGCATAGCCGTCGGCCATGTGACCCGCGCCCTGCTCGTGCGCAACGGAGATGAAGCGGATGCCGGCGAGCTCGAAGAGGTCGAGCGCATCCATGTACGCCGAGCCCACGATCCCGAACACGTCGCGCACGCCGTGCGCGACGAGCGTCTCGACGAAGGCTTCCGACGGGGTCATCTTCTGTCGGCCGGCGACGGCCAGGCGCTTGGCTTCGGTCATCGTGTTCATGGGAGCTCCGGAATTCGAGGCGGCTGCGGATTCGTATTGTGGCGCCGTGCCGGCATCGAGGCTAGGGCCAGCGCCAGGCGAGAGGTAGGGCCACGCGCGGTTCGCGCCGCGGCCCCGGTCACATCGCCGCTTCGGGCGCGACGTACTTGTAGCCGAGCGCTTCGGCGACCGGCTGGCAAGTAACCTTGCCGAAGGCCACGTTGAGCCCGTTCTTCAGATGCACGTCGGCGCCGAGCGCGGCCTTCCAGCCCTTGTCGGCGATGGCCAGCACGAAGGGCAGCGTCGCGTTGTTGAGCGCGAGCGTGGAGGTGCGGGGAACCCCGCCGGGCATGTTCGCCACGCAATAGTGGATCACGCCGTCGACCAGGTACACCGGATCGGCGTGAGTCGTGGGGCGCGAGGTCTCGAAGCAGCCGCCCTGGTCGATCGCCACGTCGACGACCACCGATCCCGGCCTCATGCGCGCGACCAGCTCGCGAGAGACGAGCTTCGGCGCCGAGGCTCCGGGAATCAGGACGCCGCCGATCACCAGGTCGGCCGTGCTCACGTGCCGCTCGATCGCGTCGCGCGTCGAGTAGACCGTGTTGAGCGGCCGGCCGAACTGCCGCCACAGCGCGCGCAGCGCCTCGACGCTGCGGTCGAGGACCCAGACTTCCGCACCCATGCCCAGCGCGATGTGGCACGCGTGCGAGCCGACGACGCCGCCGCCGAGGACGACCACCTTGGCCGGATCCACGCCCGGCACGCCGCCGAGCAGCACGCCGAGCCCGCCGTGCGGCTTCTCCAGATAGTACGCACCCGCCTGGACCGCCATCCGTCCGGCGACTTCCGACATCGGCGCGAGCAGCGGCAGCCCGCCGGCCGCCGAGGTGACCGTCTCGTAGGCGATGCACACGGCGCCGCTCGCGACGAGATCCCTGGCCTGCTCGGGGTCCGGCGCCAGGTGCAGGTAGGTAAAGAGGATCTGTCCGGGCTTGAGCATCTTGCGCTCGCCCGGCTGCGGCTCCTTCACCTTCACGATCATGTCCGCGCCGGCGAAGACCTCGGCTGCCGTTTCGACGATCCGCGCGCCGGCGCGGCGGTAATCCTCGTCGTCCATTCCGATGCCCTGGCCCGCGTTGTGCTCGACCAGCACCTCGTGGCCGTGGTGCACGGCCTCGCGCGCGCTGGCGCTCGTGAGGCCGACCCGATTCTCCAGGACCTTGATCTCCTTCGGCACGCCGATGCGCATGTCATCCTCCCGTGGGACGCCAAAGGTAACCCGGCGCCCGCCGATTCACCAAACCGGTCATAGACCCGCTTTACCGGCAGGATAAGAATAAACGCATTGAATTGTGGTTGCTTCGGCCATAATATACGAATCGTTCTCATTTACTTTCGGCGCCCCGGGCGCCGGTCAAGGAGCCAGCCAATGAAAACCGTAGGTCAGAAGCTCGAAGCCTTCAGCGTCGTGGGCGTCAAGCCCCGCTTCAACCGTCACGAGGAGAACGGCGAGTCGGCGTTCGAATCGATCGACGAGAAGTCGTTCCCCGGGAAGTGGAAGGTGATCTACTTCTATCCCAAGGACTTCACCTTCGTCTGTCCGACCGAGATCGTGGGTTTCGCCAGGCTCGCGAAGGACTTCGAGGATCGCGACGCGGTCGTCCTCGGCGGGTCGACCGACAACGAGTTCGCCAAGCTCGGCTGGCGGCGCGACCACGCGGACCTGAAGAGCCTCAACCAGTGGCAGTTCGCCGACGTGACCGGCTCGCTCGTCGACCAGCTCGGCGTTCGCGCCCAGGAAGGCGTCGCGCTGCGCGCGACGTTCATCGTCGACCCCGACAACGTCATCCAGCACGTATCGGTCAACAACCTGAACGTCGGCCGGAACCCGGAGGAGGTCCTGCGGATCCTCGACGGGCTGCAGACCGACGAGCTCTGCCCGTGCAATCGCGCGGTCGGCGGCTCGACGCTGTAGCGAAGGTTGCCGCGGCCTCCGGCCGGACACGGGTCGCCAGCGACCCCGATCCCGGCTTGCGCCGGGATGACGAGCCTGGCATTTCCCTACGAAAGGAAACCCATGCAACTGCAAACCATCAAGGACCGCATCCCCGACTACGCCAAGGATCTGCGGCTCAATCTCGACGCCGTCCTGCAGCGCTCCAGCCTCCCTCCGGCGCAGGCCACGGGCGCCGCGCTCGCGGCCGCCTCCGCCGCGCGGGCGCCCGCGCTCGTCTCGGCCCTTCGCGACGAAAGCTCGATCGAGCCCGCGCACGCCCGGGCTGCTTTGACGGCCGCCGCCCTCATGGGCATGAACAACGCCTGGTATCCCTTCGTCGAAATGGCGGCCGACCCGGACTTGAAGACGATGCGGCCGGAGCTTCGCATGAATGCCTACGCTACCTACGGCGGCGTCGACCGCGCGAGCTTCGAGCTCTACGCGCTGGCCGCGTCGATCGTCGGCAAGTGCGAATTCTGCGTGGCTGCGCACTCCAGACTGCTGCGCGAGAGCGGCTACACTGCCCAGCAGCTCCGGGACGTCGGGCGCATCGCGGCCGTGGTCAACGGCGTGGCGCAGGTGCTCGCGGCGGAGGGCGCGGTCGTGGCGTCGAACGACGCGATCCCGGAAGACGCGACGGCGTAGCCGGCGCGGATCGTGGCTCGAGGCGAGCGCCGGCGGCGCTCGTCGCGTTTTCATTGCCGCGCATCGCGCTCGCGGGAGCCGGGCGGCGGCTCCGCCCCGCGCCTCAGCGCGCCGCCGCGTAGGTCGCCGAGACCTCGCTGTACGCGGCGGCGAGCGCCGCGACCCCGGGATCGATCCGCTCGGTCGCGATCGACGCGAAGCCCAGCCGCGCGTAGTTGCGCGGCGCGAGCTTGCCCGGGGTGTCGGCGGCGAAAAACACGTCGCCCGGCTCGATCAGCACGCCGTGCCGCTGCGCGGCCGCGGCCAGCGCGCGCGTGTCGACGCCTTCGGGAAAGCGCAGCCAGAACGACGACGCCCCGGCAACAGTGTGGAAGCTCACGTCCGGAAGCCGCCGCGAGAGCGCATCTGCGACCGCGGCGGCGCGCTCCGCATGGCTGCGCTTGAGCCTGCGCAGCAGCGCATCGTGGTAGCCCATCGCGAGGAACAACCCCACCGAGCGCTCGTTGTTGGCGGCCGGATGGCGCAGCATCAGGCGGCGCAGCGCGCGCAGCTCGCGCACGAGCTCCGCGCTCGCCACGATGTAGCCCAGGCGGATCCCCGGCGCGAGCGTCTTCGACAGGCTGCTCACGTAGACGACGCGGCCGCTGCGATCCAGGCTCTTGAGCGCCGGCTGCACGTGGCCCTCGAAGCCGAGCTCGATCTCGTAGTCGTCCTCGATCAGCACCCGGTCGCGGCGCTCGGCCCAGTCGAGGAGCGCCTCGCGGCGCTCGAGCGGCATCGTGACGTTGGTAGGGCACTGGTGCGACGGCGTCACGTAGACGTACTCGCAGGCGTCGAGCGTGGCGGACAGCGCGAGACCTTGCCCGTCGAGCGCGAGCACGGCGACGCTCGACGTTCGCGACGCGAAGATGTTCCGTGCATCCGGATAGCCCGGATCCTCGACGCCGACCGTCGTGGCGCGGCCGACCAGCAGCGTCGCCAGCAGAAAGAGGGCGTGCTGCGCGCCCACGGTCACCAGGATCTGGTCCGGCGCCGCCCAGACGCCGCGGCGAGGCAACAGCCGGGTCTGAATCTGCTCGATCAGGAGCGGATCGTCGCCGTCGATGAGATCGCCGGCCCAGGAGCGCGCTTCGGTGCCGGAGAGCGCCTGCAGGCTGCATTCCCGCCAGCCCGGGAGCGGCGTCTGGCCCGGATCGAACTGGCCGTAGAGAAACGGGTAGGGATACTTCTGCCAGTCGGCCGGCTTGGCGATGTTCCGCTGACGCGAGACCGAGCCCGACAGGCGCGGCGACCAGGCGATCGGCGCAGCCGGCGGCGGCAGCGCGTGCCGGTGCGCCGGCGCGCGTCCGGAGAGAATCTCCGGGTTGACGTAGTGTCCGCTGCGGCTCTTGGTCCGCAGGTAGCCCTCGTTAACCAGCAGCTCGTAGGCCAGCGCGACGGTGTTGCGCGCGACGCCGAGCTGGCGCGCGAGCACGCGGGTCGACGGCAGCGCCGCGCCCAGCGGTAGCTGCCCTTCCAGGATCGCTCCGACCAGCATCTCCCGGATCTGCGCCTGGAGGCTCACCCGGCTCTTGAACGTGAGATGGATCAACTGGTTCCAGAGCGGGCTGGGCGGGCGCATGCGAGCGATCATAGCAGCCTGGCCCAGCGCCACGCCGGCAACTGGCCCTGTCCCCGGCCGGCTCTTGGGTTTAAGAAGTAAACTCGATCCATCGGGGGGCGGACGCGATCCGCGCGCCCCGTCTTGCGAGGAGCTTTCCATGGACCACGCCGAACTCACGCTTCGCGACCAGCCCGAGCCGCGCCAGATTTCGCTGGACGAGCTCTGGATGCCGTTCACCCCCAACCGCGAATTCAAGGCCGACCCGAAGATGGTGGTCCGCGCGGAGGGCATGTACTACTGGAACGACCGCGGAGGGAAGCTGATCGACGCGTCGTCCGGCCTGTTCTGCGTGAACGCGGGTCACGGGCGCAAGGAGATCGCGGAGGCGGTTCACCGCCAGCTCACCGAGCTCGACTTCGTCCCGCCGTTCCTGCGCGGGCACCCGAAGAGCTTCGAGCTGGCGCGGCGCGTGGCGGAGCTCACGCCCGGCGACTTGAACCGCATCTTCTTCGTCAACTCGGGCTCCGAAGCCGTCGACACGGCGATGAAGGTGGCGCTCGCGTATCACCACGCGCGCGGCCAGAGCGGGCGGGCGATGTTCGTCTCGCGCGAACGCGCCTACCACGGCGTGAATTTCGGCGGCGTGTCGCTCTCCGGCATCGTCAACAACCGGCGCAAGTTCGGGCCGACGCTGCCCGGCATCGCCCACATGCGCCACACGCACTTGAAGGAGAACTTCTTGGTGCGCGGCGAGGGGGCGCACGGCGCCGACCTGGCCGAGGATCTCCAGCGTTTCGTCGCGCTGTACGGGGCGGAGAACATCGCCGCCTGCTTCGTCGAGCCGATCGCGGGCTCGACCGGCTGCCTCGTGCCGCCGAAGGGCTATCTCAAGCGCCTGCGCGAGATCTGCGACCAGCACGGCATCCTGCTCGCGTTCGACGAGGTGATCTGCGGCTTCGGCCGCACCGGCAAGCCCTTCGCGGCGCAGAGCTTCGGCGTGACGCCAGACATCATGACCATGGCGAAGGGCATCACCAACGGCGCGCAGCCGATGGGGGCGGTCGCGGTGAGCGAGCGCATCCACGACACGATCGTCGCCGCCGCGCAGGAAGGTGCGATCGAGTTCTTCCACGGCTACACCTACTCCGGCCACCCCGCGCCCTGCGCCGCGGGGCTCGCGACGCTGGACATCTATCGCAAGGAGGGCCTCTTCGAGCGCGCGGCCGAGCTCTCGCCGTACTTCCTCGACGGCATCTGGTCGCTCAAGGAGCTGCCGGCGGTCGCCGACCTGAGGGGCTACGGCATGTTCGCGGCGATCGACGTGCATGCCAAGGGCGCGCCGGGGGCGCGCGGGCACCTGCTGCAGAAGAAGCTCTTCGACAACGGCCTGCACTTGAAGACGACGGGCGACTGCGCGATCGTCGCCCCGCCGCTCATCGCCGAGCGCTCGCATATCGATATGATCGTCGATTGCTTGCGCAAGACGCTGGCAACCGTTTAGTCTCGCGATTCGCTCAAAGGGAGGGAACATGAAACGCTTGTGGGGAGCTTGGATGGTGGCGGCGCTCCTGGCCGCGGTGCCGGCCTGGGCGCAGAAGAGCGTGACCTTCGCCTATCAGGACATGATGAACCCGTGGCGCTGGGTGCAGCAGAGCCAGGAAATCGAGAAGGCAACCGGCTTCAAGATCAACTGGCGGCAGTTCGGCGGCGGCGGCGACGTCATCCGCGCCATGGCCTCCGGCGACGTCCAGCTGGGCGAAGTCGGCTCGACCGGCGTGGCCACCGCCATCAGCCAGGGCATGGATGTCGACCTGTTCTGGATCCTGGAAGACATCGCCTCGGCGGAGGCGCTGGTCGCGCGCAACGGCAGCGGCATCAATACGGTCGCCGACCTGAAGGGCAAGAAGATCGGGACGCCGTTCGTCTCGACGTCGCACTTCCAGCTGCTCTACGCGATGCAGCAGGCCGGCATCAAGCCCAACGAGGCGCAGGTGCTTAACATGCGGCCGCCGGAGATCGCCGCCGCCTGGGGGCGCGGCGACATCGACGCGACGTTCATCTGGGACCCGGTGCTCTCGCAGGTGAAGAAGTCCGGCAAGGTGCTGCTCACCTCCGGCGACATCTGCAAGAAAGGGGCGTGCACGTTCGACGGCCTGATCGTGACCAAGAAGTTCGCGAAGGAGAACCCGGAGTTCATGGTCGCCCTGGTCAAGGCGGTGGCCAAGGCGGATGCCGCCTATCGCTCCAATCCCAAGGCCTGGACGGGCGACAAGGCCAAGGTCGACGCGGTCGCGAAGTGGTCCGGCGGCAAGCCCGAGGACGTCTCCGACGCGATGGCCCTGTACGGTTTCCCAAGCCTGCAGGAGCAGGCCTCGGCGACCTGGCTCGGCGGCGGCGCAGGAGGCGCGGCGAGCAAGGCGCTCGCCCAGCAGGCGAACTTCCTCAAGGACCAGGGGAGGCTCACTTCCGTGGCGCCCGACTTCAGCAAGAACGTCACCACGGAGTGGGTGACGAAGGCGATGAAGTAGAGGCTCGGTAGCCGACCGGCGGACGGCGCGAGCAAGCCGCGAGCCGGATCCGAAAACGGCGGCGCCACGTGCGCCGCCTTTTTCGTGCCCATTCGCCCGCCCTACAATAGCGTCGTGCCGCAACTCGACATCCGCCACCTGGGCGTCCGCTACGCGACCAAGCGCGGCGTCGTCGAGGCGCTCGCCGACGTGAACCTCTCGATGCGCGACCGCGACTTTGTCGTGGCCATCGGCGCGTCGGGCTGCGGCAAGACGACGCTGCTCAACTGCATCGCGGGATTCCTGCCGGCGACCGACGGCTCGATCGAGCTCGACGGCAAGCCCGTCACCGGCCCCGGCGCCAACCGCGGCGTCGTGTTCCAGAAGCATGCGCTGATGCCCTGGCTCAACGTCGCGGCCAACGTGGAGTTCGGCTTGCGCATGCGCGGCATCGAGCCCGCGCCGCGGCGCAGGCTCGCGATGGAGAAGCTCAAGCTCGTGGGACTCGAGGACTTCGCCGAGCGCGCCATCTACGAGCTCTCCGGAGGGATGCAGCAGCGCGTCGGCATCGCCCGGGCGCTCGCGTCCGATCCGGCGCTGATGCTGATGGACGAGCCGCTCGGCGCGCTCGACGCCTTCACGCGCGAGTCGATCCAGGAGCTCGTGCTCGACGTCTGGCACCGCACCGGCAAGATGATGTTCTTCATCACGCACTCCGTGGAGGAGGCGCTGTTCCTCGCCACGCACCTCGTCGTGATGTCGCCGCGGCCGGGCCGCATCTCGCACGAATACCGGCTCGACTTCGGCCGGCGCTTCATCGAGACGCGCGACGCGCGGGCGATCAAGTCGGCACCGGATTTCATCCGCGTGCGCGAGGAAGTGCTGGCGGTGATCCAGCACCGGCTTCCGGCCGACGGCGCGGTCCCCATCGAAAGCTGAGCCGTGAACCGCGACGCGACGAGGGCCGAAACCCGGCCGAAAACATCGAAGTTCGCCACCCCGGGAGAGGGCTCGAGCACCGCCATCAGCGTGGTCACGATGATCGTGATCGTCGCGCTGTGGTGGCTCGCGAGCCACCTGCGGTGGCTGCCGCCGCTGTTCCTGCCCACGCCGGAGACGGTGTTCGCGCGGCTCTACGAATCGGCGATGGGGCAGCTCACCGACGCGCCTCTCGCCGAGCACTTCGGCTGGTCGATGTTCCGGGTGTTCAGCGCTTTCCTGGCGGCGTGCCTGACCGCCATCCCGATCGGCATCGCGATGGGCGTGTCGCGCATCGCCCGCGGCATCTTCGACCCGCCGATCGAGTTCTACCGCCCGCTGCCGCCGCTCGCCTACCTGCCGCTGATCGTGATCTGGTTCGGCATCGACGAGCTTTCGAAAGTGCTGCTGATCTACCTCGCGTGCTTCGCGCCGCTCGCGATGAGCGCCCGCGCGGGAGTGCGCTCGGTGTCGCAGGAGCAGATCCACGCCGCGTATTCGATGGGGGCGTCGAAGTGGCAGGTGATCCGGCACGTGATCGTGCCCGCGGCGATGCCCGAGATCCTCACCGCCATGCGCATCGCCATCGGCTTCGGCTGGACCACGCTGGTCGCCGCCGAGATGGTCGCGGCGACCAAGGGTCTGGGGCAGATGGTGCTCAATGCCTCGAACTTTCTGCGCACTGACATCGTGATCATGGGCATCGTGGTCATCGGTGTTGTCGCCTACCTCTTCGACCTGCTCATGCGCTACGTCGAGCGCCTGGTCGTGCCGTGGAAGGGGAAGGTGTAACGACTACGCGCCCCCAAGCGCCGGTCATCGGCCTGCTGTTGACACCCTCCGCGGCCTTTGCCACGCTGGTTCCATGGTTTCCCGGCCGCACTTCCAGCCTCTGGTCGACCGCGCTCGCAACCTGCCGCCGCTGCCGGCCGCGGTGGTGTTCCCCTGCGACCGCGATGCGCTGCAGATGGCGCTGTCCGGGCAGTTCGCGGGCTATCTCGCGCCGGTGCTGGTCGGTCCGGACAAGCGCATCGGGGAAGCCGCCGCGATCGCGGGCCTCGACCTCTCGCGCATGGAGATCGTCGACACGCCCGACGACCCGTTCGCCGCAGCCAAGAGCGCGGCTGCGCTCGCCAAGAGCGGCCAGGTGCGTGCGCTCATCAAAGGCAGCCTGTATCCCGACGACCTGATGCGCGCGGTGGCGAGCCCCGAATCGGGCCTGCGCGGCGAGCGGCGCCTCACCCACGCCTACTTCGTCGAGCTGCCCGGCTGGCCGCGCGCCTTCGTCCTCTCCGACGCGGTGCTCAATATCGTTCCGACGCTCGCGGCCAAGCGCGAGATCGTGCAGAACGCCATCGAGTTCGCGCACGCCCTCGGCGTGGAAACGCCCAACGTCGCGATCCTGAGCGCGGTCGAGGGCGTGACACCGGCGCTTCCGGCGACCGGGGACGCCGCTGCGCTCGCGAAGATGGCGACGCAGGGCCTCATCACGGGCGCGATCGTCGAGGGGCCGCTCACCGCCGACGCGGTGCTCTCCGCGGCGAGCGCGCGCGCCAGCGGCATCGAGTCGAAGGTGGCGGGCAACGCCGACATCCTGATCGTTCCCGGGCTCGAATCGGGCTCGATCCTGCTGCGCACGCTGACGGGAGCCTTCGGCGCCCTCGCCGCCGGCGTCGCGCTCGGCGCCAAGGTGCCCGTCGTGCTTCCAAGCCGCGGCGAATCGATGGAGGTTCGCATGGCCTCCTGCGTGCTCGCCTCGGCCGTCGCGCACGGGGCCCGACCCGCCGCGGCCGAGCCGAAGTCCGACGCCACGTCTCCCACCACGATCATTCCGGCAACCGCGTAGCGCCCGCGCGCGTCGTTGCACGATTGCTGCCCGGGCCGCATCATCGCGGCTCATGCTGACCCGCCCCTGTCCCACCTGCCGCGCGCTGCGCGGCAAGCTCCTGCCCTTTCTCGCGTGGCGCGACCGGGTCGACGCGTCCAGCTTGCGCGACGACCTCGGCGCGGCCCTGGTCGGCGCGCTCCTGGTCCTGCCGCAGGGCATCGCCTTCGCCACGCTCGCCGGCGTCCCGCCGGAGTATGGCCTGTACGGCGCGATGCTCCCGACCGTGGTGGGCGCGCTCTGGGGCTCGTCGCGGCATCTCGTCTCCGGGCCGACCAACGCGACATCGCTCATGGTTTTCGCCTCGCTGGGCGCGCTGGCCGCGCCGTTCTCGCCCGACTACCTGCGGCTGGTGCTCACCCTCAACCTGATGATCGGGCTGATCAAGCTCGGGCTCGGGCTCGCGCGCCTCGGGATGCTGGTCAACTTCATCTCCGGCACGGTCGTCGTCGGATTCACGGCCGGCGCGGGGCTGCTGATCGTATCGGCACAGCTGCGCAACTTCTTCGGCCTCGAGCTGCCGCAGCAGCCCACCTTCGCCGCCGCGCTGACGCAGTTCGTCCAGCACGCAGGCGAGTTCGACGCGTGGGCCGTGGCTGTCGGCGCCGTCACGCTCGCCATGGCGCTGCTCGGGCGGCGCCTGCTCCCGCGCGTGCCGCCGATGCTGAGCGCCACCGTCGGCGGCACGCTGTTCGCCTATCTCCTGGCGCGCAACGGGATCGCGCACGTGCCCACCATCGGCGCCCTGCCCTCGGCCATCCCGTCGCTGTCGCTGCCCGACTTCTCCGCCGGCACGTGGCGCGCGCTCGCTCCGGCGGCGCTCGCGCTGACGGTCATTGGCCTCACCGAGGCGGTGTCCAGCGCTCGCGCGGTCGCCGCGCGCTCCGGCCAGCATCTCGACGGCAACCAGGAATTCATCGGCCAGGGACTGGCCAATATCGCGGGCGCGTTCACCTCGAGCTATCCGACCTCGGGATCGTTCAATCGCACCGGAGCGAACTACGAGGCGGGCGCGAAGACCGGCCTCGCGGCGGTTTTCTCCGCCGGCTTCCTGCTCGTGCTGGTCGCCTTCGTCGCGCCGCTCGCCTCCTACATCCCGCTTGCGGTGATGGCGGCGCTGCTGTTCCTCGTCGCCTGGGGCCTGATCGATTTCGAGCGACTGCGCGAGATCGTGCAGATCGGACGCGGCGAGACGCTGGTCATGGTCATGACGTTCCTCGCCACCCTGCTCCTGCAGCTCGAGTTCGCGATCCTGATCGGCGTGCTCTGCTCGCTGCTCCTCTACCTCAATCGCACCACGCATCCCGCGATCCACGCGGTCGCGCCGGACCCGGCGTCGCCCTTGCGCCGCTTCGAGCCCGTCGCCCAGACCGGCAGCCCCGAGTGCCCGCAGCTCGCGCTCCTGCGGGTCGACGGGTCGCTGTTCTTCGGCGCGGTCGATCACGTGCACGAAGAGCTCGACGAGCTGCGCGAGCGCGAAGGGGCGCAGAAGAGGGTCCTGCTCATCGGCAGCGGCGTCAACTTCGTCGACGCGGCCGGCGGGGAGCTCGTGGTTCGCGAAGCGCAGCGGCAGCGGGAGCGCGGCGGGGCTCTGTATCTCGCCAATTTCAAGCCCGCGGCGCGAGAGCTCCTCGAGCGCGGCGGCTTCCTCGAGCGCATCGGCCGCGAGAACCTGTTCGCGACCAAGTTCGCCGCGATCGCGGCGATCTATCCGCAGCTCGATGCCGAGACCTGTCGAACCTGCCGTGCCCGCATCTTCAACGAGTGCGCGCGGCTCCCGGACGCAAGCCTGCGGGAGGAGACGGGCTGAGCGGCCTCGGGGCCGGGGTTTCGCTTGCCCCGGGCTGGGCTCGCGCCCGGGTTCCGCTCGAGCCGGACTACGCGTCGTGCAGCGCGCGCCAGACGCGCTCCGGCGTGAGCGGCATCTGCAGCGCGAGCGCGCGCTGCTCCGCACCGGCCCGGGCGAGCGCGTCGATGACCGCGTTGACCACCGCGGGTGTCGCGCCGATCGTTCCGAGCTCACCCACGCCCTTGATGCCGAGCTCGTTGTTGCGGCAAAGGATCGATTCGTCCATCGCGGTGCGGAAGGGTGGTGAAGACGTCGCGCGCGGCAGCGCGTAGTCGAGAAAGCTCGCCGTCAGCGCCTGCCCGGAATCGCGCTCGTAGACGACCTGCTCGAAGAGCGCCTGGCCGATCCCCTGGACGGCGCCGCCGTCGAGCTGGCCGACGACGATCGCGGGATTTACCACGCGGCCGACGTCGTTCACCGAAGCGTACGCGACCGGGTCGACCGCGCCTGTCTCGGGATCGACCTCGACCTCGCAGATGTGGCAGCCGTTCGGCCAGGTCGCGTCCGCCACCGAGCTGGTCGAGTCGACCGTGAAGCGCGCCTGCGGCTGCGTACTGGCGAGATCGAACAGGCCGATCCTGCGGTCGGTCCCCATCACCGAGAACACGCCGTCGGCGTATTCCAGATCCCCGGCGGCGACCTCGAGCGCCGCGGACGCGAGCTCGCGTCCGCGGTCGACCGCGCGCTCGGCGGCGACCCGGACCGCGGAGCCGCCCACGAAGAGCGAGCGCGAGCCGGCGCTGCCGAAACCGGTTCCGCGGTCCGTGTCGCCCTGGGCGATGCGGATGCGATCGATGGGCACGCCGAAGACGTCCACGGCCAGCTGCGCGTAGCTGGTCGCGATTCCCTGGCCCATCGCCTGCGTGGCGGAGAAGATCTCAATCCAGCCGTCGGCGCAGACTTCGACGGTCACGCGCTCCTCGAACACGTCGGCGCCGGTCCACTCGAGGAACGTGGCCAGCCCACGGCCCCGCAACCGGCCGCGGCGCGCAGCCTCGGCGCGGCGCGCCTCGAAGCCCGACCAGTCGGCGAGCGCGAGCGCCTGGTCCATGATGGATTCGAACGCGCCGCTGTCGTAGGTCTTGCGCATCGCGTTGCGATAAGGCATCTGCTCCGGGCGAATCATGTTCCGCCGCCGCAGCTCCGCGGGGTCGAGCTTCATCGCCCGCGCCGCGGCGTCCATCAGCCGCTCGATGACGTAGATCGCTTCGGGGCGGCCCGCGCCGCGATACGCCGCCGTCGGCGCCGTGTGCGTGAGCACGCCGCGAATCCGGATGTCGATCGTCTCGATGGCGTAGATGCTGGTCGACACCCAGGGGCCGATCATAAGCTGGATCACGACCCCGGCCGGCGTCGCATACGCGCCGAGATTGGCGAGCGAATCCACGCGCAGCGCGAGGATCCGCCCGGTCGCGTCGAGCGCGAGCTCCGCGGTGCTCGTGACGTCGCGCCCGTGGGTCGCGGCGAGGAACTCCTCGATGCGCTCGGCGCACCATTTGACCGGCCGGCCGAGCTTGCGCGTGCAGTACGCGGCGACGACGTCCTCCGCATAGAGGCCGGTCTTCATCCCGAAGCCGCCGCCGACGTCGCCGACGACCACTCGCACGCGGTCGTTCGGGATGCCCAGGACCTCGGAGCACAGCGCGTCGCGCAGCCCCGAGGGCATCTGCGTCGAGGCGCGGACGGTGATGCGCCCGGTCGACTTGTCGAAGCTCGCGAGCAGCGCGCGCGGCTCGAGCGGCGACGGCGCGACCCGCTGGTTGTTGAGCTCGAGCTTGACGACGTGCGCCGCCGCGCGGAAGGCCGCGGCCGTCGCGCCGGTGTCGCCGTGCCGCAGCTCGCAGGCGATGTTCGCTCCGGCCTCCGCCCAAACCTGTGGCGCGCCGGACGCGATCGCAGCCCGCGGCTCGACGACCGAGGGCAGCGGCTCGTAGTCGATCTCGATCGCCTCGGCGGCGTCGCGCGCCTGCTCGCGTGACTCGGCGACCACGGCGGCGACGGCTTCTCCGACGAAGCGCACGGCTTCGTGCGCGAGCGCGCGCCGCGGCGGCGACGCGCTGGGGCTGCCGTCCGCGCGCTTGAAGTCGGTCGACGAGGGGAGCGGCTTCACGCCGGCGCGGACGAGCTCCTCGCCGGTGACGATGGCGACGACCCCGGGCATCGCGGCCGCCGCGGTGGTGTCGATGCGGACGATCCGTGCGTGCGGATGGGGCGAGCGAAGGAGCATGAGCTGCGCCTGTCCCGGCGCGCTGACGTCGTCGGCGAAGCTGCCCTGCCCCTTGAGGAGCTTGTCGTCCTCGACGCGCAGCACCGAGCGGCCGCTGCCGAAGCGAGCATAGGTGGGACCGTTCACGATTTTCCGCCGCGAGAGGCTAGCGCTGCCTGACGCAATCCATGAAATAGCGCAGCTTCCCCCCGTCGTTCTCCTCGATCAATCCGTGGATGTCCGTCTCGAAGCCGGGAAACTGCTGGTTGAACTTCCGCGCGAACTCGAGGAACTGCACGATCGTGCGATTGAAGCGCTCGCCGGGAATGAGCAGCGGGATCCCCGGCGGATACGGCGTGAGCAGCACGCTCGCCACCCGGCCCTCGACCTGATCGATCTCGACGCGGTCGATGTCCCTATGCGCGATGTGCGCGAAGGCGTCGGACGGCTTCATCGCCGGCTGCATGTCGGAGAGATACATCTCGGTCGTGACCCGGGCGACGTCGTGCGCCTTGTACATGTCGTGGATCTGCTGGCAGAGGTCGCGCAGGCCCACGCGTTCGTAGGCGGGCTGCTGCGCGCAGAACTCCGGCAGGATCTTCCACAGCGGCTGGTTCTTGTCGTAGTCGTCCTTGAACTGCTGGAGCGCGGTGACGAGGGTGTTCCAGCGGCCCTTGGTGATGCCGATCGTGAACATGATGAAGAACGAGTACAGCCCCGTCTTCTCGACGATGACGCCGTGCTCGGCCAGGTACTTGGTCACGATCGACGCCGGGATGCCGGTCTTCGCGAACTTGCCCGAGACGTCGAGCCCCGGGGTTATCACGGTGGCCTTGATCGGGTCGAGCATGTTGAAGCCGCTCGCGAGATTGCCGAAGCCGTGCCACTTCTCGTTGGCCCGCAGCATCCAGTCGTCGCGCTTGCCGATGCCCTCCGCCGCGAGATTGCTCGGACCCCAGACCTTGAACCACCAGTCCTTGCCCCATTCGTCGTCGACCTTGCGCATGGCCCGGCGGAAGTCGAGCGCCTCGACGATCGACTCCTCGACCAGCGCGGTGCCGCCCGGCGGCTCCATCATCGCCGCAGACACGTCGCACGATGCGATGATCGCGTACTGCGGCGAGGTCGAGGTGTGCATCAGGTAGGCTTCGTTGAACAGGTGCCGGTCGAGCTTCCGGGTCTCGCTCTCCTGAACCAGGATCTGCGACGCCTGCGAGAGCCCCGCGAGCAGCTTGTGCGTCGAGTGGGTGGCGAAGATGAGCGCGTCCTTGCTGCGTGGCCGGTCCTTGCCGATCGCGTGCATGTCCTTGTAGAAGTCGTGGAAGCCGGCGTGCGGCAGCCAGGCCTCGTCGAAGTGCAGCGTGTCGATGCTGCCGTTGAGCGTCTGCTTGAGCATCTCGACGTTGTACACGACCCCGTCGTAGGTGCTCTGCGTGATCGTCAGTATCCGCGCCTTCCTGCTGCCAGCCTGGCGCGCGAACGGGTTCGCCTCGATCCGCCGGCGGATGCTCTCCGGCCGGAACTCCTCGAGCGGGATCGGCCCGATGATGCCGAAGTGATTGCGCGTCGGCGTAAGGAACACCGGGATCGCGCCGGTCATGGTCAGCGCGTGCAGCACCGACACGTGGCAATTGCGGTCGACGACGACGACGTCGCCGGGCGCCACGTTGGCGTGCCACACCATCTTGTTGGACGTCGACGTCCCGTTGGTCACGAAGAAGCAGTAGTCGGCGTTGAATATCCGCGCGGCGTTGCGCTCCGCCTTGGCGACCGGTCCCGAGTGGTCGAGGAGCTGGCCAAGCTCGTCGACCGAGTTGCACACGTCGGCGCGCAGCATGTTCTCGCCGAAGAACTGGTGGAACATCTGCCCGACGGGGCTCTTCAGGAACGCGACGCCTCCGGAGTGCCCGGGGCAGTGCCACGAGTACGAGCCGTCCTGGGCGTAGTCGACCAGCGCGCGGAAGAACGGCGGAGCGAGCGAGTCGAGGTAGCTCTTGGCCTCGCGCACGATGTGGCGGGCGACGAACTCGGGGGTGTCCTCGAAGGTGTGGATGAAGCCGTGGAGCTCGCGCAGGATGTCGTTCGGGATGTGGCGCGAGGTGCGCGTCTCGCCGTGGAGGTAGATCGGGATGTCGGAGTTCTTGAAGCGGATCTCCTCGACAAACGCGCGCAGGCTCTTGAGCGCCCGCTCGGTCTCCTCCGCGGTGCCGGAGCCGAACTCCTCGTCGTCGATCGACAGGATGAACGCGGAGGCGCGCGACTGCTGTTGCGCGTACTGCGAGAGGTCGTAGTAGCTCGTGACCCCCAGCACCTCGAGCCCCTCCTTCTCGATGGCGGCGGCGAGCGCCCGGATGCCTAAGCCCGAGGCGTTCTCGGAGCGGAAGTCTTCGTCGATGATGACGACGGGAAAACGGAACTTCATGGTCCTCGCAAAAGAAAGCGGGGTGTCAGGCCGGAGGCCACACCCCTTGGGGGCGCATTGTGCACCATCGCCGGCGCGCGATGGGAGCGGTTTCGGGGTCTGTGCGGAACGACGAGCGGCAAAGAGGGCTTAGGCGCCGCCGGAGCGCGGGGGTTCCCCGACGAGCGGTCAGAGACTGCCGAAGGCGAGCGCGACGCCCCAGCCGATCAGCGCCAGGCCGATCGGCGTGCGCAGCCGGCGTCCCCACGCGAGGCTCTTCTCAGCCGCCATCGCGGCCCCGAGCAGGAGCATCCAGCCGAGATTGCCCATGCCGACCACGAACATCACGAGCATCAGCGCCCAGCAGCAGGCGACGCAGAGCGCGCCGTGATCGAGGCCGATGCGCAGCGCTTCGCGGGCGGGGCTGCGGCCGTGCCAGCGCTGGTTGATGAAGGCGAACGGCGTACCGCAGCGCTCGAGGCAGCGGTACTTGAGCGAGCTGAACTGGAACGCGCCCGCACCGACGAGGATAGCCGCGCCGATGAGCTCCCCGTGGACGACGAGCCAGTCGAACCTGCCGGCCGCGACGTGCAGGGCGCTGTCGAGGCCGTGGGCCAGGACCCCGAAACCGAGCCAGACCAGCGCGAAGCCGGCGACGATCCGCGCCATCAGCGGTCCGCGATCGCTCCGCCCGGCAGTGACGCGACCGAAGATCGCGAGCAGAGGCAGCGTGGTCGGCAGCATCATCGCGGCGATCATCACCAGCCAGGCCAGCGCGTAGACCGCCAGCGGGACCAGGAGCTCGCCCTGCGGAATGCTCCGGCAGAGCGTCGCGAGCGCGCCCGCGCGGTCCCAGCCTCCGTGATCCAGGTAGCGTGCATAGGGGCTCGCGCTCCAGACGGCGAGAATCGCCCAGGCGCCAAGCGAGAGCGCCGCAACGAGCGCCAGCGGCAAGGCGCGCGGGTCGGCGCCGCGCGCGGGTTGCGCCCGCGGCGCGGCCGCCTCCAGAGGGGGAACCGCCATCGCGGCCAGGCGCTAGGCTTCCGCCGCTCGCTCAGGCATCGAAGACGAACGTGCTTTGCAGCGCGTTGTGGCCCTTCATGTCGAGGTTGATGCCCAGCTTGTCGTTCTTCGACCGGTAGCGCGGGCTCTTGCCGACCCATACCGGCGCGCCGGGAACCGTCGAGAAGACCGTGTCCGACAGCGTCGTGTCCTTGCCGGTCGCGCCCTGGTAGGGCTCGAGCTCGGCATAGCCCGCGTCTCCGATCTTGAGCGTGCCCTTGCCGGCCCTTACGTCGAACTGGATCGGCACCTTCTCGACCGAGACGACTTCTCCGATGAGCTTGACCAGCTCGCCCACGGGGCCGCCCTGCTTGCCGGTGTAGACGGATAGGATCGCCTCTTCCTGCTTCGGCGTCACCTTGTCGTCGAGATAGACGGCGGCGCGCCAGTTGCCCTTGAGGATGTTGCCGGGGACGTGGGCGATCACGCCGATCGTGCGGCCGGAGACGTCGACGCCGTTGATGGTGCCCTTGTCGAAATGCCAGCAGACGATGGTGTCGCAGGTGCCGAAGTCCGGGTCCTCGCCGATCCAGCACGGACACAGCACGCGACAGTTGCAGACTTCGAGCAGTCGTCCTTCGAGATGATAGGCCACGGGTTACCTCCGCATGGGCATCGTACGGATCGGCGCCACCGCGCCGGCGCCAATCATCCTACGCCGACCGGTATGCCGGTTCCACCGGAATATTCGACAAGGCTAGCGTCGGCCGCCGGCGAGGCGCGCCGAGCGCGGATCGGCGCGCAGGCGTGCCATGGCCCAGACGCCGACCGCCGGTCCGAGCGCCAGCGGCGCAAAGGCGTAGCGCCAGCCCAGGCTGTCGACCAGCAGCGGGAGCAGGTGGATCGTGACCAGCGTCAGGGTGAAGCCGAGCGCGGTCTGCAGCGTGAGCATCGTTCCTACCCGCTCCGGATTGGCCAGCTCGGCGATTGACGCGGAGAACTGCGCGGAGTCGGCGACGATGCTCACGCCCCAGACGAGGCAGAGCGCCACCACCGCCGCCGGCGGACCGCCGAAGAGCAGGCCTACGCTCGCCGCGCAGCTCCCGCTCACCGCCATGGCGGCGATGGTCACGGTGGTGCGCCCGAGACGATCGGCGGCCAGCCCTGCCGCGACGCAACCGATCGCGCCGGAGGCGATCGTAGCGAAGGCCGCGAGCCGAGCCGCGACCGGCGCCGATTCCGGCGGGAGCACCAGGGCGAAGCTCGCGTTCAGGAACACGCCGATCCACGCCCACATCGCGTAGAGCTCCCACATGTGGCCGAGGTAGCCGAGGTTCGCGAGGCGCAAGGGGACGTCGCGCCACGCGCCGAGCACCGCCCGGGGATCGAAGCGCGGCGCGGCGGTGCGATTCGGGCCCAGCCCGGCGAAGCCGATCGCGAGCGCCGCCGCCGCCGCGCTGACGGAGGCTGCGCCGAGGGTGGGCCGCCAGTCGAGTCCGCCGAAGGCGTTGAACAGGTGAGGGGCCGCCGACCCGAGCGTCAGCGCGCCGACAAGGATGCCGACCATCAATCCCATGTCGCCGCTCGCCCAGGTCGCGGCGAGCTTCATGCCGACCGGATAGACGCCGGCCATGCAGATGCCAGTGGCGAGGCGCAGCAGCGGCATCGCGGGTCCCGCCGGATCGATGCCGAGCAGGAGCGCGTTAGCGACCGCGCCGACCGCGGCGGACGCCGCGAACAGCCGGCGCGGATCGAGCCGATCGGGAAGCCCGAGGAGCGCGCTTGCGATGCAGCCGATGACGAATCCCGCCTGCACACCGCTGGTGAGTGCCGCCTGGTAGAAGTTCGAGAGGTGGAACTCGGCGACGAGCGCCGGCGTGACCGCCGAGGCGGAGAACCACAGCGCCATCGCCGCCACCTGGCAGAGCGCGATGACCGCGACGGATGCAAGCTTGGAGCCTTGCATCGGCCCTCAGATCTTGGGCAGCGTGACGCCCTTCTGACCCTGGTATTTGCCGCCGCGATCCTTGTACGAGGTCTCGCAGACCTCGTCGGATTCGAAGAAGATGACCTGCGCCACGCCCTCGTTGGCGTAGATCTTCGCGGGCAGCGGCGTCGTGTTGGAGAACTCCAGCGTCACGTAGCCCTCCCATTCGGGCTCGAGAGGCGTCACGTTGACGATGATGCCGCAGCGCGCGTACGTCGATTTGCCGAGGCAGACCACGAGCACGTTGCGCGGGACGCGGAAGTACTCGATGGTGCGCGCCAGCGCGAAGGAATTCGGCGGGATGATGCAGTGCTCCCCGCGAATGTCGACGAAGGATTTCTCGTCGAAGTTCTTCGGGTCGACGATCGTCGAGTTGATGTCGGTGAACAGCTTGAATTCGTTCGAGCAGCGGATGTCGTAGCCGTAGCTCGAGGTTCCGTACGAGACGATCCTGTGCCCGTTCGCCTCCCGCACCTGCCCGGGCTCGAAGGGCTCGATCATCCGGTGCTGGGCGGCCATGCGCCGGATCCACTTGTCGGATTTGATCATGACGTCGCGGCTCTCCGGCGCCCCCGGGCGGGGCCGAACCCTGCGGCCGGGGCTCCCCTAGGTATTCTGGACGACGATGTTCGGAAACTTCGCCGAGAAGTCCTCGGCACGCTGCGCGACGAACACGGCGGTCTTGCGCGCGATCTCCTTGTAGATCGCCGCGATCTTGCCGTCCGGCTCCGCCACGACCGTCGGGCGGCCGGAATCGGCCTGCTCGCGGATGTGGATGTCGAGCGGCAGCCCGCCGAGGAAGGGCACCTTGTAGTCCGCGCACATGCGCTGCGCGCCGCCCTCGCCGAAGATCGCCTCCGCGTGCCCGCAGTTGGAGCAGACATGGATCGACATGTTCTCGACCACGCCGACGATCGGCACGCCGACCTTCTCGAACATCTTGAGCCCCTTGCGCGCATCGATGAGGGCGATGTCCTGCGGCGTGGTCACGATCACGGCGCCGGTCACCGGAACCTTCTGCGCCAGGGTGAGCTGGATGTCGCCGGTGCCCGGCGGCATGTCGACGATCAGGTAGTCGAGGTCGCGCCAGTTGGTGTCCTTGAGGAGCTGCTCCAGCGCCTGCGTCACCATCGGCCCGCGCCAGACCATCGGCGTATCGGTATCGATCAGGAA
The DNA here is from genome assembly GCA_035501595.1 of Casimicrobiaceae bacterium. Classification (GTDB taxonomy): domain Bacteria; phylum Pseudomonadota; class Gammaproteobacteria; order Burkholderiales; family Casimicrobiaceae; genus PALSA-1003. The sequence goes on along the minus strand of DATJVX010000035.1, from coordinate 78,647 downwards.
GCCGATCGACATCGCCTGCACGCCCCAGGCCTCGAGCGGCTCCAGCGTCTTGCCGTCCTTCGACTCGGGGCGGCCCGTGATCCCGAGCATCATCGGCTGCGACGGCCCGTAGATGTCCGCATCGAGCACGCCCGCCTGCGCCCCCTCGGCCGCCAGCGCCAGCGCGAGGTTGACCGCCGTGGTCGACTTGCCTACCCCGCCCTTGCCGCTCGCTACAGCGACGATGTTCTTCACGCCGGGAACGAGCTTCACACCGCGCTGCACGGTGTGCGAGGCGATCTTGTGCCCGACGTTGACCGTGACCTTGCCGATGCCCGCGAGGCCCGCGAGCTGGCTCGCGACCAGCTTCTTCAGCGACTCGTGCTGGCTCTTCGCCGGATACCCGAGCTGCAGATCGACCAGCACGCTCGCGCCCTCGACCTCCACGTTGCGGACCGACTTGCCGGAGACGAAGTCGCGGCCGGTATTGGGATCGGTCAGCGCGTGCAGCCTGGCCAAGACGTCGGCCTCGCTAATGGGCATCGGAAGTGTCTTCGATGAAGACGTGAACGGACCGATAGTTTAGCGAAAAAGCGCTGCGCTCGATACTAAACGGCGCATCGCTTTGTTAGAATTCAAGATTCCCCTCCCGTGTCCAAGGTTTTTGTCGGATGTCGCGTCGTACGCTGTTCGTGACCACCGCCCTGCCGTATGCCAACGGGCCGTTCCACATCGGTCACATCATGGAATACATCCAGGCCGATATCTGGGTGCGATTCCAGCGCATGCGGGGGCACGCGGTGCATTTCATCGGCGCCGACGATGCGCACGGCGCGCCGATCATGCTCCGGGCGGAGGCCGACGGCGTGACGCCCGTGGCGCTCGTCGCGCGAGTCGCGGAGTCGCACAAGCAGGACTACCGGCGCTTCCACCTGAGCTTCGACAACTGGCACTCGACCGACAGTCCCGAGAACGTCGAGCTCTCGCAGGAGATCTACCGCAGGCTCGTCGACGCGGACCTGGTCGACTCGAAAACCATCGAGCAGTTCTTCGATCCGGTCAAGGCAATGTTCCTTCCGGACCGCTACATCAAGGGCGAATGCCCGCGCTGCGGGACGAAGGATCAGTACGGCGACGCCTGCGAGAACTGCGGGTCGACCTATTCGCCGACGGATCTCAAGAATCCCTACTCGGTGCTGACCGGCGCGAAGCCGGAGCTGCGGCGCTCCGAGCACCTGTTCTTCCGGCTGTCGGATCCGAAGGTCGTCGAGTTCCTGCGCGCGTGGACGTCCGGCACCGGCCTGCAGAGCGAGGTCAAGAACAAGATCGCCGAGTGGCTCGGCGACGAGCAGGGCAGCAAGCTCGCCGACTGGGACATCTCGCGCGACGCGCCCTATTTCGGCATCGCGATTCCGCAGACGGCCAGATTTCCGGACGTGGCCGGCAAGTACTTCTATGTCTGGCTGGACGCGCCGGTCGGCTATCTCGCGAGCCTGAAGAACTACTTCGACAGCGGCAAGGCGCGCGGCAACGGCGAGAGCCGCTCCTTCGACGAGTTCATCGATCCTGCGAACGAGGTCGAGCAGTACCACTTCATCGGCAAGGACATCGTCTACTTTCACACGCTCTTCTGGCCGGCGATGCTCAAGTTCTCCGGCCGCAAGCTCCCGACCAACGTGTACGTGCACGGCTTCATCACCGTCTCGGGCGAGAAGATGTCCAAGTCGCGCGGGACCGGCATCAGCCCGCAGCGCTATCTCGAGATCGGGATGAATCCGGAGTGGCTGCGCTACTACATCGGCGCCAAGCTCAACGATCGCGTCGAGGACATCGACTTCAATCCCGACGACTTCCTGGCGAGGGTCAACAGCGATCTCGTCGGAAAGCTGGTCAACATCGCCGCGCGCGCGGCGCGATTCGTCGCGCAATCAGGCAACAAGCTGTCCGCCGTCCAGCCGTTCGCGGGCCGCCACGGGCTCTCGGTGGAGAGCGCGGCCGCCGAGGTCGGCGCCTGCTACGATCGCCGCGAATTCGGCAAGGCGATTCGCGAGATCATGGTGCTCGCCGACAAGAGCAACGAATACTTCGACCGCCATAAGCCGTGGGAGCTCGCGCGCGACAAGAGCACGCTTCCCCGCGCGCTCGAGGTCTGCTCCGAATGCCTGGACGATTTCCGCATACTGACCGGCCTGCTGAAGCCGGTCCTGCCGGAGCTCGCGGAAAAGTCCGAGCGATTCCTGAACGTCGCGCCCCAGGCCTGGGGCGACTTGCCGCGCGAGCTCCCCGCCGGCCATGCGATCAACGCCTACGAGCACCTCATGACTCGCGTCGATCCGAAGCAGATCGACGCCCTGTTCGAGCCGTCCGGCGCAACGCAGGTGCCGGCCGCCATGGCCTCCAAGCCGACCGACACCGCGACGATCTCCATCGACGACTTCGCCAGGATCGAGCTCAGGATCGCGCGCATCGTCGACGCCGAAGCGGTCGCCGGAGCCGACAAGCTTCTCAAGCTCACGCTGGACGCCGGCGAGACCAACGCCGACGGAAGCGAGCGGCATCGCACGGTCTTCGCGGGCATCAAGTCCGCCTACGATCCGCAGAGCCTGATCGGCCGGCTCACGCCGATGGTCGCCAACCTCGCGCCGCGGAAGATGAAGTTCGGTCTGTCCGAGGGCATGGTGCTCGCCGCGTCGGGAGAAGGACCCGGCGTCTTCCTGCTGGCGCCCGACTCCGGGGCGACGCCCGGCATGCGCGTCAAATGACCACCCGGGGCGACGCGGGGTCGCGGCGGCTTCGCGCGCGAACCCTGGCCGGGTGAGCAACGCCCTTTACCTGGTGATGCTCGCGGTCGCGGCCTGGCTCGCGATCGGAGCCGCCGCGCTCGTGCGGCCGAGGAGCATCGTCTACGTCGGCCGCGTGCTGTTCAACGCCGGCGCCTTCGTCGGGCTGGCTCTCGCGCTCGTCTCGGCGGCGTCGATCGGCCACGCCGCGCAGAGCCTGGTCCTGCCGCTCGGTCTCCCCGACCTGCCGTTCCACTTCCGGCTCGATCCGCTGGCGGCGTTCTTCCTCACGCTGCTCGGGGGCGCTTCGGCGGGCATCTCCGTCTTCGCGGCCGGCTACTTTCGAGCCAGCGAAGGCGTCGCACCCGGTCTCGTCGGCCTGCAGTACCACGTCTTTCTCGCGGCGATGGCGCTGGTGCTCGTCGCCGACGATGCCTACGCGTTCATGGTCGCATGGGAGACGATGGCGCTGGCATCGTTCTTTCTGGTCACGACCGACCATCGCCTGCCGGAAATCCGGCGCGCCGGCTTCCTCTACCTCCTGATCGCGCACATCGGCGCCATCGCGATCCTGCTGTGCTTCGGCGTGCTTTACGACGGCGACTACACGTTCGCATCGATGCGCGAGGCGAGCCGGCCGGCCGCGTGGAGCTCGATCGCGTTCCTGCTCGCGTTCATCGGCTTCGGCGCCAAGGCGGGTCTGGTCCCCTTGCACGTCTGGCTGCCGGAGGCCCACCCGGCCGCGCCGTCGCCCGTCTCGGCGTTGATGAGCGCAGTGATGCTCAAGACGGCGATCTATGGGCTGCTCCGCGTCGCCTTCGACCTCATCGGCACGCAGCTCTGGTGGTGGGGCGTGCTCGCGCTCGTGGTCGGGCTCCTGAGCGCCCTCTTCGGGGTGATCTTCGCGACCGTGCAGACCGACATGAAGCGGCTGCTGGCCTATTCGTCGATCGAGAACATCGGGATCATCGTCGCGGGCGTGGGGCTCACCATTCTCTTCAAGGCCTACGGCCAGGCGACGCTCGCCGCGATCACGCTGACCGCGACGCTCTATCATGCGCTCAACCACGCCTTCTTCAAGAGCCTGCTCTTTCTCGCCACGGGCTCCGTCCTGCACGCGACGCATGAGCGCAGCCTCGGCAAGCTCGGCGGATTGATTCACCGCATGCCGTGGGTCGCCTGGCTCGCGCTGGTGGGCTCGCTGGCGATGGCGGGTCTTCCGCCGCTCAACGGGTTCGCTTCGGAGTGGCTGCTGCTGCAGGCGTTCCTGTTCACCCCCAGCCTGCCGCAGTCCTTCGTCAACATGCTGGTGCCGCTGGCGACCGGGGCGCTGGTCCTGGCGGTGGCCCTCGCGGCCTACGTCGTCGTCAAGTTCTACGGCATCGTGTTCCTCGGCCGGCCGCGCGAGCCCAGCCTCGCCTATGCGCACGACGCGGGCCTCTTCGAGCGCGCGGGCATGGCGTGGCTTGCGCTGGGCTGTGTCGCGCTCGGTGTGCTCCCGGTGCAGGTGATCGCCGCGCTCGACCCCGTGAATGCGCTGCTCGTCGGCTCGAGGGTCGGGCAAGGCGGATCGAACTGGTGGCTCCTCGCGCCGGTCAGCCCCGATCGCTCGAGCTACAGTCCGCTCGTCGTCCTCTGTGCCATCGTCGGCGCCGTGCTGCTCACGATCTTCTGCGTGCGCCGGCTCTACCACGGGCGGCTGCGCAAGGGAGCGCCCTGGGACTGCGGCTTCCCGCGGCAGACGCCTCGGATGCAGGACACCGCCGAAGGCTTCGGACAGCCGATCCGCCAGGTCTTCGAGCCCTTCTTCAGGATCGACCGCACGCTTCCCTCGCCGTTCGACTCGAACCCGCGCTACCGGGTCGTGGCAGGAGACCATCTGTGGAACTGGCTGTATCTGCCGCTCGCCCGCGCCGCGGACGCGATCGCCCGCCTCGTCGGCTCGATCCAGCAGGGCCGGATCTCCGTGTACCTGATGTACAGCTTCTTCACGCTGCTCGCGCTGCTCTTCTTCGTGCGCTGATGCCGCGATGACCGCGACCGGATTCCTTTCCCAGCTCGTGCAGCTCGCGGTGGCGCTCGCCCTCGCTCCGCTGCTTCTGGGATGGGTCAACCAGTGCCGCGCGTGGCTTGCGAATCGCAGCGCGCCTCCGCTCGTCCTTCCCTACCGGACGATCCGCAAGCTCTTCCACAAGGAGGCGGTCGTGGCGGAGAACGCCTCGGTGCTCTTTCGCCTGACGCCGTACGTGGTCTTCGGCGCGATGGCGCTCGCCGCGGCGATCGTTCCCTCGCTTGCCACCGACCTGCCCTTCGCGAGCGCCGCCGACGCGATCGCGCTGGTCGGCCTGTTCGCGCTGGCCCGCGTGTTCATCGCGCTCGCGGCGATGGACATCGGCACCGCCTTCGGCAGCCTGGGCGCGAGGCGCGAGATGTTCGTCGGCTTCCTCGCCGAGCCGGCTCTGCTCATGGTGCTCTTCACCGCGTCGCTCATCTCGGGATCGACTTCGCTGCCGACGATCGTCGAGGCGCTCGCCCACCGGGAGATCGCGATCTACCCCAGCCTTGCGTTCGCCGGCGTGGCTTTCACCATGGTCTCGCTGGCGGAGAACGCGCGCATCCCGATCGACAACCCCGCCACGCACCTCGAGCTCACGATGATCCACGAGGCGATGGTGCTCGAATACTCGGCGCGCCACCTGGCGCTGATCGAATGGGCCTCCGCGCTGAAGCTGTTCAACTACTCGTGCATCGGCCTCGCGCTGTTCCTGCCGTTCGGCATCGCCGAGGGAAGCTCCGACTGGCTCGCGATCCTGGCCGCGGTCCCCGTGCTGGTCGCCAAGCTGGCGGTGGGAGGCTTCGCGCTGGCGCTGATGGAGACGCTCTCGGCGAAGCTTCGCATCTTCCGCGCGCCCGAGTTCCTCGGCACCGCCTTCCTCCTGGCGGTGCTGGCCATGCTCGTCAACCTCCTCCTCGGCAGCTAGCGATGGCCGCCACGCCACTCTGGTCGCAGTTCATCAACCTTCTCGCGGCCGTGCTCCTGCTCCTCGCCTTCGCGATGCTCGCGCAGCGGCGGGTGCTCACGCTCGTCGATCTGCTCGCCGCGCAGGGGCTCGCGCTGGGCCTCTCGACGGGCATCGTCGCGTTCGCGACGCACCAGCCGCACCTGTACTGGTCCGCAGGGCTCACCCTGGCGCTCAAGGTGGGCCTGCTGCCCTGGCTGCTGCTGCGCATGATCCGCCAGCTCGACGTACGGTGGGACGTCGAAGGGCTCATCAACATCCCCACGACGATGCTGATCGGCATCGTGCTCGTGGTGTTCGCCTTCAACCTCGCCTATCCAATCGCTCAGCTCGCCAACACCGTCACCCGCGCGACGCTCGGGATCGCCATGGCGAGCGTCATGCTGTCCTTCCTGATGATGATCACGCGGCGGAAGGCCATCTCGCAGGTGATCGGCTTTCTCTCGATGGAGAACGGGCTGCTGTTCGCGGCGACCAGCGCGACCTACGGCATGCCGATGGCCGTCGAGCTCGGGATCGCGCTCGACGTGCTGGTCGCGGTGCTCATCCTCGGCGTGTTCTTCTTCCAGATCCGCGAGCAGTTCGACAGCCTCGACCTGAAGCACTTGGAGAAGCTCAAGGAGGGAGAGTGATGGTGCAGGGCGTCCGGACGACGCCGTCGTCCCCGCGCAGGCGTGCTTCCGGCGGCGTGCGACCGGAGCGGCCGGCTCCCCGCTTTCGCGGGAACGACGCCAGCTCATGATCGAGATCTTCACCGTCCTCGGCATCCCGCTCGTCGGTGCGCTGATCCTCGCCGTGGTCGGCGAGCGCGACGAGGCGCCGACGGTCAACGTCGTCGTGTGCGCCGCGACGCTCGTCGCCGCAGCCGCGCTGACGGCGAGCGTAATGTCCTCCGGACCGATCCTCGTCGCCGGCAAGCTCTTCTTCGTCGACGCCTTCAACGTCTTCCTCGTCGCGCTCACGGCGTTCGTCGGCTTCACCACCGCCATCTTCTCCCGGCCGTACATGCGCATCGAGCGTGCGCACGGTCGCCTGACCCCGCGGCGGCTTCGTCTCTACCACAGCATGTTCCAGCTCTTCAACTTCACGATGCTGCTGGCGCTCTTGAGCAACAACATGGGCATCCTCTGGGTGGCGCTCGAGGGCGCCACGCTCGCCACCGTGCTCCTCGTCTCCCTTTATCGCACGCCGGAAAGCCTCGAGGCCGCGTGGAAGTACTTCATCCTGTGCGGCGTGGGCATCGCCCAGGCGCTGTTCGGAACGATCCTGCTCTACTTCGCGGCCGAGCGGCTCCTGGGCGCGGAAGGCGGCGCGCTGCTGTGGACCGAGCTCAACGCGGTGAAGGGCCAGCTCGAGCCCACGGTGCTCTCGCTCGCGTTCGTGTTCCTGCTGGTCGGCTACGGCACCAAGGTCGGGCTCGTCCCGCTGCACAACTGGCTGCCCGACGCGCACGCCGAAGGCCCCACGCCGGTCTCCGCGGTGCTCTCCGGCCTGCTTCTGAACGTCGCGCTCTACGCCGTCGTGCGCTGCAAGGTCCTGGTCGAGGGCTCCGTGCACACGTCCTTCGCGAGGCAGCTCATGATGGGCTTCGGCCTGCTCTCGGTGGTCGTGGCCGCTTTCCTGCTGTCGCGCCAGAAGGACATCAAGCGGCTGTTCGCCTATTCCTCGATCGAGCACATGGGGATCATGACGTTCGCCTTCGGCATCGGCGGCGCCGTGGCCAACTTCGCCGCGCTGCTGCACATGACGGTGCACTCGCTGACCAAGTCGGCGATCTTCTTCGCGGTGGGGCACGCCGCGCAGAAGACCGGCACGCAGATCATCGACAACATCCGCGGTTTGATCGGCACCAGCCCGCTGATCGGGTGGGGACTGGTGCTCGGCTCGCTCGCGATCCTCGGAATGCCGCCGTTCGGCGTGTTCGCGAGCGAGTTCCTGATCCTGACCACCGCGATGCGCGAGCAGCCCTGGGCCACGCCGTTCCTGCTGCTCGCCCTGGGCGTCGCATTCGCGGCGGTGTTCTCGAAGGTGCAGCCGATGGTCTTCGGAGAGACGACGGCGAAGCGCCTGCCCGCACGGCCGGCGATGCTGCCCGTGTTCGTCCACCTCGCTCTCGTATTGATGCTCGGCCTGTGGATTCCGCCGGTGCTCGCCGAGTGGTATCGGCAGGCGGCGAAGTTGATCGGGTGAGCGCTCGGTGAACGTCTCGCCGCTCGGGATCGCGGCCGCGTCCCTGCCCGCCCCCGTGCCGGCGCAGCGCTGCCCGGTCGGCTCGGGACAGCTGCTCGCCGCCTGCCGGCTCGCCTGGGAACAGGGCGGACAGCTCGTCGCGCTGTGGGCCAGCGACGAGAGCCACCGCGGCCGCGGATTCCTGCTGCGTGTGCTCCTCGCCGACGACGACGGCCTCAGTCTGCTCGAGCACACGCTGCCCGACGGCGACGCACGCTATCCCGACCTCTCCTCGATCTTTCCGGCGGCGAACCGCATGCAGCGCGCGGTGTTCGATCTCGTCGGCCTGCAATCCGACGCCGAGGATCAGCGTCCGTGGCTGTGGCAGGCGGGTTGGCCGATCGACCGGTTCCCGCTGCGGCGAGGCTTCGAAGCCTCGCCGAAATGGGAGTCGGGCGAAGAGGAATATCCCTTCGTGCGCGTGACTGGCGACGGCGTGCACGAGATCCCGGTGGGACCCGTGCACGCGGGCATCATCGAGCCCGGGCACTTCCGCCTCCAGGTCGTGGGCGAGAAGATCCTGCGGCTCGAGGAGCGGCTCGGCTACGTGCACAAGGGCATCGAGAAGCGCTTCGAAGGCTTCCACCTCTCCGAAGGCCATCGGCTCGCGGGCCGGGTCTCCGGCGACAGCACGGTCGCGTACGCCTGGGCCTATGCGCAGGCCGCCGAGTCCATCGCCCAGCTCGAGGTTCCGGCGCGGGCGCTCGCCCTGCGCGCGCTCTGCCTGGAGCGCGAACGGATCGCGAATCACCTCGGCGACCTCGGTTATCTGGGCAACGATGGCGGCTTCGCCTTCGGCCTGTCGCAGTTCTCGCGTCTGAAGGAAGACGTGCTTCGCGCCAACGCCGGTGCATTCGGCCATCGGCTCCTGATGGATGTCGTCGTTCCGGGAGGCGTGGCGGTCGACCTGTCCGCGGAAGCCGCCTCCGCCCTGCGCCGGCAGGCGGAGGACTTGGCTCGCGAGCTGCGGACGCTGCGCTCGATCTACGACGAGCATGCCGGCCTCCAGGACCGCTTCCGGACCTGCGGGCAGGTCTCGCGCGAGCTGGCGGTGAAGCTCGGATTGACCGGGCTTGCCGCCCGCGCGAGCGGGGTCCCGAAGGATTTGCGATGCAGCTTCCCGGTGCCGCCCTATGCGGAGCTCGGCGTTCGCGCCGCGTGCCGGGAGGCCGGTGACGTCGCGGCGCGCGTCGCCGTCCGCTTCGACGAGCTGGTGGAGTCGTTGCGGCTGACGCGCGCGCTTCTCGACGCGCTCCCCGCGGGCGAAGTCGCCCTGCTCTACCCGGGCTCGCCGGGAGAGCGCTTCGGCCTGGGCATCGTCGAGGGATGGCGTGGGCCGATCGTCGTCGCGCTGGACAGCGGGCCCCGGGGATCGGTCCGTCGCTGTCATCCCCACGACCCGTCGTGGCAGAACTGGCCGGTGCTCGAGCACGCCGTGATCGGCAACATCGTTCCGGACTTTCCCCTGATCAACAAGTCGTTCAATCTTTCCTACAGCGGGCACGATCTGTAGGCGACGCATGTACCAGCTCCTGCGCCAGATCGCCCGAACGGGCATCAAGACCGAACCGAAGCCCGATCCGGCGACCGAGGCCGCCGCCGTCGCGAGGCTACAGGCGCAGATCCTCAACACGCTCGGACGAGCGCTGGCCATCCGCCAGGTCGACGCGGGCTCGTGCAACGGCTGCGAGCTGGAGATCCACGCGCTCGGCAATCCCTACTACAACCTGGAGGGCCTGGGCATCAGATTCGTCGCGAGCCCCAGGCACGCCGACTTGCTGCTCGTGACCGGCCCGGTTTCGAAGCACATGGCGATCGCGCTCCGGCGGACCTACGACGCGACGCCGGACCCGAAGCTGGTCGTGGCCGCCGGCGACTGCGGCTGCACCGGCGGCGTCTTCGGCGAGAGCTACGCGAGCCTGGGCCGGGTCGCCAACGTGATCCCGGTCGACGTCACGATCGCCGGCTGCCCACCGACGCCGACCGCGCTCCTCCGGGGCATCCTCGCCGCGATCTCCGCGGCACCGCCCTCCGCGGTCTCGCCGCAGCCGGGACCGTCCGCGGAATCCTGAAGCCGGGCCTTGAAATGCGCTGCGACGCCGCCAAGTGTGGGGCGTACGCGGCGGAATGCCGCTGCGAATCCCATTTCAAGGAGAGGAGCACCATGTCGAGTCTCATCAGCTATTACAGCCCGCTGGATCGGGTGTTCGGCTCGCTTCTCCCCGCGATCAACGGCGATGCCGGCCTCGACGGCGCTTCGCTCAAGTTGGACGTGGTGGAGACGCCCGAAGCCTACGTCGTGAAGGCGGAAGCCCCCGGTGTGGCCAAGGACAGGATCGAAGTCAAGGTCGAAGACCGCGACGTCACGATCAGCGCGGAATTCCGCGAAGAAACCGAATCGAACGGCAAGGCGCTGTGGACCGAACGGCGCTACGGCAAGTCGAGCCGCACGATCCGCCTGCCCGAAGCGATCGACGCCAACGGCGCCCAAGCGAAGCATGTGGACGGCGTTGTGCAACTGACGCTACCCAAGGTCGCCAAGGCGACACGCAAGCAGATCACGATCCAGTAAGTAGGAGGCGCCGGAAGAGCGCTCGCAGCACCCGCAAGGCGCGGCACTCCAGGGCCGCGCCTTGTTTTTTGGTCGCCCTAGCGCGTCCCCATGATGTCGCGATCGTTGAACGGCTGGATTGGGCGCGCGTTCATCGGATAGAGGCGCCCGAAGTGCGCAATTTCGTCGGCGGAGATCTGCACCGGCAACTTGAGCACGTACCACGTGACCTGCTCCGAGCAGGGCGGGGTGGTGAGCGAACCCGCGTAGGTGTAGTAGCCCTTGTCGTTCGGCAGCAGGTCGAGCGCGCTGATCTTCACGGCGTCGACGCTCACTTCCTTGCCCTTCTCCTTCGGCAGGTTGTCCCAGACCGCCTTGATCAGCTTGTTCTCCTTGCCGGCGTCCAGCAGGACGGCGATCACCATGAGCTTGCCGTCGGGGCCCTTGTGCACGAGGTGCGCGTCCATGTCGTGGCCCTTGCCGTCGATCTTTTCCTCCGCCGGCTTGTGGAAGTGGAACTGCTGCAGCTCGTAGTGCTTGCCGTCGATCGACACGAAGCTGCCCGGCGGATAGACCACTTCGACGGTGTGCCCGTTGTCGACGACCTTGAGCGGGACCGTCTTGTAGTTGAACAGCAGCCCCGGGAGGTCGCCCTTGCGCGCCTTCGCGTCCGGGATGTCGATCGGCGATTGCTTGCTCTCCTCGCCGGCCTTGCACGATTTGAAGTCCTTCGACAGGGCGGCCCACTTGGCCGGTCCGGTCGCGCCGGCATAGCTCCAGCTGCCGAGCTCCGCCGCAAAGCCGCGGGGCGCGGCCGACACCAGCGCGGCGGCCGCGACGACGGCGAGAATGCGTGCCAGAGAGTTCTTCATGACGATCCTCCAGGATGGTCTTTGTCGAGGCGACCTCGAGGGGGCGCGAAGGCCGCGTTGCCGTCCGCAACGGTACCGCAACGCTCTCCCGGCCGCTAGCCAAGCAGGTCGGACGCCGCCTTCCTGCCCCGGCCGTTGCGCGACGCCGCGACCGGAGCGCGCGCCGCCTTCGAGCCGTGGCGCTCGAGCGCCGGCTTCAGATAGCGCCCGGTGAAGCTCGCCGCCGCGTTCGCGATCTGCTCCGGCGGACCCTCGGCGATGATCGTGCCGCCGCCGTCGCCGCCTTCCGGGCCCAGGTCGATGATCCAGTCCGCGGTCTTGATCACGTCGAGGTTGTGTTCGATCACGACAACGGTGTTGCCGTGATCGCGCAAGCGGTGCAACACGGAGAGCAGCATCTCGATATCGTGGAAGTGCAGCCCCGTCGTCGGCTCGTCGAGGATGTACAGCGTACGACCGGTGTCCCGCTTGGACAGTTCCAGGGCGAGCTTGACGCGCTGCGCCTCGCCGCCGGAGAGCGTCGTCGCCGACTGCCCCAGCGTGACGTAGCCCAGGCCGACGTCGAGGAGCGTGGCCAGCTTGCGCGCGACCGCCGGGACCGGCTCGAAGAACGCGTAGGCCTGCTCGACGGTGAGCGAGAGCACGTCGTGGATGTTCCTGCCCTTGTACTGGATCTCCAGCGTCTCTCGGTTGTAGCGCTGGCCGTGGCACACGTCGCAGGCCACGTAGACGTCGGGCAGGAAGTGCATCTCGACCTTGATCAGCCCGTCGCCCTGGCAGGCCTCGCAGCGTCCGCCCTTGACGTTGAAGGAGAAGCGCCCCGGGCCGTAGCCGCGCTCGCGCGCCTCCTTGACCTGGGCGAAAAGCTCGCGGATCGGCGTGAAGAGGCCCGTGTATGTCGCCGGATTGGAGCGCGGCGTGCGGCCGATCGGGCTCTGATCGACGCTGATCACCTTGTCGTAGAACTCCGCGCCGGTGAGCTCCTCGTACGGCGCCGGCTCAGCCGAGCTTCCGTACAGGTGCCGCGCGATCGCGTGATAGAGCGTGTCGTTGATGAGCGTCGACTTGCCGGAGCCCGACACGCCGGTCACGCAGACGAAGAGACCGACGGGCAGCTTCAGCGTGACGCCCTTGAGGTTGTTGCCGCTGGCCCCGGCGATCGTGAGAACGCGTTCGGGATCGACGCGGTGCCGGCGCGGTGGAACCGGAATCTGGCGGCGTCCTGCGAGATACTGTCCGGTGAGGGAGTGCGCCGCGCGGCGGATGTCCTCGGGCGTGCCCTGGGCGACCACCTGCCCGCCGTGCTCGCCGGCGCCGGGACCCATGTCGACGACATGATCCGCGGACAGGATCGCCTCGGTGTCGTGCTCGACGACGATCACGCTGTTGCCGAGGTCGCGCAGGTGCTTGAGCGTGGCCAGCAGCCGGTCGTTGTCGCGCTGGTGCAGGCCGATCGACGGCTCGTCGAGCACGTACATGACGCCGGTCAGCCCCGAGCCGATCTGCGAGGCGAGCCGGATGCGCTGCGCCTCCCCGCCGGAGAGCGTCTCGGCCGAGCGGTCGAGCGACAGGTAGTCGAGCCCGACGTTGTTCAGGAACTGCAGTCGGCTGACGATCTCCTTGACGATCTTCTCGGCGATCGCCTGGCGCTGCCCGTCGAGCTCCATGCCGCGGAAGAACTCGCTCGCCACCTTGAGCGGCCAGTTGCTCACCTCGAAGATCGGCTTCTCGCGCCCCGGCGGTCCGACCTTCACGTGGCGCGCCTCGCTCTTGAGCCGCGTCCCCCCGCACTCCGGGCAGGGCTTGGAGTTGAGGTACTTCGCGAGCTCCTCGCGCACCATCACCGAATCGGTCTCGCGGTAGCGCCGCTCGAGATTCGGGATGATCCCCTCGAAGGCGTGTTCGCGCGTGACCGCGCGGCCGCGGTCGGTCAGGTACTGGAAGGCGATCTTCTCCTTATCGCTGCCGTACAGGACGATCTGCTGCACGCGCTCGGGCAGCTCGTCGAAAGCCAGCTCGAGATCGAAGCTGTAGTGCTTCGCGAGGCTCTGCAGAAGCTGGTAGTAGAACTGGTTGCGCCGGTCCCAGCCCTTGATCGCGCCGGAGGCGAGCGAAAGATGCGGGAAGGCGACCACGCGCTTGGGGTCGAAGAAGGTGATCGTGCCCAGGCCATCGCACCGCGGGCACGCGCCCATCGGGTTGTTGAACGAGAAAAGCCTGGGCTCGAGCTCCTCGAGCGAGTAGTTGCAGATCGGGCAGGCGAACTTCGCGGAGTACAGATGCTCGCGCCCCTCGCTCCCGGTCCCGCTTTCGTCATCCATGTCGACCGCGATCGCCCGGCCATCGCCGTGCCTGAGCGCCGTCTCGAAGGACTCCGCCACCCGCTGCTTCATGTCCGGCCGGACGCGCAGCCGGTCGACGACCACCTCGACCGTGTGCTTGACGTTCTTCGCGAGCTTCGGCACGGCGTCGATCTCGTGGACGGTGCCGTCGACGCGCACGCGCACGAAGCCCTTGGCACGGAGCTCGAAGAGGAGCTCCTGGTGCTCGCCCTTGCGGTTGACCACCGCCGGCGCAAGGATCATCAGCTTCGTTTCCTCCGGCATGGTCAGCACCGCGTCGACCATCTGCGATATGGTCATCGCGGCGAGCTTCTGCTCGGGATGGTTCGGACAGTACGGCTCGCCGACGCGGGCGTAGAGAAGGCGCAGGTAGTCGTGGATCTCGGTCACCGTGCCGACCGTCGAGCGCGGATTGTGCGAGGTCGCCTTCTGCTCGATGGAGATCGCCGGCGACAGGCCCTCGATCAGGTCGACGGCGGGCTTTTCCATGAGCTGCAGGAACTGCCGCGCGTACGCCGAGAGCGATTCCACGTAGCGGCGCTGGCCCTCGGCGTAGAGCGTGTCGAACGCGAGAGAGCTCTTGCCGGAGCCGGAGAGACCGGTGATGACGATCAGCCGCTGCCGCGGGAGATCGAGATTGACGTTCTTGAGATTGTGCGTGCGCGCGCCGCGGATGCGGATGTATTCCATGGGTGCGAAAAAACGAGGCAACCTGCTAATATACTCCTTTTCGCACGTTCGTTCGGAGCGCTTCACGTCTCCGGCTCGCAGCGAAGCCGATCAGCTTCTCATCCTTCGGTCTGAAGCCACGACCGTCGTGGCGGCCTACCATTTCGACAGCTATCCGCGGGAGAAATCCGATGGCATCCGTGAACAAGGTCATTCTCGTCGGCAACCTCGGCCGGGATCCCGAGACGCGCTACACGACCGGCGGCGATGCGGTCACGAACATCCGCGTGGCCACGACCGACACCTGGAAAGACAAGAACGGCGAGAAGCAGGAGCGCACCGAGTGGCACACGGTCGTCTTCTTCGGACGCCAGGCGGAGATCGCGGGCGAATACCTCAAGAAGGGCAGGCAGGTCTACGTCGAAGGGCGGCTCCAGACGCGCAAGTGGCAGGACAAGGAGGGGCAGGACCGCTACACCACCGAGATCGTCGCCGACCGCATGCAGATGCTCGGCAACCGCGAGGGCAGCGGCTCGCCTGCGCCCGAGTTCGCCGAGCGCAACGCCGCGGCCGAGCCGCGAGCCCCGGCGAAAGCGTCCGGCGCACCGCCCAAGAAGAACGTCGACGACCTGGACGACGACATCCCGTTCTAGAGGGATGTCATCCCGGCGGGGGCCGGGATCCAATTTCGCACGCTACCGTGTACGCGTTGCCACTTGGGCCCCGGCCTACGCCGGGGCGACCGCCGAAACAGTCCGCGCCGAGGGCGCAGGTTCGTCGCGCGCCCCCGCGCTGATCACGCCGCCACCCAGGCAGAGCTCTCCGTCGTAGAGCACGAGATACTGTCCCGGCGTCGGCGCCCACTGCGGCGCGTCGAACTCCACCCGGCAGCGATTGCCTTCGAGAGCGAACACGCGACACGGCGCATCCGCCATGCGATAGCGGGTCTTGGCGGCGAGACGGCTGCCCGGCACCGGAGACTCGCCGCCGATCCAGTGCATCTCCACGGCCTCGACAACGCTCGCGTACAACCGGGGATGATCGTGTCCCTGCACGACGATCAGCGCGTTGCGCGCGTCGTCCTTGGCATAGACGAACCAGGGTGCATCGCGATCGCGCGTGCCTCCGATTCCGAGGCCCTGACGCTGCCCGAGCGTGTAGTAGGCGAGCCCGTGATGGCGACCGAGGACGCGGCCGGCCTCGTCTTCGATCGGCCCCGGTGTGCGCGGCAGGTAGCGGGCGAGGAAATCGCGGAACGGACGCTCGCCGATGAAGCAGATGCCGGTCGAGTCCTTCTTGGCGTAGGTCGGGATACCGTTCTCGCGCGCGAGCGCTCGCACCGCCGACTTGGCGAGCGCACCGACGGGGAAGAGCGTCCGGGAGAGCTGCGCCTGGTCGAGCTGGTGGAGGAAGTAGGTCTGATCCTTCGCCCCGTCGATCGCCTTCGCGAGCGCGACGCCGCGCTCCGTTTCACGCAGGCGCGCATAGTGGCCCGTGGCGATCCGATCCGCGCCCAGCGCCAGCGCGTGCTCGAGAAAGGCCTTGAACTTGATCTCGCTGTTGCACAGTACATCGGGATTGGGCGTGCGCCCGGCACGGTATTCCGCGAGGAAGCGCGCGAAGACGCGCTCGCGGTACTCGCGGACGAAATTCACGGCCTCGACTTCGATCCCCAGGACATCGGCGACGGCGACCGCGTCGACGAGGTCCTGCCGCGACGTGCAGTACTCGTCGGTGTCGTCGTCGTCCCAGTTCTTCATGAACACGCCGACGACCTCGTGCCCATCGCGCCGGAGCAGCCAAGCGGCGACCGACGAGTCGACGCCGCCGGAAAGGCCCAGCACGATGCGATGCTTCGAAGCCATGGCGAAGGTTCGAGCGGGTCAGCTCGCGAATCGTAGCGCGTCCAAACAAAAAGGGCAGGACCGCCGCCCTGCCCTCCGTGCCGATGCGACTCGCGGCGCTACTGTCCGGAGGCTTTCTTCTCCTGTGCCTTGAGCGCGTCCTGCTTGGCTTTCGTGTCGGGAAGCGGCTTGGGGTCGTTCTTCGTCGCCTCGACGGACTTGTCCATGGCTTCGGCTCTCGCGGGGGCGTTGGCGGTGCCGGTCTTCTCCATGTGCGACAGTTCCTTGTGCTTCTTGGCGCGCTTCGCCTTCTTCGCCGCGGCTTTCTGCTCCGGCGTCATGTTGGCCTGCGCAGCCTTGGCAGCGTCCCGGTCGGCCTTCATCTTGGCCTCGTCGACCGGCGGGGAAGCCGTCTTGTCGCCTTGCGGCATCTGCGCCAGCGCGCCGAGCGCGAACGTTCCAGCCGCCAGTACTGCGAGTGCGACGCCTGCCTTCCTAGCTGTCATGGGCTGCTCTCCCGCGTCGTCCGGCGACCCGCACGATCGATCAACCGAAAATCAGGGGCCGCGCGAACGCACCAGACGATCGTCAACAAGCACAAGGGCGAGGTTCTCCCTCGCCCTGCTGCCGTCGACCCGTTCGATTATTGGCCGCCGGCCTTCGACGAAGCCTTCTCTTGCTCGGTCAGCGCCTTCTGCTTCGCAGCCTTGTCCGGAAGCGCCTTGGGCTGCGTCTTCGAGGCTTGTGCATTCGCCTTGTCCTGCGCCTGCTGCATCGCCTTGTTGCCGGTATCGCCTTCCTTGGAGGTGGCGGTGGTTTCTTGCTGATGCTTGGCCCGTGCAGCCTTCTTCTGCTCCGGCGTCATGTTGGCCTTCGCCTTCCGGGCGGCATCTCTCTCGGCCTTGAGCTTCGCCTGATCGACGGGCTCCGGAGGCGTCTTGTCGCCCTGCGGGGTCTGGGCCATCAAGGCGACCGAACCCAACGCGAAGGCACCGGCGAACAGTGCGATAAGTAGTTTTTTCATCGGTTCATCCTCAGTGAAGAAAGCGTTTTAGTCGATCTGCCGGCCGAGGCCCGAAGCCGAGGCTCGAGACAAACGTAAAAGCTTTTTGATTCTATTGAAGTTTGTGGCTGAAGGCAACAATCCGGGCCTTGCTGCATGCCCGGACTGTTGCGTGGCAGCCACGCCCTTTACTTGGTCGGCGCGGGGGCGCTGTCCTTGGGCGCGCTGGCCGGCTTCGCCATGCTGTCCGAGGAAGCGTTTGCCGAGGTCTTCTTCTTGCTCTTCTTCTTGTGCTGATGGCCCTTCTTGGCTTCGGTCTTCGCGGCCGGCGCGCTGTCGGTCTTGGCGGCCGGAGCCTGTGCCGGGGGCGTCGCAGGGGTTTGGGCCGCGACGCTCAGCGACACGGCAAAGGCGCTCGCGATCAGCGCCGACATCAACTTGCTCATGCTTTTCCTTTGATTGGTTGTGAATAAACGACACATTCAGTGTGTCAGGCGCATTAACGCCCCACCGCCCGGCAGGTTGACACTGTAGGGTTGGGTTTTGGCCGCCTGGATCCCGATCAGCGGGTCGGCGGCCGGTTCCTCGAGCCGGCGTCGACGTCCAGCGTCGCCTGCAGCCAGTCGCGCAGCAGCGGCACGGTGACGGGACGCTTGGCGGCCAGCGACAGCCGGTCGAGCGCAGCGACCGCCCCGAGCAGCGAGCCCATGTCGCGCCGCCCATGGCGCAGCAGGTACTCGATCACCTCGGCCGACAGGGCGAAGCCGCGCTGGCGCGCGTACTCGGCGAGCGCGGCGCCTTTCTGGTCGTCGGACAAAGGCAGCGCCTCGTAGACCAGGCCCCAACCCAGGCGGGTGCGAAGATCCTCGCGCAAGGGGAGTGCCGCGAGTGGCGTCCGCCCGGCCGCAAGCATCCGGGCGCCCCGCTGCCGGAGCGCGTTGTACGCGGTGAAGATTCGCCCCGCCGCCGCAGCGTCGGCCTCGTCGACGCGGTCGATGGCCAGCAGGTCGGCGCCCGCCGTCGCATCGGACGCGAGCGACGCCGGCTCGGGACAATAGCTCGCCCGCAGGCCCTTCTCGAGCGCGCGCGCCACCGCCGCGTGCAGGAGATGCGTCTTGCCGGTTGCCGCCCCGCCCCACACCAGGAAGCTCGGCGCGGGATCCTCTCCTTCCGCGAAGCGCGTGAGCGCGGCGACCAGCTCGCCGTTGGAGCCCGGCAGGAAATTCGCCAGCCGCTGCGGCTCGGGCGGCGCCAGCTCGAACGTGAGCTGTTCCAAGTCAGCGGTACAGGTCGGTGTCGACGTACTCCGCCCGGAGGTGCCTCAAGGCCACCAGGAGCGCCGCGCTGGCGGGCAGCGCGATGAGCACGCCGGCGAAGCCGAAGAGCTCGCCGAAGGCGAGCAGGGAGAAGATGACGGCGAGGGGATGCAGGCCGATCCGGTCGCCGACGAGCAAGGGCACCAAGACGTAGTTCTCGAGGAGCTGGCCGATGCCGTAAACCGCGAGCACGGCGAGGAATCCCGGCAGCCCCGTCCACTGCAGGAGCGCCGCGATCACGCCGAGGGTCAGCCCGAGGCCGAAGCCCACGTAGGGGATGAAGACGAGCAACCCGGTCAGGATGCCGATCGACAGCGCGTGCTGCAATCCGGCGATCCAGAGCCCGATCGAGTAATAGACGGCCAGGACGAGCATCACCGAGAGCTGGCCGCGGATGAACTCGGCGAGCACCGCGTCGATTTCGCGGGCGATGGTGCGCACGCGCGGCACCCAGCGCCGCGGCAGGAGCTCGTCGACGCGGGCCACCAGTTTTCCCCAGTCGCGCAGCAGGTAGAACATCACGACCGGGATCATCGCCACGTTGATCACGATGCCCAGCAACATCGTGCCGCCGGCCTTGAGGCTGTGGAGGATCTTGAGCCCGAGCTGCTCGGCGCTCGAGAGATTCTCGGCGATGAGCTCCTTGATCGACGCGAGGTCGAACTGCATGTCGATGTCGAGCGCATCGTGCAGCCACGGCTGGATGCGCGCGAAGAGCTGCGCCGTGAGCTCCGGCAGCCGGCGCACGAGCTGCATCACCTCGCTTTGCGCCAGGGGAACGAGGACCAGGATCAGTCCGGTGGCCAGCAGCAGGATCACGATCACGACGATCGTCGTGCCGAGCGTGCGCGGCACGCGGCGGCGCTCCGCCCAGGTCACGGCGGGATGCCCCAGGTAGGCGAGCGCCGCGCCCACGAGAAACGGTGTCAGGACCCCGCCCAGAAACGTGACGAGCAGCGCGAGCACGAGCGCGGCGGCGGCGATCCAGAGGTAGTGCACGGGCCGCAGCTCGCGCGGTGCGACCGGCGGGACGTCGGCGAGTTGGTCGCCGGGCGTCGGCTGCAGGTCGGGCGAAGGCTGGAGCATGGGATCGTGGCGGCGGGAGCTCACTCTTTTTTCTGTAGAATGAAGCACAAAACCGCAGCACTTTACCCCGCCCTCCCGCGCGACTCAAATCCGATGCCTCGCAACGCCTCCGGCGAGAAGCTTTCCTACCGGACGGCCGGCGTGGACATCGACGCGGGCGACCGCCTGGTCGAGAACATCAAGCCGTTCGCGCGGCGAACGCTGCGCCCCGAGGTGCTAGCCGGCATCGGCGGCTTCGGCGCGCTGATCGAGCTCCCGAAACGCTACCGCGAGCCCGTGCTGGTCGCGGGCACCGACGGCGTGGGCACGAAGCTCAAGCTCGCGCTCGCGCTCGGCCGGCACGATACGGTCGGCATCGACCTGGTCGCGATGAGCGTCAACGACATCCTGGTCCAGGGCGCGGAGCCGCTGTTCTTCCTCGACTACTATGTCTGCGAGCGGCTCGACGTCGCCGTGGCGACCGAAGTGGTCAAGGGGATCGCCGCGGGCTGCGCGCAGGCGGGCTGCGCGCTCATCGGCGGCGAGACCGCCGAGCATCCCGGGGCGTTCGTCCCGGGCGAATACGACCTCGCCGGCTTCGCGGTCGGCGTCGTCGAGAAGTCCCGCGCGATCGACGGCCGCGGCATCGTCGCCGGAGACGCGATCGTCGGCCTCGCCTCGAGCGGACCGCACTCGAACGGCTTCTCCCTCATCCGCAGGATCCTCGAGGCGAGCGGCGCGGATCTGCGCCGGCCCGTCGCGGGCGTTACCGGCGAGCGGACGCTCGGCGGCGCGCTCCTCGAGCCGACGCGCATCTACGTCAAGCCGGTGCTCGCGCTGCTCGGCGAGATCGAGGTCAAGGGCATGGCGCACATCACCGGCGGCGGGCTCCTTGAGAACAGCCATCGCATGTTTCCCGACGCCTTGTGCGCGCGCATCGACCGCGCCGCCTGGCCGCAGCCGCCGGTCTTCGACTGGCTGCAGCGCGCCGGGAACGTCGAGGACCCCGAAATGCATCGCGTCTTCAACTGCGGCATCGGGATGATCCTCGTCGTCGCGCCCGATCGCGTCGAGGCGGCGCTCGAGCGGCTCGACGCAGCCGGCGAATCGGCCTATCTGATCGGCTCGGTCGAGAAGCGATCGCCCGAAGGGCCGGGGACGATCGTAGCGTGAAGGCACGCCGGCGATGAAGCGCGTCGTCATCCTGATCTCCGGTCGGGGCTCGAACATGGCGGCGATCCTCGCCGCGGCGCGGGCCGGCCGGATTCCCGCGAAGATCGCCGCCGTGATCAGCAACCGGCCGTCGGCGCCGGGTCTCGCGATCGCCGGCGAGCATGGCGTCGCCACGACCGTCGTCGATCACACAGCCTTCGCCGACCGCCCCGGATTCGAGCGCGAGCTCGCCGCGGCGATCGATGCCCACGCCCCCGATCTCGTCGTGCTGGCCGGCTTCATGCGGGTGCTCGGCGCGGCCTTCGTGGGATGCTACGCCGGGCGGCTCCTGAACGTCCATCCCTCGCTTCTCCCCGCCTACCCGGGCCTGCATACGCATCGGCGCGCGCTGGCCGACGGGGTGAAGGTCCACGGCTGCACGGTGCACTTCGTCACCCACGACGTCGATCACGGCCCTATCGTCGCCCAGGCCGCGGTCGCAGTGCGCGAGGACGACGACGAGGCAAGCCTCGCCGCGCGCGTGCTCACGGCCGAGCACCGGATCCTGGTCGCGGCGGTGCGCTGGTTCTGCGAGGGGCGGCTGGTCATCGACGCGGGACGCGTGCGCGTTAAGGAGGAAGTCGCCCGCGCCGCAGACCTGCCCGAAACCCTGCTTGTCCCCGCGCAGTCATAGCCTGCAGGCCGCGCCCGCTCGCCCGACGACCGCAACGCCCCCGGGAACCTCGTGACCTCGACCGCTCGCTTCCGCCGCTTTCGCGAGCGTCCCTCCGAGGCGCTCGCCGCGGCAGCCATCGTGTCGCTCGCCGCGCACGTGATCATCGGAGCGCTGCCCGGTCCGCCGGTCCGCGGGCCGGAGCCGGTGACGATGCTCTCCGCGACGATCACCGAGATGCCGCCGCCTCCGGTGCCGATCGCGACGCCGCCGGCAGCCAGGCGCACGGCGAAGCGCGTTTCGCGCCCGGTCATTGCCGCGCCCGCGCCGGAAACGCTGGCGCCGGTCGCGATCGCGGAGATCGGTCCCGAGCCGTCGTTCGAGGCCGCGCCTATCGCCGCACTCGGGCCGCCGCCCTCGCACGAGGAGCCCGGGCGGCCGGGCGCCGCGTCCCCATCCGCAACGCCGCCGCTGCCGCCGCGCATCGAGCTCGTCTACCGCGGCTTTCTCGGCACCCAGGGCTTCTTCATCGGCGACGCGGTCTACCGCCTGGAGCACGAAGGCGACCGCTACACGATCACGACCGTGGCGCAGGCGCGCGGCCTCGCGGCGCTGTTCCTCCGCGGCGAAGGCCGGCTCCTGAGCACCGGCACGATCACCGCGAGCGGCCTGCAGCCCGACATGTACACCGCCGAGCGTACGAGCGACGGCCGCCACGAGGCGGCGATGTTCGACTGGGCGATCGGCAAGGTCTTCCTGAACGACAACAAGAGCGCCCCGCTCGTGCCGCCGACGTTCGATCCCCTGGTCGTGCTCTGGCAGTTCTACTTCGCGCCGCCAGGCGAGGAAGAGACCGAGTTCAACGTGGCCACGACCCGCCGCGTGTACCACGCGCATTTCCGGCGGGTCGGCGTCGAGACCGTCGCGCTGCCCTTCGCGCAGGTCGACACCGAGGTCTGGGAGCGCGACGGCGGCGAGGGCAATATCACCGCGCGCGTGTGGCTCGCCCCCTCGCTGCACCACGTGATGGTGAAGGTAAGGTTGTCCAACGGCCGGATCACGGGCGAGGCGCTGCTCGACAGCATCCGGGTCGACGAGACCGTCGCCCAGCGATGAGCGTTCGTGCGCGGGAGCTCGCGTCGCTCGCCGAAGCGCTCGCCGCGGTCCTGCCGCTCACCGAGCCCGCGGACGCCACGCTGCACCGGTTCTTCCGCCGCCACCCGAGGCTGGGCCAGCACGACCGGGCCTTCGTCGCGGAGGGCGTGTTCGCCGCTCTGCGCCGCCTGCGCTCGCTCACCGCGCAGGCTGAAGGGAACGAGCCGCGCCGTCTTGCGATCGCCTCCGCGATCCGCGAGCTGGGCCTGAGCCTGCGCGAGCTCGAGCCGGCGCTTTCGGCCGAAGAGCTCGACTGGGCGCGCGCATTCAAGTCGCGCCGCAGCGCCGCCGACGGCGCCGAAGCCGCCGACCTTCCCGACTGGCTGTGGGAGGCGCTCGGGAATGCGCTCCCCGACGAACGCGACGGGCTGGCGCGCGCATGGCTTGCACCCGCCCCGCTCGACCTGCGCATCAATCCGCTGAAGACGACGCGCGACGAGGCGCAGGCGGCGCTCGCCGCCGACGGCATCGCATCGTTCCCGACGCCGTATTCGCCGCTCGGCTTGCGCGTCGCCGGCAAGCCGGCGCTCCAACGCCACGCTCTGTTCGCGAGCGGCGCGATCGAGGTCCAGGACGAGGGCAGCCAGCTACTGGGCTATCTCGTCGCCCCGAAGCGCAACGACATGGTCGTGGACTTCTGCGCCGGCGCGGGCGGCAAGACGCTGCTCCTCGGCGCGCTCATGCGCTCGCAGGGACGGCTCTACGCTTTCGACGTATCGGCGAAGAGGCTCGCCAACTTCAAGCCGCGGCTCGCCCGCTCCGGGCTTTCGAACGTGCATCCGCTGCAGATCGAGAACGAGCGCGACCGGCACGTGAAGCGGCTCGCCGGCAAGGCCGATCGCGTGCTGGTCGACGCCCCGTGCAGCGGCTTCGGCACGCTGCGCCGCAACCCCGATCTGAAGTGGCGGCAGCGGCCCGGCGCGATTGCCGAGCTGGCGGCGAAGCAGGCGCGGCTGCTGGCCGCGGCCGCGACGCTGGTCAAGCCCGGAGGACGGCTCGTGTACGCGACCTGCAGCGTGCTGCGCGAGGAGAACGAGGCGATCGTCGAAGGCTTCCTCGCCGGCCATGCCGATTTCGCGCCGGGCGACGCCGCGGCGGAGCTCGCCCGGGCGGGCATCGCGCTCGACACCGGCCGCATGCTGCACCTGTATCCGCACCGTCACGGCTGCGACGGCTTCTTTGCGGCGGTGCTGGAGCGTGCAAAGTGACGACCGTCCGTACGCTTGGCTGTGCCGTCGTCCTCGCGTTGGTGGCGGCGCTCGCCGTCGCAAGCTCCGACGCGGCACCGCGCACGTTTCCCGCGACCGGCGAGGTGGAGGTCGCGTTCACCCCCGGCGACGCGATCGACCGCCTGATCGTCGACGCCGTCGATCGTGCGCAGAGCGAGATCCTGGTGAACGCCTACAACTTCACCCACCGGGGCATCGCCAGGGCGCTCGTCGCCGCCCGGGGACGCGGCGTCGCGGTCTCGGTCATCGCCGATCTCGAGCAGGCGCGCGCCACGCCGCAGAGCGTGCTGCCCGAGCTCGTCTCGGGCGGCGTCGAGGTCAGGCTCGACGGCAACTTCCAGAATGCCCACAACAAGGTGATCGTGATCGACGCCGGCGGCGCGCATCCGGTGACGATCACCGGCAGCTTCAACTACACTTTCGCGGCGCAGCGCCACAACGCCGAGAACGTCATCGTGCTGCGCGACAATGCGCAGGTAGCGAAGGCTTACCGGGACAACTGGCGTCGCCTGCGCGAGACGACTACGAGCTGGTCGGCGAAAGCGCTGCGGTAACCGCCCGCCCCGGGCTACACTCACGCGATGCTCGCGCCGCTGCAGCTCGACAGGATCCAGGAGGCGGTGCGCACGCCGCAGGGCCTGCTCGACCTCGCGGCGGTGCTGCTGTGCTTCGGCGTGGCCTATCTGATTGCCCGCCGCGTGTATCGGCGCTTGCCGGCGAGCGAGCCGGGCTCGCGCCTCGCGCAGATCGGCGCCGGCAGCGTCAACCGGCTGATCTTCCCGCTTGCCGCGCTCGTGCTGCTTTGGATCGTCCGCGGCGCGTTGCGCACGACCCACGAGCCTGCGTTCTTCGGCGTTGCGATTCCCCTTGCCGTGGCTCTGGCGCTGATCCGCATGTTCGTCTACGGGCTCCATGCCCTGTTCGGCCCGGGCGCGTGGTCATCCGGCTCGGCCCTGGGCTACACGGTCTGGGGCGGGCTCCTGCTCTACTACCTGGGCATCCTGCAGCAGATCGGCGACACGCTCGCCGACGTAAAGTTGCCCATCGGCAAGTCGGAGCTCAGCGTGCTCGACCTCGGCCGCGACGCGCTCGCCGTGGTCGTGGCGATCGTCTTAGCGCTCTGGGTGTCGAGCGTGCTCGAGCAGCGCCTGATGCGTACCGGTGCCGGCGACACGAACGTCCGCGCGGTGCTCGCCAAGGTGCTTCGAGCCGTGATGCTCCTGATCGCGGTGCTCGTCGCGCTATCGGTCACCGGGATCGATCTGACGGTGCTCTCGGTGTTCGGCGGCGCCCTCGGCGTCGGCATCGGCCTCGGGCTGCAGAAGCTCGCGAGCAACTACATCGCCGGCTTCACGATCCTGCTCGATCGCTCGGTGCGGCTCGGCGACATGGTGACGGTCGACACGCGGCACGGCATCGTCACCAAGGCGACCTCTCGCTACGTCGTCGTTCGCGGCCTCGACGGCGTGGAAGCGATCGTGCCGAACGAGATCATGGTGACGACGACGGTGCTGAACCACTCCTACAGCACGCCCGACGTCAAGGTGGGCATTCCGCTGCAGGTCAGCTACGACAGCGACCTCGAGTTGGCGATGCGGCTCATGGTCGAGGTCGCGAATCGGCACGCGCGCGTGCTGCGCCAGTCCAATCCGCCGGTCGTGCTCATTCAGCGCTTCGCCGACAGCGGGATCGATCTCGAGCTCGGCGTGTGGATCCGGGACCCGCAGGCCGGCCAGGGCAATCTGCGCTCGGAGCTCTACCTCGAGATCTGGCGCGCATTTCGCGAGCACGGCATCCGGATTCCGTACCCGCAGCGGGAGGTCCGGCTGATCGGCGGTGGCCCGGAGCCGAACCAAGGGTCGACGACGGGCGATCGCCCGAATTGAGGCTGCCTGGAACCCCGAAGAAACTCCCCGGACGGGCTCTGGAACCGTGTAGAATTCGTCCCCACATTTAACGCGCCGGCGTGCAGGGGTGCGCCCGGCTCAAACCGCCGCCGATGAATCCCGATTTCCTGTCCTGGCTCGCCCACGGGCTGATCCCGCTGCCCTGGTGGGGCTACGTCATCCTCGCCCTGGGGTTCACCCATGTGACCATCGCGGCAGTGACCATCTTCCTGCACCGCGCCCAGGCCCACCGCGGGCTCGACCTGCATCCGGCAGTCAGCCATTTCTTCCGGTTCTGGTTGTGGCTTACAACCGGCATGGTGACCAAGGAGTGGGTGGCGATCCATCGCAAGCACCATGCGTTCGTCGAGACCCCGGACGATCCGCACAGCCCGCAGGTCCGCGGCATCGCGACCGTGCTGCTGCAGGGCACGGAGCTCTACCGCGCCGAGGCGAGGAACCGGGAGACGCTCGAGAAGTACGGCGCCGGAACGCCGAACGACTGGCTGGAGCGCAATCTCTATTCGCCGTACAGCTGGCAGGGCTGCGGGCTGATGCTGGCGATCGACGCGATCCTGTTCGGACCGATCGGGCTGACCATCTGGGCGGTGCAGATGGCGTGGATTCCGGTGACCGCCGCCGGCGTCATCAACGGGCTGGGTCACTATTGGGGATATCGCAACTTCTCCACCGATGACGCGAGCACCAACATCGTTCCCTGGGGCATCCTTATCGGGGGCGAGGAGCTGCACAACAACCACCACGCGTACGGGACGTCGGCCAAGCTCTCCTCGCGCTGGTACGAATTCGACCTCGGCTGGGCGTACATCCGCGGCCTCGAGGCGCTGGGCCTGGCGCGGGTGCGCAAGGTCGCGCCGAAGATGAAATTCGACCGCGAAAAGCTGCACGCGGATCTCGAGACGCTGCAGTCGATCATCACGCATCGCTATGCCGTGCTGTCGCGCTACGCGCGCTCGCTCAAGGCGGCGCTGGCGGTGGAGGTCGCGTCGCTGCGCGAACGCGTCCGTCGGGGCGAGCTCGCCGCCGCGGACCTGCCGAGCGTGCGGCGGCTCCGCCGCTGGTTCCAGTCGGACGTGCGCAGGCTCGCCGAGCGGGATCGGGCGCGCCTCGCATCCGCGCTCGAGAGCAGCAAGGCGCTGCAGACGCTCTATGCGATGCGCCAGGAGCTCGCCGGGTTGTGGGAACGCTCCAACGATTCCCGCGAGCAGCTGCTGGCGCGGCTCCAGGACTGGTGTCACCGGGCGGAGGCGAGCGATATCGCTCCGCTGCGCAATTTCTCGCGCGAGCTGCGGACGTACTCCTAGGAGGAGGAACGCGGGCGCGCCGGGCGCGAACCGCCAAAGCAAAAGCCCGCCGGATGGCGGGCTTTTGCTTTGGCGCTCCCGGCTATTTGAGCTTCGTTTCCTTGTACAGGACGTGCCTGCGCGCGACGGGGTCGAACTTCTTGACCTCCATCTTGTCGGGCGTCGTCTTCTTGTTCTTGGTCGTCGTGTAGAAGTGCCCCGTACCGGCCGAGGACTCGAGCTTGATCTTCTCGCGCATGGTGGTGCTCCTTCAGCCTAGACGTGCTCGCCGCGCTGGCGCAATTCGGCGAGGACCACGTCGATGCCCTTCTTGTCGATCGTGCGCAGCGCCGCGTTGGTCAGGCGCAAGCTGACCCAGCGGTTCTCGCTCTCGACCCAGAACCTGCGCTGCTGCAGATTCGGCATGAACCGCCGCCGCGTCCGGTTGTTCGCGTGGGAAACGTTGTTGCCCATGATCGGGATCTTCCCCGTCACTTGACAGACTCGAGCCATGATTGCTCCGATTGCTTGGGTTCCGCCGGGTCTCGCGCGGGCGGGAACGGCGAAAAGCACGAGATTTTAGCGGGAAAGCGCCGCTGATTCAAGCGGTTCCGTTTGCCCTGCCACCGCCGTGAGGCGATCGATCATCTCCCGCCTCACAGCAGCCCCCGCTCCGCGAACGACACGGTGCGCGTCCCCGCGACGATGAAGTGATCGAGCGTCTTGATCTCGACCAGCGACAGCGCCTGCTTGAGCGTCTGGGTCAAGAGCTCGTCGGCGCGGCTCGGTTCCGCGACGCCCGACGGATGATTGTGCGCGAAGATCACGCCCGCGGCATTGTGTCGGAGCGCGGTCTTCACGACCTCGCGCGGGTAGACGCTGGTCTGCGTCAGCGTGCCGCGGAAGAGCTCCTCGGAAGCGAGCAGCCGATTCTGCGAATCGAGGAACAGCGCCATGAACACTTCGTAAGCGCGTCCGCCGAGCGTGAGCTGCAGGAAATCGCACACCGCGCGCGGCGACGACAGGCTGTCGCGCTGGCCGATGTCTTCGATGAGCGCCCGCCGCACGAGCTCGACCACCGCTTTGAGCTGCGCGTGCTTCGCGACGCCGAAGCCGCGGATGCCCGCGACCTCGTCGACCGTCGCCGCGAACAGCCGCTGCAGGCTGCCGAAGCGCACGACCAGCTCGCGACCCAGGTCGAGGGCGCTCGCGCCCGCGACGCCGGCGCGCAGGAAGACCGCAAGCAGCTCCGCTTCGGAGAGCGCCGCGGCACCGTGCTCGAGCAGCCGCTCGCGCGGACGCTCCCGTTCCGGCCAATCGGCAATGCGCATGGCCTCGCCCCTGTACCCTGATGGCGGCGCATATTAAACTGGCCCGGAAGTGCGACTTTCGGCCGGACGGATGACCAGAAAGTAAATGACGACACTGCGACCATGACGAGTCCCATCGCCCGCCCGCTCGAGCGCATTGTGCTCGGCATCACCGGCGGCATCGCCGCGTACAAGGCCGCCGAGCTCACCCGGCTGCTCGTCAAGCAGGGGATCGCGGTCGAGGTGGTCATGACGCCGGCGGCCACGCAGTTCATCACGCCGATGACGCTGCAGGCGCTCTCGGGACGCCCGGTCCTCACCGATCTGTGGCAGTCGGGCGCCGCGAACGCGATGGGCCACATCGATCTCTCGCGTAACGCCGATGCGATCCTCGTCGCGCCGGCGTCGGCGGATTTCCTCGGCAAGCTCGCGCACGGACTCGCGGACGACCTGCTCTCGACGCTGTGCCTCGCGCGCGATTGCCCGCTGCTGGTCGCTCCGACCATGAACGTGCAGATGTGGAGCAACCCCGCGACGCAGCGCAACGTGGCACAACTGCGCAGCGACGGCGTCGTGATCCTCGGCCCGGGCAGCGGCAGCCAGGCCTGCGGGGAGGTGGGCGACGGGCGCATGATCGAGCCGGAGGAGATTCTCGCCGCGCTCGTGGCATGGCGGCAGCCGAAGCTCCTCGCCGGCAAGCGCGTGCTGCTCACGGCCGGACCCACGTACGAAGCGATCGATCCGGTCCGCGGCGTCACCAACCTGAGCTCGGGCAAGATGGGTTTCGCACTCGCTCAGGCCTGCGAGGAGGCAGGCGCCGCCGTTACGCTCGTCGCCGGCCCGACCGCGCTTCCGACACCCGCCGGCGCCGCTCGCGTCGACGTGCGGAGCGCCCGCGACATGGCCGCGGCGGTCGACGCGCGCGTCAAGGACTGCGACATCTTCGTCGCCGTGGCCGCGGTGGCGGACTACGCGCCAGCCGATCCGCAGGCGACGAAAGTGAAGAAGAACGCGCATCCTTTGAGCCTCACGCTCAAGCCGACCGAGGACATCCTGGCCAAGGTGGCCGCGCGCTCGAAGCCGCCCTTCTGCGTCGGCTTCGCGGCAGAAACCAACGACATCAACGAGAACGCCGAAGCCAAGCGGCGACGCAAGAAGCTGCCGCTGCTGATCGCTAACCGCGCGCAGGACGCAATGGGTCAGGACGAGAACGAGGTGACGCTGCTCGACGACGCGGGCGCGCATCCGCTGCCGCGGATGGACAAGCTCGCGCTGGCTCGTCGGCTCGTGGCGGAGATCGCGGGCCGGCTGCCCAAGCGCTGATCGTCGCTCGGGCGCGGGCTTCTTCTGTACCGGCGCAGGGCCCACAACGACGGGATCGCGGGACGCGGCTGCCGAAGCACCGATTTGTCGCCCGGCGCGAGCAATTTGATACGATTTGCGGCATGGGCAGCTTCGACACCTTGAGAGCCAGCGAGCGGCTCGAAGCCGCGGGGCTTCCTCCGGGGCAGGCCCGCGCCATCGCGACGGTCTTCGGCGACGCCCAAGCGGACGACCTCACGCGGCAGGATCTGGAGATCGCGCTTGCGCCTCTGAGGACGGATCTCCTTCTGCTCAGGTGGAGCACCGGACTCATCGTCGGCGGGACGATCGCGCTGCTGCTGAAGGCGTTCGCCTAGGGCGTGCCTTCCTGATGATCGCGCCGGACGAGATTCCAGCGCGGATGCAAGGGCCGCCTGCGGCCATGCGGCCGAGACAGCTACAGCCCGATCATCGCTTCGCCACGTACTTGACGCCGTTCAGGCGCTCGAAGTCCGCGTCCTGAGTCCACACCGTCGCGCGGTTCAGCCGCGCGGTCGCGAGAATGAGGCTGTCCGTCATGGGCAGCTTCAACTCCAGCGCGATTCCGGCCGCAACGACGGCCAGATCGTCCGAGAGGGGCACCATGGTCCCCTCCTGCATGACCGCGATCGCCTGCATCGCCGCGTTCTCGTCGCGCTGCTGCGCGATCCGCTTGAAAACTTCGTAGACATTGATCGGCGAGACGAGCAGTGCCTTGGCATTCTCGATCGCCGGCGCGAAGAAACCTGCGTTCCTGCCGTCGGCGAAGTACTCGAGCCAGCCCGACGAATCGACGAGGTTCACACCCGGTCCCGGTCGCGGGCGACGGTCGAATCGATTCCGCGCACGAAGCCGCGCAGGGCCTTGGCCGGCCTCACCGGAATGAACTCGATCCGATCGCCCAGCGCCACGACGCGGATCTTCTGCCCGGCGCTGATCCCCAGCGACTTGCGGACCTCGCGCGGGATGACGACCTGGAACTTGGGCGAAACGGTGACGGTTGTCATGTGTTGTTGCGATCGATCTAAATCCGTATTACATTATGCCATCGATGATTCAAATGTACAACGCGCCGGCACGATGGCTGTCCCCATAGCCCTCAAGGTCCTCGACGAGCGGATTCGAGCCCACCTGCCCGCCTACGCCACCGCCGGGTCGGCGGGAATGGATCTGCGGGCCTGCATCGACGCGCCGCTGACGCTCGCGCCAGGGCAGACGGAGCTGATCCCCACCGGCATCGCGATCCATATCGCGGATCCGGGGTTGGCGGCGGTGATCCTGCCGCGCTCCGGCCTGGGCCACAGGCACGGCATCGTGCTCGGCAACCTCGTGGGGTTGATCGATTCCGACTACCAGGGCCCGCTGATGGTGAGCTGCTGGAATCGCGGCCACGAGTCGTTCGAGCTCAAGACGATGGATCGTCTCGCGCAACTCGTCATCGTGCCGATCGTGCAGGCGCGATTCCAGGTGGTCGAGTCGTTCGACGCCAGCGAACGCAGCGTCGGTGGCTTCGGCAGCACCGGGCGCTAGCGGTCATCGCGCGCCTGTGATCCAGAACGCGCTCGCCCTCCCCCTCTGGCGGCTCAACATCGCGGGACTCGGCACCGCGGCCTGGCGAAGCCTCGTACAGCGTCGGCCCAAGCCGGCCAAGGTGGCTCAAAAGGACGGCCCGGAATTCTCGGTGGTCGTCTGCAGCATCGATAACGCCAAGCTCGACGCGGTGTCCGCGAACTACCGGCGGTTGCTCGACGGTCACTCCCATGAAATCGTGGCCATCCGGGACGCGCGCTCGCTTGCGGAGGGCTACAACCGAGGGATCGCGCGGGCGTGCGGGAAATACCTGATCCTTTCGCACGACGACATCGAGATCTTGACGCCCGACTTCGCCAGGCGCGTCGCCGCGCACCTGGAAAGCTTCGACGTGATCGGCATCGCGGGAACCACCAGGGTGGTCGGCGGCGCGTGGTTCCTGGCGGGGCATCCGTACGACTACCAGCTCGTCGTCTCGCCGACCGGACGCGCCGGACGCTTCGTGATCATCGTTCGCGGCTCAGGACCCCTGGTCGTCCCCTCGGTCCAGGCGATCGACGGCGTCTTCATGGCGATGCGCGCCGAGGTCGCGCGCGAAGTCCAATTCGACCCGGTCACCTTCGACCACTTCCATCTCTACGACATCGACTTCAGCTTCCGCGCCTACCTCCGCGGCTACCGCCTGGCGGTATGCCGGGATATCTTCCTCTTCCACGATTCGCTGGGCCATTTCGACGCCGTGTGGGAGGAGTACCGGCAACGCTTCGAGTCGAAGTTCTCTGCATCCCTTCCAACGCCAAGTGCCGGTATAGACACCCCGGTGCTGCGATTTCAGATCGATGCGAACATGCTCCGCGATGAGGGCCATCGCAGATGGCTGTGCGATCCGGCCAACATGACGAGCCTGATTGCCCGATTGCCGAATCCCGACACCCAATGAGTCGGCATTCACGCCGAAACCCTTAGCTGCGGCCGATCGAGGATAGAATGCGCACTTTGCGTCAAGGCCCGCATAGATCAAGGCTCAATCGCTAATGGGTATCTTGAAACAGGTATTGGCTGATGCCTTTCGCGCAAAGTCTAAGGCAGCCAATCCTCGGAATGAACCACCGGTAGAAGTACTTACCGTTGACCATCCTACCGCCGGACCGCATGCGGCGTCTCGTAGCGGAGGCATGAAAGTCGTCATCCTCAACTGGAAGGAGGGTGAGAACGACCCGTTTACCTACGTAAACCGCACGATGAGCGCTCATTTCGGTGCCTGGGGAAAGAACGTCGAGATCATCGAAATCTGTGACCGCGACTGGATCGATCAGCTTGCGCGATTGCTGCCCTCCGGTGTCGAATTTGCGTTCACCTGGCAGGGCTTGGGATCCAGGACGATGTCGGTCGATGGTGGCCAGAATCTCTGGGACCAGATGAGGGTGCCACTCGTCTGCCTGCACGCCGACCACCCCTCCCATATGCCGTTGAACCATGAACTGGAGAGTCGGTACTGCTTTCACCTCTATACGAATGCCGATTTCGCGCGATATTCGAACCGCCACTTTCGGCGAACGCGCGGCGCCAGCGTGATCGACATACCTCAGCTATTTCGCGAGCCCCGCTTGTCGGCTCGCACCGGTGACTACTTCGTCTTCGCGAAGAACATCAACGACCCGACCTTCGTGGAAGGCAACTGGCAGCAGAGTCTAGACAAACGTGTCTATGGCGCGTACATGGCTGCCGTGGAAGCCCTGAAGGCCCGGCTCGCCACGGAGCCGTACGTCGAGCTGCACGACGTGCTCGACGAGCTGATAACCCAACCAGGACTAGAGTGGCTCAGCCATCCCGCGAACATCGGCGTTTATCATCAATATCACAGTTGGCTGGAGCATTATTTCCGCAGCTACAAGTCAGTTGCCGCCGTAACAGCATTGCGCGACTTTCCGCTGCGCGTCTACGGACGAGGTTGGGAGCGGATCGCGCGAACCGCGCCCCCGTCGCAGAAGTTCGAACCCGGCCACAGCATGGCGGACAGCCAGCACCTCTACTACAGCCGGTTCGGCCTCGTGGATGTCAGCCCATCCAAGCTGCTTCACGACCGGACCCGTCGTGCGATGGTGAACGGGACCGGGTTCGTATCCAGCGCAAATCTGGAGGACCTGTTCGCCGATATCGGCCGGTTCACCTCATTGTTCTTCGATTTCCGCGCCAACGATCTTCAGGAGAAGTGTGCCGCGGCAATGCACGATCCGGAAGGCCATCGTGAACTCGCGGAGCAGTTTGCCTCCGCGTATCATAATCAATATAGGATCAGCGATTTCGTGACTCGAATTGACGATCTCGTCAAGTCCGTGCCGACGCTGTAGTTTGCCGGACCTCTAGTAGATTTGAGAGCCTTCGCTCTGGATCAAGACCGAATGACTTCATCAACCAGCGGACGGCGTAAGCGAAGCGATGCGAGAAGGGGCGTGCACGAGCAACTGAAGTCCAGAGCCTCCAATGATGAACTCGATTGCTATCGCGCCTTGAGTCGACTACTGGCCGAGTCGCCAATTCCGGCCACGGAAATCTTGGCAAATCTATCGCTCTTTCTCACTCGCAGTTCCTTGAGTCAGATCATGTTCATGAGCGATTTGTACTCGAAGATCCTCGATGTTCACGGTGTGGTAATGGAATTTGGCAACCGTTGGGGGCGGAATCTTGCCCTGTTCTCTACGCTTCGAAATATCCTTGAACCTCATAACTACGGTAGGAAGATCGTTGGCTTTGACACATTTGAAGGTTTTCCCGCGGTCGCTCCTGAGGATGGGACCGATGCCATTATCAAGACCGGGGCGCTGTCCGTCGCCCCGGGCTACAAAGCTTACCTGCATGAGCTATTAGCCGTGCACGAACGCCTATCGCCAAGACCACACCTGCGGCGCTTTGAGATCGTTGAGGGCGATGTAGCGGAGACAGTCCCCGCCTACCTGCAGAGGCATCCAGAGACAATCATCGCGCTCGCATATTTCGACATGGACTTGTACGTGCCGACGAAGGCTACCCTGGAAGGCATCCTGCCATATCTAGCGAAGGGAAGCATAGTGGGTTTCGACGAGATGTGTCTGCCTGAATTTCCTGGAGAGACAATGGCTGTACGAGAGGTCCTTGATCTATCTCTCCATTCTTTGACTCGATCGCCCTATTCGAATTATCAGAGTTACGTTGTCATCTGATTGACGGTGAGTGGCAGGGTCACTCATGAGCGGTTCGCTCTGTGCAAGGGACGCTGGAACCCAGACGGGTCGGGCTAGCGCATAGGAACAGCGGGCGTCGATAGAACTCGCCTGGGAAGACGTCAAGTTCGTTCATACCACGCGAAGAGTTCAGGGCTTGGGCATCCTGTTCTGCGACTTCGTCGCCGAGAGGCGCGATGTCGTGGTAAGCGATGCCTTTGTCCCGTTCCTTCCGCGGATAGGCGGTCGCCTCGATCCGCCATCCGGCATCCTCGAGCCAGCTGGTGAAGAGACGCCTTTTCGCGAAGTCTTCGCGAACGCCTATGAGCGGCTGCTGCTTGCTCCCGCCCCAATTGCTTCCGATCTGGAACAGCATGCCGTCGGCGTGCGAGCGCAGCGCGTTCAGATATCGAAGGGCATAGTCCGGAAACTGTGGCAACGTGTGCACGAGATCATTGTCGAAGTCATGTCCAGCGTGGTGCAGCACGTTCATGTGAAGCAGGAAGTCGAATTTCGGCAGCTCTCTCAGTTCCCGGAGACCAATCGCGCGAGGTATGACCTCGACGTTCCCTAGGCCGAAATAGCCCGCGACGCGCTGGATGAACTCCGCGTGGTTTGGATTCGGTTCGATGGCGGCGAACCGAGTTTTCGGATACGCGTGCGCCATGCTCAGGGTGAAGAAGCCCGTGTTCGCGCCGAAATCGCCCCATAGCTCGCCGTCGAGGGGTTCACGCACCGTTCGCAGGTAAGCGAGCCTCGGCTTGTCTCCCCGCCAACCTTCATCGATGCTTTCCGAATATCCGAGAGCCGCGGAGACAAAATCCGGGATGCTCTGATATCCCGAATGCTTGGATGCGTCCCCGTAGAGTGCTCTCAGCTCATCCGCGATTGGGTCTGCCATGCATCACCTTGCGCATTGATTGTGCGATTTCGAACAAGAAGCAGCGCCAAGAGTCCGAGCGCAGATAGATGTCGTTCCGGAGGCAGACCGTCGCCAGTCTTGACCGCGACCATCGAGGTGCATGCCAGGCAGGTCCTTGCCCAGATGCCAGCCCTTCGACCAGGCCACCTAGCCAGGAATAGTATTGGCGGGTGCCCCGCGCCCTTTTCCCAAGGTATCGCCTTGGGTCATCGTGGAGGCACTTGCCGATGAACGCCTGCAGGAGCGGCTGCCCCTGGTCAAGGCAAAACTGGACGGGCCCCCAGATCCGCGGATTCATTTCTATGAATACGAGGCGATCACCAGCGCGGATCATCTCGATCATGCCGAGGCCTGTGAATCCTGCCCGCTTCAGAACATCCACCAGCCGAGTTGCGATGGGCTCCTCGTGGAACCGGCACGCTTCTGCCAGGAGCATTGATTTGCCTCCCGCCTGCTGAAGGATATTTCGCTCGGACCAAAGCACGATGTGCTCGGGATCGTCCGAGACATGGATCAGGAGGTAAAGGCTCTGGCCGCTCACCAGCTCCTGGAAGAAAAAATCGGCCTCGGCGTGATTTGCCATGAATCGGTCGACGTCTTCCGGCGTGCGCAAGAGGACTGGATACAGTGACCCTCCTTGCTGGTCCACGTTCCGGATCGGCTTTGCCACGAGCGGCAGTTTCGCTCGATCAAGTGCAGGTATTTCCACCGGAACCTCCACGCCGGCGGACGCGAACAGAGCGGTGGCGCTGCGCTTGTTCGTCAGAAGCTCGTAGGTCGCCGACTCGACCAGTGGAATATCGCAGCCTAGCGCCTCGATCGACCGGCGATGGTGGAGCACGAACTGGTTGAAATATTCGGACGACGGGAGGATGACCAGCTTTTCACATCCGCTGACCTCCTGCACGTGCAGGATGCAGCGGGTGAGAATCGGAAGCGTCAGCTCCTCGGTCTCGCGCACGAGGGTCACATCGCGCCGGTATTGCGTGCGCAAGATGCGATCGCTCGCCGTTCGCGCGATGATGCAAGCTCGCTGCCCACAAACCGAAAGGGCGCGAAGAAACGCAAGCACGGCCCGGTCGTTGCTGCCTCCGAATACCACGAATTTCTTCTTGCCACTCATCTGCGCGATTTCGCAGATCGAGACCTACCGTGGGGTCGGTGAAGACAGCGAAAATCGATTGTCGTTGAGAGCAATCTGCGCCGCGGGTCGTTTCTGAGGCGAAGATCATCGCCGGCCCGACACCGGTCTTCCTTCGTCTGCCCAGCCTGAAGTGGCCTAGCGTCTCGCAATGCCGCTCTTCGCGATAACGTGAACAACCCGCCGCACATCGGCTTCTTCGAGTGCCGGATAGAGCGGCAGACAGAGGACTTGCGACGCGATTCGACTGGCGACGGGCAGATTGTCCCTATGTGCGGATGGAAGACCCCGATACATCGGGAACTCGGAGATCAGCGGATAGAAGTAGCGCCGCGGATGGATGCCGTGATTCTTCAACTCCTCGTACAAGCCATCCCGACTGAGCGGATAGTCGCTATCGACAAGAATCGGAAAGTAAGCATAGTTGGCGGCTGCGTCGGTGGCATACTGCAAGTATCGGATGCCGCAAACGCCCTTCAGCTGCTCTCGATAGTTGGCGTCTATCTGTCGACGCTTGGCAATGGTCTGGGCGAAGTATTTCAGCTGCAATATCCCCAGAGCGGCATTCCATTCGCTCATCTTCCCGTTGATGCCCGGAGCGACTACTGTTACTTCGTCGACGAAACCGAAGTTCTTCAAGTGATCGATCCGCTGCTTGGTCTTCGCGTCCGGACAGACAATCGCGCCACCTTCGAAGGTCGTAAACACCTTCGTCGCATGAAAGCTCAAGACAGACAGGTCCCCGTAGGTCAGCAAGCTGCGAGAGGGAGAGCGCACGCCGAACGCGTGGGCGGCATCGTAGATGACCCGCAAGTTGTAGTTGTCCGCGATCCCCTGAATCGCCTCCACATTGCAGGGACGCCCGTAGCAGTGAACCGGCATGATCGCCGTGGTGTGCGGCGTGATGGCGGCTTCGATCTTGCGTGGATCCAGGTTGAGCGTGTCCGGGTCGATGTCAACGAATACAGGCTTGATCCCGTTCCAAAGCAGCGAATGCGCGGTCGCGACAAATGAATATGGGGTGGTGATGACCTCACCCGTCACCCGCAAGGCCTGCAGGGCGGTCACCAGCGCGATCGTGCCGTTCGTGAACAGCGCGATGTGATCGACGCCGAGAAATGCCGCCAGAGCTCTTTCCAGCTGGACGTGAAAAGGGCCTCCGTTGGTCAGCTTCTTCGATTCCCAGATTTTTTCGAGGTACGGGATGAACTCCTCGAGCGGCGGTAGATAGGGCTGTGCCACGTAAATCGGGTTGAGAGCGTCGGTATGCCGTTCCTGGACCGGCGCTGCGCTTCGCATCTGCTTGGCTGCCATTTGGACCTCGCTCGTGTCGAACTTATCGATCACAGGGCTTGCGGCGTTCGGCGGTAAGAGTTCAAGTGCGATCTGCCCGACGGTCTAATGC
This sequence comes from Casimicrobiaceae bacterium, assembly GCA_035501595.1. Classification (GTDB taxonomy): domain Bacteria; phylum Pseudomonadota; class Gammaproteobacteria; order Burkholderiales; family Casimicrobiaceae; genus PALSA-1003. The sequence goes on along the minus strand of DATJVX010000035.1, from coordinate 40,729 downwards.
AGAGAGACCGCCAGGTCGTTGAGCTTGTCGACATGAATCTGCCACGTTCCGTGCTCGCGAATCCAAGACGATACCGAAGCCCCGATATTCTCACGGTGTTTTCGGTCTGCATACAGTCTTTCGAGTGCCTCGACGATCTCCTCCACGCCGCTCTGCCCAATTCCGCCGTGGAAGGGGCAGGCGAGCGCTGCCGGATAGTGCCCTGTCGGGTCAGGCGGATGCAGTTGTCCTCGGCGACGACATCCTTCATTCCGGTATTCTCCGCGATGGTAACGGGCACGCCGCAGGCCATCGCCTCCATAGGGGTTTATCTAGTAGGCGTTCGCGACAACGCACTCACTTCGGACTCGAGTGGACCTCTCACCGCAAGCTCCCGTGCGTCACATCGAGCAGGCACGTCTCCAGCGCCTTCACGGGCGCCACGTCGTCGAACAGAATCTCTCGCGAGGTCTCGATGCGACGCCTCACCTCGCTCCGGTACGCCGGATCGTTGCCCAGTTTGACCGCCAGTTGTGCGTACTCGGTGTCGCACTTCGCGACCAGCTCGGACAATCCCAGGCGGTTGAGAATGCCGCTGCCGAACCGCCCCCGCAGGAACCGGCCTTCCATGGTCACGAGCGGCAAGCCGGATTCGATGGCCTGCATCACGGTGTTGAACCCGGAAAAGCCGATCGTATCGAGGCAAACATCTGCCTGAGCCAGCAACCCGAAGAAAGCCGCCCGCGACAGCCACGGTACGAACGCCGCGTGCTCGCGAAAATCGAGCCCGGCTTCGTCGAATGCGCCCGTGATCCGGCGCTTCATTTTCTCGGAGAGGTTTGCCTGCTGGTCGGTGAAGAAGACGAGCTGGCAGCGTCCGAGGCCGCGGGCGATGTCGACGAGGACGCGGTCGTGCTCCGGGGCGTACTTGTAGGCGCTCCCCGGACAGATCAGCAGCGGGAGCGACGCATCGATGCGCAGCGCCGCGAGATCGACATGGGCCGGCGTCACGCCCAGGCGCTGGTACGCGCAGCCGAGATGCGGCAGCGGCACGAGCCGCTCCCGGTAGTAGCGCTGGCCGTCGGCCGGCTCGAAGTCCTCGGCCGAGAGGTAGTAGTCGATGGTCGGGAGACCCGTCGTCTCCGGAGTGCCCCACGCGGCGATCTGCACCGGCGCCAGCCGCATGCTCGCGAGCTTGGTCGTCATCGGATCCATGCCGATTTCCGGATAGATGATCGCGTCGAGCTGCTGAGCGACGATCGTGTCGGTGGCGTGGCGCAGATCCCGGAACCCGCCGAAGAAGCGGTGGGCGCGGGACCTGGCCAGTATAGTCTCGTGATCCTCCACGCTTCCGAGATGGAAGAGGCTGAGCGAAAATCGCTCGCGATCGAGCGACTGGCACCATCCCCGGGTGATCGCGGTCCAGACCGCGTGATCGCGGATGTGCGCCGAAACGATGCCCAATCGGATCGGGCCCTGCGGCGCGCCATTGATGGGATCGATGCCCTGGTCGTCCCGCCAGCGTTGCATCAATCGCGCGCATAGATCGCCGTAGGCCGAGATGATCGCCCGGTTGTCCCGCTCCTGATACGCGAGGTAGTACGGACCCTGGTTGCCTACGACCTTGTACCCCTCCCCGCTTCGACGCTCGTCGAACCAGCGATCGAGCTTCCCGAGCGAATCCGCGAAGCTGGCCCGGAACCGCTCCGGGTCGTCGCCCGCGTCGTAGACGAGCGGGATCTGCGACATCGCCTGCGCCCAGCGCGCCTCGACGTATTCGGGATCGAGCGACAGCGCGGCGTCGAAGCAGGCGAGAGCTTCGTCGAGGAAGCCCTGAGCCTGGAGCTCCGAGCCGAGACACAGCTGCGCTTCCGGCCATCGCGGCTTGATCCGCACCGCGTCCCGGTAGCGAGCGAGCGCCTCGCCGTGCTTGCCCTGCTGCTCGGCGAGTCTCGCGAGATTCAGCACCGCTTCGGCGAAGTCGGGTCTGATGGCGACGGCTTTCTGGCAGCAGGCCTTTGCCTCGTCGATCTTGCCCTGCGCCTGGAGCACCGCGCCCAGGTTGTTGTGCGCCTCCGCGGAGTCCGGTCGAAGCGCGACGACTTTCCGAAACAGCGGCATTGCTTCGGCGAGCTTCCCCTGCGCCTGATACGCGAACGCCAGATTGCCGAGCGCCTCCACGTAGTCCGGCTTGAGCGCGACGGCCTGCTCGAACGCCCGGCAAGCCTCGTCGAGGTTGTTCAACGCCTTGTGCGCGAGACCGAGATTGTTGAAGGCCGGAAACGCGGCAGGCTCGCGCTCGACGGCCTTCGAAATCAGCTCGACGGCCTGGCGGTGGTTTCCGGACTGATCGGCGAGAACGCCCAGCAGGTGCAGGGCGTCGAAGTGATCCGCGTCGATCGCCAGGACCTGCCGGTAGAGTGCCGCGGCCTCCGCCAGCCGACCGGCCTGGTGATGCTCGATCGCCGCCTGGATCGTCCGCGGAATCTCCATCGAGCGCCGCGAGTCATCGCACCGCGAGCCGGGTGATGATTTCCTTCGTCGCCCGTTCCGCGAATTCCTTGGTGTAACCGTGCTCCTCGAGCTTCCAGCGGAATACGTTGCCCAGCTTGGCCTTCTTGTAGATGCCGAGCTTGTGCTCCTCGCGGTAGCGGACCGCGCGTGTTGCCAGTCCTTCGAGGATGACCTTGATCTGATGCTTCGCGCCGGCGTCCGTCCGCGATTCGGCGGCGGGGGGAAAGCGCCGGGCCAGATCGTCGGCTAATCCAGCCGCAAATTCTTCGAGCTCGCGCGTGTCCAGGACCTTGAGCATGGGCGTGACCTGATAGGGTTCGTTTTCGCTGGCGGCATAGCGTAACACGGGCCGCGCCGCCGCCATTCACTCCAGCTCGACGCAGCCGTCGAGTGCGACGTCGACCTCGATCTCCTCCGGGATCGCGAGGATCGCGCTCCCTTCCGCGCCGGAAAACACGTCGCGGTCGTGCCGATAGAAATTCGCGGAGCTGAAGAGCGGCGTGCGCATGAGCCAGCAACGATAGCCGAAGAGCTTCAGCCGCTCGGCCGTGAGCCTCGCCGCCGCCTCGTCGCTCGCCGCCGCGAAGATCCGCGGGCGCAACCGCCAGAGCGTGTCGTGCGCGCCGTCGACAAGCTTCTCGATGAACGTTCCGTCATTGGCCTTGAGCCAATCGAGGCGCTCGAGCTCAAGCTCGTCCACGGTCTCGGCCGGAGGACCGTCGGCGGAGGATCCGGTCGAGGTCTGCCCGCTGCCGACCAGCGACCGGTGCATCATGGTCACGTTCCCGATCCCGTTGACTCGCAGGTTCTGCGGCAGAATGCTCTTCTGCTTCGGCCTGGATTCGTACAGCATCAGATGGCCGTCGTCTCCCACGGCCCTGGCGAGCGGCACCGAATGTGCGCCGATGCCGGCGTCGACCTCGAGCACGGTCTGGCCGAGCCGGAGCAAGCCGGCGAGCAACCTGACCTGAGGTTCGAGCCATTCGCCGTACCAGCCGAAGGACCGGCCCACGTCGTCGTGCGGCAGGTACTGGAAGATCCCATGGCGCATCTCGGCGGCCGCGCTCATGCCTTGCGCGACCTGCACCGGCTTAATGGACCGAGGCGCCCGCCGTGGCGCGCGATCGCTTCGCATCGCGGTCCGATCAACCGCGTCCGCGGCGCGATCCTGCTTTCGCCGCTCGACCATGTCCGCGAGGCCCGTCTTCACCCGCGCGACGAGCTCGTCCCAATCGCCGGACCCGCGCTGGCGAAACAGGCGCGCCGCCGGATACCAGGGGCTCTCCTCGCCGCGCTCGAGCCAGCGCCATTCGGCGGGTTGTGGGAGCAGGACCCACAGGGGCTTGCCGAGCGCCCCGGCGAGGTGCGCGACCGACGTATCGACCGAGACGACCAGATCGAGCTGGCCGATCGCGGCGGCCGTCTCGGCGAAATCCGTGAGCTCTTCCTGGAGGTCCACGATCGGCGGGCGCGACTCGAGCTCCCGAAGCTGCGCCGCCCCCTCGCCCTTCTGCAGCGAATAGATCTCGACGCCTTCGACGTCGCAGATCGGCAGCAGCGCGCGAAGCTTGATCGAGCGGTAGGCATCGCGCTCGTGGCTCGCGCGGCCTGCCCAGACAACGCCGACCTTCATCCGGCCGCGCTCGTTCCCGAGACGCTTCGCCCAGCGCTCCGCGCGCACCGGGTCGATGCGCAGATAGGGAACCTCGGCGGGGACCGAATCGAGGTCGGTGCCGAACACCCGCGGCAGCCCCATCACGGGGATGTAGTAGTCGAACGGCGGGAGCGCTTCGTTCGGCTCGAGGACGCGGTCGATCCCGTTGAACGCGGGCGAGATCTCGTCCATGCCCGGCCGGTTCTGCAGCATTACCTGCGCGCCCAGCGCCTTGAGCAGCGGCGCGTAGCGCATGAACTGGATGACGTCGCCGATGCCCTGCTCGCCGCGGACGAGGATGGACTTGCCCGCCAGGTCCTGCCCCGACCAGACGGGCTGCTCGAAATTCGCCCGCGACGGCAGCAGCATGTCCTGGAGCCAGCGGAATTCGTAGTGGTTCCAGCCCTCGGCGAGCCGACCGGCGGCGAGCAGCGCCATGCTGTAGTTGCCCTGGCCCGCGACATGCGGCCGCTGGGGCAGCGTTCGCTCGAAGACATCCAGCGCCTCTTGCACCCGGCCGGAGTTGAGCAACGCATTGCCGTAGTTCGCGAACAGGTCGGGATTCTCGCTGCCCGCCGCTTCGAGCTCGCGCGCGCGATCGAAAGCCTCGAAGCCTTCCTGCGTGCGGTCCTGCCGGCAAAGCGTCGTGGCCAGATTCATCCAGGCGATCGAGCTGCCGGGATCGCAGGCGATGGTCTTCCGGAATCCGTCTTCCGCACCGGGCAGGTCGCCGAGGCGGAGCTTGCATATGCCGATGTTGACCAGGCAATGCTTGTGGTCCGGCGCAACCTCAAGCGCGCGCTCGAAGGTCGCGATCGCTTCGTCGTACCTCGCCAGCGAGGCGAGCACCATGCCCAGCCCGAAAAGGCCCTCGATCGACTGCGGCTGCGCGGCGACGACGCGCTGCATGCGCGCTTCGGCTTCGCTCGCTCGACCGAGCTGCTGGCACGTCCAGCCGAGCCGGAGGTCGAGCGTCGGGCCGGTGAGCCCTGCCGATTCCGCGCGCAGGAAGCCCTGGTACGCCTCGCGGAACCTGCCCCAGGCGTAGAGCGTCGAGGCCCGGGCGAGAAGCAGGTCCCTGTCGTCGGGAAACGTCTCCAGCCCGCGCTTGATCGCGGCCAGCGATTCGGCGTAGCGGCCGGCCGCGTCGTGCGCTGCCGCATTGCCCAGGATCTGCGAAGGTTGCGATCCGGCTGCCGGCGCCGGCTCGTCGGCATTCGCGCGGCCGCCTTCGCCTCGCACAGCGGAGGCTTTTTTCCCGCCGAGCGCGCGAAGGAGCGCCGCGCCCAGGCCATCCGCCGAACGCGGGCGAGTCACGGTGTCATGGCCCACGAAGCTTCCTTCGGAATCGGTCTCATCGTCCGTTCGCAGTTCGGTCGGGCGAGCTAATCACCCGCAAGCATGCCACTCCCGAAATGAAAAAGCCGACGGAGCGCGAGCTCCATCGGCTTCGAGTACAGACGGTAGTGCGGTTAGCGGAAGTTGGACGGCACGTACTTCGCGTCGCAACCGCCGTGCGAGCCGTTCCAGGTCGTGATGTCCGGCAGGCCCGGCGTCACCGGCGTGAGGGTCAGGGTGCAGTCCCCGGTCTTCGAGCCCGTGCACCGCGTCGTGACGCTGATCGCGCCCGTGCCGCTGTTGACCGTCAGCGTGGCAACGTACTGGGTCTGCAGCGTCGAGCAGCCCGAGGCGTCGACGCTCTGCGGCCAGCTGCCCTTGGTCGAAACGTATTCGCTGACCGACGTCTTGCAGGCGGCGGCCGCAGCCACGCCTTCCGACATCTTCGAGCGAATCACGTAGTCCTGGTACGCCGGCAGCGCAATGGCCGCCAGAATACCGACGATCGCGACCACGATCATCAGTTCAATCAAGGTGAAGCCCTGCTGCATGCGTTTCATTTTCAGTCTCCAGGAAGTGTGAGTACGTACTCCGTAACCCTTCGCACCCAGCGATGCTGGACCCTAGTCAGCAAGGGGTATGCCAACCTTCCTGACCCCATTCACGTAGTCTGCACCAACGGTGCCCAACTCGGTTTCGACGGCGCCGATCCCGGGCGCCCGGGCTCTTTGGCGCGGTTACGGAGGCCTGTACTGAACAAAACACCCCCCGTCAGGTTGGTGAAACTGACGCTGGGCGTCACAAGCTGACGTGAATTGCCACCGAAACTGTCGCCGGAAGGCGACGCCGTCCCGCGTGAAAGGTCACTCCTTGCCCGGATTCTCGTCGACGGGTTGCGCTGAAGGATCAACGAATTCCACTCGGGTCCCGGCAATCTCGATGAGGTCGCCAGGCTTGAGGTCCCTGCCGTCCGCGGCCACAGGCTCCCCGTTGAGGACCGGCGGGGAGATTCCTTCGACGGGCCGGAGCCTGAAACCCGGTCCCACCTTGAGGATGGCGGCCACCTGCACCCCGGGGCGTCCGAGCGTCGTTTCGGGCTTCGTCAGGGCGATCGCCATCCCGGCTCTCGCCCCGCTGACGATACTGACGGCAGGGCCGTCGATACGCGCGGGGGCCTCCACGGCCGCTGGGGCGTCGGGCTCCTCGGGTAGCGGCTCCGGCGGCTCGATCAAGGCCTCGACGGCCCGAGGGGCGGCCTTCGGGCCAGGATCCTGATGCGCTGCAGCGGCCGGCGCCGTCGGCGGCGTCTCCACCCGCTTGCCGGCGAGCGGCTTGGCAGCTTCGACCCGTCCCCCGGAGTCGCGCTCCATCAGTCGCTGCCGTCCTTCGGCACGCCGCGGGGCCGGGACCGCGTCGTCGTCCAGGCAGTAGACGAGCTTGTGTCGCCCGATGTCGATCTCGTCGCGGTCGCGCAGGAAGTGTTTCGCGACCGGATCGCCATTGACCAGCGTGCCATTGGTGCTGTTCAGATCCTCGAGAAAGGAGTCGGCGAGGATCGTGACCACCACCGCGTGCTCGCCGCTGACGGCGAGGTTGGGCAGCGCGACGTCGTTGCCGGCGCGCCGCCCGATCGTCACCCGCTCGTGGTCGAGGGGTATGTCGACCGTCGTGCCGTCCGGAACGAAGAGGACGAGCTTGCTCACCGATGTCGTCCCGCCGAAGCCTGCCCCGGCGTGCCTGAATCCGGGCGCCGGGACCCGAGTTTGCACCGTAGCGCCAACACGCTACCCAATTGGACCCCGGCCTGCGCCGGGGCGACGATGGGTTGTCTCACTCCGGCGGCTTCTTCGCGAGCCACCGCGTCAGCCAGCTCGACGTGGGCAGAAACTCAAGGGGCACGCGGATAAGAACGACCGAGATGTTGTCGCGGCCACCGTTCTGGTTGGCGATGTCGATCAGCTCCGCCGCGGCCTCGGCGAGGTCGGAGCGCTTCGACACGACGATGTCGCGCACGACTTCGGCGTCGACCATGTCGGTGAGCCCGTCAGAGCACAGCACGTAGACGTCCTCGGCCTCGACCCGGTACTCGGCGATGTCGGCGGGCACGACCGCCTCGATGCCGAGAGCGCGCGTGACCAGGTTCTTGTTGAGCGAGTACCGTGCCTGCTCGGGCGTGAGCATCCCGCTGTCGATCTGCTCCTGCAGCAGCGAATGATCGTGCGTGAGTTGCTCGAACTTCTCGCCTCGTAGGCGATAGCATCGCGAGTCGCCGATGTGGCCGATGCTGACCCGGTTCTGGAAGAACACCGCCGCGACCAGCGTCGTGCCCATGCCGGCGCATTCCGGCCGCGCCTGCGCCGCCTCGTAGATACCCTTGTTGGCGAGCGCGATCTGCTGCTGGAGCAGGAGCGCGGCGTGGGTGAGCCCGCTGCCGATGTCCACCTTGGAGAGCTCCCGGCCGGATTGCAGCTCGGGCAGCAGCCCGTGGCTGATCACGTTGACGGCGATCCCGCTCGCGACTTCGCCGGCGCTGTAGCCGCCCATGCCGTCGGCCAGCACGGCGAGGCCCGCGTCGCCATCGACGAAGATCGAATCCTCGTTGTGCGCGCGGACCATGCCCGGGTGCGACAGGCTGGCGACGTCGAGGGGCGAGCGCGTGCTCACGAGCGGTCGCGCATCCCGGCTCGCGCCGCGACGGCCACAGCGTTGCTGTCGCCCCTGCTCAGGTGCCCACTGCGTTGCCAACTGAGCCCAGGGCCGGATCGGGTCTTCAAGGCAGCTTGATCGAACGTGAATCCCGGTCCGCGCCGGGATGCTCCTCGCCGGAAACACCTCCCGGGCGAGACCTTTTGCCGGTCCTGACCCGGGATGGCACCATCGACTGAATCGTTTCGCCTCCGATTCGGCCGCCAGTTTACCTTGCGCCCACGATCGAGGCGAGGCCCGGCAAGGCGGTCAGGGCGAACGCGTCCGCCGACGCCGAAGCAGCCAGACGCCGACGATGATCACCAGTCCGAACAGCACCGGCGGAGCGAGCGCCGCGAGACCCGCGGCGTTGGCGGCGATCCACGGCCGGACGACCGGGTCCTCGACCGCCATTTCACCGGCGATGTAGCCCAGCAGCCCGCCGCCGGCGAGCACCAGCACCGGCAGCCGCTCGATCAGCTTCATGATGATCTGGCTGCCGACGATCACGATCGGGATGCTCACGACCAGGCCGAAGATCAGCAGCACGAGGCTGCCCTTCGCGGCGCCGGCCACCGCGACGACATTGTCGAGGCTCATCACGAGGTCGGCGACGACGATCGTTCCGACTGCGGCCGGCAGCCGGTCGCTCGCCTTCACCCTTTGCTCGCCGCCGTCGTCCTGGGCGATCAGTTTGATGCCGATCCACACGAGCAGCGCCGCGCCGATCAGTCTGAGCCACGGATAGACGAGAAGCCCCATGGCGAAGAACGTGAGCGCGACGCGCAGCACGATCGCCCCGAGGACACCCCAGAAAACGCCAAGCCGGCGCTGGCGCTCCGACAGATTGCGGCAGGCGAGCGCGATCACGACCGCGTTGTCGCCCGAAAGCAGGATGTTGACCGCGATGATCTCGACGACCGCGATCCAGAATGGGAGGGTGAGAAGCTCGTCCACGAGTTATTGTCGAGCGCTCCGGGTGCTCGCGCGTGCAGCGGCCGCCGGCGCCGCGCCCCCGCGTCGTACCGGCACAGCGGGAACCCCGGCGTCTGGCCGCGACACCACGGTGCCGCAGCCCGACGACACCGCGATGCCTCGGCCCGTCGTCCCCGCGCGGGCGGGGACCCGGCGTCTTTCACCGGATGGCCGCCTACGCGGGAATGACGGCGCGCCGACCGCGGCCTAGATCACCGACTGCAGCAGCTTCCCCATTTCCGCGGGATTGCGCGTGACCTTGATCCCGGAGGCCTCCATCACCGCGAGCTTCTCCTGCGCCGTCCCTTTTCCCCCTGACACGATCGCGCCCGCGTGACCCATGCGCTTTCCCGGCGGCGCGGTGACCCCGGCGATGAAGCCCACCACCGGCTTCTTCATGTTCGACTTGACCCACGCGGCCGCAGTCTCCTCGTCGCTCCCGCCGATTTCGCCGATCATCACGACCGCGTCGGTCTCGGGATCGTCGTTGAAAAGTCGCAGCACGTCGACGTGCTTCAGGCCGTTGACCGGGTCGCCGCCGATGCCGACGGCCGAGGACTGTCCGAGGCCGAGCTCGGTGAGCTGCCCGACCGCCTCGTAGGTGAGCGTTCCCGAGCGCGACACGACGCCGATCCGGCCCTTGCGATGGATGTGTCCGGGCATGATGCCGATCTTGAGCTCTTCGGGCGTGATGATCCCGGGACAGTTCGGCCCGAGCAGCAGAGTGCGCTTGCCCTGCATCCGGTACTTCGTGCGGATCATGTCCCGCACCGGGATGCCTTCGGTGATGCAGATCACGAGGTCGAGGTCGGCGTCGACCGCTTCATCGATCGCGGCGGCGGCGAACGGCGGCGGGACGTAGATCACCGAGACCGTGGCGCCCGTGGCCTGCTTCGCCTCGCGCACCGTGGCATAGATCGGTATCCCCTCGAAGTCCTCGCCGGCCTTTTTCGGGTTGACGCCTGCCACGAAGCACTGCCTGCCGTTCGCGTAGTCGCGGCACATGCGTGTGTGGAACTGCGCGGTCTTGCCCGTGATGCCCTGGGTAATGACCTTCGTGTTCTTGTTGATCAGGATGCTCATTGGGCGGTTGGTTTTGCCGTCATTCCCGCGCGAGCGGAAACCCAGTATCGTCAGCCTTGCCGTCCCCGCGCAAGCGGGAACCCCAGTGTCGTTAGCCTTGCCGCTTGCGCGGGAACGACGAGCCTTGCGGTTCCGTTTCCGAAATCTAGCCTCCCCTAGCCGCCGCGACCACCTTCTCGCCCGCCTCCGCCATGTTGTTCGCGGTGATGATGGGCAGCCCCGAATCGGCGAGGATCTTCTTGCCCAGGTCCTCGTTGGTGCCCTTCATCCGCACGACCAGCGGCACCTCGAGCTTCACTTCCCGGGCAGCGGCGACCACGCCGGCGGCGATCGTGTCGCACTTCATGATGCCGCCGAAGATATTCACCAGGATCGCTCTCAGGTTCGGGTTGCGCAGCATGATCTTGAACGCTTCGGTGACCTTCTCGGTCGTCGCGCCGCCGCCCACGTCCAGAAAGTTCGCCGGCGACCCGCCGTAGAGCTTGATCGTGTCCATCGTCGCCATCGCCAGGCCGGCGCCGTTGACCAGGCAGCCGATGTCGCCGTCGAGCGAGATGTACGACAGGTCGTATCTGGACGCCTCGATCTCAGCGGGGTCCTCTTCGTCCAGGTCGCGCATCTCGACGAGATCGGGATGACGGAACAGGCCGTTCGAGTCGAAGTTGAACTTGGCATCGAGCGCGATGATCCGACCGTCGCCGGTGAGGATGAGCGGGTTGATCTCCGCGAGCGAGGCATCGGTCTCGTCGAAGGCGCGATAGAGTCCCCGCAGCACGCGGCGGCACTGCTCGACGCTGCCTTCCGGGATGCCGATCCCGCGTGCGACCTGGTCGGCCTCCGCGTCGGTCAGGCCCTTCGCCGGATCGATGAACACCCTCTGGATCTTCTCCGGCGTCTTGGCGGCAACCTCCTCGATGTCCATGCCGCCTTCCGAGCTCGCCATCAGCACGACGCGCTGCGTGCCCCGGTCGACGACCATGCCGACGTAGAACTCCTTGCGGATGTCCGCGCCTTCCTCGATCAGCAGCCGCCGCACCTTCTGGCCATGCGGCCCGGTCTGATGCGTGACGAGCTGCATGCCGAGAATCTTCCCCGCGAGATCGCGCACCTGGTCGACGGTCTTCGCGACCTTCACGCCGCCGCCCTTGCCGCGGCCGCCGGCGTGGATCTGCGCCTTCACCACCCAGACGCCGCCTCCGAGCGTCTGCGCGGCGTTGACCGCTTCGTCCACGCAGAAAGCGGGGATGCCGCGCGGCGTCGGGATGCCGAAACGGCGGAGGATTTCCTTGCCCTGGTATTCGTGGATTTTCACGAGCTCGATGCGGGCGCTTCCGGCGAAGCCCCGCTAGAATAGGCTGGCGAAATATCCATTCTACGCGGCGCTTCCGCACCGGACAACGACTCGGGTTCATGTCCTTCATTCTCGCTCTCGACCAGGGCACCACCAGCTCGCGAGCGATCGTCTTCGATCGCAGCGGATCGATTCGCGCCGTTGCGCAACAGGAGTTCGCGCAGCTCTATCCCCAGCCGGGTTGGGTCGAGCACGACCCGATGGAGATCTGGGCGACGCAATCGGGCGTCATGGCGGAGGCGCTCGCGAAGGCGGGCATCGGCGCCGCCGACATCGCGGCCCTGGGGATCACCAATCAGCGCGAGACGACCGTGCTGTGGGAGCGCGCGACGGGCAAGCCGGTCGCCAAGGCGATCGTCTGGCAGGACCGGCGCACCGCGCCCGACTGCGATGCGCTCCGCGCCGCCGGTCACGCCGCGCTCATCGCGCGCAAGACCGGGCTGGTGATCGATGCCTATTTCTCAGGCACCAAGCTGCGGTGGCTGCTCGACCATGTCCCGGGAGCACGGGCGCGGGCCAAGCGCGGCGAGCTCGCCTTCGGCACGGTGGATTCGTGGCTCGTGTGGCAGCTCTCCGGCGGCGCCGCGCACGTGACGGATGCGTCGAACGCCAGTCGGACCATGCTCTTCGACATCCAGCGAGGCGACTGGGACGACGAGCTGCTCGCGCTCCTCGACATCCCGCGCGCGGTGCTGCCGAAGGTCGTCGCATCGTCCGGGATCTGCGCGGAGGCTTCCGTCCAGGGCGCGCGCGTGCCCATCGCGGGCATCGCCGGCGATCAGCAGGCGGCTCTCTTCGGCCAGGCGTGCCTCAGGCCCGGTCTCGCCAAGAACACGTACGGCACGGGCTGCTTCCTGCTGCTCAACACGGGACGCAAGGCGGTGGCGTCGAAGAACAACCTCGTGTCGACCGTCGCGTGGCGCCGCGAAGGAACCACGGAATACGCGCTCGAAGGCAGCGTCTTCATTGCCGGGGCGGTCGTGCAGTGGTTGCGCGACGGGCTGAAGCTCATCCGCACCGCGCCCGAGGTGGAAGCGCTCGCGGCGAGCGTCCCCGACAACGGCGGCGTCTACCTCGTGCCGGCGTTCGCCGGGCTCGGGGCGCCACACTGGGACGCCTACGCGCGAGGCTCGATCTTCGGGCTCACCCGCGGGGCGACGGGCGGCCACATCGCGCGCGCAGCGCTGGAATCCATCGCCTACCAGAGCGCGGAGCTCGTGCGCGCGATGGAATCCGACGCCGGCATCGAGCTCACCGAGTTGCGCGTCGACGGCGGCGCGACGGCCAACGACCTCCTCATGCAGTTCCAGGCCGACATCCTCGGCGTGCCCGTCGTTCGCCCGAAAGTCGCCGAGACCACCGCGCTCGGCGCCGCCTATCTCGCGGGGCTCGCCGTCGGCTACTGGAGCGATCCCGCGGAGGTCGCCGCCAACTGGCAGGTGCAGCGGCGCTTCGAGCCCGCGATGTCGCGCGATCGAGCATCCGCGTTGATGGCCGATTGGCGCAAGGCGGTCGAGCGCGCGAAGCACTGGGCGCAGTGATTCCGGCGCGGGTCAGCTTCGTCATCCCGGCGCAGGCCGGGATCCACGTTCACGAGCAAGTGCATCCTCGACACAGCTTGGATCCTGGCCCCCGGACTCAAGCACTCCGGGGCAGGCTTCGCCGGGCGACACCTGGTGGGGCGACAGCTGCCCCGGCGCGACAACGATCTAATGGCGACCACTACGCCGGCGGGATCGCGTCCACCGCATCGGTGATCACCGTGTCCACGCCCCAGTCGAGGAGTCGCGTGACAACGTCGGCTGCGTTCGGCGTGTACGTGACCACCCGGTAGCCGGCGTAACGCACCGAGGCCACGAGCGACTTGGTGAGCTGCCGATAGTCGGGGTCGATCGCGACGCACTCGAGTCGCGCCAGCCGCTGCTCCCAGTCCGCGGGCACCTCGTCGAGCAGGAGCGCGCGCGGCAGCTCGGAGGCCGCAGCCCGGGCCGCGGCCAGCGAGGCCTCCGAGAACGAGGACAGCAGCGGCGGCAGGGACGCACCTCGAAACAGCTCACGCGACGCGACAGCGACATCGGTGCCCGTCTTCTCGTCGAGACGCGGCATCGGCTTGATCTCGACGTTGCACGCGACCCCGTGCGCGGTCGCCCACTGCGCAACGGCCGCGAAGGTCGGCAGCGCCTCGCCGGCGAACGCGCGCGAGTGCCAGCTTCCGGCGTCGAGGCGCGAAAGCGCCGACCACGGCTGCGCGCCGGCCGGGCCTCGCCCGTCGGTCGTGCGGTCGAGCGTGTCGTCGTGCAGCAGAAACGCGACGCCGTCGGCCGAAAGCTTCACGTCGAACTCGACCATGCGATAGCCGTGCTCGAAACCGACGCGCATCGCGGCGAGCGTATTCTCCGGAGCGAGCTTGCCCGCGCCGCGATGGGCGCAATGGCGTGGATAGGGCCAGTCGACCGTCGTCATGCGGTGAGCCTCGCGCCGGTTTCGCCGTCGAAGACATAGATGCGATCGGGCCGCGCGGCGAGCGCGATCGGCTCGCCGACCGCGGTGGGTGCGCCTTGCGGCAGCCGGGCGATCAACGATCGTCCGCCAACGCCGACGTGGACCAGCGTGTCCGCGCCGAGCGCCTCGACCATCTCGACGCTGCCGACGACGCTGGCCGCGCTCGGCGCGCTGGGCGCGAGATGCTCGGGCCGAACGCCGATCGTGAGCTTGCGCCCAGCGGCCAGCGGCATGCCTACCGCGACCGATCCGCTGCTGTCGAGCGACACGCGTCCGTCGCCTTCGCTCTTTCCGTCGAGAAAGTTCATCGCCGGCGAGCCGATGAATCCCGCGACGAACACGGTCGCCGGACTTTCGTAGACCTCCATAGGCGTGCCGATCTGCTCCGCGCGCCCGGCGTTCATCACGATCATCCGGTGGGCGAGCGTCATCGCCTCGACCTGGTCGTGCGTGACGTAGAGGCTCGTCGTGCCCAGGCGCCGGTGGAGCTTCTGGATCTCGAAGCGCATCTGCACGCGCAGCTTCGCGTCGAGGTTGGAAAGCGGCTCGTCGAAGAGGAACACGGCCGGCTCGCGCACAATCGCCCGGCCCATGGCCACGCGCTGGCGCTGGCCGCCGGAGAGCTGGCGCGGCTTGCGGTCGAGGAAGTTCGCGAGCTCGAGGATGCCGGCCGCGCGGTCGACCCGCGCCTTGATGTCGTCCTTCGCGAGCCCGCGGATCCTCAAGCCGTACGCCATGTTGTCGAACACGCTCATGTGCGGATAGAGCGCGTAGTTCTGGAAGACCATCGCGATGTCGCGGTCCTTCGGCTCCAGCCCGTTGACGACCCGATCGCCGATCGCGATCTCGCCGGAGGTGACGATCTCGAGACCCGCCACCATGCGCAGCAGCGTCGACTTGCCGCAGCCCGATGGGCCGACAATGACCACGAACTCGCCGTCGGCGACGTCGATCGACACGCCGTGGATCACCTCGTTGTCGCCGTAGCTCTTGCGAACGTCCCGCAGGCGCAGCTTGGCCATCGTCAGAGCACCGAATAGAGAATCATCGCACCGAACGGCAGCATGCCCAGCAGCCCCGCGAGAAACATGAGCTCGACGAGCGCCGCCAGCGACGGGATCCACGGCTCGTGCCGGAAGCGAAGCGCGATGAAGCAGGCCACGGTGGCGGCGATGAACAGCAGCGAATCGGCGGCGAGGATGATGTCGGCGGCCCGGCTCAACGGGGCGGACTTCGCGAAGGAATGGAAGAGCCCCAGCCCCGTCAGGCACAGACCGGCGAGTGTACCGCTCGTGGACATCACTCGCATCAGGATCTGGATCCGGTGCTCGGTGATCGCGTCGGGGGGCGGGTCGCTCGTCGAGGAGGTCATTTCTCGGTCTCGACCAGGCCCTTCACGAACCAGCGCTGCATCAGGATCACCACCATGGCCGGCGGCAGCAGGGCCAGCATCGCGGTCGCCATGACGAACTGCCATTCGACCAGCGTATCGCCGCCCGCGACCATGCGCTTGATGCCGATCACGACGGTGTACATGTCCTCGCGCGTCGTGACGAGCAGCGGCCACAGATACTGGTTCCACCCGTAGATGAACATGATCACGAACAGCGCGGCGATGCTCGTGCGCGAAAGCGGCAGGAGGATGTCGAAAAAGAAGCGCATCGGGCCCGCGCCGTCGATGCGGGCCGCCTCGGCGAGCTCGTCAGGAACAGTCAGGAAGAACTGGCGGAACAGGAAGGTCGCCGTGGCCGAAGCGATGAGCGGCAGGGTCAGTCCAGCATAGGTGTCCACCATGCCGAGCTGAGCGACGACCTGGTAGGTGGGGAGAATGCGTACCTCCACCGGCAGCATGAGCGTGACGAAGATCATCCAGAAGAAAGTCCGGCGCAGCGGAAAGCGGAAATAGACGATCGCGAAGGCGGAGAGCATCGAGATCGCGATCTTGCCGATCGCGATGGCGAGCGCCATTACCAGGCTGTTCCACATCATCTGAGCGACGGGAGCGCGCGCCCCCGACGTGCTGCCGTGCAGAAGCACGCCGCCCCAGTTCTCCAGGAGGTGCGTGCCGGGCGTCATCGGCATCGGCACGCTCGTGACCTGGTCGAACGAGAGCGTCGAGGCGACGAAGCCCACATAGAGCGGCAGGGCGATGATCGCCACGCCGGCGATCAGCACCACGTGGCTCAGGACGGTCCCGACGGGACGATGCTCTACCATCAGTACTGCACCTTCCGCTCGACGAAGCGGAACTGCGCGACGGTGAGCGCGATAACGATCGCCATCAGCACGACGGACTGCGCTGCCGAACCGGAGAGATCGAGCGCCTGCACGCCGTCCTGGTAAACCTTGAACACGAGGATGGATGTGGCCTGGACCGGGCCTCCGCTCGTCGCGGCGTCGACCACCGCGAAGGTGTCGAAGAACGCGTACACGAGGTTCACCACCAGCAGGAAGAATGTCGTCGGCGAGAGCAGCGGAAAGACGATCGTCCAGAAGCGCCTCCCTGGGCCGGCGCCGTCGATCGCGGCCGCCTCGACCAGCGACTTCGGAATCGACTGGAGCCCGGCGAGGAAGAACAGGAAGTTGTAGCTGACCTGCTTCCACACGGCGGCGATGACGATCAGCGCAAGGGCCTGCCCCGGGTTGAGCAGATAGTTCCAGTCGTAGCCGAGCGCGCGCATGAGATGCGTCAGGACGCCCAGCGTCGGATTGAGCAGGAACACCCAGAGCACCGCGGCCACGGCGGCGGCGACCGCATAGGGCCAGATCAGCAGCGTCTTGTAGACGGCTGCGCCGCGGACGACCCGGTCGGCGAAGACCGCGAGCAGCAGGGCCACCGCGAGCCCGGTCGCGGTGACGAGCGCCGAGAAGACCGCCGTCACCTGGAACGAAGCGAGGTAGTGCGGATCGCTGAACAGCGCCTTGAAATTGTCGAACCAGACGAATTGCGCCTTGGCGGCGAACGCGTCCTGGATCAGGAGCGACCAGTACAGCGCCTGGCTGGCCGGCCAGAAGAAGAACACCAGCGTGATCGCGAGCTGCGGCGCGACGAGCGCATACGGCAGCCATCGCGACTGGAAGACGACCCGCTTCTCCATCCCGCCTCGCCGCTGATCGTCCCCGCCACTTCGTGCGACCGGACGGAAACCCGGCCACTCCCACGACGCCGGGTCCCCGCCCGCGCGGGAATGACCGGACCCAGCGCTACATGTTGGCCTTCTGGAATCGCTCGAGCTGCTCGTTCCCGCGCTTCACGGCATCGTCCAGCGCCTGCTTCGCCGTCTTCTGTCCGCTCCACACCGCCTCCAGCTCCTCATCGATGATGTTACGGATCTGAACGAAGTTGCCCAGGCGCAGTCCCTTCGAGTTCGCGGTCGGCGGCTTGTTGGTGAGCTCCTTGATCGCGATGTCGAAGCCAGGACGTTCCTTGTAGAGCCCCCTCTCCTTGGCGAGATCGTACGCCGTCAGCGTGATCGGGACGTAGCCGGTATCCGCGTGCCAGTTCTCCTGGACCTCGGGCGACGACAGGAAATTGAAGAACTTGGCGATGCCCTTGTACATCTCGGGGTTCTTCTGGTTCAGCACCCACAGCGTCGCACCGCCAATGATCGTGTTCTGGGGAGCGCCCTTGACATCGGCGTAGTAGGGGAGCTGCGCCACCCGCCAGTTGAACTTCGCGTTCGCCTTGATGTTGGCGTACGAGCCGGATGACGTAGTGATCATGCCGCACTCCCCGCTGGTGAACGCTGCGAGCGGCTCGTCCTTGCGGCCCTTGTAGGTGAACAGGCCCTTCTTGGCCCATTCGCCGAGGTTCTGGATATGCTTCACCTGCACCGGGCCGTTGAATTCGAGTCGCGTCCCCAGCCCGCCGAAGCCATTCTGCTCGGTGGCGAACGGCACGTTATGCCAGGCGCTGAAGCTCTCGAGCTGGACCCACGACTGCCAGCCGGTCGTGAAGCCGCATGCTGCGCCGGAGGCCTTGAGCTTCTCGGCGGCCTTTTCAACATCCGGCCAGGTCTTGGGCGGGTTGTTCGGGTCGAGTCCCGCCTTCTTGAAGGCGTCGTCGTTGATGTAGAGAACCTGAGTCGAGCTGTTGAACGGCATCGAGATCAGCTGACCCGACGTATCGGCGTAGTAAGAGTAGACGGCGCCGAGGAAGCTCTTCGGATCGAAGGGCTCGTGCTGCTCGGCCATGAGCTGGTAGACCGGTTTCACCGCGCCCTTGGCGGCCATCATCGTCGCCGTGCCCACCTCGAACACCTGCACGATCTGGGGCGGATTGCCCGCGCGATAGGCCGCGATCGCCGCGGTCATTGATTCGTCGTACTGACCCTTGTAGACCGCGGTGACCTTGTAGTCCTTCTGCGAAGCGTTGAACTTGGCCGCGATCTCGTCGACCTTGTCGTTGAGCTTGCCAGTCATCGAATGCCACCACTGGATCTCGGTGACGGCCTGGGCCTGTGCAGCGAGCCCGAACAGCGCGACGGCCAGAACGGTACGCGCTGCGCCAGCGATGCGGCTGTGCATGACTATGTCCTCCAATGAAAACGAGTGGATTGCTTGAAGTATTGGCGCTGCGGGTGACGATTCTATTGCAAAAGGGTGGCGGCCGCACCCGGACGAGGGCCGCGCGCCTTGACCGCGCGGACTCGATCCCCGCGCGCCCGCGCCAGCGGCGGGCTCCCGTCGGGAGCGTCCCGCGCCGCATCTCGAGCACGCCCCTGCCTTGCAGGCGCCGCTGACTCGCGAAAACCTCAGTAGAATGAACAGGCAATCGTCTGCTGAGGAGTCTGCCTTGAGTATCGGTCGCCCGTCGCCCCTGTCTTCGATCGCGTTGTTCGCCTGCGCCTTGGCCGCCTCGACGCTCGCGTACTCGGTCGCGTCCGCCCAGACTTATCCGGCGAAGCCGATCCGCCTCGTGGTGCCGTTTCCCGCCGGCGGCTCGCTCGACGTGGTCGCGCGGGCGATCGGTCAGAAGCTCGCCGAAGCCTGGGGCCAGCCGGTGGTGGTCGACAACCGGCCGGGGGCGGGCGGCAACATCGGCGCCGATCTCGTCGCCAAGAGCGCGCCCGACGGATACACCATCCTCGAAGGCGCGCTGTCGACGCACGCCGTCAACGTGAGCCTGTACGGCAAGATGCCCTACGACCCGGTGCGCGACTTCGCGCCCATCACGCTCGTCGCCGTCACGCCGAACGTGCTGGTCGTGAATCCGTCGGTACCGGCGAATTCGGTCAAGGAGCTGATCGCCTACGCCAAGGCGAACCCGGGCAAGCTCTCGTTCGGCTCGGGCAGCAACGGCAGCGCGGGCCACCTCGCCGGCGAGCTCTTCAAGACGGAAGCTGGCGTCGACATGGTGCACGTGCCGTACAAGGGCGCCGCGCCGGCGATGCAGGACCTGCTCGCCGGCCAGATCCAGCTCATGTTCGACAACCTGGCGAACTCGATGCAGCAGGTGCGGGCGGGCAAGCTCAGGGCGCTGGCCGTGACCACCGCGCATCGCTCCACGCTCGTTCCGGATCTGCCGACGCTTTCCGAGGCGGGACTGCCCGGGTTCGACATCTCGACCTGGTGGGGCTTCCTCGCGCCGGCCGGAACGCCGAAGGAGATCATCGCCAAGTGGAACGCCGAGGTCGCGCGGATCCTCGCGACACCGGAGATGAAGGCATTCTTCGCGCAGCAGGGCGCGGAGCCGAGCCCGACCTCGCCGGAGGCGTTCGCGGCGATGATCCAGCGGGAGATTCCGAAGTACGCGAAGATCGTGAAAGAGTCCGGCGCGAAGGTGGATTGATCCGCCGTCGTGCCCGCGCCGGCCTGGGCCCGGAGTCTTTCTCCGCGCGGCGCCGATTGTCGTCGCCGACTCGAGCCTCGAGGAGATTGCTTTCGCGGGAACGACGTCACACAACCGGTACGACGATCGGAATTGGGAGGAACCAATGACACGCACGATCCAAGCCGTCCTCTTCGGCGCGCTGGTCGCCATCGCGGCCTGCGCGTCGGCCCAACCCTATCCGAACAAGCCGATCCGGCTCGTCGTTCCGTTTCCGCCCGCGGGCACGACCGACATCCTCGCTCGCGAGGTCGGCCAGCGGCTGACCGAGGTGCTCGGCCAGTCGGTCGTGATCGACAACCGCCCCGGTGCCGGCGGCAACATCGGCTCGGACCTGGTCGCCAAGAGCGCGCCGGACGGCTACACGCTGTTGATGGCGACCGTCGGCACCCACGCGATCAACGCGAGCCTCTACAGCAGGATGCCCTACGACCACATCAGGGACTTCGCCCCGATCGTGCTCGTCGCGGGCGTGCCGAACGTGCTCGAAGTGACGCCGTCGCTGCCCGTGCACTCGGTCGCGGACCTGATCAAGCTCGCGAAGGAGAAGCCGGGTCAGCTCAACTTCGCCTCTTCGGGCAGCGGGACCTCCATCCATCTGTCGGGCGAGCTGTTCAAGGCGATGGCCGGCGTCGACATGACGCACGTCCCCTACAAGGGGAGCGCGCCCGCGCTCACCGATCTCATGGCCGGACAGGTGCAGCTGATGTTCGATAACCTGCCCTCGTCGCTGCAGCAGATCAAGGCCGGGAGGCTCCGCGCGATCGCGGTCACGTCCGCGCAGCGCGCTCCGGCGCTCCCCGACGTGCCGACGATCGCCGAGAGCGGACTGCCGGGCTACGAGGCGAGCGCCTGGTTCGGCCTGGTCGCGCCGGCCGGCACTCCGCCTGCGGTGATCGCCCGGATCAACGCCGCCGTCAACGACTGGCTGCATACCCCGCAGGCCGCGGAGAAGCTCCTCGCGCAGGGTGCCGTCGCCGATGGCGGCACGCCGGAGCAGTTCGCCGCGCACATCCGCGCCGAGACCGACAAGTGGGCGAAGGTGGTCAAGGCGTCGGGAGCAAAGGTGGATTGATCGGCTACAATAGGGGCATGCCTTCGTCCGTCACGCTCGTCGAACCCTTTTCCCGCGCCGCGGCCGAGGCGCACGCGACGCTGCCGGTGACGCGCGCGATGTTCGACCAGTGGATGGTGCCGTGCTACGCCCCCGCCGAGTTCGTTCCGGTGCGAGGCCTCGGGTCGCGCGTCTGGGACCAGCAGGGACGGATGTACATCGATTTCGCGAGCGGCGTCGCCGTCACCTCCCTGGGGCACTGTCACCCCGGCATCGTCAAGGCGCTCACCGACCAGGCGCACACGCTCTGGCACGTCTCCAACTGGATGACCAACGAGCCGGCGCTGCGCCTCGCGAAGAAGCTGATCGACGCGACCTTCGCCGAGCGCGTGTTCCTCTGCAACTCGGGGGCGGAGGCCAACGAGGCGGCGCTCAAGCTCGCGCGCCGCTATGCGCACGATCACTACGGAGCCGAGAAATTCCGCGTGATCTCGACGCTCAACGCCTTCCACGGCCGGACGCTGTTCACCGTGACGGCGGGCGGCCAGGCGAAGTACTCGAGCGGCTTCGGTCCGCAGCCGACGGGCTTCACGCACATCCGCTACAACGACCTGGCGGGCCTCGAGGCGGCATTCGCCGAGGAAGGCGGCGACGACGTGTGCGCGGTGATCCTCGAGCCGATGCAGGGCGAAGGGGGAATGATTCCCGGCACGTTCGAATTTCTGGCGGCGGCGCGGCGTCTCTGCGACGAGCACGACGCGCTGCTCGTCTTCGACGAGATCCAGAGCGGGATGGGCAGGACCGGCGCGCTCTTCTCCTACATGCAGAAGGGCGTCGTGCCCGACATCCTGACCAGCGCGAAGGGCCTGGGCGGCGGCTTCCCGGTGGGCGCGCTGCTCACGTCCACCGAGGTCGCGAGCGCTTTCTCCGTCGGCGTGCACGGAACGACGTTCGGCGGCAATCCGCTCGCCTGCGCCGTCGCCTGCGCGGTGCTCGACGTGATCAACACCGTCGAGGTGCTCGACGGAGTCAAGGCCCGGCACGCGCTGTTCATGGAGGGCCTGCGCACGATCAACGCGCGGCGCGAAGTCTTCGCCGACATCCGCGGCGAAGGCGTCTGGCTGGGTTGCGAGCTCGCGGCGCGCTGGCGCGGGAAGGCCTCCGACGTGATGCGCGCAGCCGGCGAAGCGGGCCTGCTGGTGCTCATGGCCGGCCCCGATGTCGTGCGCATCGCGCCGTCGCTGATCATCGGCCTGGACGAGATCCTCGAGGGCCTGGCGCGCCTCGAGACGGCGCTCGGCAGGGCGCTGGCGTGACCAGGCGATACCGCCGAACCGCCTGACATCGTAGTCTCGCCATCCGTGGCAAGCTTCGTCGTTCCCGCGCAAGCGGGGACCCTGCGACTTTCGCCGCAGGACACTGGACTCCCGCTTTCGCGGGAATGACGGCATCGGATGTTCTACATCCGTCCGATCGCGCGCGACGACCTGCCTGCGCTGCTCGCGCTGTCCGAGCGGACCGGAACCGGGCTCACCTCCCTCCCCGCGAACGCAGCTCGGCTCGAGCACCGGATCGAGCGCTCGCTCGCCTCGTTCGCCGGGATCGCGGCGAAGCCGGACGCCTGCTACGTGTTCGTCCTCGTCGACGGCGGGAACGATCGCGTCGTGGGGATCAGCGCCGTCGAGGCCGCTGTCGGCTTGTCCGAGCCCTGGTACAACTACCACGTCGGGACGCAGGTCCATGCCTCGCGCGAGCTCGGCGTGTACACCGCCGCGCCGACGCTCTTTCTCACCAACGACCACACCGGGCACAGCGAGCTGTGTTCGCTGTTTCTCGACGCGCGCTACCGACGCGCGCGCAACGGCCCGCTGATCGCCAAGGCGCGACTGCTGTTCATCGCCGAGTTCGTCGAGCGCTTCGGCGCGAAGGTGATCGCCGAGATGCGCGGGCGCATCGACGCGCAGGGCAAGAGCCCTTTCTGGGAAGGCCTCGGCCGGCATTTCTTCGCGATGGAATACTCGCGCGCGGACTACCTGACCGGCATCGGCCAGAAAGCGTTCATCGCCGAACTGATGCCGCGCTATCCGGTGTACACGACGCTGCTCCCGCCGGAGGCGCGGGCGGTGATCGGCGCGGTTCACGCCCATACCGAGGCGGCGAAGGCGATGCTCGAATCGGAAGGGTTCCGCTACGAGGGCTACGTCGACATCTTCGACGCGGGGCCGACGCTGGAATGCTTCCGCGACAACATTCGCGCGGTGAGTCAGAGCCGCTGCCTGCCGGTGACGATCGGCGAGGACAACCCGGTGCCGGACAACCTGACCGACGAGGTCGTGTGGCTGGTCGCCAATCGCAGCTTCGAGGGCTTTCGGGCGCTTCTCGCCCCCGCGCCGGCGCGCGTCGCGAGCTTTCCGCTGCTCCCGCACGCGGCCGCGGTGCTTGGCGTCGCGGGCGGGGACGAAGTTCGCGCCGTTCCGCTTTCGCCGCGCGACCGCCTATGAGCGCGATCTCGCGCCACGCGATCGAAGTCAATTTCGACGGACTGCCGGGACCCACGCACAACTACAGTGGGCTCGCCGAGGGCAATCTCGCTTCCGAGCGGCACAAGAGCCTGGTGTCGAATCCGCGCGAGGCGGCGCTGCAGGGCCTCGCGAAGATGAAGGCACTCGCCGATCGCGGCTTCGTCCAGGCCGTGCTGCCTCCGCACGCGCGGCCCGACGTCGCGGCCCTGCGCGCGCTCGGCTTCGAAGGCGACGACGCCGCGGTGCTTCGCGTGGCGGCTCGCGAGGCGCCGCAGACGCTCGCCGCATGCTCGTCGGCCGCGGCAATGTGGGTCGCCAACGCAGCGACCGTGAGCCCTTCCGCGGATACCTCCGACGGCCGCGTCCATTTCACGCCGGCCAACCTCGTATCGCACTTCCACCGCTCGCTCGAGGCGCCTGTCACCACGCGGGTCCTGCGCGCGATCTTCGCCGACCCGCGGCGCTTCGCGGTGCACGAGGCGCTGCCCGCTGCGGCGCAGCTCGGCGACGAGGGAGCCGCCAATCACAGCCGCTTCGCCGCCGATGCCGCCGCGCCCGGCGTCGAGCTCTTCGTCTACGGCCGCTCCGGGCTCGACGCCGGCGCTTCGCAGCCGCGGCGCTTCCCGGCACGGCAGACGCGAGAGGCGAGCGAGGCGGTCGCACGGCGTCACGGGCTGGCCGCGCAGCGCACCGTGCTCGCGCAGCAGCATCCCGACGCGATCGACGCGGGCGTTTTCCACAACGACGTGATCGCGGTCGGCGCGGGGACGACGCTGTTCTGCCACGAGCGCGCCTTCGTCGATCAGGCGCGCGTGCTCGACACGCTCGCCGCACGCATCGGTCCCGCCTTCACGCCGATCGTCGTCACGGACCGCGAGGTGACGCTCGAGCGCGCGGTCGCGACCTATCTCTTCAACAGCCAGCTCCTGAGCCGCGCCGAAGGCGGTCTGCTGCTCGTCGCGCCGGCGGAATGCAGCGAGGATGCGGCAGTCGGAGCCCTTCTGGCGCGCCTCACGAGCGGCGATGGCCCGATACGCGAGGTGCTGACTTTCGACCTTCGGCAGAGCATGCACAACGGCGGTGGCCCGGCCTGCCTGCGGCTGCGGGTCGTACTCACCGACGAGGAGCGCGCGGCGATCGGCGTCAGAGTGTGGCTCGATGACGCCCTGCACGACGAGCTTGTCGCCTGGGTCGGGCGCAACTATCGAGATCGGCTCGCCCCGGCTGACCTGGCCGACCCCGCGCTCCTCGACGAAAGCCGCAGCGCGCTCGACGAGCTGTCGCGGATGCTGCAGCTCGGCAGCGTGCATCCGTTTCAGCTCTAGGCGTTGCTCCCGCGAGCGGGGAGCCCGGCGACTTTCGAACGAACGACGCTCGATCCCCGCTTGCGTGGGGACGACGCATCACGCGAACGCGTCCGGCGCGAGTCGCAGCAGCAGCGGCACCTCCAGCGTCTTGTCGTGCGACACGCCGTGCTCCCACAGACCGTCCTCGCCCCAGCAGTCGCCGTGGTCGGCGCAGGCGATGACGCTGTCGTCGGCGAAGCGCGCGAGCAGCGGCTCCAGCGTCCGGTCGCACCATTCGATGCAGGCGATCTGCCGCCGCCTAGCCTCGACCGCATCGTTGTTCTCGCCGAACGCCTGCGCGGGATTGTACGAACGATCCCACGGCGCCCCTTCGTAGTAGTACGGCACGTGGGTCTCCCCGACATTGAGGAAGACGAAGGCCGGCGCGGCCGGATCCGATTTCCCGAGAGTCGACTCGATCCAGGCGATCTGCCGCTCGAGCGAAGGCCCACGGGCATAGGCGAAGTGCTCGAAGTCGGCGCTGAGCACGCGTCCCGTCGGCCGTTCGGGGTTGAACCAGTTGACCGCGCCCGTGCCCAGCGTGCGGTAGCCGAGCTTCTTCAGCCCGTCGACGATGTTGCGGCCGGCCAGCGTCACGAGCGGCGGCGACGCGCCCGGATGTCCGCCGCCTTCCATGCGGAAGATCTTGCCGTACTTGGGGTTGACGTAGGGCTCGCGGAGGCTGAAGTCGCCGGGCGTGAAGCCCATGAAGAACGCCGCGTGCGATCCGTAGGTGAAGTGCGACGGCGCACGGGCGCGACAAAGCGACGAGAGCGCCTTCAGGTTCGGCGCACGCGCCTCGACGAACGCATCGTAGCGGCACGAGTCGAGCGTGATGAAGAGGATGGAGCGAGGCATCAGCGTGAGGTCGTCGTTCCCGCGCAAGCGGGAACCCAGCGACTGTCGCGTGAACGACACTGGGTCCCCGCATTCGCGGGGACGACGAAGTCTACTCCAGCACGGTCGTCGGCAGGACGCGGTGCCCGCGCACCGGCGACCACAGCACCGCCGCCGCCGAGAGAGCGACGCCGAGCGCGGCGACCGTGAGCAGCGTGCCCCGCAGGCCGATGCCGGTGGCGAGCACGCCCCCGACCAGCGAGCCGAGCGGGGCCGCGGCCACGGTCAGGAAGCGCATCGTGGCCGTCATCCTTCCGAGCAGCCGATCCGGCGTGATCGCCTGCCTCAGCGCGAGGTAGTTGATCGCGTAGACGATCGCCCCGAAGTCGAACACGAGCATCGCCGCACCGAGCGCGAACGTGGCGGTCCAGCCCGTGCCGCCGAGCAGCGCGAACGCCTGCCAGCCCACGACGGTGAGAACGAGGCCGTGCACGATCACCGGCCCGACGCCGAAGCGGCGCGACAGGCGCTCGGCCGACGCGGAGGCGAGCACGCAGCCCAGGCCTCCGCAGGCATAGGCGAAGCCGATCGCGCCGGCGGAGAGACCGAGCTCGCGGGTCGCGAACAGGATCAGCACGGCGATCTGCATGTGATGCAGGAACTGCCACAGGCCCGCGAGCCAGGCGAGGCCCCAGAGCGTGCGGTTGTCCCAGACCAGCCTCAGGCCCTCGCCGATCTCCCGCCACACCTGCGCCGCGCCGTTCGAGCGCACGACGTCGCTCTTCACCGCGATACGGCGAAGCATCAGCGCTGAGGCGAGGAAGGCGAGCGCGTCGAAGACGATCGCGAACGGCGCGGTGAGCGCCTGGATGAGGCCGCCCGCCATGCCGGGGCCGACGAGCGCGGCCGACGTCTCTCCGAGCGCGATCTTCGCGTTGGCCTCGACCAGCCGCTTGCGCCCCGCCATCTGCGCGATCAGCACCTGATAGGCCGCTCCCCCGACGACGTTCTGAACGCCGCAGACGAAGCCGACCACGAACAGGATTCCCATCGACAGCGAGCCGTGCCAGGCGGCGATCGGAATCGCCGCGAGCACTGCCGCCCGTCCGACGTCGGCCGCGATCACGACCGGGAGCTTGCGCACGCGGTCGAGCAGCACGCCGGCGTGCAGGCTGCAGAGCGCGAAGGGCAGCGTCTCCAGCGCGACCAGGATGCCCATCTGCAGCGGCGTGGCGTGCAGCAGCAGCGCCGCGGTGAGCGGAAGCGCGAGATTGGTGATCTGCGTGCCGTACGAGGTGACCGTGAGCGAGATCCACAGCCGGCGGAACTCGCGCGACAGCCACAGGCCGCGGAAGCGACGCCGCAGGCGGTGCCAGAATCTTCGTTTCTGTCTCATGGCTTCTTTCACCTCCGGCCGCTAAAGCACGGCCGCCGGTCATCCGACACCGGCGGGAAGAGAAGCCCGGAAATGAGCCCGGAGTTCGGTTCCCGCCCTGCCCGGCGGAAACCGACGGGCAGTGAGCTAGTGCAGCGAGAGCGAGGGCGCAATCCCCCGGCCGTAGCCGGAGAGGCGTCCACCCGGGAACACTCCCAACGTGAACGCGCAGGCCGTCGCGTCGATCGCACTCGCAATCGCGTTGACGGTTGTCGTCGGCGTTCGGGTCATGGTGGGAGCATTCCTCGGTGTTGTTGTTGTCGAATGAGGTTACGAGTCTACGCGAATCGGACCCCGCTGCCAAGGAAAGGGCGCGCCGTCAGCCGGGCGCGAACGCGCGCTTGTCGCATTTGCGCGACGCCGCGTCGTCGTTCCCGCGCAAGCGGGAACTAGCGGCTTGCCCTGGCGACGACCCTGGGTCACCGCATTCGCGGGGACGACAACCGGCGTTACCGCGCCGCCTGCTGCCGCGTCTCGTCGACGTCGAGATACTTCCACGGGTGCTCCCAGTACGCGTGCTTCTTGTAGCCGCGCAGCCAGGGTTGCACCAGCGTGTTCTCGATGGTGTAGAAGCCCAGCCACCACGGATTGTAGGCGGCGACGAGCTCGGACATGCGCCGATAGATCCGGTTGCGCTCCGCCCCGTCGGGCAGGCGGCGCGACGCGCGATAGAGCTCGTCGTACTCGGGCAGCGAAAACCGCGAATAGTTGGTCTGCCCGATGTTCGGGCCGTAGAGGAGCTGGGCGAACGCGTCGCCTTCGCCGTAGAGCGTGATCCAGCCCACGCGCCACATCTGCAGCTTCCCGGCCTTGCCCATCTTGAGGAGGTCGGGAAACTTCTGCTTCATGAACTCGATTCGGATGCCGACCGCCTTCATGCACTTCTGCCACAGCTCGTCGAATTCGCGATCGCGTGCCGACGTCGCCGACGCCATGACGATCGTGAACGGCTTGCCGTCGGGCAATTCCCGCCAGCCGTCGCCGTCGCGATCGCGATAACCGAAGCGGTCGAGCAGCGCGCTCGCCGCCGCGGGATCGTACTGAAGCGCCACGTTCCAGTGGTCGTCGTGCCCGGGAAGGTTCGGCGGTATGGGCTGCGTGGCGGGCAGCGCCTGCCCCTGGTAGACGACGCGGATCATCTCCGGGCGATCGAAGGCCATCGAGATGGCCCGGCGCAGCGCGATCTTCTCCTTGGCGTAGCCGCCGACGACCGGATCGTCCATGTTGAAGTACGCGTACTGGAGCGAGGGCTGCGTGATCCGGCCGAGCGTGACACCGCGCCGCGCATACTCCGCGCGCAGCCGCCCCGAGGCGTCGAGCACGGTGTCGGACAGATCAGAAGGCACATTGACGTAGTCGAGCGCGCCGCTGTTGAACGCGAGCAGCCGCGGATTCGACTCCTCGATCACGCTGATCTCGATCTGCCTGGCGATCGGCAGCTTCCTGCCGCGCATGCGCGCGATTAGCTCCCGGTCCGCGGGATCGCTGCTGTCGGGAAACGTCTCGTCGCGATAGCCCGGGTTGGCTTCCAGCACGATCTGCTGGCCGCGGCGCCATGACTTGAGACGGTACGCGCCCGTGCCGACGGGATGGTCCATCACCCAGCCGTTGGCGTCGCCGTAGGCTTCGACCACTTCGCGCGCCACGGCAGCCATCGGCGACTGCGTCATGTAGCCGAGCATGATGTAGTCGGCTTCCTTGAGCTCGAGCCGCAGCGTGTAGCGATCGAGCGTCCGCAGTCCTTCGATCGACACGTCGTAGTCGAAGCGGCCCGTCCTGTTCGCCGCGTCGATCACGCCTTCGGCGCCGACGATCTTGCCCTGGACGTACCAGGCGAAGGGCGAGCGCACGCGCGGATCGAGAAGCCGCTTCCAGGCATAGACGTAGTCGCTCGCGGTGAGCTCCCGCTTCCTACCCTTGAATGCCGGATCGTCGGCGAAATGGATGCCCGGCGTGATGCGCATAGTCCACGTCCGGCCGCCGTCGGCGATATCGGGCATCGCGGCGGCGGTGCGCGGCACGCGCTTATAGGGTCGCGCGAGATAGTCGAAGCCGTAGAGCGTCTCGAAGATCGCGCGGTTGATGCTGTCGGAGTACAGGTCGCTCGTCGCCTGGGGATCGAAGCCCGTCTCCGCGACGATGAACGCGGTGCGGATCGTCTTGGTGGATTCGGCGGCTCCGGCGGGTATCGCCGCGCCCGCCGCGACGGTCGCGGTCGCACGGAGAAACGCGCGGCGACCTTCGTCGATTCCGCCAGTCCGGCACAGGCTCGCCGATGGGTCATCCTGGCGCAGGTCGGGATCCGATTTGTGCTGCATGCGCCTAACGCATCGAAATTGCGTCCGGACCCCCGGCTTCATGCATGCCGGGGCCGGCTTCGCCGGGGCGACATGGATACGGTCGCGCCTTGGAGACAGTCACTTCGTCGCCGCCCGGCGCTGGTCGACATCGATGTCGTAGTACATCCAGGCGTGCGGCTCGAAGGTGCTGTACTTGTAGCCGTGCACCCAGGGATGCACGACGATGTTCTCGATCCGATAGGCGTGCAGCACCCAGGGAGCATACGCCACGACCAGCTCCGACATGCGCCGGTAGAGCTGCGTGCGCTCGGGGCCGTCCTTCATCCGCTCGGCCTTGTCGTAGAGCGCGTTGAACTCCGGCAGGTCGAAGCGCGACAGGTTGGAGTTGCCCTTGTGCGGGCCGTACAGAAGATCGAGAAACGTGCCGCCGTTGGCGTTGGTGGCGGTGTTGCCCAGCGCCCACATCTGCAGCTGGCCCGCGGTCGCCTGCTTGAGCGTATCGGGGAACTTCTGCTTGGTGAACTCGATGTGGACGCCGATCGCGTCCATGCTGCGCTTCCACAGCTCGTCGAACTGGCGGTAGATCGCCGAGGGGTCGGAGGCGAGCACGAGCTTCAGCGGCTTGCCGTCGGGCAGATCGCGCCAGCCGTCGCCGTCGCGATCGACATAGCCGAACTTGTCGAGCAGGGCCTTCGCGCCCGCGACGTCGTGCGTCGGGTTGCCCTTGAACGAAGGATCGTAGCCGAAGACGTTCGGTGGAATCGGCTGCGTGGCGATCTGCGCCTGGTCGAGCCGGATGACGTGGATCTCGTCGTCGTTGTTGTACGCCATGCCGATCGCACGCCGCAGCGCGATCTTGTCCGGCGTGTAGCCGCCGACGACCGGATCGTCCATGTTGAAGTACGTGTACGTGATGGCGGGCTGCACGCCGCGAAACTGCACGATGCCCCGGGCCGCGTACTCCGGCTTGAGCTTGTCGCCGTTGAGCATCTTGGTGACCAAATCGGTCGGGACCGTGATGTAATCGAGCTCGCCCTTCTCGAACGCGAGGAGCCGCGGATTCGACTCCTCGATGATCGCGATCTCGATGCGGCCGATGATCGGGAGCTTCTTGCCGTGCATCTCGCTCTCGATCGCCCGGTCCTCGGGCTGCGCGCTCTCGGGGAAGCGCACGTCGCGGAAGCCCGGATTGGCCTCGAGCACGATCTGCTGGCCGCGGCGCCACGACTTGAGGTAGTAGGGTCCCGTGCCGACAGGATGCTCCATGACCCACCCGCTCGCGTCGCCGTACGCGCTCACCACCTCGCGGGCCACGGCACCGGTGCCCGAACTGGTGAGATCGGCGAGCAGGTCGTAGGCGGGAAAGTTGAGCTTGAGGCGGAGCGTGTAGCGGTCGAGCGCGACCGCGCCTTCCATCGGCGCGTCGTAGTCGAGCTTGCCGGTCTTGCGCGCCGCCTCGATCAACGCCTTCGCGCCGACGAGACGGTCGTCGAGAATCTGCGCGTTGATCGAGCGCAGCCTTGGATCGATCAGCCGCTTGAACGAGTACACGTAGTCGGCGGCGGTGAGTTCGCGCTTCCTGCCCTTGAACGCGGGATCGTCGGTGAAATAGATGCCGGGCTTGACCTTGATGGTCCACGTCAGGCCGTCGGCCGAGATCTCCGGCAGCGCTGCGGCCGTGTTGGGCACGACCTTGTACGGCCGTGCGAGATAGTCGTAGTGGTAGAGCGGGTCGAAGATCTCGCGGTTGACGTAGTTCGAGTAGAGGTCGCCGGTGGCCTGGGGATCGAATCCGTTCTCGGGCGCGACGAAGGGAAGGTGCAGGACCTTGCCCGGGTCGGCGGCGAGCGCGCATCCCACGGCGAGCCCGAGCGCCACCGGCGCGAGGGCGCGGAACAGTCTGCTCATCTCACTTTTCCGCGGCCTCGCGGCGCTTCAGATCGATGTCGTAGTACTTCCAGGGGTGCCAGTCGAACACCGTGTGCTTGAAGCCGAGCAGCCACGGCTGCACGACCACGTTCTCGTAGCGGTAGGCGTTGAGCATCCACGGCGCGTAGGCGTTCACGAGCTTCGACATCTGGCGGAAGATCTCGGTGCGCTGCGGCCCGTCGGGGAGCCGGTGCGCCTCGTCGTAGAGGTGGTTGAACTCCGGCAGGTCGAAGCGCGCCAGGTTGGCGAAGCCCGAGTGCGGGCCGTAGAGCAGCGACATGAAGCCGAAGCCCTCGGGCGTCGTGTTGATGTTGCCCAGGAACCACATCTGCAGCTGGCCGTAGCGCGCCATCTTCAGCAGGTCCGGCCACTTCTGCTTGACGAACTCGGCGCGGATCCCGATCGCATTCAGGCTCCGCTGCCAGAGCTCGTCGTACTGGCGCGAAAGCGCCGAGGGATCCGAGCCGATCGACAGCCTGAGCGGCCTGCCGTCGGGAAGGTCGCGCCAGCCGTCGCCGTCTTTGTCGACGTAGCCGAAGCGATCGAGGAGCGCCTTAGCGCCGGCCGGGTCGTAAGTCGCGGCGCCCTTGAGCTTTGGATCGTGACCGCCGACGTTCGGCGGGATCGGCTGCGTCGCCGGCTCGCCCTGTCCCTGGCGGAGGATCCGGATCTCCTCGTCGACGTTGTAAGCCATGCTGATCGCGCGCCGCAGCGCGATCCTGTCCTTGGTGTAGCCGCCGACGACCGGATCCTCCATGTTGAAGTACGTGTAGCTGATGGCCGGCTGCACGCCGCGCGCGAGCACGATCCCCTGTCGGGCGAACTCGGGCCTGAGCTTGTTGTCGGAATCGATCACCTTGGTCACGAGATCCGACGGGACGGTCAGATAGTCGAGCTCTCCGTTCTGGAACGCAAGCAGCCGCGGATTCGACTCCTCGATGATGCTGATCTCCACCCGGCCGATGATCGGCAGCTTCTTGCCGTGCATCCGGGCCTCGAGTGCGCGGTCCTCCGGCGCCGAGCTTTCCGGGAACGTCTCGTCGCGATAGGTCGGATTGGCCTCGAGCACGATCTTCTGTCCGCGTCGCCATTCCTTCAGCCGGTAGGGTCCGGTGCCGACCGGGTTGGCCATCGTCCAGCCGTTCTCGTCGCCGTACTTCTCGATGACCTCGCGCGCGACCGCGGCGGTCGGCGAGGTCGTGAGCTCCGCCATCAGGTCGTACGACGGAAAGTTGAGCTTCATGCGGATCGTGTAGCGATCGACCGCCTGGAGCCCCTCGATGGGCGCATCGTAGTCGAACTTCCCCGTCTCCTTGGCTTTCGCGACGACGGGGTCGGCGCCGACCAGCTTGCCGTCGAACACCTGGATGTTGTTCGAACGGATCCTGGGGTCGATGACGCGCTTCCAGGAATAGACGTAGTCGGCCGCGGTGAGCTCGCGCTTCCTGCCGTTGAAGGCAGGATCGTCGGCGAAGTAGATGCCGGGACGGATGCGGATCGTCCACGTCTTGCCGTCGGCCGAGATGTCGGGCAGCGCCGCGGCGGTATTCGGCACGATCTTGTACGGACGGGCCAGGTAGTCGTACTTGTACAGCGGGTCGAAGATCGCGCGGTTGACGTAGGCGGAGTAGATGTCGCCGACCGGCTGCGGGTCGAATCCCGTCTCGGCTACGGGAAAGGACACGCGCAGCGTCTTGGCGAGGTCCGCCGCGCCTGCCGTTGCCGCCGCGGCAAGCGCGCTCGCGGCAAGCGCCACGCGGCACCACCCCCCGAGCCTGCGCATCACAGCAGCTTCTCGATGTCGCCCGCGATCGCCTGCGGCTCGACATTGGGCGCGTAGCGCTCGACCACGTTGCCCTTGCGGTCGACCAGGAACTTGGTGAAGTTCCACTTGATCGCCTCCGAGCCCAGCAGGCCCGGCTTCGTCTTCTTGAGGTACTGGTAGAGCGGCGCGGCGTGCTCGCCGTTGACGTCGATCTTGGCGAACATCGGAAACTTGACCCCGTAGTTGAGCTCGCAGAATTGCGCGATCTCCTGCTCCGAGCCCGGCTCCTGCGCCCCGAACTGGTTGCAGGGAAAGCCGAGAACCTCGAGGCCGCGCGCGTGCAGCTTCTCGTACAGTGCCTCGAGCCCCTTGTACTGAGGCGTGAAGCCGCACTTGCTGGCGACGTTCACGATCAGCATGACCTTGTCCTTGTAGCGGTCGAGCTTCTGCTGTCTGCCCTGGATGTCGTCGACCGAAAAATCGTAGATGCCTGCCATGGAGACCCCGCGGTATCCGGATCGGGGACAAATTATGCACCCGCGTCGATGAGCCACGCGGCAGGCGACGCGAGCTTCCGACGCCCGCGCAAGCTGCGGCGCAAGGCGCAGCGAGCTTCGACCGCCCTCGAAGCCGTCTTCCGAGATGCCCCGGCCGACATGGGACCGCGGCGGGCCACCGCTGCCTCGCCAAAGGGTCCGGCCACGCCGGCCGCTCGACAAGCCGCCCCTCGAGCAGGGCGCAAAGACGTGAGCCGACTCCTCGAACGCTCCGAAGGCTTTCGTTGTCCGGGCAATCCGGCCACTGGGGGTTGGTGTCGAAAATCCTTACATCGCGTCAGCAAATTGTTGGGAAAGTCCCGGAACCCGGTTGGGGGGACAGGCTGCAAGTCAATGTTTTCTATGGCCCTTGATCCGGACATACGACAGGATGGCATGGTTACTGCGTGTGTCCTATACAAAAGCCAGTCGTGCCCAGAACGACAAGGGAGAACACAAAATGCGCGGTCTTTCGCTCGCCGGCGTCGTGGCGGTCACCCTCCTGCTTACGCTGCCCGCTTCGGCGCGCACGTTTCGCACGGACCTGAACGCCTGCAACGACCCCAATTCCTTCTTCGGGACAGTCTGCTGGGGTGGCGCTCCATCCGGACCCAACTTTGTCCCGCCGCTGCCGACCGGCGGAGAGACGGTCTTCACACCATCCAGTGACGGACCCGCGCCTCCGGAGTTTTCGACGTCGAGCTTCGATCTTGTCGCGTTCGACTATGCGCAGTTCGTGCTCGACAACGCGGGATTCTTCGCGGCCAACACCATCGCGGCGCCGTTCGAGGTCGTGAGCCACGGGTTGTCGCGGCCGGACTCCGCGGTCGACCACGACAACGGCACCCCCTGGACGGACACCGCGAACGATCCGCTGTTGCGCATCAACTGGTTCTTCGATATCGCGCTGCTGCCGATGTTCAGCGACCTGTTCGAGGACGTACAGACCGTCAGCGGTGTCAACTATTTCGGCGTCCAACTCATCTTCGACGGCCAGGGCTTCGAGCTGAACGGCCTCAAGCCCGCGGGCATGGCCTACTCCAGGTCGTTCACGCCCAACGGCGACGAGATCTGGAACGGCGCCAGCCAGCCGTGCGCCACCTTCACCAATGCCGGCGTCTGCGCTGCCAGCGTGCCCGAGCCGTCGAGCATCGCGCTGATCGGACCGGGCCTGCTCGCGCTCGTCGCCGCAGTGCGCATGCGTCGCCGGCCGGCCCGCCGGTTCGCCTGACACCGACCGCCTCGAATCGCGCCGGAGCGGCCGACCGCCCTCCGGCGCGATTCGTTTGCACGGCTGCATCCGCGCCGCGCGGCTCCCGGAGCCTCATCGCCTATACTGGCGGCGAGATGGGGGGAAGGCGGATCGAATCCCGATGACGGACGGGAAGGCCACGATCGAAACCGTCGATGCCGCGAGCGCGAGGCCGTTCCTGCGCTACGCGGCCTTCCTTAGCTACAGCCACAAGGACGCCTCGATCGCGCGCTGGCTGCAGTCCGCGCTCGAGGGCTACCGGGTCCCCGAAGACCTGCGCGTCGGCTCGGGTCGCGAGCGCCTCGCGCCGATTTTCCGCGACGAGGCGGACCTGGCCGGCGCGGCGAGCCTCTCGGGAGCGATCAGCCTCGCGCTGGAGGAATCCTCCGCGCTGATCGTGATCGGCTCGCCGGCGGCGGCGAAGTCGGACTGGGTCGACCAGGAGATCGTCGCGTTCAGGAAGCTGGGGCGCGCCGATCGCATCCTGTGCCTCATCGTCGACGGCGAGCCCTTCGCCACCGATCGCGGCGAGCCCGAGCGCGAATGCTTCCCCCGCGCGCTGCGCTGCGCGCCCGACCCGGCGACCGGGGCGACGACGCGGGCGGAGCCGCTCGGCGTAGACCTCCGCAAGGACGGCAAGGGCGACGCGCTGCTGCGGATCGCCGCGGGGCTACTCGGCGTCGGCTTCGATCAGCTGAAGCGGCGCGACCTGCGCCGGCGCCAGCGGCAGCTGATCGTGCTCTCCGCGGCGTCGCTCGTTGGCATGGCGATCACCTCGGGCCTCGCGCTGATGGCCTGGCGCGCCGAGCAGGAGGCGCGCGCGCAGCACGGGGTCGCCGAGCGGGAGGCCAATATCGCGCGCGAGACGACGAGCTTCCTGCTTTCGCTGTTTCAGAACGCGGACCCGTTTCGCACCCGCGGGCAGAAGATCACCGCCCGCGAAGTGCTCGACTCGGGCCTCACCCGCATCCGCAGCGCTTTTCCGAAGGCGCCGGAGATCCGCGCCAGCCTGATCGGCAGCATGGGCGAGGTCTACCAGGGGCTCGGGCTGTACAAGACCTCGCAGCAGCTCTTCGACGAGCTCGAGCACTCCGAGCTCTCCGGCACGCTGGATCCGTTGCGGCGGCTCAGGTTCCTGAACTCCTACGCCGAGACGAGCTACAACAGCGGCGACTACGCGAAGGCGAAGGCGCTGATGTACGCCGCCCAGCCGCTGCTGCGCCTCGACGCGACCGCGAGCGATCCGGTCGAGCGCGGCCGCTCGCGCAACATCATGGGCCAGCTCGCGTTGCAGGACAACGACGTCGCGGCCGCCGAGTCGCTGCTCGCGGTGAATCTCGAGGAACTCGCGAAATCCGACCAGGACACCCGGCTGCAGCGCGCCCTGAGCTATTTCACCCTCGGCATGCTCAGGCTCGAGCGCCACGACGACGCGGGCGCCCGCACGGACCTCGAGACCGCCCTCGCACTGCGCCGGGACGCGCTGGGCGAAGACCACCCCTGGGTCGCCGAAGTCGAGAACGCGCTTGCGATCTCGGACTACGGCGCCGGCCGCTACGTGGAGGCGGAGGCGCGCTGGAAGGCCATCCTCCCGAGCTACGCGAAGTACTTCGGCGAAGAGCACCCGGAGTACTCGTCGCTGCTGCAGAACTACGCGCTGACCGTGCTCGAGCGCGGCAACTTCGCGCAAGCCGAGAAGCTCTTTCTCCAGTCGATCGCGATCGACCGCAAGGACAAGGCGCCGGACCACGACGATTTCGCCTACTCGTACAACTCGCTCGCGCTGGCCGAGCTCGGCCTCGGGCGGACCCGGCAGGCGAAGGCGTACCTCGACGAGGGCATACGGATCGCGCGTCAGCACCACCACCGCATGCGCGCCCCGCTGCTGATGAATCGCGCCGACCTGGCGTGCCGCGAGCACGACACTGCCGCTGCGAAGGCGTGGCTCGACGAGGCGCGCATGGCGCTGGCCGAGGACTATCCGGACGAGCCGTGGCGCGCCGCGCAGCTCGAGAACGTCGCGCTCTTCTGCGCCGCGCTCACGCCCGGATCGAAGCCGGACCTCGCGCCGCTCGTCGCGACCCTGCCGGAGATCGACAGGCACTGGGGCAGGGATCGGCTGTACGCGCGGGAGGCGCGCTGGCGCATCCGCAAGGCGTTCGCGGCACAGGGCAAGCCGCCGCCGGAGCTTCCGTCCTGAGTTCGCGCGGTCGCTCGTCCGGCCGCCGAGGCTCGCGGCACGCTACTCGGCCGCGCCGAAGCCTCCGCCGCCGGGCGTCTGGATGACGAACACGTCGCCGGGCTTCATCTCGACCCGGCAAGTCGCGCCGAACTCCTCACGGGTTCCGTCCGCGCGCTCGACCCAGTTGCGGCCTACGGCGCCGGGCTTGCCGCCGGCGACGCCGAACGGCGCGATGCGCCGATGGTTGGCGAGCATCACCGCCGTCATCGCCTCGAGGAAGCGCACTCGTCGCTCGCCGCCGTCGCCGCCGCGATGGAGGCCGGCGCCGCCGCTGCCGCGGCGGATGCGGTAGGCGTCCAGGCGGACCGGGAAGCGCCATTCGAGCACCTCGGGGTCGGTCAGGCGCGAATTGGTCATGTGCGTCTGCACGACGCTCGCGCCGTCGAAATCCGGTCCGGCGCCGGCGCCGCCGGAGATCGTCTCGTAGTACTGGTAGCGATCGTTGCCGAACGTGAAGTTGTTCATCGTTCCCTGCGAGGCTGCGAGGACGCCGAGAGCGCCGTAGAGCGTGTCGGTGATCGCCTGAGAGGTCTCGACGTTGCCCGCGACCACCGCGGCGGGGTAGCGAGGCCTGAGCATCGAGCCCTCCGGAATCTCGATCTCGATCGGCTTCAGGCAGCCGGCGTTCATCGGGATCTCGTCGTCGACCAGCGTGCGGAACACGTAGAGCACCGCGGCCTTGCATACCGCCGAGGGCGCGTTGAAGTTGTCCGGCTGCTCGCCGCTCGTGCCTCGGAAGTCGATCCGCGCGCTGCGCGCCTTGCGGTCGACCGCGATCGTCACCGCGATCTTCGCGCCGCTGTCCATCTCGTACTCGAAGTGCCCGTCCTTGAGCGCGCCGAGCACGCGGCGAACCGCCTCCTCCGCGTTGTCCTGCACGTGCTTCATGTAGGCGCGCACGACGGCCAGCCCGAAGTGCTCGACCATTCTCTCGAGCTCGAGGATGCCCTTGGCGCAAGCGGCGACCTGCGCGCGCAGGTCGGCGAGATTCTGGTCGATGTTGCGCGCCGGATATCGCCCGGAGGCGAGAATGCCGCGCAGCTCGCGGTCGAGGAACCTTCCCTCGGCCACGAGCTGCACGTTGTCGAGCAGCACGCCCTCCTCGTCGACGTGCCTCGAGTCCGGCGGCATGGAGCCGGGCGTGATGCCGCCGATGTCGGCGTGGTGGCCGCGCGAGGCGACGTAGAACTCGGGACGCTCGTCGCCGGCACGCAGGTACACCGGCGCGATGACCGTCACGTCGGGCAGGTGCGTCCCGCCGTTGTACGGCGCGTTCAGCACGAACACGTCGCCGCGGCGCATCGATCCCCGGCGGCGTTCGATCACCGTCCGCACGCTCTCGCCCATCGAGCCCAGGTGCACGGGCATGTGCGGCGCATTGGCGATCAGGCTGCCTTCGGCGTCGAAGAGCGCGCAGGAGAAATCGAGGCGCTCCTTGATGTTGACCGAGTACGCGGTGTTGGCGAGCGTCACGCCCATCTGCTCGGCGATCGCCATGAACAGGTTGTTGAAGACCTCGAGCAGCACCGGGTCGGCACGCGTGCCTATGGCGTGCGCGCGCTCGACCGGCACGACCCGCTCGAGTACGAGATGGTCGCGCACGGTGAGCGCCGCCTCCCAGCCGGGCTCGACGACCGTGGTGGCGTTCTGCTCCGCGATCACCGCGGGACCGGCGATCCGGTCGCCTGGACGCAGCGCGTCTCGGGCGTAGAGCGGCGCGTCGTGCCAGACGCCGCCGGTGAATACTCGGCTGCGCTTCGCCGGCGCCAGGCCGGAGGCGCGCGGCCCGAATGCGGGCGGCCGCTCGTCGCCCGCCGGCGAGACGCCGATCGCCTCCACGGCGATCGCTTCGATCGCCAGCGCTCGCTCGGGCATGAGAAATCCGTAGTGCGCGCGGTAGCGCCGCTCGAACTCCGCGACGAGCGTGGGGAGCGCGGCGGCCGGCGGATCCTCGCCGCTCGACTGCAGCGGGATCTCGAGCGTCGTGTCGGTGCCGTCGTACTTGAGCTGCAGCGTGCGCACGAGCGAGATGCGCGCCGCCGGGAAGCCCTGGGCCGCCAGCTCCGAGCGCGCCGCGCCCGCGAGCTCGTCGAAGACCGGGACGCAGCGCGCGAGCTCCTCAGCCGAGAGCCTTGCCTCGATCGCCTTCGCCCTGAGCGCGCGCACGTCGGCGAGCCCCATGCCGTAGGCGGAGAGCACGCCGGCGAGCGGATGAATGAACACGCGCGTGATCCCGAGCGCGTCGGCGACCGCGCAGGCATGCTGCCCGCCGGCGCCACCGAAGCAGCACAGTGTGTACTCGGTGACGTCGTAGCCGCGCTCGACCGAGATGTGCTTGATCGCGTGCGCCATGTTGTCGACCGCGATCTTGAGGAAGCCTTCGGCGATCTCCTCCGGGTTGCGGCGGTCGCCCGTCCTCGACGCCACCTCTTCGGCGAGCTCGGCGAACTTCGCGCGCACGACGTCCGCATCGAGCGGCAAATCGCTGCGCGGGCCGAACACCCGGGGAAAGAGCGTCGGATCGATCTTGCCCACCATGATGTTGCAGTCGGTGACCGTCAGCGGGCCGCCGCGGCGATACGATGCCGGGCCGGGATTCGCTCCCGCCGACTCGGGACCGACGCGGAAGCGCGAGCCGTCGAACGCGACGATCGAGCCGCCGCCCGCGGCGACAGTATGGATCTGCATCATCGGCGCGGTAAGCCGTACGCCGGCGACCTCGGTGACGAACGCGCGCTCGAATCCGTACTCCGGGCCCGCGTAGTGCGTCACGTCGGTCGACGTTCCGCCCATGTCGAAGCCGATGATCCTGTCGAAGCCCGCGAGCCGCGAGACCTGCACCGCGCCGACGACGCCTCCGGCCGGCCCGGAGAGGATCGCGTCCTTGCCATGGAAGCGGTGCGCGTCGGTGAGCCCGCCGGAGGACTGCATGAACTGCAGGCGCACCCCCGGAAGGTCGGCTTCCACCTGCGCGACGTAGCGACGCAGGATCGGCGAGAGATACGCGTCGACGACCGTCGTGTCGCCTCGCGAAACGAGCTTCATCAGCGGGCTCACCTCGTGGCTTACCGAGACCTGGCCGAAGCCGATCGCGCGCGCGAGCGCGGCGAGCCGCCGCTCGTGCTCGGGGTGACGGTAGCCGTGCACGAGCACGATCGCGCAGGCGCCGATGCCGTCGGCGTGCGCGGCCCGCAGCGCCCGCTCCGCGTCCTCGAGATCGAGCGGCCGCACCACTTCGCCGCGGGCGC
The DNA here is from genome assembly GCA_035501595.1 of Casimicrobiaceae bacterium. Taxonomy (GTDB): domain Bacteria; phylum Pseudomonadota; class Gammaproteobacteria; order Burkholderiales; family Casimicrobiaceae; genus PALSA-1003. The sequence goes on along the minus strand of DATJVX010000035.1, from coordinate 352 downwards.
CCATGCGCTCGTCGATCTCGATCACGCGCTCGTAGAGCAGGCTCGGCAGCACGATCCGCCGGACGAAAAGCTTCGGCCGATGCTGGTAGGCGATGCGCAGCGCGTCGGCGAAACCGCGCGTGATCGCGAGAACGGTGCGCTCGCCCTTGCGCTCGAGGAGCGCGTTGGTCGCCACGGTGGTGCCCATGCGCACGACCTCGATGGCGCTCGCCGGCACGCTTGCGTCAGGTGCGAGCCCGAGCAGCGCCCGGATGCCCGCGACTGCCGCATCGCGATAGTGCTCGGGATTTTCGGAGAGCAGCTTGTGCGTCGTCAGCGTGCCGTCCGGGCGGCGAGCGACGATGTCGGTAAA
>DATJVX010000034.1:0-127127 GCA_035501595.1 Casimicrobiaceae bacterium | reverse complement strand
CGGCTGGGGCGTCGAGCTGAACCCCGCCACGCTGCCGCGCGTGCGCCTGAACCAGGGCTATGCCAGCCTCATCGGCCGCAACGCCAGCCACGCCACCATGCGCGCGCAGCTGCAGGAGGCGCGCTGGCTGCTGAAGAGCCTGGAGATCCGCCACGAGACCCTCATGAAGGTGGCGCGCTCCATCGTCGAGCGCCAGACCGCCTTCCTTGAGCAGGGCGAGGAGCACATGCGCCCGATGATCCTCAAGGACATCGCCGAGGCGGTCGCCATGCACGAGTCGACCATCTCGCGGGTGACCAGCGGCAAGTACATGCACACGCCGCGCGGCGTGTTCGAGCTGCGCTACTTCTTCTCCAGCCAGGTCGAGGGGCTGGACGGCTCGGGCACCTCCTCCACCGCCATCCGCGCCAAGATCCGCAAGTTGGTCAAGGACGAGGACCCCGAGTCCCCCTTAAGCGACGGCCGCATCGCCGAGCTCTTGTCCGCGGAGGGCATCCCGGTCGCGCGCCGCACGGTGGCCAAGTACCGCGAAGCCATGGGCATCGTCGCCTCCAACGAGCGCCGCCGCACGGCAAGCCGGCCCATGTGAGTGCACGCCACGAATTCGGACTGGAAGTACCAAACACAACGAACAGGAGACGGTCATGCAGCTCAGCGTCACTGGTCATCATGTCGAGGTCACGAGTTCCCTGCGCAGCTACGTGCACAAGAAATTCGAGCGTATCGGCCGGCACTTTGATCATGTGATCGACCTGCACTGCGTGCTCACGGTGGAGAAGCTGCGGCAGAAGGCGGAAGCGACCCTGCACGTCAGCGGCAGCGCCATCCACGCGGATGCGACCGAGGAAGACATGTACGCGGCCATCGACCTGCTGGCGGACAAGCTCGACCGCTGCCTGAAGAAGCACAAGGAAAAGCGCATCGCCCACCGCAGCAGCGCGCCGCGCGCGCTGCGCCCCTAGCGGCGCGCGCGAGCTTGCATCGAGCGCGCACGTGGATACCATCTAGCCGTGCGCATCATCGTCCTCAGCGGGCTGTCGGGCTCGGGCAAGAGCGTGGCTCTGCACATGCTGGAGGACTTCGGCTTTTACTGCATCGACAACATTCCGGCCGCGCTGCTGAAGCCATTCGTCTCCTACACCGTGCGCAGCCCCGAGCCGCGCTACGACCGCACCGCCATCGGGCTGGACGCGCGCAACACCGCCGCCGAGGTGGCGAGCGTGCCGCGCCTCATCGATGAGCTGAAGCGCTCCGGGCTGCAGTGCGAGGTGATCTTCCTCACCGCCGCCGACGATGAGCTGCTGCGGCGCTTCGCCGAGACGCGCCGCAAGCATCCCATGGCGCGCAGCGACGTCGGCCTGCGCGAGGCGATGGGGCTTGAGCGCGAGCTGCTCGAGCCGGTGGCCGCCATCGCCGACCTGCTGATCGACACCTCGCGCCTCTCGGTGCACGCGCTGCGCGACATCATCCACCGGCGCGTCGAGCAGCGCGCCGTGGGACGGCTCTCGATCACCTTCGAGTCCTTCGGCTTCAAGCGCGGCATCCCCGGGGATGCGGACTTCGTGTTCGACGCGCGCGCGCTCCCCAATCCCTACTGGGAGCCGGGGCTGCGCAACCTCAACGGCCGTGATCCGGAGGTCATCCGCTTCCTCGAGACCCACACGCAGGTGAAGACCCTGGTGGCCGACATCGCCACCTTCGTGCGCCACCGCGTGCCGGAGTACCAGGCGAGCAACCGCGGCTACCTCACCATCGCCGTAGGCTGCACCGGCGGGCAGCACCGCTCGGTGTACATCGTCGACCGCCTGGCCGAGCAGTTCGCGCACGACTACGAGGACGTGACCGCGCGCCACAGCGGGCTGCCCGGCGCGCAGCTGTTCTCCCCCGCGGCGCGCCCGGCGCCGGCCGCGAGCCGCGAGCCGGCCTGAGGGCGGCACTGCGCCTCAGGTAGCCTGGGCGACCCCGGGCGAGGTCAGCAGCTGCGGCAGCTTCTCCCCGCTCATGAAGGCCACCAGCGCGGTGCGCGCCTGCATGGCGTCATGGTAGCCGAGCTCGATGAGCGCGCGCGTGTAGGCGGCCTCGAACATCAGGTAGCTCGCCAGCTGGGCGCTGGAGGCCTCGCGCCCGGCGATGACCCGCAGCAGCGCCCGCAGGCCGCGCGGCATGTGCAGCGCGTGCCGGGCCGCGATCTCGCGCGGGTCGACGCTCGGCGCCAGCATGAGGGTCTCGACGGTGCGCTCGCCGTGCACCGCCTGCGGCGCGCTGTGCACCAGGTCGTTGATGCGCTCGAGCTGCTCGAGGTCGCCGTAGATCTGGTCGGTGAACAGCGTGTCGAGCATGTAGCCGAAGATCTCCCCCGGGGTGGGCATCACCTGGTTGAAGCGGCTCACGCTCACCCCGGCCGCGCGCCGGGCGCGCACGCCGATGATCAGCAGCCGGTCGGCGCCCAGGTGGATGGCGGGGCTGAGCGGATGCAGCTGGCGCATGGCGCCGTCGCCGAAGTAGTCCTCGCCGATCTTCATGGGCGGGAACAGCAGCGGGATGGCGGCGCTCGCCATCAGGTGATCCAGGCTCAGGTCGCAGCGTTGCCCGAGCCGCTGCACCCGCGACCACTCATTGATCGAATCGAGGCCGTCGAAGAAGGCCACCGAGTGGCCGGTGCTGTAGCTGGTGGCGCACAGCGCGAAGGCGCGCAGGTGCCCGCGGCGGATGCTGCGGCGGATGCCGGCGCAGTCGACGTGCACCGCCAGCAGCTCGCGCAGCGGGCTGTTGTCGAGGATCGACTTCGGCGGCGAGAGCACCAGGCCGCCGGAGATCAGTGCCAGCACCCAGTGTGCCCCGGCGCGCAGCATGTGGTGCGCATCGACGTGGAACACCTGGCTGGAGCGGAAGTTTGCCCACACGCGCTCGAGCCCGGCCACCGCGCGGCGCCACTGGTGCGCCTCGGCGGCCAGCACGCTCGCGGCCACCGCGCCGGCCGAGGTGCCGACGATCACCTGGAAGGGGTTGCGCGAGCGCGGCAGGAGTTCCGCCAGCGCCAGCAGCACGCCGATCTGGTAGGCCGAGCGCGCGCCGCCGCCGGTCAGTACCAGACCGACCGTCTGGCGCGGTCCGGGCCGGGAAGCCGATTCGCTGAGAGCATCCATACGCGCATCCACCCCGCACCGATTATGGGCCGGGGGACGGCGTGCCCTGTGTGACGGGCGTCGCGGCGGACCGCGCGTAGGGCACCCCGGCGCGCTTAAGCGGGCGCTGGAGCTCGCGGATCGCCTGCTCCAGGCCCGCCATGGTGAGGGGGAACATGCGCTCCCCGATGAGCTCGCGCGTGATGCGTACCGAGACGGTGTATTGCCAGCGCTCCGGCTGCTCGGGGTTCAGCCACGCCAGGCGCGGGAAGTGCGCACACAGGCGCTGCATCCACACCGCGCCCGCCTCCTTGTTCCAGTGCTCGATGCTGCCGCCCGGCTGGGTGATCTCGTAGGGGCTCATGGCGGCATCACCGACGAAGATGGCGCAGTAGTCGTGCCCGAAGGTGCGCAGCACCTGCGCGGTCGGCACGAGCTGCAGCTGCCGGCGCTCGCTGTGCTGCCACAGGTTCTCGTAGATGAAGTTGTGGAAATAGAAGTGCTGCAGGTGCTTGAACTCGCGCCGCGCCGCGGAGAAGAGCTGCTCGCACACGCGCACGTGCTCCTCCATCGAGCCGCCCACGTCCAGGAACAGCAGCACCTTGACCGCGTTGTGCCGCTCCGGCACGAGCTTCAGGTCGAGCAGTCCCGCGTTGCGCGCCGTGGCGCTGATCGTGCCCTCGAGGTCGAGCTGATCCGCCGCGCCCTCCCGCGCGAAGCGGCGCAGCCGGCGCAGCGCGAGCTTCAGGTTGCGCGTGCCGAGCTCCACGCCGTCGTCGAGGTTGCGGAACTCGCGCCGCTCCCACACCTTGACCGCGCGCCGCTGTCCGCCGCCGCCGCCCACGCGCACCCCTTCGGGGTGGTAGCCATGGGCGCCGAAGGGCGAGGTGCCGCCGGTGCCGATCCACTTGTCGCCGCCCTCGTGGCGCTCGCGCTGCTCGCGCAGCCGCTCACGGAGTTGCTCGAGCAGCTGCTCCCAGCCGCCGAGGGATGCGACGCGCTGCTTCTCTTCCTCGCTGAAGAGGCGCGTGCCGAGGGTGCGCAGCCACTCGGCCGGCACCTCGACCAGGAGCTGCGCGAAACGCTGCTCCGCGCCCTGGAAGACCTGGGCGAACACCAGGTCGAAGCGATCGTAGTGGCGCTCGTCCTTGACCAGGCAGGCGCGCGCGAGGAAGTAGAACTCGCGCGCCGAGAGCTCGGCCACCCGCGCCCGCAGTGCCTCGAGCAGCACCAGGAACTCGGTGATCGCCACCGGCACGCCGGCGCGGCGCAGCTCGAGGAAGAATTGCACCAGCACCGCGGCGGCCCGCCCGCGCGCCCCGTCAGCGTGCGCGCCGGTGCATGAACACCAGCTGCTCGAACAGGTGCACGTCCTGCTCGTTCTTCAGCAGCGCCCCGTGCAGCACCGGGATCAGCTGCTTCGCGTCCGTGCCGCGCAGCGCCCCGGGGGCGATGTCCTCGGCCAGCAGCAGCTTGATCCAGTCGAGCAGTTCCGACGTCGACGGCTTCTTCTTCAGGCCCGGCACGTCGCGCAGCCGGTAGAACGCCTCGAGCGCCTCCTTGAGGAGCTCGCGCTTCAGGCGCGGGAAGTGCACGTCGACGATCTGCGTCATCGTCTCGGCGTCGGGAAAGCGGATGTAGTGGAAGAAGCAGCGCCGCAGGAATGCGTCCGGCAGCTCCTTCTCGTTGTTGCTCGTGATCACGATGATCGGGCGGTGGCGGGCCTTCACGAGCTCGCGCGTCTCGTAGACGTAGAACTCCATCCGGTCGAGCTCGCGCAAGAGGTCGTTCGGGAACTCGATGTCGGCCTTGTCGATCTCGTCGATCAGGACCACCGCCGGAGTGTCCGACTGAAAGGCCCCCCACAGCACGCCGCGCTTGATGTAGTGGGCGATGTCGGCGACATGCTCGTCGCCGAGCTGCGAATCGCGGAGCCGCGATACCGCATCGTACTCGTAGAGGCCCTGCTGCGCCTTGGTCGTGGACTTGATGTGCCACTGGACGAGCGGGCGCCCGATCGCGCGGGCCACCTCCTGCGCGAGCATCGTCTTGCCCGTGCCGGGCTCGCCCTTGACCAGCAGCGGCCGCTCGAGGGTGATCGCGGCGTTGACCGCGAGCATCAGGTCGGGTGTGGCGACGTAGCTGTCGGTGCCTTGGAAGCGCATGGGATGCGGGTCTCGTGCCGGTCGCGGATGGCCTCGAAGCCCGCCGCCGCGGGCGGCCCGAGCCTGGGCCAAGTGTAACGCAACCGCGGAGGTCGGCCGCCTCAGGCCGCTCGCCTGCGCGTGCCCGGTTCCGCACCGCCCACCGCGATCCACGGGCTCTCGCTGCGCGCGCGGGCCCGCCATTGCGATGCGGTCACGCCGGACCACTGGCGGAAAGCCGTGGCGAACGCGCCCGGGTTTGCGTACTGGAGCACGCACGCGATCTCGCCGATCGGCATGTCGGTGTCGCGCAGGAGCTGCTGAGATACCGCGAAGCGGACTCTTTCGGCGAGACGCCGGAAGCTCACCCCGTGGGCTTCGAGCTGCCGGTCGAGCGTGCGCCGATGGACCGAGAGCGCGGCGGCGACGTCGGCCATCGAGCCGCGGCCGCTGAGCATCTGCCGCCGCAGCACGCGGCATACTCGATCGGGCAGCCCGGTGCAAGCCGTCGCCTCCATGAGCTCCGCGCACTTCAGCAGCGTGCCATGCAGCTCGTCGTCGGCCCGGTGCACTGGCCGCGTCAGCCAGTTTCGGGCGAACACGATGCTCGCGTGGTCCGCGTCGAAACGCACCGGTGCCCCGTAGAAACTGCGGAACGGCTGCGGGTCGTGCGGACGGCTGAAGGGAAGCAAGACCTCCCGGGGCGTCCAGTCGCGACCGCAAACCTCGCGCAGGATGTTGCAGGCGAGCGCGCTGCCGCATTGATAGACCTGGTCCGCGCCGGGTAGGCCGGGCTCGTAGATTGCGTACGACCACATCGCCAGCTCGCCGTGCTCGGACAGCGTCGCGACTCCGACGGTGCTGTTGATGCCGAGGAAGCGGTTGATCGCGCGCAGGCCTCTGCCGACGTCCGGCGCATGACGTGCCAGCGAACCCAGGATGCCGAGCGACGCAAGATCCGCCTTCCTGCCCAGAAGCAGGCCGAAGTGCCGGCAGCCGGTCCGTTCGACACACGCACGAAGCAGTTGGCTCTCGGCGGCGTTCGCGACGAAGTTGTTCGCCTTGTCGAAGGTGTGAGCGGGGATGCCCGTTCGGTCGAAGAGCTCCGCCGGATCGACGCCGAACTGCGCCAGGACTTCGGGGACGGCCCGCATCGGACCCACCCGGGAGAAGCCTTCGTTACTGCGCGGCGTAGGAGGTGAAGCAAGCGTTCGCGATGCTGTCTGCTGCATGTGCGTGATCCTCGACTGGTGCGATGGTCCGGCTCCTCTCGCGCCGCGACCCGACCGGGGGCGCGGATTATGTCACAAAATCAGAAGCGGGCGGCGCCCGCTCATCGCAAACTTGCGTCCGGCCGGAGAGCGGGCGACCGATGGAAGCTTGCGCCGGTACCCGTCATGAGTAGGAGGAGGCATGGGCGGGGAGCGTCCGAGGGTCGGGGGGACCGTTTCACGGACAGCGGCGCTACAGGCGCTTGCGCTCCGGCCACCCGCTTTCGGCGCTCGCGGCTAGCCCCCGAGGTAGCGCAGGGCCCAGAGGACGCTCATCCCGACGACGATCGTCGTCACCGCGCTCCTCGACCACCACGCGACCGCGCCGGCGACGAACGCCGCGATCAGCTTCGGATTGCCCCAGTCGAGCCGCAGCACGCCCGCAGGCAGGAACGCCACCGCGGGAACGACGATCGCCGTGAGCATCGCGACCGGCACGTGCTTGAGCGCCTCGGCGAGGAGCGGCGGCATGTCGCGCCGCGCGAAGAACGCGATGAACGACAGTCGCGCCGTGTAGGTGATCGCGCCCACGGCGAAGATCAGCAGCCAGATGGTGAGCTCTCTATCCACGCTCGCCTTTCAGCTTGTCGGCGAACATCCCGGCCGCGATCCCTAGGAGGCCGCCGCAGATCATCGACAGCCGCAGCGGCATCGCATCGAGCGCGATCACCGCGATCGCGGCGACCGCGAAGACGAGCACCGAGACGCGGTCACGGAGCACCGGGGCGAGCACCGCGAGGAAGCACAGCGGCACCACGAAATCGAGCTGCCAGGAGGCGGGAATGACCTGGCCGGCGACGATGCCAAGGACGGTCGCGAGCTGCCAGACGACCCAGAGCAGGCCGCCGCTTCCCAGGAAGTACGATGCATTCGCGGCGAGGTCCTTGGAGTTCCTGAAGCGCTGGATCGTGGCCGCGAACGCCTGGTCGGTGAGCACGAACGAAAGCAGGTTGCGCCAGCGGCGATCGAGCGGCCGCAGGTAAGGGGCCATGGCGGCGCTGTACATGAGCAGCCGCAGGCTCACCACCAGGCAGGAGAGCAGGATGACGGCGAATGGCGCGCCCGCGACCAGGAGCTGGGTCGCGACGATCTGCGCCGCGCCGCTGAACATGATCATCGACATCGCCAGCGCGGCCAGCGGCGACGCGCCGGCGGCGATGGCGCCCACGCCGCAGACGATGCCGAAGGGGATCACGCCCAGCATCATCGGTGCGATGTCGCGGACCCCGTCGAGGAAGCCGGAGCGGGAGAAGTGCGCGCGCATGAGGCGACCGGAAAGATCGAAGCGCAAAACAAAGGGCTTGCGGCCGGGAGCCGCAAGCCCGCTTCGAGGTGTCACGATTATAGCTCAGTCGATGAATCGACGAGCCCGCGTCGAGCCCTGCGATCAGCCCTTCACGCCGCCCGCCGTCAAGCCGCCGACGACCCTCTCCTGGAACACCGCGATCAGGATCGAGATCGGCACGATCGCCACGACGAGCGCAGCCGAGATGAGCGGCCAAGGGAACGCGAACTCGCCCTGGTAGAGCGTGATGCCGACGGGCAGCGTGCGCATCGACAGGCGATTGAGCATCGTCAGCGCCAGCAGGAACTCGTCCCAGGCGTTGACGAAAGCGAGGATCGCGGCGGTGAAGACGCCCGGCGCGGACAGCGGCACGATGACGCGGAGCAGGGCTCCCACGCGCGAGCAGCCGTCGACCATCGCCGCGGCTTCGAGGTCGGGCTCGATGTCCTGGAAGAAGCTCGCGAGCACCAGCGTGCACACGGGCATCGACAGCACGGCGTAGGGCAGGATCAGGGCGAGGTAGGTGTTGAGCAGCCCGAGTTCGCGCATCAGCTTGAACAGCGGCACCATCAGCGACACCAGCGGGAACATCGCGACCGCCATCAGCGCCGCCATGATGAGCTGGCTCCGCGGGACGCGCAGCCGCGTGAGCGCGTAGGCCGCGAGGGCGGACACCAGCACGCACAGCAGCGTCGAGAGCGACGCCACCACGAAGCTGTTCCACAGGAAAGCAAGGAGCGGCTGCTCGGTGAATGCCTGGAGGTAGTTGGCGAGCGTCGGCGCCTGCGGCAGGTAGGTGATCGGCTGGCTCATGAGCTCGGTCTCGCTCTTGAGCGACGTGGCGAGGATCCACAGCGCGGGGATGAAGCCGTTCACGGCGACCACCACGCCCGCGAGCCAGACGATCGTGCGTCGCTTGAGCGGCATGCGCTAGGCGTCCTCGCGCCGCGCGCTGCGCCGCGTGTAGCGCAGGTAGCCGGCCGTGGCGAGGAGGCTCAGGCAGAACATCAGCGTCGCCAGCGCCGAGCCGTAGCCGAAATCGAGGAAATCGAGCGTCGTCTTCTGGATGTACATCGCGAGCGTCTCGGTCGAGTCGCCCGGGCCGCCGCCGGTCATCGCGTAGGGGATGTCGAAGGTCTGGATCGCCGTGATCGTGCGGAAGATGAGCGCGACCATGATCGCCGGCCGCAGCATCGGCAGCGTGATCGAGACGAGCTTCTGCCAGCGCGTCGCGCCGTCCACCGCCGCGGCCTCGTAGAGCTCGCGCGGTATCGTCTGCAGCCCGGCGAGGAGCATCAGCGCCATGAACGACGAGGATTTCCAGACGATGGCGATGCAGATCGCCGCGAGCGCGAGCCTCGGGTCGGTCAGCCAGGCCAGCGCATCGACGCCGGCGCGCGCGAGCAGGTCGTTGACGATTCCCTGCCTATAGTCGAAGAACCAGCGGAAGATGAGCCCCGAGAACACGAGCGGCAGCGCCCAGGGCAGGAGCAGGCCGAGACGCACCGGCCACTTGACGCGAAAGGGAAGATTCGCGAGCAGGGCGAGGCCCAGGCCGACCAGGAGCGCCCCGGGAACCGTGACGACCACGTAGATCGAGGTGGTCGCGACGCTGCGCCAGAAGCGCTCGTCGGCGAAGGCGCGGGCGTAGTTCTCCAGCGCGACGAAGGGCTCCCCGCGCCACGGCTCGGCAAGATGGATGTCGAAGAAGCTCGCCCAGACGAGATTGGCGATCGGATAGACGACGATGAGGAGCAGGAGCAGCGCCGCCGGTGCGAGGAGCAGGAAGCCGAGCGAGCGCTCGGAGAGGCTCTTGCGCGTCATCGAACGTCGTCCCCGCCCATTTGGGCAGCTGAGCGGGGAGCCGGCGTGGTTTGTTGCGAAGTCACCGGATTCCCGCTTGCGCGGGAATGGCAACACTCAGCGATAGATCGTCCCTAGCCGGCTCTTCATGTCGGCGAGCGCCGCATCGGTCGTCTTCGTCCCGGCGAGATAGGCGTTCATGTTCGAGCGGATCGCGTCGGAGACTTCGGTGTAGCGAGGCGTCACGGGCCGCGACTTCGCGCCTTCGACGACCGGCAGCGCGTCGGCGAACCACGGATTCGCCTTGAGCACGCCCGCATCCTTGTACACCTGCGGGAACACCGGCAGGTTCGACGCGAGGATCGCCATCGTCTTCGACACCTCGGGCGAGGAGAGATAGCGCGCGAACTTCACCGCCTCGGCCTTGTTCTTCGAGAAGGCGGAGACGGCGACCTGCCAGCCGCCGATGCAGGTCGCGCTCTTCCCGCCCTTGTCGGCGGGGAGCGTGGTCACGCCGACCTTGCCCTTGACCTTGGTGTCGGCGTCGTTCTCGACGCGGTTCCAGAAGTAGCCCCAGTTCTGCGCGAAGATGACGTTGCCCGCCTGGAAGTCCACCCGGATGCGGTCGGTCGCGATCTCGCCGATGTTCTTCGGGAGCACGCCCGCGACCTTGAGGCGCCCCATCAGCTCGAACGGCTTCCTCGCCTCCGGCGCGTCGAGATTCGGCTTGCCGTTGCGGACGAGCTCGCCGCCGGCGCCCCAGAGCGGAACGAGGTAGGTGCACACCGTGCCCTCGATCGGTGCGCCCGCGGTCGCGAAGCCCTGGAGCTGCGGGTTGTTCTCCCCCTTCATGATTACCTGTGCCGTCTCCATCAGCTCGTCCCAGGTTTTCGGCGGGGGGCGCTTGTACTTCTCGAGCAGATCCTTGCGGTAGTACAGGAACTGCGCGTCGGCGAAGAACGGCAGCGCGACGAGCTTCCCGCCGACCTGGTCGGCGTCGCCGTAGGCCTTGAGATAGCTCGCGACGAGCTTCGCCTTGTCCGCGCCAAGGTAGCCGTCGAGCGGCTCCGCCCATCCGGCGGCCGCCCACTGCGCGGGCCGCACGACGTCGATCAGCATCAGGTCGAGCGCGGAATCCTTCGCCGCCAGCACGGTGTTCAGATATTGCTGCTGCGCCTCCGAGGTCGCGCCTCCCACCTCGATCTCGATCTTCACGCCGGGATTGTTCTTCTGGTACTCGTCGGCGACCTTGCGCATGACGTCGGGACGCTGCTGGCCGCCGGTGAACATGTGCAGCGTCGTCTCGGCGGTCGCGATCGCCGCGCAAAGGCTTCCGAGCGCCGCCACGAGCCACAGCCGCAAGTGCTTCATCGCATCCTCCCTGAAGTTGGTTATCCGGCGCTGGTCTGCGCGAGCCCCGCGTCGACGACCAGGGCGTGCCCCGTGATCCCACGGGCGTCGTCCGAAGCGAGAAACAGCGCCGCGCGCGCCACGTCGTCGCCGTCGAGACGAAACTTGAGGCACTGCCCGTCGAGAAACGCGCGCTCCTGGTCGGGGCCGATCCAGCGCGCGCGCTGGCGCGGCGTATCGATCGCGCCGGGCACGATCGAGTTCACGCGGATGTTGCGCGCCCCGAGCTCGCGGGCGAGCGCGCGGGTGAGGCCGTGGATCGCCCCCTTCGCCGCCGTGTACGCGGGCATGCCGGGCGTGCCGCGCATCCAGGACACCGAGCCCAGGTTGATGATCGAGCCGGCGCCGGCGCGAGCCATGCCCGGAGCCACGGCCTGCGACGCGAAGAAATGATGCCGGAGGTTGACCGCGATCTGCTCGTCCCAGTAGTCGGCTGTCACGTCCTCCATGCTGCGGCGGTCGTCGTGCGCCGCGTTGTTGACGAGCACGGTCACCGGTCCCCATTCGCGCTCGATCGCCGCGAGGAGCGCGCGGAGCGCGCCGACGTCGCGGAGGTCGCAGGGATCGAAGCGCACCTGCGCCGGTGCGCAGCGCGCGACGAGCTCGCGCGAGGGCTCCTCGGCGATGTCGCAAAACGCCACGCGCGAGCCTTGCTCGGCGAACCGCGCGACGATGTCGGCGCCGATCGCGGATCCGCCCCCGGAGACGAACACGATCCGGCCGGCGAGGCTCGGGTACGTCGCCGTCCGGGACGCGGACGAGGCTTCCATGGTCGGCGATCTATAGCACAGAGGCGACTTCGCTGTGAAGCGAGACTACAATGATGCCCTGCAACGGCAAGAGGACCGCGATGGATCTCCCCGTCAATCACTTCAAGCGCGCCATCGCCGAGGGCAGGACGCCCGTCGGCGCGTGGCTCGTGAGCGGCGCGCCCGCGACTGCCGAGGCGCTCGGCTGCGTCGGCTTCGACTTCCTCGTCGTGGACATGGAGCATACGCCGATCGACGTGCCGCAAATGACCGAGATCCTGCGCACGCTGGCGGGCACGCCGGCCCAGGCGATCGTGCGTCCGCCCTGGAACGACATGGTATGGGTCAAGCGCCTGCTCGACGCGGGAGCGCAGAGCCTGCTCTTTCCCTTCGTCCAGAACGCCGAGGAGGCGCGGCGCGCGGTGGCCTACACGCGCTATCCGGGCGCGGGGCTGCGCGGCGTCGCCGCCATGCATCGCGGCAGCCGCTACGGCACCATCGCCGACTACCAGAAGCGCGCGCACGAGGAGATCTGCGTCATCGTGCAGATCGAGACCACGACCGCCTTTGACCAGCTCGAGGCGATCGCCGCGGTGCCGGGGGTCGATTCGATCTTCATCGGTCCGGCGGACCTCTCCGCGTCGATGGGCATGCTGGGCGACATGGGCAACGTCGCGGTGCAGGAGAAGCTGCGCGCCGGGGCCCGCGCCTGCCGCCAGCTCGGCAAGCCCTGCGGCATCGTCGGCGCCAATCCGCAGATCGTCGAGCGCTTCCTCGACTACGGCTTCTCGTGGGTAGCGGTCGGATCCGACCTGGCGATGCTCGTCGGCCGTGCGCAGGAGTTCCTGACCGCCGTTCGAAAAACGGTCGGCGCGAGCGGCAAGTCTTGAAGGGCATCGCGGCGCGGTGACCGCGACGCTCGAGCTCGCCGCCGGGCCGGCACGCGTGCTGCTCGCACCCGAGGTCGGCGGAGCGATAGCAGCGTACGAGTGGAACGGCGCGGCCGTGCTGCGCCGCGCGGGCCCCGGGGCGCTTTCGCGCGGGGACGTCCGCGGTCTGGCATCGTATCCGCTGATCCCCTTCTCCAACCGGATCGCGCAGGCCACGCTCCGCTGGCGAGGCGCCGAGTATGCGCTGGCCCGGTACCTGCCCGGTCATCCGCACGCGATCCACGGCAACGGCTGGCAACGCGCCTGGGAGGTGGTCGAGCGCTCGGCGCGGCACGCCGTGCTCGAGCTCGCGCACGACGCCGCCGGGCCGCGCGCGCTCGAGTGGCCGTTTGCCTATCGGGCACGCCAGAGCTTCGAGCTCGCCCGGGACGCGCTCGCACTGTGCCTCGCGATCGAGAACACCGGCAAGGGCGCCTTCCCCTTCGGCCTGGGCTGGCATCCGTTCTTTCCGCGCTCGAGCGCTACCCGGCTCGCGTTCGACGCGACGGGCGTCTGGCGGACCGACGCCACGCAACTCCCCGTGCGATTCGAGCCCGTTCCCGCGCCGTGGAGCTTTTCCGCACCGCGCGCGATCGGCGCGACGGCGCTTGACCACTGCTTCGCCGGCTGGCGCCCTCCCGCGAGGCTGCGCTGGCCGGAGACGGGCATCGCCGCGTCGATCGCCGCGGATGCCGCGTGCAGCTACCTGTTCGTCTACGTCCCCCCGGGCGCCGACTATCTGGCGGTCGAGCCGGTCACACACATGACCGACGCGTTCAACCGCGCCGACGCGGGCGCAGCCGAGACCGGCACCCGCGTTCTCGCGCCCGGCGAGAGCTTTTCTTGTACGATGCGCATTTCGATTGCCGCAGTCACCGATGACCCTGGTGTTTGAATGCGCGCTCGACATCAAGGCGAGCCTGGGCGAATGCCCGGTCTGGTCGGTCGACGAGCAGGTTCTCTACTGGGTCGACATCAACGCGCCGTCGCTCAATCGCTTCGATCCGCTGACCGGTCGCAACACGAGCTGGCCGATGCCCTGCTCGATCGGCTGCTTCGGCCTGCGCCGGAGCGGCGGCTTCATCGCCGCGCTTCGCGACGGCATCTGGCTGGTCGCTCCCGACGGCAGGCTCGAGCGCAAGGTCGCCGACGCGCCCTACGATGCCGCGCACATGCGCTTCAACGACGGCCGCGTCGACCCGCGAGGCCGGCTCTGGGCCGGCAGCATGAACGAGAAGCGCGACGCGAGCAGCGCCAAGCTCTACCGCCTCGACGCCGACTACCGGCTGACCGCCATGATTCCGGGCATCATGATCTCCAACGGGCTCGCGTTCAGCCCCGACGCGCGCACGATGTATCACGCCGACACGCCGACCCGGACCGTCACCGCCTGGGATTTCGACGCCGCGACCGGCGACATCAGCAATCGCCGCATCTTCGCGCAATTCGCGGGCGTGACCGATCGCCCCGACGGCTGTGCGGTCGACCGCGAGGGCTGCTACTGGAGCGCCTTCTACCACGGTGGCAAGGTCGTGCGCCTCTCGCCTCGCGGCGATCGCCTCGCGGAGTTCGCCGTGCCCGCGATGTGTCCGACGATGTGCGCCTTCGGCGGCCCGGACCTGAAGACGCTGTTCGTGACCAGCGCGCGCCAGCAGCGTGCGGCCGACGAGCTCGAACGGCTCCCGCAATCGGGGGGCATCTTCGCGATGCGCGTGGCCGTCCCCGGGCTGCCCGAGCCCAAGTTCGCCGGCTAGGCACGTTCTCCGCGCGCGCAGCGCCTCTCGATGCAGCTCGATCCGGCCGCGTACATCCGACTCACGGCGTCGAGCTGCATCGACAAGTCGGCGTCGGGCGCCGCTTTCGCGACCAGCACCGGCGACGTGCTCGAGATCGCCTGCTTCGGTCCCGGCGTGTTCCGCCTGCGCGTCGGCGCGCATACCCGGCCCGACTACGGACTCCTCGTCGCGCGCGCGCAGCGCTGCGAGATCGGGGCGCCTGCCCAGGGCGCGTGGTCGTTCGCCGCGGGCGAGACGCGGCTGGAGCTGAACGGGGAGCCGTTCGACCTCAAACTCTTCCACGCCGAGCAGCCGCTGCTCTCGTCGATCACCGACGAGCATTTCCGCGGCTTCACGCGCCTGCCCACGATCGGCCGCACGCGCGACGGCACGCAGTGGCTCGCGGCCTTCGCGCTGCACTCGGGCCAAGCCGTCTACGGCCTGGGCGAGCGCTTCGGCCCGCTCAACAAGCGCGGCCAGCTCGTGACCTCGCAGGTCGAGGACGCGCTCGGCGTCAACACGGGCCGGGCGTACAAGTGCACTCCGTTCTGGTGGAGCCCCGGCACGGCCAAGACCGGCGCCTGGGGCGTCTTCGTCAACACGCCCGGCCGCGTCGTGCACGGCGTGGGCTATCCCGACTGGTCGCACCGCTCCTGCGTGGCCGTGGTCGACGACGAGGCGCTCGACCTGTTCTTCATCGCCGGCCGCGATCCGGCGCAGATCCTCGATCGCTACACGACGCTCACGGGACGGGCGCCCGACGTTCCGCTCTGGAGCCTAGGGCTCTGGGTATCGCGTGCGTACTATCGCACTGCCGACGAGGCCGCCGCCATCGCGGAGGAGCTGCGGGCGCGGCGGATCCCCTGCGACGTGCTCACCCTCGACGGGCGCGCGGCGTGGGACGTGCAGACGCGCTTCGACTTTCGCTGGGACGAGACCCGCTATCCCGATCCCGCGGCGGCCCTGGAACGCATCAAGCGTCACGCGCTGAAGGTCTGCGTCTGGGAGTATCCCTACGTCTCGGTGCATTCGCCGCTGTTCGCGGAGCTCGCCGCCCAGGGCTTCCTGCTCAAGGCGCCCGACGGCGAGCCCGGCATCCTGCAATGGGACACCGCGCCCGCGACCTCGCATTTTTCGAGCGTGCTCACGCCGCTCGCGCCTTCCGGGATCGTCGATTTCACCAACCCGGGCGCGTACTCATGGTGGCGCGACGCGCACGAGCCGCTGTTCCGCGCCGGGGTCGACGTGATCAAGAGCGACTTCGGCGAGCACGTGCCCGCCGATGCGGTCGCCTTCAACGGCGACCGCGGAGCGCGTCTGCACAACGTCTACGCGCTGCTCTACAACCGCTGCGTGTACGAGGCGACCCGGAAATTCGCCACCGCCGACGCGCAGGCGCCGATCGTGTGGAGCCGTGCGGGCTGGAGCGGCAGCCAGCGCTATCCGGTCCACTGGGGCGGCGATCCGCAAAGCGATTGGGAGGGTCTGGCGGCCAGCATCCGCGGCGGCCTTTCCTGGGGCATGAGCGGCGCGGCGTATCACGCCACCGACGTCGGCGGCTTCTACGGCTCCGAGCAGCCGTCGCCGGAGCTCTACCTGCGCTGGCTGCAGATGGCGGTGTTCGCCTCGCACATGCGCCTGCACGGGATCGGCGCCCGCGAGCCCTGGGCCTTCGGCGAGGAGGCCGAGCGCATCGCGCGGCAATGGATCGAGTTCCGCTACCGGCTGCTGCCGTACCTGCAGTCGCTCGCGACCCAGGCCGCGCAGACGGGGATGCCGGTCATGCGCGCGATGCCGCTCGCCTTCCCCGGCAACGCGCTCACGCGCGGCTACGATACGCAATTCATGTGCGGCGACGCGCTGCTCGTCGCGCCCATCATCGCGCCGGGCGGCGAGATCGAGGTCGCGCTGCCTCCGGGCGCCTGGTACGACCTCGCAAGCCGCCAGCGCCTCGCCGGCCGGCAGGTGATCCGCTACCGCGCGCCCCTCGAGCGCTTCCCAGTCTTCGGCCGCGAGGGATACGCGCTGCCTCTCGGGCCCGTCGTCCAGAGCACGCGAGAGATCGATCCGGCTGCGCCCCTCGACGCGCTCTACCTGTTCGGCAAGCCTGCGCGAGCGCTCGCCGGGTTCGCGCAGGCGAGCGTCGCGCTCGCCGAGGGCGAGGCGGTCGTCACGGCGGCAAAGGGCGTCTGCGTCGAGGTCTTCGGCGATTCGACCGGCATCCGGCTCGTCGCTTCGGGACAGTGACGGTGCGCCTCACGATCGCGGTCACGGTCGGCGAGCCCGCGGGCATCGGTCCCGATCTCTGCGTGCGCCTCGGCGAGAAGAGCTGGCCCGCACGGCTGGTGCTCGTCGGCGACATCGAGCTCCTGCGCGAGCGAGCGCGGCGCCTCGGCGTGGGCGTTCGCTTCGCGCCGTACAGCCTCGGCGGCGCGTCGGGCGCCGCGACGCTCGAGGTCGCGCACTTTCCACTCGCCACGCCGGCGATCCCCGGCCGGCTCGATCCGACCAATGCCAAGGCCGTGCTCACCACGCTCGACGCGGCGCTCACGGGCTGCACCTCCGGCGAATTCTCGGCGATGGTGACGGCCCCCGTGCAGAAGAGCGTGCTCAACTACGCCGGCATCGCCTTCACGGGCCACACCGAGTTTCTCGCCGAGCGCACCGGCGTGAAGCGGGTCGTGATGCTTCTGGTCGGCGGTCCGCGCGAGCGCCTGATGCGCGTCGCGCTCGCCACCACGCATCTGCCGCTCTCCGCGGTGCCCGCGGCGATCCGTCAGCCCGACCTCGAGGAGATCCTCGGCGTCGTCGCCGCGGACCTCGCGGCGAAGTTCGCCATCGAGCGGCCGCGGGTCGTCGTGTGCGGGCTCAATCCGCACGCCGGCGAAGGCGGCTTCCTCGGCCGCGAGGAGATCGATGTCATCGCGCCGGCGATCAAGGCGGCTCGCGCTGCCGGCCTCGACGTGCGCGGACCCGTGCCGGCCGATACGGCGTTCGTCCCGAAGGTGCTCGCCGAGACCGATTGCGTCCTGGCCATGTATCACGACCAGGGGCTCCCGGTGCTCAAGCACGCGAGCTTCGGACACGGTGTCAACGTGACGCTGGGACTGCCGATCCTGCGCACCTCCGTCGACCACGGCACCGCGCTTGACCTGGCGCAGGACGACGAGAAGGCGCGCGGCGCCGATCCGGGGAGCCTCTTCGCCGCGGTGGAGCTGGCGATCGACCTGGCGTGGCGCGCGGTCAAGCGCTGAGCGGCGTCGTTGCCGTCACCCCGGGGATCGGCTCGAGCACGAGTCCCGTATCCTGCGATTCAAGGACACCGGGTCCCCGCTTCCGCGGCGACGACGATACAATGCGGCGTCACATCGAGTCGATGCACTTCCCATGGCTGACGCCTTTCTCGCCCATGCCGACGCGATCGTCGAGCAGCTCCGCGCCGACGGCTTCTACAAGTCGGAGCGCGTGATCGGCAGCCCGCAGGGGTCGGCGATCCGGCTCGCCGACGGCCGCGACGTGCTCAACTTCTGCGCCAACAACTACCTCGGGCTCGCCGACGACCCGCGGCTGGTCGCGGCGGCGAAGGCTGGGCTGGACCGCTACGGCTTCGGCATGGCGTCGGTGCGCTTCATCTGCGGGACGCAGAGCGTGCACAAGGAGCTCGAGCGGGCGCTGTCCGCGTTCCTCGGGACCGACGACGTGATCCTGTACTCGAGCTGCTTCGACGCCAACGGAGGGCTCTTGGAGACGCTGCTCGGCGAGGAAGACGCGGTGGTGAGCGACGAGTTGAACCACGCGAGCATCGTCGACGGCATCAGGCTCTGCAAGGCCAAGCGCTATCGCTACCGCAACAACGACATGGCGGACCTGGAAGCGAAGCTCGCGGAAGCCGAGGCCGCCGGAGCGCGCTTCACGCTCGTCGCGACCGACGGGGTGTTCTCGATGGACGGCATCATCGCGAACCTCGGGGCGATCTGCGACCTCGCCGAGCGCCATCGGGCGCTGGTCATGGTCGACGACTCTCACGCGGTCGGCTTCGTCGGCGCGGGCGGCCGCGGCACGCCCGAGCATTGCGGCGTCGCTTCGCGCGTCGACATCGTGACCGGCACGCTGGGCAAGGCGCTGGGCGGCGCGTCCGGCGGCTACACGGCCGGCCGCGAGCGCATCGTCGAGCTTCTGCGCCAGCGCTCGCGTCCGTACCTCTTCTCGAACACGCTTGCGCCGTCGATCGCCGCCGCATCGCTCGAAGTCCTGCGGCTGCTCCGGAGCGGCGAGGGCGCGACGCTGCGCAACCGCGTCCGCGAGAACGGCGAGCGCTTCCGGCGCGCGATGGCCTCGCTCGGCTTCCAGCTCGTTCCGGGCGAGCATCCGATCATCCCGGTGATGCTGGGCGACGCCGCGCTCGCGACCCGCATGGCCGATCTCCTGCTGGCCGAGGGCGTGTACGTCATCGGCTTTTCCTACCCGGTCGTGCCGAAGGGCAAGGCGCGCATCCGCACGCAGATGAGCGCCGCGCACACCGCCGAGGAGATCGATCGCGCGGTGGCGGCGTTCGCCAAGGTCGGCAAAGCGCTCGGCGTGATCCACTGACCAGGCTCTGATCTTCATGAAGGCACTCGCCAAGCTCGAACGTGCTCCCGGGCTCACGCTCACCCGCGTCAAGAAGCCCGAGGTCGGCCACAACGACGTGATGATCCGGATCCGCAAGACGGCGATCTGCGGCACCGACCTCCACATCTGGAACTGGGACGACTGGGCGCAGAAGACGATCCCCGTGCCGATGCACGTGGGTCACGAGTACGTCGGCGAGATCGTCGAGATCGGCCAGGAGGTCCGCGGCTTCCGCGTCGGCGACCGCGTCTCGGGCGAAGGCCACATCACCTGCGGCTACTGCCGGAACTGCCGCGCGGGACGCCGCCACCTGTGCCGCAACACGGTCGGTGTGGGCGTGAACCGGGAGGGCGCGTTCGCGGAGTACCTGGTGATCCCCGCGTTCAACGCCTTCAAGATTCCCGACGACATCCAGGACGATCTCGCCGCGATCTTCGATCCCTTCGGCAACGCCACGCACACCGCGCTCACGTTCAACCTCGTGGGCGAGGACGTGCTCATCACCGGCGCGGGCCCGATCGGCGCGATGGCCGCCGCGATCGCCCGCCACGTCGGCGCGCGCCACGTCGTCGTGACCGACATCAACGACTATCGCCTGGATCTCGCGCGGCGCATGGGCGCGACGCGCGCGGTGAACGTCGGGCGGGAGAAGCTTCGCGACGTCATGACGGAGCTGCACATGACTGAGGGCTTCGACGTCGGCATGGAGATGTCGGGCGTGCCGCAGGCCTTCCGCGACATGCTCGAGCACATGAACCACGGCGGCAAGGTCGCGCTCCTCGGCATCCCGCCCTCCGAGATGGCGATCGACTGGAACCAGATCATCTTCAAGGGCCTCGAGATCCGCGGCATCTACGGCCGCGAGATGTTCGAGACCTGGTACAAGATGGTGGCCATGCTGCAGAGCGGGCTGGACCTCTCGCCGATCATCACCCACCATTTCCTCGCCGAGCAGTACGCGGAAGCGTTCCACACGCTGCTCTCGGGGCAGAGCGGCAAGGTCATTCTCGACTGGACGGCCTAGGGAGCGGCGACGCGCTTGCGCACCCCGTCGTCCCCGCGCAAGCAAGGGCCCAGCTTCGTCCGAGCACGGCCACGGGGTTCACGCGTGCGCAGTGACGACGGACGCCACGTCGCGCGCAAGCGCCTCGGCCAGCACTTCCTCGCGGATCGGCACGCCATCGAGCGCATCGTCGCCGCGGTCGATCCGCGACGCGACGACCACGTGGTGGAGGTCGGCCCGGGACTGGGTGCACTGACGCTTCCGCTGCTCGAGCGCGTCGACCGGCTGACGGTGATCGAGATCGACCGCGACCTCGCCGCGAGATTGCGCGAGCAATTCGGCGCCGACCGGCTCGACCTGCGCGTCGGCGACGCGCTCGATTTCGACTTCGCCTCGCTCGGCGACGACCTGCGCGTCGTCGGCAATCTGCCTTACTACGTCTCCTCGCCGCTGCTCTTTCACCTCGCGCAGTACGACGCGCGGATTCGCGACGCCACGGTCATGCTGCAGAAGGAAGTCGTCGACCGCATGGTCGCGAAGCCCGCGACGCCGGACTACGGCCGGCTGTCGATCACGCTGCAGGTGCGGTTCCGGATCGAGCGGCTGTTCGCCGTCCCGCCCGGCGCCTTCCGTCCCCCGCCGAAAGTGGCGTCCGCGGTCGCGAGGCTCACGCCGCTGCGCGGCGAGCGTCCGCGCCTGGATGACGAGCGGCTCTTCGCGGCGCTCGTCACCGCTGCCTTCGGGCAGCGGCGCAAGACCTTGCGCAATGCGCTCAAGGCGCTCGCGACCGACGCCGACCTCGAGCGCGCCGGGATCGATCCGGGCGCGCGCGGCGAGACGCTGTCGGTGGCGGACTACGTGCGTCTCGCGAACTCGCTCGCGGCCGCTGCGCGGACGAATTGATGCTCGATCTTCGCCGGGCATTCGGTCGCTTGCGAAGCCGCGGCCTTGTCGGTCGCGGCGCGCGATCGCTGCTGGAGGCGCGCGTCTGGCGGACGCCTCTCGCCGCCGGCGACGTGGCTGCGCAGGCGCCGTCGGGCGAGCGCGACGCGCTCGACCCCGAGCTCGTTCCCATCCTCGGTGAATTCGCCTGGCATTCGCTCACGCTCGATTCGCGGCTGGTCGAAGTCTCCGAGGAGCACTATGCCTTGGTCGCCAGGCTGCTCGCCCGCACGGGTCGCCGCACTCCCCTGGACTCGCGCGTCCTCGAAGTCGCGGCCTACGCCCACATCACCGGCTACCTGCTCTACCAGCGGCTCGGTGCGCGTACCGATCTCCTCGACATCTCCCCCAGCACGCTGCGCCTCGGTCGACGCCTGGCGCGCGAGCGGGGACTGCCGACCGAAGGCACGACCTGTGTCGCGGGCGATTTTCATCACCTGCCGTACGCGGACGGCGAGTTCGATCTCGTCTGCATCTGCTCGGCCCTGCACCACACCTGGCTGTGGCCGCAGGTTCTGGGCGAGATGCTGCGAGTCCTCGCCCCGGGAGGAATGCTGCTGCTCGAGAACGAGCCCTGCCGGCGGCGGTTCTGCCACTACCTCTTCCGCGCCAATCGCGCTGAACAGGGCGAGCTCGAGCGGGCGCTCGACAAGCTGGGCATTCTGCGCACCGTGGCCGAGCCGTTCCCCGGCACGCGCCCGGAATCGCTGTTCGGCATGGTGGAGAACCAGACGATTCCGATCGAGGCGCTGTGCGGCATGCTGGCCGCCGGCTGCAGCCCCGTCGAGGTGACGGTCACGCCCGAGGTCTGCATGGGGGAGCTCGAGCACGCGATGGTCGCGCACCGACGCGATCCGAAGGGCGCGTGCGCGCGCTGGCTGACAGGAGAGATGATGCGGCGCGTCGACGCCGCGCGCGCCGCGATCAGCGAGGCGGATCGAGGCATGGGCTTCGCACTGCCGTCGCCGGCGCAGATCGAGGAGCTCTGTGCGTCGACGGCGGCTGCGCTGGCCGGGCTGCCGGCGGATTCGAGCTCGCCCGATTTCCGCATCGGCCTCGCCGACATCTTCGGGGCCTCGGTGCGGATCGCGGTCCGCAAGAACGGCCCGTTGCGCGGAATGCGGGACGCGCGCCCCTGGCGCCAGTACTCGCTGTCCGACGGCATCGCGTACGCGTTTCCGGAGCGTATCGCGCGCCTGCTCGACCCGGGCTCCGCCGCGATGCCCGACATCCAGTCGGCCCCGATCGCCGCGCTCGAGGCGACTTTTCCACCGTCGGATTGGACAAGCAGCGTGTCAGAAGCCGGTTTGCGTGCGCTCGTGCCCGTGACGGCGCAGCCGAGCTTCGGCGTCGACATTGCCAGGCCCGGGCCTCTGTTGATCGTCGTCCGGCTGCACGTCGTGGTCGACGGGCGGCCGTTCCGCGTGATGCTCTGCACCGGCGAGGAAGAGCTCGCGGGATTCGACGCCTACCGGACCGATTCGCTGCTCCTGCGGCCGATCCTGCACTGTCCGCCATCCGCGTCGAGGCTGCGCCTGTCGATTCGCACCCGCTCCCTGGACGGGGCGGACGGCGATCAGGCGCCGAGGGTCTTCAACGTTGCGTACGCCGGCGCCTTCGCTCTGGAGGCGGCGGACCGCGGTGAGGCGCTCAGCGCGTCCGCGGGGGCTTGACCCCGAAGACCTCGACCGTCTGCGCCTTGCCGCGGAACGCTACCGGCCCCAGTCCCTCGACCGAGATGTCGCCGCGCAGCCCCGTGCGCGTCTCGCCGTCGATCAGAATCGGCGTGTCGGTCGCCTTGGTGTGCGCCTCGAGGCGCGAAGCGACGTTCACGGTGTCGCCGATGCAGGTGTAGGTCGCGCGCTCGTTGGTCCCGGTGTAGCCGGCGACCATCTCGCCCGACCCGATCCCGATCCCGATCCTGATCTGCGGCTTGGCTCCCGCCGCCTGCTCGACGTTGAAGAGCTCGATCAGCTCGATCATCTCCAGCGCCGTGCGCACGGCCGCGTCGCAGTGGTCGGCGAGCGGCAGAGGCGCGCCGAACACCGCCATCAGGCCGTCGCCCGCGATCTGGCTGACGATGCCGCCGTGCCCGCTGATCGCGTTGAACATGAGCGTGTAGTAGGTATTGAGGAGCTCGATCGTCTCCTCGGGCGGCTGCGACTCCGCGAGCGGCGTGAACTCGCGGATGTCGGCGAAGAGCACCGAGCCGCGGACGCGCTTGCCGCCGAGCGAGAACCCGGTCTGCTGCAGGTCTTGAGCGACCTCGGCGTTGGCGAAGCGGCGGACCAGCTCCTTCTGCTGATCGCGCAGGCGCTTTTTCTCGAGGCAGGCGCCGATGCGCGCCTTGAGCAGCGCCGGATTGACCGGCTTGGTCAGGTAGTCCTCGGCGCCGAGCTCGATGCAGCGCACGACGTTCTCGAGTCCTTCGAGCGACGAGGTGACGATGACCGGCAGGTCCCGGAGCTCGAGATCCTTCGCGAGCTCGCTCAAGACCTGGAAGCCGTCCATCTCCGGCATCTCGATGTCGAGCAGCATCAAGTCGAAGGAATCGCGGCGCAGCATGTCGAGCCCGACGCGGCCGTTCTCAGCCGATGTCACCTTGAGACCCATCAGCTCCAGGTTCCGGGTGAGCAGCAGCCGATTGACCTTGTTGTCGTCGACCACCAGGAGCCGCGCCCCGCCGTAGCTGCCCTCACGCACGCTTGAGCTCCGTCAGTTCCTTCGCCACGCGACCGTATTCATGCGCGAGCGCCGAGAGCGGCTCCCCGCCGTTCTCGCGAGCCGCCGCGAAGCCGCCCAACTCGAGCTCCCTGGCCATGGCGGCGAGCTCCGATGCGCCGAAGGTGTTGCTGTTCGACTTGAGCGAGTGCGCCACGCGCCGGAAGCGGTCGGCCTCGCTCGCCTCCAGCGCGCGGCGCAGCTCGGCGAGCATGCCCGGCGCTTCGCTCAGGAACGTGTCGACGAGCTCGCTCACGAAATCGGCGCCGGCCGTGAGCTTGAGCTCCTCGAACACCGCGCGATCGATGGTTCCTTCGGGCATGTCAGCGCATCCTTCGCGGTTGGACTTGATTCAAGGCTTCGACCAGGCGCTCGACGCGGATCGGCTTGGTCAGGTAGTCGTCCATGCCGGCGGCGAGGCACATGTCGCGATCGCCCTGCATCGCGTTGGCGGTCATCGCGACGATCCGCGGCCGGTCCTGCGGCTGCCAGCGCGCGCAGATCTGCCGCGCGGCGTCGAGCCCGTCCATGTCCGGCATCTGCACGTCCATCAGCACGACGTCGTAGACCTGGCGTCCGACCGATTCGACCGCCTCGATGCCGTTGGAAGCGAGGTCGGCGCGATAGCCCATCTGCTGCAGGATGCGCAGCGCGAGCTTCTGGTTGACGACGTTGTCTTCGGCGAGAAGGATCCGCAGCGGGTGCCGGCTCGCCATCTTCGGATCGAGCCGGGAAGCGGCCGCCGCCGGGACCGCGACCTTCGGCGTCTCCTGCGCGAACAGGCCGATCAGGGTGTCGTAGAGCTGCGACTGGCGGATCGGCTTGGTCAAGTGCGCGGTGAAGAGATTTTCGTTGTCGCCGGCCTCGCGCCGTCCGAGCGAGCTGAAGAGCACCAGCGGCAGGGACCGATTGCGGCTGCGCATCTCGCGCGCGAGCGCGACGCCGTCCATCTCCGGCATGTGCATGTCGACGACCGCGACGTCGAAGGGTTCCCCCGCTTCCACCCAGCGCAGCGCTTCGCCCGGCGATTCGGTTGTCCGCGCCGCCATTCCCCATTTCGCGCTCTGCAACGCCAGCACGCGGCGGTTGGTCGCGTTGTCGTCGACGACCAGGACGCGCTTGCCCCGGAGCGCCGGCTGGATGCCGACGAAGTCGCGCTGCCGCGCCGTCGGTGCCGTGCCGATCGGAACGACGATGCTGAAGAAGAACGTCGAGCCCTGGCCGACCCCCTCGCTCTCGGCCCACATCCTCCCACCCATCAGCTCGGAAAGGCGCTTGCTGATCGCCAGCCCGAGTCCCGTGCCGCCATACTTGCGGGTGGTCGACGAATCGGCCTGGGTGAACGATTGGAAGAGCCGGCTCATGCCGTCCGCCGACAGGCCGATCCCCGTATCGCGCACGGCGAAGGTGATCTCCGCCTTGCCCGCGGGCCTGGGCTGCGACGAAACCGTCAGGACCACTTCGCCCTTGTCGGTGAACTTCACCGCGTTGGACAGGAGGTTGAGCATGATCTGCCGCAACCGGGTCACATCCCCGACGATCGCTTCGGGAACGTCGCCCTCGAACATGTACGCGCTGTCGAGGTCCTTCTCGACCGCCCGGGCCGCCACTAGGTCGAGCGCGGACTCGACGCACTCGCGCAGGTCGAAAGGCTGCTCCTCGATGTCCATGCGCCCCGCCTCGATCTTGGAGAAGTCGAGGATATCGTTGATGATCGTGAGCAGCGCGTCGCCCGATTCGCGGATCGTGGCGACGTACTCGTGCTGCTCGGTGTCGAGCCTGGTGTCTAGCAGCAGGCCGCTCATGCCGATCACCGCGTTCATCGGCGTGCGGATCTCGTGGCTCATGGTGGCGAGGAACGAGCTCTTCGCCTCGTTGGCCGCTTCGGCCGCGGAGCGGGCTTCCTGCGCCTCGGTGAAGAGCCGCGCATTCTGCAGCGCCACGCCGACGTTCGCGGCGATGGTGGAGAGCAGCCGCTCGTCGTTGTCGTCGTAGATGCCTTCGCGCTTGGTGCTCTGCACGCTCACCACCCCTTGGCAGCTGCCGCCCACCATGATGGGAACGCCGAGGTACGAGAGCGCCTGCTTGCCGATCACGATCGCCCCGAGGTCGAGGGCGCGGCGATCCAGCTCGCGGTTGATGATCAGCGCCTTGCCGGACTGGATGATCCGGCCCGTCAGGCCCTCGCCGTACTTGAGCGGCGTGAGCCTGTCTCCGTACTGGTACGGAAACTCGATGGTTCCGGTTTCGCGGTCGTGCAGCGCCACGTACGCGATGTCGGCCTTGAAGACGCTGCGCACCTGCTCACCCACGAGCTCGATCAGGTTGCGCAGGTCGAGCTTGCCGGCGAGCTGCTGAGACACGGTGTTGACCGTCGCGAGCTCCGCGGCGCGCTGCTTCGCCTCGGCGAAGAGGCGCGCGTTCTCGATGGCGACGGTCGCCTGCAGCGACAGTCCCACCAGGAACTCCAGGTCGCTGTCGCTGAACGATTCCCCGCCCGTGCGCCACACCGCCATCGCGCCCTTGACCTTCTGCCCGGCGAGCAGCGGGGCGACCATCAGCCGCTCGTTCTCCTCGCGCTCGGTGCCGGGAATCAAGATCGCGCGCGCGTCCCTGCCCGTGTCGTTGATGAACTCGGCGCGGCCCTTCTTGACGAGGTCGCCGATGATGCCCTCGCCCAGCCTGATCTCGGTGGACTGTATTTCCGAGGCTATGTCGCCCACGGCCACGATCGCGCGGAAGGTCTGTCCTCCCGGGTCCGGCAGGAAAATCGCGCTGCTGCTCGCGTTGAGGAGGCTCCGGGCGTGATGGGCGATCCGGTCCATCACCGATGAGACCTCGAGGGTCGAGGAGATGTCGCGTCCGACCTCGGCGAGGGCCGCCGTCTCCCGCGCCCGGCGCTGAGTCTCGTCGAAGAGCCGCGCGTTGTCGAACGCTACGCCGAGGCTTCCGGCCAGCGTCACCATGAGCCCCAGATCGGACGCGGTGAAGGCGTGCTCGCGATCGAAGTTCTGAATCGAGATCACGCCACGCGCCTCGTCGCCGATCACCATCGGCACCCATATCCCCGCCTTGGGGTCGTCGGGGCCGAAGCTGACTGAATGCACTTCAGTGGAGCGCGCGTCCAGGTTCTCGTTGATCATCAACGGTTGTCGGGTGCGCATGACGAGAGGACCGAATCCGTTGTCGCCCAAGGGATGCGCCTCCGGATATTGCCTTTGGCCCCGCGCCATGCTGAAGCGGTACTCGACCAGATTGGTCCGCGGGTCGTAAGTGCTTATGTAGCAGCCAGCGTGTGCATGAAAAGTCTCCAGGATCTTCCGGCCGACGAGATCGAAGATGCCCTGGATGTCGACCTGGGAAGCGAGCCCGGATTGCACGCTGTTGATCACCGCCAGCTCCGCCGCGCGCTGCTCGCTCTCCTTGAACAGCCGCTGCGTCTCGTCGAAGAGCCGCGCATTCTCGAGCGCGACGCTCATCGTGTTGGCGAGCGTCTTGAGCAGCCGGACCTCGGGTTCGCCGAACGCGTCCTCCTTCGGGGAGTACAGCGCAACGACGCCGCGCGATTCCTCGCCGATGAGGATCGGCACGCCGACGTAGCTCTGGCCCACGTCCGCCGTGCTCTCGTCGCCGATCAGGCGGGCACCCATCTCCCGGCCGCGCTGCAACAGGTCTCTGCCGATGACCAGCGGCTCGCGCGTGCGGATCACATGCGCCGTGAAGCCGCCGGCCAGCGTCGTCGACGAGACCGGGAAGCGCTGGCCGTGCTCGAGATAGTACGGCATCGAGAGCGTGTTGGTCGCGCGGTCGTAGAGAGCGATCGACATGTCCTGCGTCCGGAAGATCTCTGCGACCTTGTCACCCACCAGGTCGATGATCGCCTGGAAATTGAGCTCCGCCGCGAGGCCCTGCTGGACGCTGTTGATGACCGCCAGCTCGGCCGCGCGCTGCTCGCTTTCCTTGAACAGGCGCTGCGTCTCGTCGAAGAGCCGAGCGTTCTCGAGCGCCACGCCCATGCTCGCCGCCACCGTGCTCAGGAGGCGTACCTCCGATTCCCCGAAGGCGTGCTCCCGCTCGTGGTTCTCGACCAGAATCCCGCCCAGCACGCGGTCGCCGCCGAGGATCGGCACCAGAATCATCGCCAGGCTCCGATCGGTCCCCGGAAGATGCTGCAGCCGCATCCCCGTCTCGGCTGCCAGCTGCTCGGCGACGCTGTTGAGGACGATGGGCTGCCGCGTCCGCTGCACCTGCTCGAACATCCCTCCCTGCACCGGCGGTCGCGGGGACGCGGTGAGCCGGACCCCGTGCTCGTACTCGTAGAGATAGTGGATGAGATTGGTCGAGGAGTCGTGCCACCGGATGCCGATGTCGCCGGTCTTCAGAACTTCGCGCATCTTGTCGCCGACCAGGTCGACGATCGCCTGGAAGTCGAGCTTCGCCGCCATGCCCTGCTGGATGCTGTTGATGACGGTGAGCTCGGCGGCGCGCTGCTCGGTCTCCTTGAGCAGCCGCTGCGTCTCGTCGAAGAGCCGCGCGTTCTCCAGCGCCACGCTCATGCTGTTGGCGAGCGTCTGCAGCAGGCGCACGTCGGACTCACCGAAGGCGTGCTCGTGCTCCATGTCCGCAAGCGAGATCGCGCCGCGCGTCTGTTCGCCAACGATCAAAGGCACGACGACGGTGGCTCTCTCCATCTCCGTTCCGGGCAGCAACGTCGCACCGTACTTCTCGTAGGCTTGCGCCATGCTCTCGTTGACGACCAGCGTCTCGCGTGTGCGCAGCACGTGCGCCGCGAACCCCGTCTTGCTGAGCGGATGCGAGTCGATCTCGAGCCGGCGGCCGTTCTCGTACGCGTACGGATAGTGGATGAGCCCGGTCCGCGGGTCGAAGACGCGAATACCCATGTCGCGGTTGCCAAAGATCTCCCGGATCTTGTCTCCGACCGCGTCGTAGATGCCCTGGATGTTGAGCTCGGCCGCAAGGGCGGCCTGCACGCTGTTGATGATCGCGAGCTCGGCGTTGCGCTGCTCGGTCTCCTTGAGAAGGTGCTGAGTCTCGTCGAAGAGCCGGGCATTTTCCAGCGCGGTGCCCAGCGAAGCGGCGATCGTGCCGAGCAGCCGCAGGTCCGACTCGCCGAATGCATTCTCCCGTTCGTAGTTTTCGATGCCGATCAAGCCGAGCACGCGGTCGCTGCCGACGATCGGTACGGCGATCATCGACTTGCTTTGGTCGGTGCCGGGCACTGCGGCGCCGCTGTAGTCCGCGGCCGTCCTCAGGACGACCGGCTCGCGCGTTCGCATCATGGTCTCGAACATGCCGCCTGGAGTCGGGGACAGGGGCTCGATCGCGAGGCGCTGGCCGTGCTCGTAGTTGTAGATGTAGTGCAGCCGCCCGGTTTTCTCGTTGTACCAGCGGATGCCGAGGTCGGGCGTCGCGAAGACCTCTCGCAGCTTGTCGCCGACCATGTCGACGATCGCCTGGAAGTCGAGCTCGGAGGCGAGGCCCTGCTGGATCGAATTGATGATCGCGAGCTCCGCGTTGCGCTGCTCGGTCTCCTTGAGCAGGCGCTGCGTCTCGTCGAAGAGCCGCGCGTTCTCCAGCGCGACGCCCATGCTCGCTGCCACCGTGCTCAGCAACCGGACTTCGGCGTCACCGAACGCGTATTCGCGCTCGTAGTCCTCGAGCAGGATCACCCCCAGGACGCGATCGCTGCCGAGAATCGGTACGAAGACCGCGGACAGGCTGGAATCGGTGCCCGGAATGACCGGGACGTGCGCCGACTCCTCGCGCGTATTCAGCACGATCGGCCGGCGCGTTTGCACGAGCTGCGTCCAGGTACCGCCGTCTCTCGGCTGAGTCGGCTCGTGATAGAGGCGCACCCCATGCTCGTATTGATAGAGGAAGTGCGCCAGGTTGGTCTTCGGATCGTGCCAGCGAATGCCGATATCGCCCGTATTGAACACTTCGCGCAGCTTGTCGCCGACCAGATCCACGATGGATTGGAAGTCGAGCTTCGAAGCCATCCCCTGCTGGATGCTGTTGATGACCGCCAGCTCGGCGGCTCGCTGCTGCTCCGCCTTGAAGAGCCGTTGCGTCTCGTCGAAGAGGCGCGCGTTCTCGAGCGCGACGCCCATGCTCGCCGCGACGGTGCTCAGCAAACGTAGATCCGCCTCGCCGTAGGCGTTCTCGCGCTCGTAGTCCTCCATCGCGATCGAGCCGAGCGCCCGATCGCTGGCGACGATCGGGACGGCGATCGACGAGAGGCTCTGATCCGTGCCCGGGACGACCTCGAAGCCCAGGGCCCTGTACTCGGCGACATTGCGCACCAGCACCGGCTGGCGCGTCCGCAGCAGGTTGAGCGCGGCGGCGCTCGGCGTGACCGGCGCCTGCTTGAGACGGACGCCGTGCTCGTACTGGTAGAGGAAGTGCGTGAGGTTGTTCGCTTGGTCGTACCAGCGGATGCCGATGTCCCGAGTGTTGAACACCTCGCGCAGCTTGTCGCCGACCAGGTCGACGATCGCCTGGAAGTCGAGCTTCGACGCCATCCCCTCCTGGATGCTGTTGATGACCGCCAGCTCGGCGGCGCGCTGCCGCTCCGCCTTGAACAAGCGCTGCGTCTCGTCGAACAGGCGCGCGTTCTCGAGCGCCACGCCCATCGACGCGGCGATCGTCTGCAGCAGCCGGATGTTGGACTCGCTGAAGTAGTCCTCGCGCTCGAAGCTCTCCACCGAGAGGTTGCCGATCACGTCGTCGGCGGCGATGATCGGTACGACGGCGATCGCCCTGGATTGCTCCGTTCCCGGCACGAGCTTGACGTCGTACTTCTTCGTTATCTCGGCCGTGGGCCCGAAGATCGCGTGGCGGTCCTGCGCCATCTTCCGGTACAGAGCGGACGGCTTCGCGGGGGGGACCGTCAGGCGCTCGCCGTGCTCCATCTCGTAGAGATAGTGGATCAGGTCCGCAGCCTTGTCGTGGAGGCGAATGCCGATGTCGTCGGTGTCGAGGATGTCGCGGAGCTTCGCGCCGACGAGATCGACGATCGCCTGGAGGTCGAGCTTGGAGGCAAGGCCCTGCTGGATGCTGTTGATGATCTCGAGCTCCGCGGCTCGCTCCTGCTCGGCCTTGAACAGCCGCTGCGTCTCGTCGAACAGCCGCGCGTTTTCCAGCGCAGTACCGAGCGAAGCGGCGATCGTGCTCAGCAGCCGCAGCTCGGATTCGCCGTAGGCGCCTTCCCGCTCGTAGTTCTCGGTGGTGATCGAACCCAGGATGCGATCGCCGCTGATGATCGGCACCGCGATCAGGGACTTGCTCAGATCGGTGCCCGGAAGGGCGCCTCCGCCGATTCGCTCGTAGTCCGCAGCATTGTTGAGGACCATCGGCGCACGCGTCCGGCGCATCTGCTCGAGCATCCCGCCAGGCGTCGGAGGCCGCGGCGTGATCGCGAGGCGCTTGCCATGCTCGTACGCGTAGAGATAGTGGACGAGCCCGGTCTTCTCGTCGTACCAGCGGATGCCGAAATCGGGCGTCGCGAACACCTCCCGCAGCTTGTCGCCGACCAGGTCGACAATCGCCTGGAAGTTGAGCTCCGCGGCGAGCCCCTGTTGGATCGAGTTGATGATCGCGAGCTCGGCGTTGCGTTGCTCCGTCTCCTTGAGCAGCCGCTGCGTCTCGTCGAACAGACGCGCGTTCTCCAGCGCCACCCCCATCGTCGCCGCGACGGTAGAGAGAAGCCGGAGATCGCCTTCTCCGTAGGCGTTCTCTTTATCGTAGTTCTCGAGCGTGATATCTCCGAGCACGCGATCGCTGCCCACGATCGGCACGCTGATCATCGAGAGGCTCTGGTCGGTCCCCGGCACGGGGGCGATCACGCCGAAGAGCCTGTAGTCCTCGAGGCGATTGAAAACGGTCGGCAGCCGCTTCAGGGATCGCGTCTCGAACATTCCGCCCGGAGTCGGGGGACGCGAAATGACAGGCAGCCGCTTGCCGTGCTCGTAAGTGTAGAGATAGTGCAGCAGATTGGATTGCGCTTCGTACCAGGTGATCCCAAGATCGATGCCGCCGAAGACTTCGCGCAGCTTGTCGCCGACCAGATCGACGATCTCGCGGAAGTCGAGCTTGGAGGCCAGCCCGCTCTGGATCGAGTTGATGATCGCCAGCTCGGCGTTGCGCTGCTCGAGGCTCGCGTTGGACGCGGTCAGCTCGGCGGTGCGCTGCTCGACCTTCTGCTCGAGTCCGGCGGACCATTGCGCGTTGTCGAGCGCGACGGCGGCCTGGTTCGCCAGCAGCCCCAGCATGTCGCGGTCAGTCTCGTCGAAGCGGCCGTACACACCGTCCATGTCGGTGTAGAGATAGCCCAGCTGCTTGGACTGGATGATCAGCGGCGCGATGATGCGCGAGCGCTGCTTCAGCTCCGGCGCTTTCTCGGGTGTGTGCATCAGCGTGACGCTTCCGGCGCGCCGGGCTTCATCGAGCAGTGGTTCGATGGTTGCAAGAACGTCCTCGGCTTTTTCGCCTGGAGGCAGAAGTGCGTGCGTCATGGCCAATTTGCCGTTGGCCTCGAGCGCGAGCAGCACGCGCTCGCCGCCGCAGAGCTCGGTCGCCTCCTCGACGATGAACTCCCGGATTTCCTCCGCGGTGTGCAATGCGTTGAGCCGCAGCCCGGTGTCCGCGAGCCTCTGGAATGGCTCACGCACGTTCGATTCGATCGCGAGATGCGCGAGCAGGCGCTTGCGAGGCAGCTTGTGTTTGGCGCCTTCCGCGAGCCAGGCCGCGATGATTTCCCGATTGGCGTGTCTCTTGTTGAGGTAACTACGCCGCAGGCCCACGTCCCGAAGCTTGGCGACACGCTCCAGCAGGAACCCATACGCCCGCTGGAGCGCCTGGCGCGCTTCCGAAGCTTTCCTGTTCGCGGCCAACGCCTGGGCGTGCCGCCACCATATTTCCTGCGAAGCGAACCCGTCCGGGCTCGGGAAACCCTGCGCCCGATGGAGCTCGGTCGCTTTCGACGTCGTCTTAACAGCCGCCGCCGAGTCGCCGTGGGCAAGCTGCGCCTGCCCCATCAGGGTGAGGCAAATGACCTCCGCGCCAAGTCCGGCCTGATTGGCGATCTGCACGGCCGATTGGTAACGCCTCACGGCCGTCGCGTAATCTCCTTCCACGAGCGCAAGATCGCCTTCGTATCTCGCGAGGCCGCATTCCATGTTGGCGTCGCCGAGGTCCGAGAGGAGGTGACCATATTCGTGCAGCCCGGCTCGGGCACGGTCGACGTCGCGAAGCTCCAGGTCGTTGCTGATCAGGTTGGCAGCGCCATAGGTCAGGGCCTGCCTGGCACCAATGGCACTGGTAAGGGCGACGCCTTCCCGGAACAGACGCCGCGCATGCGAAAACAGGCCGAGCTCGTAATAGCCGACGCCGAGGTTGCCGATCACGACCGCACGCCGGTCCGCATAGCCCGCCGCCTCGAAGGCTTCCGTGGCTTCGCGCAGCCTTCGGAGGGATTCCGTGATGTCGGATTGGGTCTGTGACAGGATCACGAGCGCATTGCCGACCCCGTAGCGGTCACCGGCACGCGTGCACACGTCGAGGGCTTTGAGAGCGGCGGCTCGCGATTCCTTGGTTCGGCCCAGCCCCTTGGACGCATAAGCCACCACCCAATACGCTCGGCCGCTACCTGAAAGGTCGTGGGCGTCCTCGAACAGCCGAACAGCCTCCCGCCCGGCCTCCGCGCCCGCCCGGTAGTCTCCCGATCGGTTGTGGGCCTCGGCAAGGCGGAGCATGGTCAATGCATGTAGCGACGTCTGTCGCGACTGCCGCGCCGCCTTCTCGGCCGCCGTCGCCGCTTCGAGCGCGGACTTCAACGCGCCCTGCCGCATCTGCACCATCGCCTGCCGGGAAAGCGCCTGCGCCTTTAGCGCCGCGGTCCTGCCCGCTTCGGCCAGTTTCAGCATCGCCGCCGCGTCGCGGCCGGCGAGATCGAGCTTCCCGGTCGCAATGTAGGATTCCGCGCGCAGATCGAGCAGGTCCATCTGTGCCGGAACCGGCAGCGGCGCGCCATCGACGAGCGTCACCAGCGCCTGCGTGCACGCTTCGATGGCTTGGTCATGCTGGCCGCGCCAGGCCAGATCACGGATGGTCGCAGCCGCGCTCGACAGAAGCTTCGTGCTGTCGGCTGAGCTGCGCCGGGCTGCGAGCCGGCGTCGTGCAGCCCCGCGTGCGGTCTTGCATACGGACGTTTCCACAATGGCCATCCTTGCTGCTCCTTCCTTCTCGAATCGTCGTGTCCGAGTTCGGCTCGCCCCCGAGAAGCGAATGTTACAACTCCCAGTCGCGATCGGGCCGCATCGCCGGCGAATCGATGCGCACTGTCTTTGTCCTTCCGGTCTCGCCGCGAAGCAGGGTGACGTTCCGCCGCGGCACGCCGAAGCTCGTAGCCAGGAAAGCGACGAGCGCCTCGTTCGCGCGACCCTCCATGGGCGGCGCGGCAAGGCGCAGCTTCAACGCTGTCCCGTACAGCCCCGCAATCTCGGTCCGCTTCGCGCCCGGCTGACAGCGCAGCTGGAGCGTGATCGAACCATCGGCGCCGACGCGTCGCCACCCCTGCGGACGTCGATCGTCAGCGGAAGAGCCCGGCAACGCTCTGCTCCAGCCACGCAATGGGCAGCATCAGGATCAACTGCGCGAGCACGATCACGATCAGCGGCGAAAGGTCGAGCGCGCCGCCGATCGGCGGCACGAGCCGTCTCACCGGCGCAAGCAGGGGAAAGGTGAGTGCATTGAGCACGCCCGCGAGCGGCCCGTCCGGCGCGATCCACGAGAGCAGCGCCTGGACGAACACCGCCACGATCACGATCCACAGCGCCGCCTTGACCAGCTCGATGACGGCGACGACCGCGATCCAGCCCAGGGCCGGTCCCGTCAGGAGCGCCGCGGCCGGCGCGGTGAGCATCGCCAGGGCGACGAGCCAGAGCAGCTGCAATAGCCACGCGACCACGAGCGAGGCCCAGTCGTAGCCGCCGAAGCCGGGCAGGATCTTGCGCATAGGCTTGACCGCCCAGTCGGTCAAGGCCGTCACCGCCTGGCCGACCGGGTTGCGGAACGGCGCGCGCATCCACTGCATGATGAAGCGCAGCAGCGCGGTGTAGACGAAGAGCCCGAAGGCGACGTTGACGAGAAAGCGCAGCGCGTCGGCGACCACGGCGGCTCCCGGTTCCTTCAGCGTTCGGCGCCGTACTGCTCGCCCATTTCGCTCGCGCGGGCCTCCGCGGCCCTGACCGCGGCGAGGATCGCTTCCTTGATCTTCGCCTCGTCCAGCGTGGCGATCGCCCGCTCGGTCGTGCCGCCCTTCGAGGTCACCTGCGCGCGCAGCAGCGCGGGCTCCGAGTCGCTCTGCTCGGCGAGCCGGATCGCGCCGGAGAACGTGGCGAGCGCGAGCCGGCGCGCCTCCGCGGGCGCGAAGCCCAGCTCGCGCGCCGCGGCCTCGAGCGCCTCGAGGAAATAGAACACGTACGCAGGCCCGCTTCCCGACACCGCGGTCACCGCGTCGAGGTCCTCCTCGCGCTCGCACCACAGCGTCGCGCCGACCGCCTCGAGCACGCCGGAGGCGCGCCTGCGGCCGTCGCCGTCCACACCGGGCATCGCAAAGAGGCCGGCGATCCCCGCGCCGATCAGCGCCGGCGTGTTGGGCATCGCGCGCACCAGCCGCCGATAGCCGCGCAGCCAGCGCGACAGGTCGGCGAGCCGGATGCCCGCAGCGATCGTCAGCACCACCTGCGCCTTGAGCAGCGCGGCGAGCTCGCGCGCCACCGCGCGCACGTGGTGCGGCTTGACGGCGATCACGATGACGTCGGCCTGCGCCACGGCCGGCTCTTCGATGGTCGCGAAGCTGGCCACGCCGAAGCGCGCCGTGACGGTCGCCCGCGCCTCCGGGTCGACTTCGACGACCTTGAGCGACTCCGGCGCGTGGCCGCGCGCGATCAGGCCGCCCAGGAGCGCCCGCGCCATGTTGCCGCCGCCGACGATGCTGATGTTCATCGTCCGGCGCTCACTTCCGCCGCGGCCCGAAGAGCGCGGTGCCCACGCGCACCATTGTCGCGCCTTCCGCGATCGCCGACTCGAGGTCCGCGGACATGCCCATCGACAGCGTGTCGAGCGCGAGACCCTGCCCGCGCGCGGCGTCGAAGAGCTCGCGCAGGATACGGAACTGCCGCCGCTGGCGATCGACGTCGTCGGTCTCTTCCGCAATGCCCATGAGCCCGCGAAGCTTCAGCCCCGGCAGCGACGCGACCGAGCGCACGAGCGCAAGCGTCTCTTCGGGCGCCGCGCCGCTCTTCCCGCGCTCGGCGCTGATGTTCACCTGCACGCAGACGTTGAGCGGCGGATGCCCCGCGTCGCGCGCGCCGGAGAGCCGTTGCGCGACCTTCGCCCGATCCACGCTTTGCACCCAGGAGAAGCGCTCGGCCGCGGTTCGCGCCTTGTTGGATTGCAGCGGCCCGATCAGGTGCCATTCGAGCCCGGGAAGGTCGACGAGCTCGTCGGCCTTGGCCACCGCCTCCTGCACGTAGTTCTCGCCGAACGCCCGCTGACCGGCGGCGTGCGCGCCCCGGACCGCGGCGGCCGGCTGGCCCTTGCTCACCGCCAGCAGCCGGACCGAGCCCGGAGCGCGCTCCGCGCGACGGGCCGCCTCGGCAATCCGGGCCGCCACGGCTTGCCACGCCTTCTCGTCTAGGCTCATAATCGGATGACGTCGGCATAGCAACGGCTCGAGTGTGATGCACAAGTTGCGGCCAACGACCTGGGGATTGCCCCGCGGCCCGGAAATTGCTCCTCGCGCTGCTCCTCGCGCCGGATGCCTCGCCCGCCGGGATTATAAATGGACATTGCCGAACTCTTAGCGTTTGCGGTCAAGAACAAGGCCTCCGACCTGCATCTGTCCGCGGGTTTGCCGCCCATGATCCGCGTCCACGGCGATATCCGGCGCATCAACCTGCCGCCGATGGAGCACGAGGACGTGCACGCCATGGTGTACGACATCATGAGCGATGCCCAGCGCAAGACCTACGAGGAGATGCTCGAGTGCGACTTCTCCTTCGGCATCCCTAACCTCGCCCGCTTCCGGGTCAACGCCTACAACCAGCAGCGCGGGGCGGCGGTCGCGTTCCGGACGATCCCCTCGAAGGTGCTCACCCTCGAGGAGCTCGGCTGCCCCAAGTCCTTCGCCGCCATGACCGACCGGCCGCGGGGGCTGATCCTCGTCACCGGCCCGACCGGCTCGGGCAAGTCGACCACGCTGGCGGCGATGGTGAACCACGTCAACGAGAACGAGTACGGGCACATCCTCACCATCGAGGACCCGATCGAGTTCTTGCACGATTCCAAGAAGTGCCTGATCAACCAGCGCGAGGTCGGGCCGCACACGCTGTCCTTCTCCAACGCGCTGCGGGCGGCGCTGCGCGAGGACCCGGACTACATCCTGGTGGGCGAGATGCGCGACCTGGAGACGATCCGGCTGGCGCTCACCGCCGCGGAAACGGGGCACCTCGTGTTCGCGACCCTGCACACGAGCTCGGCCGCCAAGACGGTCGACCGGATCATCGACGTCTTCCCGGCCAACGAGAAGGACATGGTCCGGGCGATGCTCTCCGAATCGCTCGTGGCGGTCGTCTCGCAGTCGCTGCTCAAGACCAAGGACGGGCAGGGGCGCACCGCGGCCTGGGAGATCATGGTCGGCACGCCGGCGATCCGCAACCTGATCCGCGAGAACAAGGTCGCGCAGATGTACTCGGTGATCCAGACCAGCCAGGCGGCGGGCATGCAGACGATGGACCAGTGCCTGCAGGAGATGGTGCGCCGCAACCAGGTGCAGCTCGCCGAAGCGCGCCAGCGGGCGGTCAACAAGGAGCTTTTCGGGGCCTGATCCGGGCCATCACGGGAGCCGTTCCATGGAACGCGAAACCGCCACCAAATTCATCCACGACCTCCTCGATCTGCTCGTCAAGCAGAAAGGCTCGGACCTCTTCATTACCGCCGGCTTCCCGCCCGCGGTCAAGATCGACGGCAAGATCGTCCCGGTGTCCAAGACCCCGCTCACGCCGCAGCACACGATCGAGCTCACCCGCAGCGTGATGAACGACAAGCAGGCGGCGGAGTTCGAGGGCAGCAAGGAGTGCAACTTCGCGATCAGCCCGCCGGGCGTGGGCCGCTTCCGCTGCAACGCGTTCATCCAGCAGGGCCGCGTCGGCATGGCGCTGCGCACGATCAATACCACCATCCCGACCTTCGAGGAGCTCAACCTGCCGCCCGTGCTCAAGGACGTGTGCATGAGCAAGCGCGGCATCATGATGTTCATCGGCGCGACGGGCTGCGGCAAGTCGACCTCGATGGCGGCGCTCCTCGGCTACCGTAACGAGAACAGCTACGGCCACATCATCACCATCGAGGACCCGATCGAGTTCGTGCACGAGCACCGGAACTGCATCATCACCCAGCGCGAGGTCGGAGTGGACACCGACAGCTGGGAGATCGCGCTCAAGAACTCGCTGCGGCAGGCGCCCGACGTGATCCTCATCGGCGAGATCCGCGACCGCAACACCATGGACTACGCGATCGCCTTCGCGGAGACGGGGCACCTCTGCCTCGCGACGCTGCACGCCAACAGCACCAACCAGGCGCTCGACCGGATCATCAACTTCTTCCCCGAGGAGCGCCGAGCGCAGCTCCTGATGGACCTCTCGCTCAACGTGCGGGCTTTCGTCTCGCAGCGGCTCATTCCCCGGCGCGACGGACGCGGCCGCGTCCCTGCGGTCGAGGTGATGCTCAACTCGCCGCTCATTTCCGACCTGATCTTCAAGGGCGACGTCTCCGGCATCAAGGAGATCATGAAGAAGTCGCGCGAGCTGGGCATGCAGACCTTCGACCAGGCGCTGTTCGACCTCTACGAGGGCGGCATGATCAGCTACGAGGACGCGCTGCGCAACGCCGACTCGCTCAACGACCTGCGCCTCGAGATCAAGCTGCACGGCAAGGACGCGAAGAACCGCAACGTCATGGCGGGGATCGGCAACCTGGATATCGTCCAGTAGGCGGCTCGCGAGGCCCGCGCTCCCGACAGGCGTCGCGCGTACAATGGCCCAATGACCACCGAAACGACGTCGCGCGTCCCGACCGAGATCAAGCTCCACCAGGCCTCGAAGGCGATGGAGATCTCGTTCGCCGACGGCACGAGCTTCCGGCTGAGCTACGAGTTCCTGCGCGTGTACTCGCCGTCGGCCGAGGTGCGCGGTCACGGCCCCGGGCAGGAGACGCTGCAGGTCGGCAAGCGCGACGTGACGATCCTCGAGGTCGAGCCGGTGGGCCACTACGCGATCCGCCCGAAGTTCTCCGACGGCCACGACACGGGCATTTATTCCTGGGACTACCTCTACGAGATCGGTAGCGACCACGACGCGCTCTGGCAGCGTTACCTGCAGCGGCTCGCCGAGGCCGGCGCGAGCCGCGAGCCGGATCCGAACGCGAAGCCGACCGCGCCTGCGCACGCCTGCGGCCATCACCACTGAAGCCCTCGCCGGTTCGCTCGCAGGGCGCAGCGTCGCACGCATGACCGAGAAGACCCATTTCGGCTTCGAGCAGGTCCCGCCCGAGGACAAAGCGCGGCGCGTGCGCGGCGTGTTCGACTCGGTCGTGGACAAGTACGACCTGATGAACGACCTGATGTCGGTCGGGCTCCATCGGCTGTGGAAGCGCTTCGCGGTCGAGGTCTCCGGGGTCCGCCGCGGCGACCGGGTGCTCGACGTGGCCGGCGGCACCGCGGATCTCGCACGCCTCTTCGCCGATCGCGTTGGCCCGGCGGGGAGCGTCGTGCTGACCGACATCAATGCCGCGATGCTCGCGGCCGGCCGCGACCGGCTGATCGACGCGGGGCGGCTCGTGCCGGCAGTCCAGTGCAACGCCGAGGCCCTTCCCTTCGCGTCCCGGAGCTTCGATTGCGTGTCGATCGCCTTCGGCCTGCGCAACATCACCCGCAAGGAGCGCGCGCTCGCCGAGATGCGCCGGGTGCTCAAGCCCGGCGGCGCGGCGCTGGTCCTCGAGTTCAGCCGGGTGGCCGCGCCGCTCCACGCCGCGTACGACTGGTACAGCTTCAACGTGCTCCCGCGGCTGGGCAAGCTGATCGCGCACGACGAGGCGAGCTATCGCTATCTCGCCGAGTCGATTCGCATGCACCCGGACCAGGCGGAGCTCAAGTCGATGTTGGAGACAGCCGGCTTCGAGCGCGTCGAGTGGTTCAACCTGAGCGCCGGCGTGGTCGCGCTGCACCGGGGCTACGCGCTGTGACGCTCGCGCTGGACGCCGTCAACCGGGCGCTCGATCGCGAAGGCTGGGCGCGCGAGAAGCTCGCGGCGCATGCCGGCCGCGTCGTGCGGCTCACGATCGGGCCGTTCGAGCGCCGCTTCGCGATCGATGCCGATGGACGCCTCGCCCCGAGCGAAGGCGAGCCGGACCTGCAGATCGCGCTTTCGCCGCTGCAGCTCCCCGCGCTTCTGGCCTCTCCAGAGCGCTGGTCCGAGCTCGTGCGCAGCGACGGCGACGCAGCGCTCGCGGCGACCCTTAGCGAGCTCGCGTCCACGCTGCCCTGGTTCGTCGAGCGCGCTCTCGGCGGAGCGCTCGGCCCGATCCTCGGCCAGCAGGTCGCCGATGCGGGGCGGCGATTGTTGAGCCTGCCTGGCTATGCGGCCGAGCGCTTCGGCGAAAGCGTCGCGCGCTACGTCCGCGACGAGGCGAGGCTCGCGGTCGGCGCGACGGAGGCGCGGAGCTTCTCCGACGAGGTCGCCGCGCTAGCAGCCCGGCTCGACGCGCTTGGCCGGCGGGTCGACGCGCTCGATCGCTAGTGCTTGAGGAGCTTTTCGACCGCCCCGCTGTTGGCGTCGACGATCACCGACAGGCCGCCGTCCTCGTTGTCCTTCATCCCGGCATCCGTCCAACGGCCGGCGAAGCTGCCCGACCGTATCGCGCGCTGAGCGACGCGACGGCGGCGAAGAACAGCACCGCGATCACGCCGACGAGCGCCTCGGTGTGCAGCATGCCGCTCGAACCCCAGCGCGCCGCGGCCCAGCCGTCGACCGCGGTCATGTAGCCGATCGGCATGTTGGAAAGCGACGCGAACAGGCTGTACTTGGTCGCCGCCGCGCCCCGCCCGATCGCTTCGAGCGTCACGGCGGAAAACGCCGTATAGCAGAAACCGTTGATCACGCCGTAGGCGAGCGTGAACACGACGTACATCGTCTCGGTGCGCGGGCCGAGCGCCATCGCCGACGCGCAGACGCAGAGCAGCACGCCGAACAGCGCGTAGGCCCGCTTGCGATCCATGCGATCGCACCAGTATCCGCTCACCACGCAGCCGGCGGCGGAGGTGATTCCGCTGAACACCCCGGTCACGAGCGCGACCGTGTTCGCCGACGCGTGCCAGTCGTCGGCGACCGCCGACCACAGGTTCGAAGCGGCCCCGGAGCCGATGGGCAGAAAGCAGATGAGCAGCGCGAGAAAGCCGCCGCGCGAGCGCGCGACGCTCCAGAGGTCCTTGCCCAGCGCCACCAGGGTGCGGCCGTAGCGTCCGGTATGGATCTGCTCCGGAGGCTCCGCCACGAAGGCGAGCGCGGCGCAGCACAGCAGGCAGGTGAGCGCGAGGATCGCCGCGCCGATCCACGCCTGCGGGAGCGCCTGCGCGAGCCACAACCCGGCGCCGCCGCCCAGCCCGTAGCCGCCGAGGTTGCCGGCCTGGAACCACCCGCCCGCGCGGCCCTTGGCCTCGTCGGGCGCGCAATACGCCATCAGCGACTCGACAGCCATCGCGAGAAAGGTCACCGCCACGTTCGACGCCAGGACGACGACGGTGAGAAGCGCGAGCGAAGCCGACTCGGCCGGCACGGCGCCGGTCGCGAAGATTCCGACGGCGCTGACAATCGCCGCGACGACATACCAGCGCTTGCGCGTGAGCGTCGTGTCGGCGATCGGCGCCCACAGGAACTTCCAGGCATGGGGGATGTAGCTCAGCGCGACCAGCGCCCCCGACGCCTCGACGCTGACGCCGGCCTGCGTGAGCAGGTAGACGATCGTCACGCTCAGGTAGCCGGACATCACCCCGAACGGCGTGATGAGCACCATGAACACCGCGGGATGCGGCGCGCCGGTCGCGGCGGGCAGATGCAGGCTAATGGAGGGTTTCCGGCTCGAGCGCGCGATTGTGATTGTTGCTCAAGCGCGCGAGATCCACAACATCGTCGCACCGGAGACGAGGAGCAGGCCGTCCATCAGGAGCCGAAAGCTCTGCGCGTCGAGCTTGAGCACGAAGCGCCTGGCGACGAAGGAGCCGACCATCAGCGACGGGCCGATGACGAGCCCGGCAACCAGCAGCTCGGTGGGCAGCGCGCCGAGCACCCTGAAGGTCGCCGCCTTGGACAGGTAGATTGCGAGCGACGCGGCGGCTTCGGTGGAAAGAAACGCTCCTTTCACCAGGCCGAAGGCGAGAAACACCGGGACGCTGATCGGCCCGGTCGAGGCGACGATTCCGGTCAGGTAGCCGATCACGGCCCCGATGATCGCAAGTTGCCAGAGCCGGATGCGCAGCTCGCGCGCCGCGAGAAAGCGCCGGACGGGGATCATCGCCAGGAAGAAGACGCCGAGCGCCGCTTCCACCATGCGCGGGGGGAGCTCGAGCAGCGTGCGAGCGCCGAGCGCCGCGGCGGGCGCGGCGGTCGCCGCGTAGACGAGGCAGGGCCGCCACGCGATGTCGCGCCACCACACGAGGATCCGCGAGGCGTTGGCGATGATCGACACGACCGCCATGATCGGCACGGCGCGCTGCGGGCCGAACTGGATCACCAGCACGGGCATCACCATGATCGACGCGCCGAAGCCGACGATGCCGCTGATGGTGCCCGCGACCAGGCCGACGGCGAGCACCAGTGCGAACTCGGAGAGGCTCGGCATGCGCTCGCTCACTCGAGGTGAGCCGCGAATCTAGCCGCCTCGCCGGCAGCCGTCAAAGCGCGGCTGCGGGGGGCACTCGAGCCGATCCCTTACAATCGCGCGCATGCGCTGGCTTCGGCTCGCGAAGATCTGGCTGGTTGCGCTCAAGTACGGGCTCGACGAGTTCCTGCTCGGCCACGAGCGGTTCCGCTGGCTGCGGCCGACGGCGCGCATGCTCACGTTCTGGCGCGACCTCTCCACCCCGCGCGCGGTGCGCCTGCGGCTCGCGCTGGAGGCGCTCGGGCCGATCTTCGTCAAGTTCGGGCAGGTGCTTTCCACGCGCCGCGACCTCCTCCCGCCGGACATCGCCGACGAGCTCGCGCTGCTCCAGGATCGCGTGCCGCCGTTCGGCAGCGACCGGGTGGTCGCGACGCTCGAGCGCGTCTACGGCCGCAGCGTCGATCAGGTCTTCCGCTCGTTCGAGCACGAGCCGGTGGCGAGCGCGTCGGTGGCGCAGGTGCACCTGGCCGAGCTGCCCGACGGCACGCCGGCGGCGGTGAAGGTACTGCGGCCGAACATCGCCGCGACGATCGAGAAGGATCTCGGGCTCATGCAGATGGGCGCCTGGGCCGCCGAGCGACTGTGGAGCGACGGCAAGCGCCTGAGGCCCCGCGAGGTGGTCGCGGAGTTCGACAAGACGATCCATGGCGAGCTGGACCTCTCGCGCGAGGCCGCCAACTGCTCGCAGCTCAGGCGCAATTTCCTGCACTCGCCGCTG
Organism: Casimicrobiaceae bacterium; assembly: GCA_035501595.1. Classification (GTDB taxonomy): domain Bacteria; phylum Pseudomonadota; class Gammaproteobacteria; order Burkholderiales; family Casimicrobiaceae; genus PALSA-1003. The sequence continues at coordinate 83,627 of DATJVX010000034.1, read as the reverse complement.
CTCCTGATCCCGGAGGTCTACTGGGACTGGTGCACGAGCGAGGTGATGGTGATGGAGCGCATGTCGGGGGTCCCGATCAGCCAGGTCGAGCGGCTGCGCGAGCACGGCATCGACATTCCGCGGCTCGCCCGCGCCGGCGTGGAGATCTTCTTCACGCAGGTCTTCCGCGACGGCTTCTTCCATGCCGACATGCACCCCGGCAACATCTTCGTCGCCACCGACCCCGCGAACCACGGCAAGTACATCGCGCTCGACTTCGGGATCATGGGGACGCTCTCGGAAACCGACCAGAACTACCTCGCGCAGAACTTCCTCGCCTTCTTCCGCCGCGACTACCACCGCGTGGCGACCGCCCACATCGAGTCGGGCTGGGTGCCGCCGGACACGCGGCCCGACGAGCTCGAGAGCGAGATCCGCGCGGTGTGCGAGCCGATCTTCGACCGGCCGCTCAAGGAGATCTCGCTGGGGCGCGTCCTGGTGCAGCTGTTCAAGGCCTCGCGCCGGTTCAACGTCGAGATCCAGCCCCAGCTCGTGCTTCTGCAGAAGACGTTGCTCAACGTGGAGGGCCTCGGCCGCCAGCTCGACCCGGACCTCGACCTGTGGGTCACCGCCAAGCCCTTCCTCGAGCGCTGGATGCAGGAGCAGGTCGGCTGGCGCGCGCTGTCGCGGCGGCTCCGCGACGAGGCGCCGTTCCTCGCGAGCGTCGTCCCGCAGCTGCCGCGGCTCATTTTCGACCATTTGAGCAAGCCCGGGCCGGCCTCGTCCGAGGCGATGCAGGCGCTGGCCGCCGCCCAGCGCAGCCGCAACCGCTGGCTCGCGGTCATCGCCGTCCTGCTGGCCGCCGCGCTCGCCGTCCTGCTGCGCCGCTCGTTCCTCGCCTGATCCGGGTAAAGCGCTAGAACGCTTGTACTTGTTTATCCCGTGATGTAACGTTCGTTACATGACGGCCCCCTCCGCTGCCGCTGCAACCGCTACCGAAGTCGTCGATCGCCTGCGCTCGAGCTTCGACGGGCTCAGCCCCGAGCTGCAGCGCGCCGCGCGCTGGATCACCGACCATCCGAGCGAAACGGGGCTGTGGTCGATGCGCCAGCAGGCCCGCAGCGCCGGCGTTTCCGCGCCGACGATGCTGCGCCTCGCCAACGCTCTCGGCTTCGCCGGCTACCCTTCCCTGCGCCGGCCGTTCCAGGAGGCGCTGGCCGGGCGGACGGCTTACGGTCCCCGGGCTTCCGCGCTGCAGGCGGCGCCCCAGGCGAGACGCATCGAGAGGCTGGCGCGCGACATCGCGGCTTCGCAGAGCGTCGATGTCGAATCGGTGCTGGCGCTCAATACGCCGTCGCGCCTCGAGGCGGCCGTCGCCGCGATCGCGGCGGGACGGCGCGTCGGCTTCCTCGCGGTGCGCGCCCCGTTCGGCATCGCCTTCCAGTTCCGCTACGCCTACAACCTGATCGCGCGCAACGGCGTGCTCTTCGACGGCGTGGGTGGAACGGTGCACGACCAGGTGGACGCGCTCGAAACCGGTGACGTGCTCGTCGCCATCAGCCAGGAGCCGTACTCGACGCCGACGGTGGAGGCCGTCATCGCCGCCGCGAAGCGCGGCGTCACGGTCATCGCGCTCACAGACAGCGCGCTCTCGCCGCTCGCGCGCAACGCTCATCACTTCCTGCTGTTTCGCGCCGACTCGATTTCGTTCTTCCCGTCGATGATCGGGCCGCTTGCGCTGGTCGAGCTGCTGGTAGCGTGGCTCGCCGCGAAAGGCGGGAAGACCGTGCTCAAGCGCCTAGCCGAAGTCGATGCGCGGCTCGCCGCCCAGCGCGCCTATTGGCGCCGCGCGCCGCGCAAGACTTCGAGGAGGACCGCGCCGTGAGCCGCATTCTGCATCGGAGCCTGCGCGGCAGCCTGCCGCTCGCCGCGGGCGGACGAGGGATCCGCGTCGTCGACGACGCCGGCCGCGAATACATCGACGCCTCGGGCGGCGCAGCCGTCTCGTGTCTCGGCCACGGCCATCCCGACGTGCTGCGGGCGATGCACGAGCAGATCGATCGGAACGCCTACGCGCATACGAGCTTCTTCTCCACCGCGGTGGCCGAAGAGCTCGCCGAGCGTCTCGTCGCCGGCGCGCCGGCAGGCATCTCGCACGTGTATCTCGTCTCCGGCGGCTCGGAGGCCTTCGAAGCCGCGCTCAAGCTCGCCCGCCAGTACTTCGTGGAGATCGGCCAGCCGCAGCGCCGGCACTTCATCGCCCGCAGGCAGAGCTATCACGGCAACACGCTCGGCGCGCTCGCGGTCGGCGGCAACGAATGGCGGCGGCGCCAGTTCGCCCCGCTCCTGATCGACGTCGCGCACGTCTCTCCCTGCTACGAGTATCGCGATCGCCGCCCGGCGGAGACCCCCGAGGCCTACGGTGCGCGCCTCGCGCGGGAGCTCGAGGATACGATCGAGCGCCTCGGCGGTGAGAACGTGATCGCCTTCTGCGCGGAGACGATCGGTGGCGCGACCGCCGGCGCGCTTCCGCCGGTCCCCGCCTACTTCCGCCGCATCCGCGACATCTGCGACCGACACGGGATCCTGATGATCGCCGACGAGGTGATGTGTGGCATGGGCCGGACCGGCACGCTGCACGCCGTGGAGCAGGAAGGCATCGCGCCGGATCTCCTTGCGATCGCCAAGGGTCTCGGCGGCGGCTATCAGCCCGTCGGCGCGGTGCTGGTCGGCGGGAAGATCGTCAAGGCGCTGTCCTCGGGGAGCGGATTCTTCCAGCACGGGCATACGTACATCGGGCATCCCGTTGCCTGCGCCGCCGCGCTGGCGGTGCAGCAGGTCATCGAGCGCGATGACCTGCTCGCCGCGGTGAGAAAGCGCGGAGCGCACTTGCGCCAGCGGCTCACGCACGCATTCGGCGAGCATCCTCATGTCGGCGACATTCGCGGCCGCGGGCTCTTCATGGCCCTCGAGCTTGTCGTCGACCGCAGCACCAAACAGCCGTTCGATCCCGCCCTGCGATTGCACGCCCGCGTGAAGGCCGAAGCCATGGCTCGCGGACTCATGGTCTATCCAATGGGCGGCACGATCGACGGCCGCCAGGGCGATCACGTTCTGCTCGCTCCGCCGTTCATCGTCACTGATGGCGAGCTCGACGAGATCGTTCGGCGCCTCACCGCAGCAATCGACGCGGCGCTCGACGCGGTGCGCGAGCAGCGCGGAGCCTCACGCCCGGCCGTGCCCGCCGCCGCGGCCGCGGATGAAGGCAGCGTCGCTTAGGACGGCCTGCCGGCGTATCGGGCTCTCTGTTTTGGGTCTCTTCTGTTCACCGGAGGAAGGAAACATCATGTCAAATCATCGCCGTCGCAGCACATTCGTCGCAATCTCGCTGGCGGCCGTCGCGCTCGCCTGCGCCCTGGGCGCTCCGTCCGCCATGGCACAGCAGAAGTTCGTGACCATCGGCACGGGCGGAGTGACCGGCGTCTACTACGCGGTCGGAGGGGCCATCTGCCGCCTGGTCAACAAGGACCGCGCGAAGACCGGGCTGCGCTGCTCGGTCGAGTCGACGGGCGGTTCGGTCTACAACGTCAACACGATCAAGACCGGCGAGCTCGACTTCGGCATGGCCCAATCCGATGTGCAGTACCAGGCCTACAACGGAACGGGTCCGTTCAAGGAGGCGGACAAGGATTTGCGCTCGGTGATGTCGGTGCATCCGGAGCCGTTCACGGTGGTCGCGCGCAAGGAGGCGGACATCAAGACCTTCGCCGACTTCAAGGGCAAGCGGTTTAACGTCGGCAACCCGGGCTCCGGCACGCGTTCGGCGATGGACGAGCTGCTCGCGGCGATGGGCATGAAGATCTCCGATTTTGCGCTCGCCTCGGAACTCAAGGCCGACGAGCAGGGAGCCGCTCTGTGCGACAACAAGATCGACGGCTTCTTCTATGGCGTGGGACATCCCTCGGCGAACATCCAGGATCCGACGACCGCCTGCGGCGCCAAGCTGGTCTCGCTCACCGGCCCCGCCGTCGACGGCCTCGTCAAGAAGTACCCGTACTACGCCTACGCGACCATTCCCGGCGGGATGTACGCCAACAACCCCGAACCGACCCGGACCTACGGGGTCCTCGCGACGCTCGTGACCTCGGCCAAGGTCCCCGCCGACACCGTCTACGTCATCACCAAGGCGGTGTTCGAAAACTTCGACGAGTTCAAGAAGCTGCATCCGGCGTTCGCCCACCTCGATCCGCAGCGCATGGTGACGGACGGGCTCTCGGCGCCGCTCCACGAGGGTGCGCTGCGCTACTACCGCGAGAAGGGCTGGGTCAAGTAGGGCGGAGATTCCTTCGGCCCTGCGCGATGCGCGGATGAATCCGCATCCAGGCGAGCGTCCCGAGGCTCGCAAGGCGAGCGAGACCGTCGACGTTCGCGAGCTGGTCCAGCAGGCCGACCTCGGCGGGCGCAAGCCCATCGGGGCGGCGCGCATGCTGCTCAGCGCAGTGTGCATCGGCTGGTCGCTCCTGCAGCTGTGGTACGCCTCGCCCCTCCCGTTCGCCTTCAATGCCTTCATCCTGAACGACACCGAGATGCGCTCGCTGCATCTCGGCCTCGGTCTCTTCGCCGGCTTCCTGGCCTATCCGTTCCGCAAGTCCTCGCCCCGCGAGCGCATCCCCGTTGTCGACTGGATTCTCGCCGCGGTCGCGGCGTTCTGCGGCGCGTACCTCTTCCTGTTCTACCGCGAGCTCGCCACGCGGCCCGGAGAGCCCACGCCGATGGACTTCGCCACGGCGATCGTCGGCATGGCGCTGCTGCTGGAGGCCACGCGCCGCGTGGTCGGCCCGCCGCTCGCGATCATCGCCGGGCTGATGCTCGTCTACGCTTTCGCGGGCCCGTGGATGCCCGAGGTCGTGCAGCACAAGGGCGTGTCGCTCACCAAGGCGGTGTCGCACTACTGGCTGTCGACCGAGGGCGTGTTCGGCGTCGCGGTTGGCGTCTCGGCGAGCTACATCTTCCTGTTCGTGCTGTTCGGCTCGCTCCTAGAGAAAGCGGGAGCGGGCAACTACTTCATCAAGGTCGCCTTCGCGCTTCTCGGCCATATGCGCGGCGGGCCGGCCAAGGCGGCGGTCGTCTCCTCGGGCATGATGGGAATGATCTCGGGCTCCTCGGTCGCCAACGTCGTCACCTGCGGCACGTTCACCATTCCGCTCATGAAGCGCGTCGGCTACTCGGCGGAGAAGGCGGGCGCGATCGAGACCGCCGCCGGCGTCGACGGCCAGATCATGCCGCCGGTCATGGGCGCGGCGGCGTTCCTCATGGCGGAGTACGTCGGCGTCTCCTACATCGACATCTGCAAGAACGCCGCGCTCCCGGCGGCGATCTCGTACATCGCGCTCTTCTACATCGTTCACCTCGAGGCCTGCAAAGCGGGCATCAAAGGCCTCCCGCCGCGCCCCGGCAGCTCGGCGCTCGGCCGGCTCGGCGGGATCGTGATGACGGTCGCCGCGCTGGTGATCTTCGCCAACGTCGTCTACTACGCGCTGGGCTGGATCAAGGATGCCTTCCCGCGCGCGGCACTGTGGATCGTTCTCGGCCTCATCGCCCTCATCTACCTGTTGCTGCTGCGGATCGTGGCGGCTGAGCCCGACCTCGTCGTCGACGACCCCAACGCCGCGGTAATCGAGCTGCCGCCGCTGAAAGAGACGGTGCTGGCCGGGCTGCATTATCTGCTCCCGGTCGTGCTGCTGATCTGGGTGTTGATGGTCGAACGTCTCTCGCCGGGGCTCTCCGCCTTTTACGCGACCAGCCTGCTCATCGCGATACTGCTCACCCAGAAGCCGCTGATCGCGTTCTTCCGCCGGGAGCGCCAGCCGCTCGCGCCCCTGCGCGCCGGCTTCGCCGACCTGGTCGATGGGCTGGCGGGCGGGGCACGCAACATGATCGGAATCGCCATCGCCACCGCTGCCGCGGGGATCGTGGTGGGCACGGTGACCGTGACCGGCTTCGGCCTCGTCATGACCGACCTCGTGGAGGCGATCTCCGCCGGCAACATGCTGGGTATGCTGTTCCTGGTCGCCACGATCTGCATCATCCTCGGCATGGGCATGCCGACCACCGCAAGCTACATCGTGGTGTCGACGCTGATGGCGCCGGTCGTGGTGGAGCTGGGCGCCCAGAGCGGCCTGGTCGTGCCCCTGGTGGCGGTGCACATGTTCGTCTTCTATTTCGGACTGATGGCGGACGTTACGCCGCCGGTGGGGCTGGCGGCGTTCGCGGCTTCCGCAATCTCGCGCGGCGACTACCTGCGCACGGGCATGACCGCGTTCTGGTACAGCATCCGCACCGGCATCCTGCCGTTCATGTTCATCTTCAACACCGAGCTGCTGCTGATCGGCGTGACGTCGTTCGCGCACCTCGCGCTGATCGTCGCGGCGGCCATCGCCGCCATGCTCGTCTTCGCTGCGGCGACCCAGGGCTGGTTCATCACGAGGAGCCGCTGGTACGAGTCGGTCGCGCTGCTGCTGGTGACCTTCACGCTGCTGCGTCCCGGTTTCTGGATGGATTTCGCCTACTCGAAGTACGATCTCGCGGCGCCGCAGAGGCTCAACGAGCTCGCAGCGACTGCCCCCGCGGACGCCGGTTTGCGGCTGCGCATCGCCGGCACCACGCTGGAAGGCAAGAATGTCACGAAGACCGTCTACCTGCCGCTTGGGAAGGAAGGCAGCGCCGCGCAGCGCATCCGCGCCTCCGGGCTGACCACGCTCGTACTCCCGGACGGGATCCAGATCGCCGCGGTCGGTCTCCACAGCGCGGCGGACAAGGCCGGCTTCGAGCAGGGCTTCACGATTACCGGCATCGAGATCCCCGCGCCGCGGCCGGCGAAGGAGTGGTTCTTCATTCCCGCGCTCGGGTTGCTGGCGGGGGTATACCTGCTGCAGCGGCGGCGGCCGACAACTGTCGCGCCCGCGCTTGCTGCGCCGCAGAGCTAGCATGGGACGGCACCGCGTCTAAACCCGCGCCCGGTGGGGCTACAATAGTGACCGACCCTCATTTCGCGAGGGATATCGTAATGACCGCGGTCAAGCTATCAGGTTGCGCCGTTCTGGTGTCACTGCTGCTATCCGCTGCGGCCTTCGCGGCGCCGCGGGAAGTGGTAGTGCTGCCCGTCGACGGCGCGATCGGACCGGCGAGCGCGCAATTCATCACCCGCGGGCTCGATCGCGCGGAGAAGGACGCCGCTCAGCTCGTCGTCATCGAGCTCGACACCCCCGGCGGTCTCGACACGTCGATGCGCGAGATCATCAAGGCGATCCTCGCCTCGCCCGTGCCGGTCTCGGTCTTCGTTGCGCCCAGCGGCGCGCGGGCCGCCAGCGCCGGCACCTACATCCTCTACGCGAGCCACGTCGCCGCGATGGCGCCCGGCACGAACCTCGGCGCGGCGACGCCCATCCAGATCGGCATGCCGTCGCCATCGCCCGCGCCGCAGGTCGACAAGGACAAAAGCAAGACCGGCGACGATCATCAAGACACGCTCGCGCGCAAGCAGGTGCACGACGCGGCCGCGTACATCCGCGGCCTCGCTCAGCTGCGGGGGCGCAACGCCGACTGGGGCGAGCGCGCGGTGCGCGAGGCGGTGAGCCTGTCCGCCGACGAGGCGCTGGCGCAGAAGGTGATCGACCTCACGGCGCGCGACGTGCCCGATCTCGTCGCGAAGCTCGACGGGCGCAAAGTCGCGATCGCGGCGGGCGAGCGCACACTGGCCACGTCCGGCGCGGAGATCGTGACCCTCGCGCCCGACTGGAAGAGCCGCTTTCTCGCCATCATCACCGAGCCAAGCGTCGCGCTGATCCTGATGATGCTGGGCGTCTACGGCATCCTCTTCGAGTTCATGAACCCGGGATTCGTGCTGCCGGGCGTGATCGGCGGCATCGCGCTGCTGATCGGACTCTTCGCGCTCAACATGCTGCCCATCAACTACGCGGGGCTCGCGCTGATCCTGCTCGGCCTCGGCTTCATCGTGGCGGAGGCGTTCGTGCCGGCCTACGGCTCTCTCGGCGCGGGCGGGGTGATCGCGTTCGCGATCGGCGCCGTGATGCTCGTCGACTCCGACGTTCCCGGCTTCACGGTGCCACTGTGGCTCATCGCCGCGATCACGCTCGTCTCCGCGGCATTCGTGTTCCTCGTGGCGCGCCTCGCTGTGCGCGCGCACCGGCGGCCCGTGGTGACCGGCTCCGAAGAGCTGATCGGCAGCGTCGGCGTGGCGCTCGAGGACGTGCAGCGGGAAGGCTGGGCACGCGTGCACAGCGAGCAGTGGCGGGTGCAGAGCGCGGTCCCGCTCAAGCGCGGACAGAACCTGCGCGTGACCGGCCGCGACGGTCTGGTGTTGACCGTTGCGCCGCTCGAACAAGCAAGCGAAGGAGCGTAAGCCATGTTCTTCGGAATGGGATTCGGCGCCTTTCTCCTGGTCTTCATCGTCGTGCTCATCGCGGTCTCGCTCAAGGTCCTACGCGAGTACGAGCGCGCGGTCGTGTTCCAGCTCGGCCGGTTCTGGAAGGTCAAGGGGCCGGGGCTGTTCCTGCTGATCCCCGCCGTCCAGCAGATGGTGCGGGTGGACCTGCGCACGGTCGTGATGGTCGTGCCGCCGCAGGACGTCATCACCCGCGACAACGTCTCGGTCAAGGTGAACGCGGTGCTCTACTTCCGCGTCGTCGATCCGGCGAAGTCGGTGATCCAGGTCGCGAAGTACCTCGAAGCCACCAGCCAGCTCGCGCAGACCACGCTGCGCGCGGTCCTGGGCAAGCACGAGCTGGACGAACTGCTCGCCGAGCGCGAGAAGCTGTCGCTCGACATCCAGCGCGTGCTCGACGAGCAGACCGACGCCTGGGGCGTGAAGGTGTCGAACGTGGAGATCAAGGACGTGGACCTGAACGAGTCGATGGTGCGCGCCATCGCGCGCCAGGCCGAAGCCGAGCGCGAGCGCCGCGCCAAGATCATCCACGCCGAGGGCGAGCAGCAGGCCGCGGAGAAGCTGCTCGAGGCGGCGCAGATGCTCTCGCGCCAGCCCCAGGCCATGCAGCTGCGCTACCTGCAGACGCTTGCGCTCATCGCGGGCGACAAGAGCTCGACCATCGTCTTCCCGCTGCCGCTGGAGTTCCTGAGCGCGCTCGGTGTCGCGAAGGCTTCGCCGCCGCCCGCAGCGTGATGCGTCGGCGAGGGGTCCTGGTCGCGTAGCGAGTGCCGGGGCGCAACGATGCCCGGCGGCGCCCGACGCCGGCCCTCGGGATCGCGCGGCGAGGGTCGCGGCTGCCCGGCTCGACCCTGCGCATCGGCCGAAAGTCGCACGAGCGCGGGCCGCGGCAGCGCGACACTGCGGGCATGGACAGCCCGAAGACCGCCCGGCCCACCGCCGCCCAGCACTTCCTCACCGCCGGCCTCGACGAAGGCCGGAGCGGCGTCCTGACCGATCACGTCGCCACGCTGCAGCTCGCGTGGCGCGCGTGCCGGGACCGCTACCCCTTCACCCTGACCGCGGGCGTGATCCTTCCCGATCACCTGCACTGCATCGTCGCAATCCCGGCAGACGACCCGAATCGCTCCGCGCGCTGGGGACTCCTGCGCGAGCTCTTCCAGCACGTCGTCAACGGTCGCTCCTCCGGGGTCTGGCTCGAGGAGCGCCCGCTCCGGGACCGTGCGGAAGTCGAGCGCAGCATCGACTATATCCACGCCGATCCGGTGCGTCACGGCTGGGCGCGCTGCTCGCGCAAATGGCCCTACTCGTCGCTGCACGCCTATATCGAGAAGGGGCTGCGGCCGCTGTACTGGACCGGCGCCGTCGAGGGCGGCTACGGCGCGCGGGGCACGGAGCACGGGCCGCGGTAGGCCGGGCTATTTCTTCGCGGACCGGGTGCCGACCGTCGTCTCGTTCCACACGATCGCCACGTCCGGCTGGGCTTTCACAAGCCGCTCGAGCGCGCTCTTCTGCGCCCGCGTCCGCACGCAGCCCTGCAGCGTGACGAACTTGCGCATCGTGGTCACCCACACGCTGGTATCGCGGAAGCGGCGGTCGCCGCGCACGGCCTGCGCCACCCGCTCGTTGATCTCCGGATCGTGCTTGTACGCGCCGCCGCACTCGCAGGTCCCCGCGAGGCAGCACGAAGTTCCTCGCTCGGCGCGCTCGTGGGCCGTGATGCGCATCTCCTGCTCGGTCAGGATCGGCGGTTTGCCCTGGGGGCAGCCGGCGTAGCCGCCGGTCGCCTGCGTGAACGGATCGAGCTGATAGCTGCGCGGCTCCTCGGCTGATGCGCAGCATGCGCCGACCGCCAGCGCCGTGCCGACCGTGAACGCAGCCACGGGGTGTCGAAGCCCTTCGACGCGCCTGGAGGTCTCGCCGGAGATCACGCCTCATTTTGCTACAATTCGCCGACTACGCGAGGGGGTTCCTGGTCGACTGGCGATGGCGCTGCTCGAAATCCAGAACGTCACCCGCCGCTTCGGCGATTTCACCGCGGTCGACGACGTCAGCATCGGCATCGAAGCCGGCGAATTCTTCACTCTGCTCGGCCCCTCCGGCTGCGGCAAGACGACGCTTCTGCGCACGATCGCAGGCTTCGAGACGCCCGACCGGGGGCGGATCCTCCTCGACGGCGAGGATCTCGTCGGCCGTCCCCCCGAGCGCCGGCCGATGCGCACGGTCTTCCAGAGCTACGCCCTGTTTCCGCACATGACGGTCGAGGGCAACGTCGCCTTTCCCCTGCAGATGTCGCGGACGCCCTCCGCAGAGGTCGCCGCCAAGGTCGCCGCGGCGCTCGAGGACGTGCGCCTGCAGGGCTTCGGAAAGCGCTATCCTCACGAGCTCTCCGGCGGGCAGAAGCAGCGCGTGGCGATCGGCAGGGCGCTCGTGACGCACCCGACGGTGCTGCTCCTCGACGAGCCGCTGGCCGCGCTCGATGCGAAGCTGCGCGAGGAGATGCAGATCGAGCTCATCAATCTGCAGAAGGAAGTCGGCATCACCTTCGTCTACGTCACGCACGACCAGACCGAGGCGCTGGCGCTGTCGCATCGCATCGCGGTGATGAACAAGGGTCGCGTCGAGCAGCTCGACGAGCCGTCCAAGATCTACGGCTTTCCGCGCACGCGCTTCGTGGCGGACTTCATCGGCCATTGCAACCTGTTCTCCGGCCCCGTCGGCGCCCGCGACAACGGCGTGCTCACGCTCGACGTGCCGGAGCTGGGCCCGGTGCGCATCGCCACCGATTCCGCGCTTCCCGCCGGGCGCCCAGGCACGATCGCGCTCCGGCCCGAGAAGATCCGGATCGACGCCGGCGCGCCGGCCGGCACGCCCGACAACCACTATCGCGGGACCGTGCAGGAGTTGCTCTACATGGGCGACGTCACGGTGTACAAGGTCGGCATGCCCGGCGGCGCGCAGATCGAGGCGCTGCTCGCCAACTCGCAGAGCGGCCGGGCGCGCTTCTTCGAGGTCGGCGACGCGGTCGAGGTGAGCTGGGCGGTGGGCGCCGGCCACTTCATCGCAGAGTGACCGTGGCCGCGCGCCGCGCTCGCAGCTTCGGCCGCTGGCTGGTCGCCGGCCCGCCGATCGTCTACCTCGTCGTCTTCTTCGCGATTCCGTCGCTCATCATGGTCCTCGCCTCGTTCCGCACGCCGGGCGAGTTCGGCGGGCTCGCGCCGCTGTACGAGGGGGGCACGCTCGATCTGAACCTCGACAGCTACGCGCGCTTCTTCTCGGAGACGATCTACGCCCGGATCTTCCTGAAGTCGGTCGGCTACGCGCTCGCGACGACGCTGTTCTGCCTGGCGCTCGCCTACCCCCTCGCGGTGCTGATCGCCCGGAGCTCGAAGCGCTACCGCGACCTGCTGCTGCTCGCCGTCATCCTGCCCTTCTGGAGCAACTTCCTGATCCGCATCTACGCCTGGATGATCATCCTCGGGCCCAACGCGGCGCTGGCGCGGAGCGTGAACGGCGTGCTCGCCTGGTTCGGGCACGATCCGGTGCCGCTGCTGTTCAGCGCCTTCGCGGTCCTGGTCTGCCTCGTCTACGTGAGCCTGCCGTTCATGGTGCTGCCACTGTACGCGAATCTCGAGAAGCACGACCCTGCCCTGCTCGAGGCGGCCCAGGACCTGGGCGCGAGCGCCTGGCAGCGCTTCTGGCGCATCACGTTTCCGCTCTCGCTGCCGGGCGTCTACGCGGGCGCAGCGCTGGTATTCATCCCGGCGCTCGGCATCTTCGCGATCCCCGACATACTCGGCGGCCCCGCGGACAGCCTGATCGGCAACGTGATCAAGCAGCAGTTTCTCGAGACGCGCGACTGGCCCTTCGGCAGCGTGCTGTCGATCGTGCTCACCGTGGCCGCGCTCGCGATCGCCGGGCTCGCCGCGTGGGTCGCGCGCCGCAACCTCGGCATCCCCTCGAGCGCGAAAGAGGCCCGTGCCTAGCCGGCGCCGCTTCGGGCTGTGGCTCGCCGCAGCGGCCGGCTACGCCTTCCTCTACGTGCCGCTCGCGATCGTGGTCGTGTACTCGTTCAACGACTCGCGGCTCAACGCCGAATGGGTCGGCTTCACCCTGAACTGGTACCGGACGCTTTTCGGCGACGACGCCATGATCTCCGCCGCGGGCAATTCGCTCGCGATCGCCTTGACCGCGAGCGCGGTGTCGACGGTGCTCGGGACCGCGGCCGGCGTCGCCATGCACCGCTATCCGAGCCGCCTGCTGTCCTTCCTCGTGCTCGCTCCGATCGCGATTCCCGAGATCCTCATGGGCGTGTCGCTCCTGATCTTCTTCGTGCTGCTCAACTTCACCCTAGGCCTCGTCTCGGTCGCGCTGGCCCACATCGCCTTCTGCATCGGCTTCGTGGCGATCGTCGTGCGCGCCCGCCTCGCCGGCATGGACGAAAGCCTGACCGAGGCCGCCCGCGACTGCGGAGCGACGCCATGGAACGCCTTCCGCTACGTGACGCTGCCGCTCATCATGCCTGGCGTGATCGCCGGCGCCCTGATGGCGTTCACCCTTTCGATCGACGACTTCGTGATCACCTTCTTCACGGCCGGCGCCGGCACGGTGACGCTGCCGCTGCAGATCTACTCGATGATCAAGATCGCCGTGACGCCGGAAGTGAACGCCGTCTCCAGCCTGTTGATGCTGCTCACGCTGGCGCTTATCATCGTCGCATCGAAGGTTTCCCCAACCATCCTGCGCTCACAAGAGGATCCGGCAAGATGAACACGATCTTTTCCGCCGCGCGCCGTGCGCTGCCGGCCTGGCTTCCGCTCGCGCTGCTCCTCGTCGCCGCGCCTTCGCTCGCCAAGGACGAATTCCACCTCTACAACTGGAACAACTACATCGCGCCCGAGACCATCAAGCGCTTCGAGGACTCCTGCAAGTGCGAGGTCGTCCAGACCTACTACTCCTCGAACGAGGAGCTTCTCGCCAAGATCGCCGCCGGCGCCAAGGGCTACGACATGTACGTGCCGACGTCGAATGCGGTCGACGCGCTGATCAAGGGCAAGAAGCTCATGCCGCTAGACCAGTCGAAGCTGACGAACCTGAAGAACATCGACCCGCGCTTCCTCAATGCGTACTTCGATCCGGGCAACAAGTACTCGGTCCCCTACGCGATGTCGACGACCATCATCGGCTACAACGACGTGAAGATGAAGGAGCTGGGGCTCCCCACCGACACCTGGGCCGTGATCTTCGAGCCGAAGTACCTCGAGAAGGTCAAGGGCCGCGTCACCGTGCTCGACGACGAGGGCGAACTGTTCGGCGCCGCGCTGAAGTATCTCGGCTATTCCGTCAACGACACCGACGAGAAGCACTGGAAGGAAGCGCAGGCGCTGATCAACCGGGCGAAGCCCTACTGGGCGGCGTTCAACGCCTCGTCGTACATCAAGGAGCTCACGGTCGGTAACATCTGGCTGGTCCACGGCTACTCCAACGACATCTTCCAGGCGAATCTCGATGCCCAGGCGGCAAAGCGCCCGTTCCACCTGGTCCAGGGGATGCCCAAGGAGGGCGCCGTGCTCGCGGTCGACAACATGGTGATCCCGAAGGACGCGCCCCGCCCTGATCTCGCGCTCAAGTTCATGAACTTCATGCTCGAGGGGAAGAATTCCGCTGAGCTCACCAACCTCATCGGCTCGGGCAATCCGAACCTGGACGCGGTGAAGTACATCAAGCCCGAGATCCTCAAGAACCCGGCGATCTTCCCCGACAAGGAAGTCGCCGCCAGGCTCGAGCAGCTTCGCGACCTAACCGCGGCGCAAAGACGCCTGCGAAGCCGGATGTGGACGGAGATCAAGGCGGGACGTTGATCGTCGTTCCCGCGCAAGCGGGAATCCAGTGTCTTTCGTGCGAACGCGACTCTGGTCCCCGCTGGAGGCTGGCCGCGAATGCATCGCTCGCGGCGGGGACGACGCAGTCGCGCCGCCGCTCGCGAGCAACCAAGCCGCTCATGGTCGACACTTCACTCACCCTGCGCCTGCTCACCGGAGCGCCGGCCGAGATGGCTGCGCTGCAGTGCGTGCTCGAAGCGGCGCCCGCATACTTCCAGACGGTCAGCGGCACGCTTCCGGGCTCAGCCGAGGCGCAGAGCACGTTCACGTCGCTCCCGCCCGGCAAGACCTACGCGGACAAGTTCGTATGGGGGCTGTACTCGGGCGATGCGATGATCGGCTGCGCGGACGTGATCCGCGGCTATCCGGTGCCCGAGTCGGCGGTGATCGGGCTGCTGCTGCTCGCTCAGGACCGGCAGCGGCGAGGGCTCGGGCGGGCCTTCGCCGCACTCGTCGAGAGCCGAATCGCGTCGTGGCCGGAGATCCTCCGCTTTCGCCTCGGCGTCGTGGCTTCGAACGGCGGAGCGCTCGTCTTCTGGCGCAAACTCGGCTACCGCGAGACCGGGGAGATCAGGCCGACGCACTCGGGCTTCCTGCGCGAGGTGATCGTTCTCGAAAAGCCGGTCGCGCGTGGCGTCCCGGCGGGCTGACCGCGCCGGCCGCCATGTCGCAGCCCGCCGCAGGCACGACCGCGCATCCCGCGAGCCGGCTGCCGCAGTATCTCGCGCTGCTCTACGGCCTCATGATCGTCTACGCGAGCCTCGAGCCGTTCTCGGGCTGGATGGCGCCGCTCCCGGGCACGCCGTACTTCCTGCTTGCCCCCGAGCGGGCCCGCTTCACGCGCTTCGACGTCGCGATCAACCTGATCGCCTACGCGCCGTACGGGTTCTTCATCGCGCTGATCGGCGAACGACGCTCGGCGGTGGCGCGCGTGGCGACGGCAGTGGGCCTCGGCGGCATCCTGTCGCTCGCGATGGAATCGCTGCAGATGTTCCTTCCCACGCGCGACGCCAGCGTGGTCGACCTCGCCTCCAACACCGCCGGCGCTGCGCTGGGGTCGCTGGGCGCGCTCGCCTTCGACCGGATCCCGGGCCTGCGTGCGCGCATCCGCCGCTGGCGCCACCGGGTGTTCCTCGGCGGAAGGAGCGGCGACCTCGGGCTCGCGCTCCTCGGCATCTGGCTGCTGTCGCAGATGAATCCGGGGATTCCGCTGTTCGCCGCGACTTTCGATCCGTCGCTCGAGCTCGCGCGCGACGTCCCGGGCATGCTGCTGCAGGCCGCGCAGAGCGCGTTCAGCGTGATCGGCGTCGGGCTCTTCCTGGCGCTGCTCCTGCGCCGGCGGCACGATTTCGGAGCCGCGGTGATGCTTCTCATCGCGGTCGCGCTGGTGCTCAAGGCGGCGGCGGCGACGCTGCTGCTCAAGTCCGCGGTGTGGGAGTCTTGGCTGCAGCCGGGCGTGTCGCTTGGGGTGGCGGTTGGCGCGGTGGCGCTCCTCGCCGCGATCTGGCTGCCGCGGCCGGCGCGCACGACGCTGTGCGCGATCGCGCTGCTCTCATCGCTCCTCGCGCCGCTGCTCGCGCCCGATCTGTGGCAGGTTCGCGCGCCTCTGGCTCTGTTCGACTGGCCCTACGGCCAGCTCCTGAACTTCAACGGCCTCACCCATGCGGTGCTCATCGTCTGGCCGCTGCTCGCGAGCGTCTACCTGCTCTGGCTCGCCGGCAAGCCGGGCTGGGGCTCCCACGCGGGACACGGCGATCCGTCATGACCCGCGGCGAATCGCGCACCACGATCGCGGGCCCGGCGGGCGCGCTGGAGGTCGTGCTCAACCGGCCTTCCGACACCGACGCCGAGCCGCGCGGGCTGGCCCTGGTCGCGCACCCGCATCCGCTCCAGGGGGGCACGCTCGACAACAAAGTCGCGCAGACGCTCGCGCGGACCTTCGCCGCGCTCGGCTACGTCGCGGTGCGCTTCAACTTCCGCGGCGCAGGCAAGAGCGCGGGTGTGTTCGACGAGGGCCGGGGCGAGACCGACGACGCGCTCGCGGCGCTCGCCTACACGCGAGGCGAGTTCGCCGCCCTCGCGCAACGCCCGCCGGTGCTCGCGGGCTTCTCGTTCGGGACCTTCGTGCAGACGCGGGTAGCGCACACGGTCGCGCCGGAGCGCATGGTGCTGATCGGGCCCGCCGTGGCGCGCTTCGCGCTCGAGCCGGTCCCACCCGACACGATCGTCATCCACGGCGAGGAGGACGAGGTGGTGGCGCTCGGCGACGTCTTCGCGTGGGCGCGCCCGCAGCAGCTCCCCGTGATCGTCTTCCCCGGCTGCGGCCACTTCTTCCACGGTCGGCTGCCGCAGCTCCAGCGCACGATCGCCGGCATGTGGCAGCGATGAGGCAGTCTGACGGCGTCGTCCTCGCGGTCGCGGGGCTCCGAAAGAGCTACGGCGGCAACGAAGTCCTGCGCGGCCTCGACTTCGCGATCCGGCGCGGCGAGTGCTTCGGCCTCCTCGGCCCCAACGGCGCCGGCAAGACGACCACGCTGCGCTGCTGCCTCGGGCTCACCGATCCCAACGCGGGAACGATCACGCTCGTCGGCGAGCCGGTCCCGCGCGCAGCGCGAGAAGCGCGACTCCGCGTCGGCGTCGTGCCGCAGATGGACAATCTCGACCCGGATTTCACCGTGGCCGAGAACCTGCTCGTCTACGGACGCTACTTCCGGCTCGACGACGAGCTCATCGACCGGCGCATTCCGCAGCTCCTCGATTTCGCGGGCCTCGCGAACAAGGCCGACGTCAGTATCCGCACACTGTCGGGCGGCATGAAGCGCCGGCTGATACTCGCGCGGGCGCTCATCAACGATCCGGAGTTTCTCATCCTCGACGAGCCGACGACGGGCCTCGACCCTCAGGCGTGGCACCTGATCTGGGACGGGCTGCGGCTGCTCCTCACCCACGGCAAGACGATCCTGCTCACGACCCATTTCATGGACGAGGCCGAGCGGCTGTGCACGCGCATCGCGGTGATCGATCACGGCCGCATGATCGCGAGCGACGCCCCTCGCGCGCTGATCGCGGCGCACGTCGAGCCGGAGGTGATCGAGGTCTACGGCGACGCGGCGCGCGCCTGGGCCGAGGCACAGGGCAGAGCCCTGGCCGACCGCCTCGAGCTCGCGGGCGAGACCGCGTTCTGCTACGCGCGCGACGCTGCTCCTCTGCTCGCCGCGCTCGCGCACGCCTCGGGCGTACGTTATCTGCACCGGCCGGCGAACCTCGAGGACCTGTTCATCAAGCTCACGGGACGCGAGCTCCGCGACTGAGCGCGGCCCGGCGGTGAGCGCGGGAGAACGCCGGGGTCCGGGGTATCGCGCTCGCCCGCTCGATCCGAGCTGCGTTTACCGCGTTCTTGTCGGCTACGCGCGCAGGGTCGCGATCAGCCGCTTGGGCTCCCGCAGGAGCTCGAGCGCATCGAGGACGCTCGCGGCCACGACGTCCGCCGACGCGACGGTCTCGGCCGACGCGCCCTCCGCCTGAACGACTGCCACGCCGACGGCCGCGGCGGCGAGCATCCTGCGGTCGTTGCGCCCGTTGCCGATGGCGAACACGCCTTCCGGACCGAGGCGCACGACGTGCGCGAGCTTCGCTTCGTCCTGCGCCGATTCGGCGATGATCGTGAGGTTGACGGGCAGCCCGGCGAGCTCGACTCCCGCCCGCCCGAAGGTATCGGCCGTGATCACGTGGATCGCCAGACGCTCGGCGAGCGCCGCAAGCGCGTCGCGCACGCCGGGAATCAGCCTGCCGTCGACCGCGAGCGTCCCGTTGTAGTCCAGGACCAGGTGCCGCAGCTCGAGCGTGCCGAAGCCCGGAACGGAGAGCCGGATCATGCCGAGCGCGGGAGGCCGCCGCGCGATGCCTCTACGCGGGCTTGCGCGCGGTGATGGTCCACGAGCCCGAGCGCATGTAGACCTTGCCGTCGCGCTGGTGCCGCGCCAGCTCGGCGCGCATCGCCGCCTCGATCTCGGAGCGGCGCTTCTCAGCGAGCTCGCCGGCTTCCCGGAAGACCTCGCCGGCCGGCCCGATCGCCAGCTGAAACTGCAGCGCCTGGTCGACCGTGGCTCCGACCATCACGTCGCCGTCGATGCGCTCGAAATGCGCGTCCTCGAAGCCTGCGGCCTTGAGCTGCGCACGCACGACATCGGGGCTCGCCATCGAGAACGGCCCGGGGCCGCAGGTCTGCGCGTTCTCGCCCGGCGGCGGCAGGAACTCGAGGACGAGCTTCTTCGGCAGCTCCGCCCACGGGTTGTCGGCGATCGACCGCCAGGTGATGAACATGAGGCGGCCGCCGGGCTTGAGCGCGCTGCGCACGTTGCGCATCGCCGCCACGGGGTTGCTGAAAAACATCATCCCGAAGCGGGAGAAGACGAGATCGTAGACCGGCTCGAAGCGGTAGGTCTGCACGTCGGCGGCCACGAAGCGGACGTTGGCCAGGCCCGCATCCGCGGCATCCTTACGGCCCTTCTGGAGAAAGGCGTCGCAGCAATCGAGGCCCAGCACCGACCCGCCCGGACCGACCTTCTTCGCGAGCTCGATGGCGGTGTCTCCCCAGCCGCAGCCCACGTCGAGCACCCGGGCTCCCCGCTCGATCTCGAGGCTCTCGAGCGGCGCCTCGCTGTGGTAGCTCAGGCCGTCCATCAGGATGTTGCGAAAGCGCTCGAACTTGGCGACGAGGACGTTGTTCCAGAAGGCGGTGAACTCGTCGCTGCCGACGGCGGCTTCGGTCATGAGGCGGTCTCCTGTCCTTGTATACTCCCCGCTTACCCGAATTCTAACCCCCGCGCATGCTCGCCGCGACGCTCCCGCGCTGGCCGGAACTGTCGCTGCGCTGGATTCCGGTCTGGCGCCGCAACCTTCTCGTCTGGCGCAAGCTTGCCTTCGCCTCGGTGCTCGGGAACATCGCCGATCCGCTGCTCTACATGCTCGCGCTGGGCTACGGCATCGGCGCCTTCGTGCCGGAGATCGGCGGCATGAAGTACATCGCCTTCATCGGCACCGGCATGGTCTGCCAGAGCGCGATGTTCACCTCGTCCTTCGAAGCGATGTACTCGGCCTTCTCGCGCATGCACGTGCAGCGCACCTGGGACGCGATCATCAACGCGCCCATCTCGCTCGACGACGTCGTGCTGGCCGAATGGATCTGGGCGGCGACCAAGAGCGTGATGTCGGTGGCCGCCATCCTGGTGGTGATCCTGCTGCTCGGCTTCGGCCACTCTTGGCTCGCGATCTGGGTGCTGCCTCTGGGATTCCTGACGGGACTCACCTTCGCGGGCTTCGGGCTGGTGATGACGGCGCTCGCGCGCAACTACGACTTCTTCACCTATTCGCTCACCTTGTTCCAGACGCCGATGCTGCTGCTCTCCGGGGTTTTCTTCCCCGTCGCCCAGATGCCCGCGCCGCTGCAGGCGGTCGCCGCCGTTCTGCCGCTCTCGCACGCGATCGACATCGCCCGGCCACTCCTCGCGGGGAAGCTGCCCGACGCCCTGCTGCTGCACGTCGCCGTGCTCGCGGGCTACGCGGTCGTCGCGTACACGGTCGCGCTGCTGCTCACGCGCAGGAGGCTGCTCAAGTGACGCGAGCGCCCTGACATGCTCTGGGTCAAGTCGTTCCACATCGTTTTCGTCGTGACCTGGTTCGCGGGCCTGTTCTACCTGCCGCGGCTCTTCGTCTACCACGCCATGACCACCGACGCGCAGGGCAACGAGCGCTTCAAGCTGATGGAGCGCAAGCTCTACTACGGCATCATGACTCCGGGCGCGGTCCTCACGATCGCTTCGGGCGCGTGGCTCTGGCTCGGCTTCGGCATCTCGGGAGGCTGGCTCCTCGCGAAGCTCGCCCTGGTCGCGATCCTCGTAGCGCACCACCTCTGGCTGGGCAAGCTAATGCGGGATTTCCGCGACGGCCGCAACCGGCACGGCGACGTGTTCTATCGCTGGATCAACGAGCTTCCGGCGCTGCCCGTGCTGGTGTTCGCCGTGCTCCTGGTCGTGTTCAAGCCCTTCTAGCTCGAGGCGAGGGAAGCACTCGCCCATGGCCGCTCGCCCGCGCCGGCGCCGCTGATGGAGGGCTACTTCGCGCCGTGCCCGCGGGGCCTCGAGTCCGCGCTCGCGGAGGAACTCGCGAGCCTCGGCGCTGTCTCGATCGCGACGGCCGACGGCGGCGTCGGCTTCGAAGGCGATCTCAATCTCGCCTATCGCGCGAACCTCGAGAGCCGGCTCGCCAGCCGCGTCTTGTGGCGGGTCGGCGGCGGGGCGTATCGCAGCGAACGCGACGTCTTCGACCTGGCCAGCGAGCTCGACTGGCCGCGCTGGTTCCGCGCCGATCGAAGCCTGCGGGTCGACGTCGCGGCGACCCGCTCGCCGCTCAAGAGCCTGGAGTTCGCGACGCTGCGCATCAAGGATGCCGTCTGCGACCGCCATCGCGCGCACTCCGGCAGGCGCCCGAGCGTCAGCAAGGAGCGGCCCGACGTGCGCGTGCAGGCCTATCTCACCGTGGACCAGGTCACGTTCTATCTCGACACGTCGGGCGAGCCGCTGTTCAAGCGCGGCTACCGGCGCGAAAGCGCCGAGGCGCCGCTGCGCGAGAACCTCGCCGCCGGGCTGCTGCGCCTCGCGCACTGGCAGCCCGGGACCGCGCTGCTCGATCCGTTCTGCGGCAGCGGGACGATCCCAGTCGAAGCGGCGTGGATCGCGCTCGACGTCGCGCCCGGGCTCACGCGGACGTTCGGATTCCAGAAGCTCCACTGGTACGACGGGCCGACCTGGCAGCGGATCAAGTCGGCCGCCCAGCGGCGCGTGAAGCGGAGCACCGACACGCCGATCTTCGCGAGCGACGACGACCCCGCGGCGATCGCACGCTGCGCGAGCGTGCTCGCCGCCGCGGGCGTCGAAGGCACGGTCGCGCTCGAGCGTGCCGACGCGCTCCGGCGGGCGGCGCCCGCGCCGTCGGGGACGATCGTCGCCAACCCGCCGTACGGCGTGCGCCTTGCCCAGTCGGAGGCGCTGGCGGAGCTCTACCCGCGCCTGGGCGATGCGCTCAAGCAGCGCTTCGCCGGCTGGACCGCCTACCTGCTGAGCGGCGATCCGAGGCTCGCGAAGCTGATCGGCCTCAAGGCCAGCCGGCGCACGCCGCTGTACAACGGCGCGCTCGAATGCCGCCTCTACGAGTACCGCGTGATCGCCGGCTCAGCGCGAATGCTAAAATGAGCGCCCGCATCGATCGTCGATCCCGCGCGCTCTGCCACTCTGCCACCTCGCCATGATGCTGCCCAGCCGCCTCTACGAGTCCGAGCACACCCGGTTCATGCGCGAGCTCATGCGCCGCCGCCCCGACCTCGCGGAGAAGCAGCGCGAGGGGCGCGCGATCTGGTGGGACAAGACGCCGCAGGAGCTCGCCGAAGAGCGCACGATGGACCAGGGGCGCGTGGCGCAGTCGCCGTACGTGTACTCCAATCTTCCCAGCGTCGCCCCCGATCGCGAGTAGCGGGTTCGCGGCGGTCGACGCGGGCTGCGCGTCCCGGGCTACGGGGGACGCCGCGCGTGCCCGTGGATGAAATAGTGCTCGGTCTGAACGATGTCGGCGCTCCAGCCCAGCGCCGAGAGCTTGGCAGCGAGTTCCTGCGGCCGGTAGAAGAGCTTCACGATCCGGAACTCGCGGCCGTCGTTCAGCTTGCGGGTCACCACGCCGGCGTCGCGCCGCGGCACGGCGTGGTCCTTCGCGGTCGAGGTGGGATCGAAGGCCGAGTCGATAAGGTAAACGGCGCCCCCCGGCGCGAGCGCCGCCGACACCGTCTCCCAGAACGCCGCGAAGCGATCGTCGGGCACGTGCGACAGCCAGAAGCTGAAGAACACGAGATCGTAGCGGTGTGCCGGCCGCCACTCGAAGAGATCGGCCTCGACGTATTCGACGTTCGCCGCGGCGACCCGCGCACGGTTGATCGCGATCACTTCCGGGGATGCGTCGAGAGCGGTGAGCGTGGCGACGCGCGGCGCGAGATGGCGGGTGAAGAGCCCGGTCCCGCAGGCGAACTCGACCGCGGAGCTCGGTCGTCCCGCCGCGAGCCACTCGCCCAGTGCCTGCTCCACCGCCGCGACTTCCCCCCGCCAGCGATCGTTGAACTCGGCACCGCGGTCGTAGCGGCCGGTGCGGAACCACCATTCGTCGTACTCGCCCGCACGAGCGCGGTAGTAGTCGACCTGGTCCTTGAGAATTTCGTTCGCCATCGACCCGATGATACGGCACGTCGCCGACGCGAGGAACACGCGCGGCGGCGGCACCGCGACGGTTACAATAGTCCGTGACAGAGAATCCCCGCGACACGGTTGCCGCCTCGCGCGGCGACGCTTCTTCCCGCTCGCCGCACAAGGTCGCCGCCGGCGCACTGATCGCCGGTGCGGTCGCGATCGCGGCCATCCTGGCATGGCGCGGCGAGCACCCGGCGCTGCCGCCTCCCGCGCCTCCGCCTCCGGTCACCATCGGCGCAATCGACGCTCCGGCTGCCGAAGCGGTCGCCGGCACGGCGCTGCACGTCTCCGGCTGGGCGCTCGCCTCCGACGGCATTCGCGGCGTCGAGGTGCGCGTTGATGCGCGGCCCTACGCCGCGCGCTACGGAATCGCGCGGCCCGACGTCGCTCACGAGAAGCCGGGGTTCCCCGACACGAACGCGTCGGGCTTCGCCTTCGACGGCGAGTTCGCGGAGCTCGCGCCCGAGCGGCACGACGTGGCGGTGGTCGCGATCAGCAAAGCCGGGCGCGAGACCGTGCTCGGTCAGAGGGGGTTGGTGCCTCCGGAGGCGATGCAGCAATGGCAGCCGCTCTACGAGCAGCGCGGCACCAAGGCGATCGCTCCGTTCTACATCATTCCGGCGCTCTCCGGCATCGGGCTCGGCGGCGCGTCGGAGCTCGACACCGCCTACGCCGACTATCTCTCGCCGACGTTTCGCAGGGGCATGCGCGTGCCGATCCTCTACCTGCGCACGACGCTCGGCGCGGCGAAGGACTGGGTGTTTGATCCCGACTGGGACATAGAGCGGCGCTGCGGCGACAAGCGCATCGCCGAGGATTCGCTTTCCTCCGTGATGCGCTTCTCGATCGAGCACAGGCTGCCGGTGCTGTTCACGCTCAACGGCGGCATCTGGGCCGACGCCGCCTGCGACGTGCCCGACTGGGACGTCAACGATCATCTCGAGGCCGACCCCGCCAACTGCCAGTGGAACGAGAAGAACGAGGTGATGCCGGATGACTATCTGCGAACCCTGACGGGCTCGATGGACGCGCCGGAGCTCGCGCGCTCGCTCAGCTTCAACGCCTACGCGACGCTCAACCGGCACTACAAGCGGCGCAATCTGCAGGCGGCCGGACGCATGGTCATGGACTTCGCGCGCGCGCATCCGGAGCTCTTCATCGGCATCGCGCTCGATGCCGATACCTACATGAATCCGTTCTTCGACGAGAAGCAGTGGTACGACTACAACCCGGGAACGCTCCGGCAGTTCCGGGAATGGCTCGCCGGCACGGGGCCTTACGAGGGCAAGCCGGCGCCGGGCGTGCCGGATCTCTCCCGCTACCGCCGCAAGCACCCGCTGTCGCTCGCGGAGGTGAACAGGCTCGCCGGAAAATCGTGGCGGAGCTGGGCCGAGGTCGATCCGCCGCGCGCCTTTCCGCACGAGGGGAAGCCCTTCTGGGAGGACCCCTGGGCGCACGAATGGGAGGTTTTCCGGCGCCACCTCGTGCACCTGCACTACGACGACCTCGCCCACTGGCTGACCGAGATCGGCGTGCCGAAGGCGAAGATCTTCTCCTCGCAGGGCTTCATCGCGCCGTGGCCGACGGCGATGCCCTTCGCGCTGCACATCGAGAGCCCGTCGAAGAACTACGACACCGGCGGCATGTCCGTGGAAGGCGCGATTCCGCGCGACGGTCACCTCGGCGCGATCGTCTACGCCAAGAGCGCGGAGAACGACATTCGCGTCGAAGGCGGGGCGAACCTCTTCGCGACCTTCCACAAGATGGATCCCGGCTGGGCGGTCGGCGAGTTCAACACCGCGGACTTCCGCAATCCGAAGGAGCTGCCGGACTACGCCGCGGGCTATCGCACGCTGCGCGAGATGTTCAACTATGGCGCGCGCTTCGCCTCCCCGATGGCGTGGAACGGGTCGAACGGCGTGAATGCCGGCCAGCCCGGCTACGTCTCGTTCACGGCATGGCGCAACACCCCGCTCGAGGAAGCGCTGCGCGATTTCGCCGTCGCTCACGCCTACGTTCCGGTCGGCACCCGACTGTGGACGTTCGGCTCCGCCCAGCACGCCGACGCCGACGGCTGGACCGCGTCGGCAGGCAGGCTCGCGCTGGGCAAAGGCTACGTCGACGTCACGCCCCTCGACGGCGCGGCGACGCTGCTCTCGCCGAGTCCATTGGCGATGGGGCGCGCCGAGACGGATCTCCTCGTCGTCGGCGCAGACGCGAAGGCCGTCGCCTCGATCTCGGTCGAGGCGCTGGCGCCGGGCGGCACGTGGGTCGCTCTGGCGGCGACGCAGGCGAGCGATTCGCTTGCCGTCACCCCGGCGGGCATCTCTGTTCCGCTCGCGTGGCCCGCCGGGCTCGCCTCCACCGACCAGGTGCGGGTCACGCTCGGCCTGCGCGGCGGCGCCGCAGCGCGCATTCACCACCTCGCACTCTATCCGCGCTCGCGCTGAGCGCGACGTCCAGCGACCTCAGCGGCCGAGCGCGGAATCGCCGGTCAGAACGGCCCGAGCGCGATCACCTTCGCGAGCCGCCGCTGTTTCTCCTCTTCCGGGAGCTCCCTGTTCCAGCACACCATGACGTGGGGATGGTTCGTGTGCCGGAATCCGGCGCGTAGGTCGACTTTCTCGGCCAGCGCATCGCCGACGTAGCCCCAGATAGCGGGCGCATCCTTGAGCCTCGCGAACGTCGCGCGCAGGAGCTTCTCCGCGATGCCCCCGGCCGCCTTGATCACCCGCCGGTGCTCCGCGAGCATCTGCCGATAGCGTCGCTCGTCGATCACGAGGCCGCCGCAGAGGTAGGTGTCCTCGTGAGCGAGATAGTGGACGTAGCCGACCGCCTCGAGGCGCCCGCGCACGGGCTGGTAGAACGCGACGAAGTTGCGCGGGTAGTTCGGCGGATCGCAGTGAAAGCGGCGGCGGAAGAGTTCTCCTATGAAGAACTCGGCATCGGCGACCTCCTCGACGCGGATCACGTCGTCGATCGACGCCGCGGAGACGGGCGGCTCAGCAGCCACGTCCTGATCACGCGCAGGCGGCTCGTCGCGGACGCCCGCGACAGGAGCGGGCGGCTCCGCGGTCGCGGGCGCGTGATCGGATACAGGCGCAGGCACCGGTTCCCGGCCCAGCATGCGCTGGAGCCATGAGGTCGCGTTCGGCATCGGCGTGACGGCGTCTGTTGCGCGCCGCCGGGTGTGAAAGGAGCTGCGACCAATGATACTACGCGGCGCTCGCGCGAACCGGCCGGAAACCGCTCACGCGCCGCGGAGAATCGCTTCGAGTCCTTGGGGATGGTTCCAGTGCGCGCCGCACATGAACCGCGGAATGTTCCAGCGGTCGCTGTCCGCGGTCGCGTAGTCGCCAGAGGTCGAGAACGCGGCCAACATCCCATGCCGTCCCATCTCCCTCGGGAAATATTCGCGGACGAGGTAGTCCGGCGCGTCGCCATAGGGATACGCGAAGAGCGGCGCGGCGCGTCCGCCCGTCAATCGCCGGATGTAGCGGTCCGCCTGGATGATCTGGGCGTCGGCGTCGCCGCGATTGTCGATACCCTGGAACGTGCCCTTGCGCTGGTCGCGCTGCGCGATCCGCTCGAGCGTCGGATGCGTGTGGTCCCAGCTATGGTTGCCGATCTCGAGCAGCCCGGTGCGAGCCGCATCGCCCCACCACACGTCGCGCCACTGGTCGAGACCCGCGATGCAGGTGCGGTCGAGCACGGCGCGCGCTTCAGGCGACGCGATGACGAACGACGTTCCCGTGGGCTGCGGCCAGTCGGCGGCCGCGCCCTCCCTGAGAATCGTGTAGAAGCTCTTGACGTAGCCCAGGGTCGGGTGGGCAGGGATGTCGAAGAAGTCGAAGTCCGTCCCGTCGTCGAAGGAGAGCCCCACCCACGAGCCCGAATCGAGGGGCGACGCGCGGCGGCTCCAGGTGAGCCGCGCGATATCCTCGAGTCGCGCCACCTTGAAACCGAGCCGGCGGATGAGCCCGAGGTCGGCTTCGAGCGCGACGTGATCGTTGGACGCGTAGTCCGTCGCTGGCGCGTGCAACGCGTGGTAGGAGAGGATCGGGATCGGTCGCCGCTTCCTGCGGCGCAGGAACGGAAGCGCGAGCGCCATCTTCAATGCGTGGGCTTGCGCAGCAGCACCGCGCCTTCCTGCGCGAGCTCGCGTCGCAGGTCGTCCGAGAGGCTCGAGTCGGCCTCGTCGATCACCGCCCAGGCCCAGGACGGCAGCGCATCGGCCGCGAGCCCCGCGCCCAGCCTCAGGTGCACGACGGCCTGGTCGCGCAAGCCCGTCGGCGAGACGTTCAGCGCGTACGTGACCAGCTCGGCCCAGCCCTGCTCGGCGCGGAGCCGGTCAAAGTAGGTCCGCGTGAACATCCACTTGTCGTCGAGGTCGCGGTAGATCGGGTCGGAGCGCGGGCGCTCGCGCCGCTTGTAGTCCTCGACCATGCGCTCGATGAAGGAGAGCCCGGGACTTGCGCGCTCCGCGGCGGAAGCCTCGGCGAGGATCCGCCGGTACGTGAACTTGAGCAGCGCGTTGCCCGATTCGAACGGCTCGAAGAAGATCGCCCAGCCGCCCGGAGCGAGCGCGCGCCGGCAGGCCGCGAGAACGCGGTCGGGGTCGAGGATGTGATGCAGGATCGCCGCGCCCACGGCGAGGTCGGCGACCTCGGGCCGGTAGCTCGCCTCCATCGCGTCGACGCATACCAGGCCGAAGCGCCGATCGCCTTCCGGTCGCCGGCGCAGGAAGTCGCGCAGTATAGCGAGGAGCTGCGGGCTGATGTCGGTCGCGACGATCTCGGCGTCGGGAAAGCGGTCCGCCAGCGGGATCACCGAGTTGCCCGAGCCCGAGCCGATGTCGATGATCCGGCGCGGCGCCTCCGCGATGCGCGCCGCAGTCAGCGCGTTGCCCAGCAGGAAATTCCAGTAACCGGTGTCGAAGTACGCGCGGTGGTAGTGCTCGGCGTTTTCCAGGAACTGGCTGGTGACGCCGACCTTCGCGGCGCCGAGCGTGTTTCGCGGCGCGTAGACGCCGGCGAACTGCGGCGTCTCGCCTCCCAGGTCGACGAGCGGCTCGGCGAAGACGGACGCTAGGTCCACGTGCTACAGGCCTCCCGCATAGTGCTTCGTCATGCCGGCGAAGGCCGGCACCGAAGTCGAGTCGTCGCAGCGCTTCGAAATCAATTTGGGCCCCGGCTCAGTCGAGCCGCGGCGACGAGCTGAATTACTTGTCGTCGAGCCGCACTTCCACGTACGCCCGGTCGCGCGTCTGGCGCACCCAGTCCTGGAACGCCTCGTCGGACTTGCGCTGGCGAATGGCGTTCTGCGCCTGCATCCGCGCCCGATCGGCAGTCACGTCCTGCTTGCGCCGCTCGAGCACCTCGATCAGGTGCCAGCCGAACTGCGTGCGCACCGGCGCCGAGACCTGGTTGAGCGGAAGCTTGTTCATTGCCTCCTCGAAGACCGGAACGACGTCGCCGGGGCTGATCCAGCCGAGGTCGCCGCCCTTGGCCGAGCTCGGATCCTCGGAGTTGAGCTTCGCCAGCTCGTCGAACTTGGCGCCCGCGTCGAGCCGGTCCTTGAGCCGCTCGATCTTCGCCTTCGCGTCCGCCTCGGAGGTGGTCTCGTTGACGCGGATCAGGATGTGCCGCGCGTGCGTCTGGTCGACGACGGCGGGCTGGTCGCGGCTGCGCCGGTCGATGAGCTTCACGATGTGAAAGCCGGCGGCGCTGCGCAGCACCGGCGAGACCTCGCCGACCTTCATGCTCCGCACTACGTCGTTGAAGACCGTCGGCAGGCGCGCCCCGGGGCGCCAGCCGAGATTGCCGCCCTGGAGCGCGTCGCTCGCGTCGGAGAACCCCGCCGCGACCTGCGCGAAATCCGCGCCGCCGCGGATGTTCTTGAGCGCTTCTTCCGCGCGCCGGCGCTTCGCTTCGATCTGCTCGGAGCTCGCCTGTTCGGGCACAAGCACGAGGATGTGCGCGAGGCGGTATTCCTCGTCGCCTCCGCTCTGCGCCTTGACGGTCGCGAGATAGTTCTCGACTTCGGCGTCGCTCACCGTGATGTGGCTGTCGACCTCGCGCTCGCGCAGCCTCTGCATGATGATCTCGTTGCGCACGTCGTCGCGGTACTTGGCGTAGGTCACGTGGTCGTGCTCCAGCGCCTCGCGCAGGCCCTGCAGCGTCAGCTTGTTCTCCTCGGCGATGCGCTGGATCGTCCGCTCGACCTGGTTGTCGTCAACCTTGATGCCGCTTTCCTTGGCGTACTGGAGCAGCGCGCGCTCGGTCACCAGCCGCTCTAGCACCTGCCTGTCGAGGACGTCGGGAGCCGGCTGCGCCACGTTCTGCTGCTTCAGCTGCTGGACGACGATGCGCTTGGCCTCGTCGAGCTCGTACTGCGTCACCGCCTCGTCGTTGACGATCGCGATCACCCGATCGAGGGCGGCCGCGCGGGCGGGCGCGGGGACGTTCGCGGCCGCCGCCGCGACGGGCGCGGCCGCCCTTTGCGCCGAGGCGGCGAGTGCGGCGAAGGCGAGTGTGGCGAATATGAGGATGCGGACCAGCATGTTCAGAACCTCGGGAAGTATTCGGCGCCCGTGGCGGCCGGCACGGTTGGCTCGTTCACCGTCTGATAGCCCGGGACGCTCCGCCGCAGGACGTCGATCGGATTCGTGCCCAGTCGCGCGAGCCCGTTCAGCTCGAACTGCACGAACACCGAGCTCGACACCTGATTGACGTTCGTGACCAGGTGCTGACCGACGACGCGGAAAACCCAGCAGCCGCCATTGTACTCGACCCCCGCCACCCCCTCCAGCGTGGTCTTGTTGACGAACGAGTAGTTCCAGCGTCCGATCAGCGACCAGTTGCCGACCGGCCACTGCCCGGCGAGGTCGATCTGCTTGAGCGTCGCCAGCGCCCCGGTCGTCGGATCGATGGTCTGCCGGTTGTAGCGATAGCTCGCGTTGAGCACCCTGCCGAGCGAGGGCTGCCAGCGCACGCCGATGTCGAACTCCTGCGTCTGGCTCTGATTGAGATTGACCTCGTAGGTCGCGGCGGCGCTGAAGGTGTCCGTGATCTTGCCTTCGCCGGATAGGAGCAGGTCGGAGCTGTTGGCGCTGCGCGGCGTCTCCGCCGGAAGCGTCACCCGCTGGGTCGAGAAGTAGTAGCGCTGGCCGAGCGCGAAGCGCAGCAGCTCCTCGCCGCTCTGCGGGTCGAGAAGGCGCGAGGTCACGGCCAGCGTGAGCTGGTTGGCGTCGCCGATGCGATCGCTGCCGAGGTAGCGGTTCTCGGTGAAGAGCTGCGAGAAGTTGAAGTCGTCGATCGCGGTGTCGAACACCGGGATGTTGTCCTGGTTGCGGAACGGGATGTAGACGTAGTAGGCGCGCGGCTCGAGCGTCTGCAAGAAGCTGCGGTCGAAATAGGTCGCGTCGCGCTCGAAGACGAGCCCCGAGTCGAGGCTGGAGATCGGCACCGTGCGGTTGATGTTCTTGTCCGGCGCGTTCGGATCGTCGAGGCTGTAGGTCGACAGGTGGATGCCCGTCTTCGCGGTGAAGAACCAGGCGTTGCCGCGCCGGCCCCAGGCTACGGTCGGATAGAGCACGGCGCGGTCGGCGTTGGTCAGCGCCGGCTGACGGAACCGGACGTACTCGCCGCTGCCCGCGAACTCGAAGTCCTGCCACTCGACCGGGTCGAGCCGGGCGACGACCTGCGGCTCGCGGAAGTACGGCGGCGTGATCGGGTTGTTCGGATCCTGCAGAGTCTGGAACGTCTGCATCCGCACGAGGATCCCGAACGGGCCCTTGCTGTACGCGAAGCCTCCTTCGCGCGGCAGGTTGGTCTGCGAGGTGACCGTAAGCCGGTCGGAGAGGTCGGAGAAATAGGTGTCGTCGGAGACCTTCTGCAGGTTGACGTAGGCGGCGAGGCCCGGCACCGCGGTGATGTTCTGGTTGTGCTTCCACAGCAGGCCGTAGCGGCCCGTGTCCGTGACGCGATCCTCGAGGCCTTCCGCGTCGACCTCGCCGGCGATGTCGGGGAAAAGGTACCGAAACTGGCCGTTCAGCTGCAGGCCGCGCTTGGTCATGTAGCGCGGCGTGAGCGTCGCGTCGTAGTTCGGCGCGAGGTTGAAGTAGTACGGCAGCGACATCTCGAAGCCGCGCGCGGAGTTCGTCCCCAGCACCGGGGTCAGGAAGCCCGACTTGCGCTCGTTCGACAGCGGAAAGCTCAAGTACGGCGCGTAGAGGATAGGCGCGCCCTTGAAGTATATGGTCGCGTCGTGCGCGGTGCCGACCAGGCGCGAGCGGTCCAGATCGACGTCGCCCGCGCGCAGGTACCAGTCGTCGTCACCGGCGACGCAGGTCGTGTAGCTCGCGTCCTTGATCGCGTACTGGTTCGGACCGTTGAACTGAATTTCGCTCGCGCTGCCCCGCGAGGCGTTCTCGCCGACGTGGAACTCGGGCTGGGTGAAGAAGCCGATCTCCGTGTCGCGCTTGAACTTCGCCTCCGGGCCGGTGATCCAGTCGATGCCCTGCCGCAGCGTGACGTTGCCCTTGCCCCAGACTTCGTCGGTGTCGAAGTCGTAGCGCAGCCAGTCGGCAACCACCGTCTGCCGCCGCGTGCGCAGCTCCACGCTCCCGGTCGCCTCGATCGATTTCTGGCTCGTGCCTTCGAGGCGATCGGCGCGCAGGAAGATCGCGTCCCGATCGGTGGAGACCTTGCCGGCCTGCTGCGGAGGAGGAAGTGGCGGCGGCTCGAGCGTCTGCGCGGGCTTGAGCTGCGCCGGCGGCGTGCTCGATTCGTCGCCGGCATTCTGCGCCGCCGCAGCGCCGCACGCCGTCGCGAGCAGTGCGATACAGATCGAGCGGATGCAGCGCCACATCGGAGAACTGAAGGAGTATTACCGGCCTGCTAAAATGCCGGCGCCTAGTGTACTCCACGATGCACGATTCACCCGCAGACGATACGAGCGCCGACGCGCGCCTCGCGGCGCTGTCGAGCTGGCTGTCCGGCGTTCTGCCGTCGCCGGCCGTCGCGATCGCGCCGGCGTCCGAGGATGCGAGCTTCCGGCGGTATTTTCGCGTCACGCTCGGACGCGGGAGCGCCGTTCCCGGTCGCGGCGAGCCGGCGAGCACGCTGATCGCGATGGACGCGCCGCCCTCGCGCGAGGACTGTCGGCCGTTCGTCAGCGTCGCGGCATTGCTGCGCGACGCTGGCGTGCACGCGCCGGCGGTGCTGGCCGCCGATTTCGAGCAGGGCTTCCTGCTGCTGACCGACCTCGGCACGCGCACGTACCTCCAGGCGCTGACGCCGGCCAACGCCTCCGCGCTCTACGAGGACGCGAGCGCGACGCTCGTCCGCTGGCAAGCGGCGAGCCGCGAAGGCTTGCTGCCCGCCTACGATCGCACGCTGCTCAAGCGCGAGCTGGATCTATTTCCCGACTGGTACGTCGCGAAGCACCTCGGGGTCGATCTGTCGGCGGCGCACAAAGCCACGCTCGAAGCCGCGTTCGCGAAGATCCTGGAGAACAACCTGGCTCAGCCCGCGGTGTTCGTGCACCGCGACTACCACTCCCGCAACCTCATGCTGACCGAGCCCAATCCCGGGGTCCTCGATTTTCAGGACGCGGTGTTCGGGCCGATCACCTACGACCTGGTGTCACTGCTGCGCGATGCGTACGTCGAATGGGACGAGGAGCGGCAGATCGACTGGGCGGCACGCTACTGGCAAAGCGCGCGCGCTGCCCGCCTCCCGGTCCGCGAGGATTTCGGCGATTTCTGGCGGGATTTCGAATGGATGGGCGTGCAGCGGCAACTCAAGGTGCTCGGCATCTTCGCGCGTCTCTATCATCGCGACGGCAAGGCCGGGTACCTCAAGGACCTGCCGCGCGTGATGGGCTACCTGCGCGCGGCCTGCGCCCGCTATCGCGATCTCGTCCCGCTCCTGCGCCTCGTCGATGCGCTCGAGGATCGGCGGCCCGTCGCGGGCTACACCTTCTAGAGCGGCCGATGAAGGCGATGATCCTGGCGGCCGGGCGCGGCGAGCGCATGAGGCCGCTCTCCGATGCGGTGCCGAAGCCCCTGCTCGAGGCCGGCGGCAAGGCGCTCGTCGTCTGGCAGATCGAGCGGCTGACCGCCGCTGGCTTCGCCGACATCGTGATCAACGTCGCGCACTGCGGGGAGATGATCATCGATCGTCTCGGCGACGGCTCGCGCTTCGATTGCCGCATCCGCTACTCGCGCGAGCCCGAGCCGCTGGAGGTCGCGGGCGGCATCGCCACCGCGCTGCCGCTGCTCGGCGAAGGCGTCGCGCTCGTCGTGAGCGCGGACGTCTACACGGAATACCCCTACGCGAGCCTGCGCCAGCGCGCGGCGGCGATGGCGGGCGCGAGCTCCGCGCCGCAGCTGCACATGGTCATGGTGCCGAATCCGCCGTACCACGCCCGCGGCGATTTCAGCCTTCAGGAGGACCGGCTGGCGCTCGATGGCGCGAATCGCTGCACCTACGGCAACATCGGCCTGTATCGCACCTCGCTGTTCGCGGAGCTGCCGCGCGGCCAGAAGCTTCCGATGCTGCCGCTCTATCGCCGGTGGATTGCCACGGGCTGGGCGAGCGCGGAGCTCTACGCCGGTCCCTGGGCGAACGTCGGCACCCCGGACGAGCTCGCGCGCCTCGACCGCGCGCTCCTCGAGCAGCGCATCGCGTCATGAACGCCGGCCGCGAATTGCCTCCCGCCAACCCGCTGCTCGATTTCGACGGCTTGCCGCGCTTCGGAGAGATCCTTCCCGAGCACGTCGGTCCCGCGGTCGACTCTCTCCTCGCAGAGGCCCGCGCCGCGATCGAGCGCGCTGCGGCGAGCGCCACGGCTCCGACGTGGGAGAGCTTCGTCGCGCCGCTCGCCGAAGCGCTGGATCGCCTCGACCGCGCCTGGGGCCAGGTCAACCACCTCAACGCCGTCGTCAACACCCCCGCCCTGCGCAGCGCGTACAACGCGAACCTGCCCAGGATCACGGCCTTCCACACCGAGTTCGGCCAGGACGCGCGACTGTTCGCGGGCTTCCGCGCGCTTGCCTCCGCGCCTGAGTTCGCGCTCCTCGACACCGCCCGCAAGCGGCTCATCGAGAACGAGCTTCGCGATTTCCGGCTCGCCGGCGCGGAGCTCGAGTCGACCGCCAAGTCGCGCTTCAAGGCCGTCGAGGAGGAGCTCGCGAGTCTCGCGGCGCGCTTCGAGGACAACGTGCTCGACGCGACCAACGACTACGCGCTCTACGTCGAGGACGCGAGCGAGCTCGCCGGCGTGCCGGTGGACGTGCTCGCCGCGGCGCACGAGGCCGCGACCGCGGAGGGCCGCGCGGGCTGGAAGCTCACGCTGCGCATGCCGTGCTACATGCCGCTCATGCAGTACGCGCAGAATCGCTCGCTGCGCGCGAAGCTGCACCGCGCCTTCGCCACCCGCGCGAGCGAGTTCGGCAAGCCCGACTGGGACAACACCGCGCTGGTCGAGCGGATCCTCGAGCTCAGGCGCGAGGCTGCGCGGCTCCTCGGCTACCGCGACTTCGCGCAGCTGTCGCTGGTGCCGAAGATGGCCCGCACGCCCGAGGAGGTGCTCGTCTTCCTGCGCGACCTCGCCGCGCGCGGCAAACCCTACGCCGAGCGCGACATGGCCGCGCTCGCGGCTTTCGCGCGCGCCGAG
Organism: Casimicrobiaceae bacterium; assembly: GCA_035501595.1. GTDB lineage: Bacteria > Pseudomonadota > Gammaproteobacteria > Burkholderiales > Casimicrobiaceae > PALSA-1003. Next base: position 49,332 of record DATJVX010000034.1, on the reverse strand, counting down.
CTCGGTCTCGATCCGCTCGCTCCGTGGGACGTCGCCTTCGCTTCGGAGAAGCTGCGCCAGGCCCGCTACAGCTTCTCCGACCAGGAGCTCAAGCAGTACTTCCCGGAGGATCGCGTGCTCGCGGGGATGTTCCGCGTCGTGGAGACGATCTTCGGCCTGCGCATCCGCGAAGCCCGCGCCGCGACCTGGCACCCGGCGGTGCGCTTCTTCGATGTCCGCGACGCGCGCGACGCGCTGATCGGCCAGTTCTATCTCGATCTCTACGCCCGCTCCCACAAGCGCGGCGGCGCGTGGATGGACCACGCGATCAACCGCCGGCGCCTCGGCGAGCGCATCCAGCATCCGGTCGCCTACCTCACCTGCAACTTCTCCGCGCCGGTGGCCCGGGGCGCAAAGACGCGTCCCGCGCTCTTCACCCACGACGAGGTGCAGACGCTGTTCCACGAGTTCGGCCACGGGCTGCACCTGCTGCTCACCCGCGTGGACACGCCGGGCGTCTCCGGCCTCGAAGGCGTCGAGTGGGATGCCGTGGAGCTCCCGAGCCAGTTCATGGAGAACTTCTGCTGGGAATGGGAGGTGCTCCGGCACATGACCGAGCACGTCGACACAGGGGAGATGCTGCCGCGCGCGCTCTTCGATCGCATGGTCGCTGCGAAGAACTTCCAGAGTGGCATGCAGCTCGCGCGGCAGCTCGAATTCGCCCTGTTCGACATGCACCTGCACCACGATTTCGACCCCGGCGGGACGCGCACGCCGCTCGACCTGGCGCTCGCGATCCGGCGCGAGATCGCCGTGGCGCCGCGCGCCGAGTACGACCGCGCTCCGAACGCCTTCACCCACATCTTCGCGTCGGGCTACGCAGCTGGGTACTACAGCTACAAGTGGGCGGAAGTGCTCTCGGCGGACGCGTACAGCCTGTTCGAGGAGCAGGGCATCCTCTCGCCCGAGGCGGGCGCTCGCTTCCGGGACGAAGTGCTCGCGCGCGGCGGAAGCCGGCCCGCGCTCGAGTCGTTCGTCGCCTTCCGCGGGCGTCCGCCCCAAATCGACGCCCTCTTGAGGCATAATGGCATGTCAGCGTCATAACCGCCTCCAGGGAGGTGTCATGACAAGCATCGGTATCCGGCCGATGGCCGCTTCGGCGCTCGCGTTGCTGCTGCTCGGTGCGAGCGCCCTCGCGGCCGCGCAGTCCCAGCAGGTGTACCGCTACGTCGACGCCGACGGGCGGGTCGTGTATTCGGACAAGCCGCCCCCGGCGGATGCGCGCGACGCGCAGGCCAAGCGCATCGGCAGGAACACCATCGAAACGAGCACGCTGTCCTACGCGGCCGCTCAGGCCGAGCAGCGCTTTCCGGTCACGCTCTACACATTCGGCTGCGGCCTCGTCTGCGACAGCGCGTCGGGCCTGCTCAACAAGCGCGGCATTCCGCACACCGTGGTCGACGTCGGGCAGAGCGACGGCGCCGAGAAGCTCAAGCGGCTCACCGGCGGACTCGACGCGCCCGCGCTGCAGGTCGGCGACCAGTACACCACCGGCTACAGTGAGACCCGCTGGCAGAGCATGCTGACCGACGCGGGCTATCCGCAGACGCCCCCGCCGCGGACCGCTCCGATCGCCCGCGCGCCGGCGCCGCCGTCGGCGGCCGCCGGCCAGGCCAACGCGGCGCCCGCCGCGCCGAGCGCCGCGGAGCCCGCGGCGGCTCCGGCACCGAAGGGCGACTACCCGAAATAAGCACCGGTCCCGGGGCTCTTCGCGCGAGCCCCCGTCCCCGGGATCGCGCCGCCGGCGCAGGCGGCGCCGAACGTCCGAGCACGACGCGGCGACGTGCCACCGCCCCGATGCCCCCGCGCATCGCTCGACGCTTCGCGAGGGATGCGCAGCCATTGCGGCGATCCCGCTCCACTCTACGTCCGCCGGCCCGCCAAGCGATCGTTGGCGATTGCGCGCACGGCCCTTACAATGCCTTCCCTAACCAACAAGACCGTGCCGCAGGGACGCCGTGGCGGCCGGCGATCATTCGACCTGGAGGAGAGACTCATGGCTAAGTTCATTCCCTTTGGCATTGCCGTGGCCGCGAGCGTGCTGCTCGCGGCGTCCGCCGTGGCGGCGCCCGTCGTCCTGCGTGCGTCGCACCAGTTTCCCGGCGGCAAGGGCGACGTTCGCGACGACATGGTGCAGATGATCGCGCGGGACGCGAAGGCCGCCGGCGTCGACCTGGACGTTCAGGTCTATCCGGGCGCGTCGCTGTTCAAGCCGAACGACCAGTGGAACGCCATCGTCAACGGGCAGCTCGACATCACGCTGTTCCCGCTCGACTACGCGAGCGGCAAGGTCCCGGTGTTCAGCGCGACGCTCATGCCCGGCCTGATCCGCAGCCAGGATCGCGCCAAGCGCATCAACGATTCGCAGTTCATGAAGGACATCCGCGCCGAAATCGAGAAGCGCGGCGCGATCGTGCTCTCCGATGCCTGGTTCGCGGGCGGCATGGCGTCCAAGGCGAATTGCATCGTCCACCCCAAGGACATGCAGGGCATGAAGTTCCGCGCCGCGGGACCGACCTTCGCGGCGATGTGGGAAGCGGCGGGTGCCAGCATCGTCAGTCCGCCCTCGAACGAGATCTACAACGCGTTCCAGAGCGGCGTCGTCGGCGGCACCGACACGAGCCTCGGCACGTTCGCCTCGATGCGCCTATACGAAGTCACCGACTGCCTCACCGCACCGGGCAGCAACGCGCTGTGGTTCATGTACGAGCCGGTGCTCATGTCGAAGAAGAGCTTCGACAAGCTCGACAAGCGCCAGCAGGACGTCATCCTCAAGGCGGGCAAGGCCGCGCAGGCCTACTACGAATCCAAGGCCGACGAAGTGAACAAGGAGGCCATCAAGGCTTTCGAGGACCACAAGGTCAAGGTCGTCACCTTGAGCGATGCCGACTACCAGGCGTGGCTCGACGTGGCGAAGAAGTCGAGCTACGCGCGCTTCGCCAAGGACGTGCCGAACGGCCAGCAGCTGATCGACGAAGCGCTCGCGGTCAAATGACCGCGGGTGACGGCGGGCGCGGCGCCCGCCGCGCCGGTCGGAAGGCGGGCGCCGGGGCTCCTGCCGAGGCGCATGCCGCCGCGACGCCCCGGAGCCCGACGGCGCTCGATCGCTACGTCGCGATCGTAGGCTTCGCCTCGCGCGTCGCGGGCGTGGTGGCGGCGTGCCTCATCGCGCTCGCCGTGCTCGTGGTCTGCGACATGGTCATCGAGCGCTACTTCCTCAACCGGACCACGATCTGGCAGATCGACGTGGTCACCTACAGCATCGTCGCGGCGACCTTCGTCGGCAGCGCCTACGTGCTGATGCTGCGCGGCCATGTCAATGTCGACGTCCTGCCGCTGCATCTCGGGCCGCGCGCACGCTACGGGCTCGCGCTAGCCACCGGCGTCACCGCGCTCGGCTTTTGCGCGGTGCTATGGGTGCTCTGCACGCAGTACTGGTACCAGGCCTATTCCGAGACCTGGCGCTCGAACACGGTGTGGCGGGCGCGGTTGTGGATCCCGTATCTCTCGATGCCGGTGGGACTCGGGCTGCTCGTGCTGCAATACGTCGCCGAACTCCTGTGTCTCGTCACCGGCCGCGCGCCGCCATTCGGGATCGGACGCGGTGCGCACGCCGAGGACGCGGCCGCCGCGCAGGCGCGGCAAGCCCTGGAAGAAGCGCCTTGAGCCCGACCGGCCAGGGCATGGCGGTGCTCGTGGTCACCCTGCTCATGCTGCTTTCGGGGATACCGGTGGCGTTCGGCCTCGGCGCGATCTCGATCGTCTTCCTCCTGCTCTTCCAAGGCATCGACGCGCTGCACGTGGTCGCCGAGACGTTGTGGTCAGGGCTGGACGAATTCACGCTGGTCGCAATCCCGATGTTCGTGATGATGGGCGCGGCGATCGGCTCGTCGCCCGCGGGCAAGGATCTCTACGAGGCGCTCGACCGCTGGCTGTATCGGCTGCCGGGCGGGCTCGTCATCTCCAACCTCGGAGCCTGCGCCCTCTTCGCCGCGCTGACCGGATCGTCTCCCGCCTGTTGCGCGGCCATCGGCAAGATGGGCATCCCGGAGATGCGGCGTCGGGGCTACCCGGACGACGTCGCGACCGGCTCGATCTGCGCCGGCGGCACGCTGGGGATCCTCATCCCGCCCTCGATCACGTTCATTCTCTACGGAATCGCGACCGAGACCTCGATCGGCCGGCTGTTTCTCGCGGGCGTCGTTCCGGGGCTGATGCTGACCGGACTCTTCATGCTCTGGACGCTGTTCATCATCTGGAAGCGCGGTTTCCGCGCCCACGCGCCGGGCTTCCGCTACACCTGGAGCCAGAAGCTCGCCTCGATTCCCAAGATCGCGCCGTTCCTCGCGATCATCGCCGGCGTGATGTACGTGCTCTACGGCGGCGTCGCCACGCCGTCGGAAGCCGCTGGCGTCGGCGCCGCGCTCTGCGTCGTCCTCGCGATCGTCATCTACCGCATGTGGAAGCCGGGACAGTGGTGGGTCATCCTGCGCGATACGACGCGCGAATCGGTGATGATCCTCACGATCATCGCCGCGGCGGTGCTCTTCGGCTACGTGCTCACGTCGCTCTATCTCACCCAGACGCTGGCGCAGGCGATCGCCGACGCGCACCTGAACCGCTGGGCGCTGATGGCGATGATCAACCTGTTCCTGCTGGTGTGCGGCTTCTTCATTCCGCCCGCCGCGATCATCCTCATGACGGCGCCGATCCTGTACCCGATCATCAAGGCCGCCGGGTTCGACCCTGTATGGTTCGGCGTCATCCTCACCATCAACATGGAGATCGGCCTCATCCATCCTCCGGTGGGGCTCAACATCTACATCGTAAACGCGATCGCTCCGGACGTGCCGGTCACCCGCGTCATGTGGGGGACCATTCCGTACGTGCTGTGCATGTTCCTGCAGATCGTCATCCTGTGCGCATTCCCGGAGATCGCCACCTGGCTGCCCAATCGGCTGATGGGCCGCTCGGGCTGAGAGGCGCTCCACACCCGGTTGAAGCTCGCTACCTGGAACGTCAACTCGCTGTACATACGCCTGCCGCGACTGATCGCCTGGCTGGCTGCTCATCAGCCGGACGTCGTCGGCTTGCAAGAGACCAAGGTCGAGGATGCGCGGTTTCCCGCGCTGGAGATCGCGGCGGCGGGCTACCAGGCGGTGTTTCTGGGCCAGCGGACCTACAACGGCGTGGCGATCCTGTCGAAGCTCCCGGCCGCCGACGTTCTTGCGGACATGCCGGAGTTTCCCGACGATCACAAGCGGGTGCTCGCCGCGACGGTGGGCGGCATCCGCTTCGTCTGCTTCTACGTGCCGAACGGCCAGGCGGTGGGCTCGGAGAAGTACCAGTACAAGCTGCGCTGGCTCGCCGCCGCCACCGACTATCTTCGTCACGAGCTGCAGCGCTTCCCGCGCCTCGCCGTCGTCGGCGACTTCAACATCGCTCCCGAGGATCGCGACGTTCACGATCCGGAGCTGTGGCGCGGCCAGGTGCTCGCCAGCGAGCCGGAGCGCGCGGCCTTCCGCGACTGGCAGGCGCTCGGATTCGACGACGCGTTCCGGCTGTTCGAGCAGCCGGAGAAGAGCTTCAGCTGGTGGGATTACCGGCAGCTCGCGTTCCCCAAGAACCGCGGGCTGCGCATCGATCACATCCTGCTTTCCTCGGCGCTCGCGCCGTCGTGCCGGGCGTGCCGGATCGATCGCGATGCGCGCAAGGGCGACAAGCCCTCGGATCACGCTCCGGTCGTGGCAGAGCTCGGCGGCTAGCGTCGCGCCGCCACCCGGTCGGCGCGGCACGCTACGGCTTTCCCGCGTCGAGCTTCAATTCCTGGATCTTGCGGGTCAGCGTGTTGCGGCCCCAGCCCAGCCATTGCGCGGCTTCCATGCGCCGGCCGCCGGTGTGCTGCAGGGCGCGCTGGATCAGCGTCTTCTCGAATTCCCGTTGCAGCCGATCGCCGATCGAGCGCTCGCCGCGCAAGAGCGCCTGCGCAAGCTCCCGGTCCAGCGCCTGCTGCCAGTTGCTTTCGGCATCTCTCGCTCCGGCGACCGGCCCGCGAAGCTCCGGAGGCAGATCAGCGCCATCGATGCGCGCGCCGGGCGCCATGACAGTCAGCCAGTGGCAGATGTTCTCGAGCTGCCGCACGTTGCCCGGGAACGAGAACGCCGCGAGCACGCGCAGCGCCTCGTCGGAAAGGACCTTCGGCTCGACGGCGAGGTCGCGCGCGCTCTTCTGCAGGAAGTGTCGAGCAAGCGGCCCTATGTCCTCGGGGCGCTCGCGCAGCGGCGGCAGGCGCAGGCGGACGACGTTCAGCCGGTGCAGCAGATCCTCGCGGAAGAGCCCCTGTCGCACGCGCTCGTCGAGGTTCTGATGCGTCGCGGCGATGATGCGCACGTTGGCCTTCAGCGGAGCGTGGCCGCCGACGCGGTAGTACTCGCCGTCCGCGAGCACGCGCAGCAGCCGCACCTGCAGATCTGGCGGCATGTCGCCGATCTCGTCGAGGAACAGCGTGCCTCCGTCGGCCTGTTCGAAGCGGCCCCGGCGCGCGCTCTGGGCGCCGGTGAACGCGCCACGCTCGTGCCCGAAGAGCTCCGACTCGAGCAGATCCTTCGGAATCGCCGCGGTGTTGATCGCCACGAATGGGCCGCCGGCGCGCGGACTGTGCCGATGGAGCGCGCGCGCGACGAGCTCCTTGCCCGTGCCGGACTCGCCGGTGATGAGGACGGTGACGTGCGACTGCGAGAGGCGGCCGATCGCGCGGAACACTTCCTGCATCGCCGGAGCCTGCCCGAGCATGTCGGGTGCGTCCGCCACCGCGGGCGCCGCGGTGGCGGCGGCAGGCATCTCGGCGCTGGCCCGCCGGATGAGCGCAATCGCGTAGTCGACGTCGAAGGGCTTGGGCAGATACTCGAATGCACCGCCCTGGAACGCTGACACCGCGCTGTCCAGGTCGGAGTACGCGGTCATGATGATCACCGGAATCTGCGGGAAGCGCTCCTTGATGTCGTTGAGCAGCGCGAGGCCCGATTCGCCGGGCATGCGGATGTCGGAAACGAGAACCTGCGGCTGGCTCTGCTGAAGCGCCTGCAGGACCTCGCGAGCCGACGCGAAGGTCTGGTAGGCGATACCCTCGCGCGCGAGCGCCTTCTCCAGCACCCAGCGGATCGAGCGGTCGTCGTCGACGATCCAGACCGGCTTCAACAGCTCGCCCGGCACGGGCTTCTGATGCACATAGGCTGCCATAGTCACGTTTGATCCTTCCTCACTCTACGCGGCGGGTCGACCGAATTCCAGCGGAAGGAGGATCGTGAAGACCGTCCGTCCCGGCACGCTCTGGAACTCGATCGTCCCGTTGTGCTGCGCGACGAGCGTCTGGGCAATCGTCAGCCCGAGCCCGCTACCGCCCTCGCGCCCGGACACCAGCGGGTAGAAAATCTTCTCCGAGAGCTCCGCAGGAATCCCAGGACCGTTGTCCTCGACCGACACCGCGAGCGCGAGCCGATACCTGCGTTTGGCCAGCGTGACGCTGCGCGCGACACGCGTCGTGAGCCGGATCTCGCGCGGCCCCGCCGTGCCCTGCAGAGCCTGCGCCGCGTTGCGTACCACGTTGAGCAGCGCCTGCGTGAGCTGCTCCGCGTCGGCCTCGAGCTCGGGCAGGCTTATGTCGAAGTCCGGCTGCAGGACGATGTCGGGAAACTCCGCCTGGACCAGGCTCGAGACTCGCGCCAGGACCTCGTGGATGTTCGTCCGGCGATAGCTCGGCAGCCGGTGCGGCGTGAGCAGGCGATTGACCAGCGTCTGCAGGCGATCGGCTTCGCTGATGATCACCTGCGTGTATTCGACCAGCGGCGGCCGGTCGAGCTCGCGCTCGAGGAGCTGCGCGGCGCCGCGAATGCCGCCGAGCGGATTCTTGATCTCGTGCGCGAGGCTGCGAATGAGCTCGCGGTTCGCCTGTTGCCTCTCGAGCAATCGCTCCTCGCGGGCGATCTTGAGCTGCTGATCGATGTGCCGGAACTCGAGCAGCAGCACGGCCTGCGCGGCTTCGACGACCGAGACGGTGCACGACAGATGCAGGCGTGCCCGGCCGCTGACGCCGACCTCGAGCTCCTGCTCGGTGTAAGAGGCACCGCTCGACAGCGCCTTGTCGATCGCGAGAAACAGCGCGGGCGCTTCGCCGAACAGGCTTTTCGCGGAGCTTCCGACCAGCTGCCGCCGCGAGAGCTCGAAAAGGTTCTCCGCTGCCGGATTGGCGTAGGAAACTACCAGCGCGTCGGTGAGGAGGAACACCGCGGTGGCGATCAGCTCGAGGCCGCGATAGTCAACGGGCTCGTCTTCGACCGGCACGGTGTACGGGTGGAGGGACATGCGGTCCTGCAGAGCGTCTGCCGCGATCAACCTGTTCAAGCTCTTAGCAAGTTCCGCGCCGGTGAGCGCGCACGCGGATCCTTCAGTGCTTCGCGGCAAGCTCCTTCTTCAGCGCCTCGATGTTCTTCTCGTGCAGGGTCATGGCCTGGCGCAGCTTCACGACGCGCTCCGCATACTTCTCCGGCGCAACCTGCTCCGCTGGCGTCGGCGGCGGGGCTCCGTTGGCGTAGGCGGCGCGCGCTTCGTCGAGGAGCTTCTCCTCGGTCGCGAGCTCGTCGGTCAGCACCGTGCGGCGGACGTCGTCGCGGCCTTTCTGAGTCGCGGCGTCGACCTTGGGGAAATTCGACGGCGTCGGCGCGCCTCGCGCCGACGCTCCCGCTCCTTCGGCGGCCCCGCCAGGGACGTTGAAATAGTGCACGCCACCCTGGGTCGGGCAGCGATACAGGCCGGTGCCTTGGACGACGGTCGGCTTTCCGGTGCAGCCCTCTTCCTTCGCCTTGCCAGAGAGGTTCGCTGCGGCGGCGAGGCCGCAGGCGGCGAGAGCGCAACAGCAGCAGGCGCACCGGGCTGCTTCCCGAGAGATCGCTCGCATGCGGGGAAGTTTAGCAAACGCCGCCAAGCGAAGAGGCGAACCGTCGCCGGTCCGCCTCTTCGTCGCCTGCGGCCCCCGCGGTCGCGACGGCCTACAGGCTGTAATACATGTCGAACTCGATCGGGTGCGTCGTCATCCGGAAGCGCGTGACCTCCTCCATCTTGAGGCCGATGTAGGCATCCAGCATCTCGTTGGAGAACACGCCGCCCCGCGTCAGGAACTCGCGGTCGCGGTCAAGGTTGTCGAGCGCTTCGTCGAGCGAGGCGCAGGGATGCGGGACCTTGGCGGCCTCCTCCGGCTCGAGGTCGTAGAGATTCTTGTCCATCGGGTCACCCGGATGGATCTTGCTCTGCACGCCGTCGAGACCCGCCATGAGCATCGCGGAGAACGCGAGATAGGAATTGGCCGTGGGATCGGGGAAGCGCACTTCCACCCGACGCGCCTTCGGATTGCTTACGTAGGGGATGCGGCAGGCCGCGGAGCGGTTGCGCGCGGAGTAGGCGAGGTTGATCGGCGCTTCGAAGCCCGGGACCAGGCGCTTGTACGAGTTCGTGCCCGGGTTGGTGATGGCGTTGAGCGCCTTGGCGTGCTTGATGATGCCGCCGATGTAGTAGAGCGCGAAGTCGGAAAGCCCCGCGTAGCCGTTGCCGGCGAAGAGGTTCTGTCCACCCTTCCATACCGACTGGTGCACGTGCATGCCCGACCCGTTGTCGCCGACGATCGGCTTGGGCATGAACGTCGCCGTCTTGCCGTAGCTGTGCGCGACCATGTGCACCGTGTACTTGAGTATCTGCATCCAGTCGGCGCGCTTGACCAGCGTGTTGAACTTGGTGCCGATCTCGTTCTGGCCGGCCGCCGCGACTTCGTGGTGGAACACCTCGACTTCGACGCCCTGCTCCTCGAGCGCGAGCGAGATCGCGTTGCGGATATCCTGCTGCGAATCGATCGGGGGCACCGGGAAGTAGCCGCCCTTCACCGGCGCGCGATGCGCCATGTTGCCGTCCTCGTAGTTTTCTCCCGAGGACCAGGGCGCTTCCTCCGACTTGATCTTGACGAAGCAGCCCGACATGTCGACGCCCCAGGTGACGGAGTCGAAGATGAAGAACTCGGGCTCGGGGCCGAAATACGCCGTGTCGCCGAGGCCGGTCGACTTGAGGTACGCCTCGGCGCGCTTGGCGAGCGAGCGCGGATCGCGGTCGTAGCCCTTGCCGTCCGAGGGCTCGATCACGTCGCAGGTGATGTTGAGCGTGGTCTCGTCGGTGAAGGGGTCGATCCGGGCGCTGTCCGCGTCCGGCAGAAGCAGCATGTCGGAGGCTTCGATCCCCTTCCAGCCTGCGATCGACGAGCCATCGAAGGCATGCCCGTTGTCGAATTTGTCCTGGGTGAACATCTTCGCCGGCACCTGGACGTGCTGTTCCTTGCCGCGGGTGTCCGTGAACCGGAGATCGACGAACTTGACCTCCTTGTCCTTGATGGTCTTGAGTACCTCGGCCGGTGAAGCCATGCGTTTTCTCCTGTGGGACAGTGGCGATGCGTGTGGATAAGGCAGGAAAAAGTCGGACTTTCTGCGCGAACACGCCGAGCAGGAACTATGCCATGGATTTTAGGGCTCGCCGGAGCCCCGCCAAGGGCGGATTGGCTTCCGATGCGTCTCCGCAGCGGCGGCAGGAGCACCGAATCGGTGCGAGCGCTGTGGCTGCCGCTCCCCCGTAGTGCAACATGGGCGGCGGGCGCGGCATCGATCGTGGTGCATCGGTCTGTGCTACAGTGAGCCGGGCGGCGTTTTGCCCAGCGCCTGACCAAAGAACGCGAGTTTCCCAAACGGCCATCGGGCCAGTCAAGTCGATTGCATGCCCCCTACGGTCGCCGACGTGCTTTCCGCGGCGCAGCAGCGCGCTGCGGACCGGTCCCTGAGCTACTTTGGTGCGGTGACGCCGGAAGAGGCCCACTATCTGCTCGTCAATCTTCCGGGTGCGCGATTGATCGACGTCAGAACCCGGGCGGAGTGGGACTTCGTCGGCCATATTCCGCATAGCACATGGGTCGAATGGAACCGGTACCCAGCGGGGACGCCCAATCCCGCATTTCTCGACGAGTTGAGGGCTGCGGCGCCGGACCCGGAGACGCCGCTCCTGTTCCTGTGTCGCAGCGGCCAGCGTTCCGACAGCGCGGCCCGGGCGGCGGCGGCGGCCGGCTACCGGAGGGCCTTCAACCTGCTCGAAGGCTTCGAAGGCGCCCGCGACGAGCAAGGCCATCGCGGCACCCTCGGCGGCTGGCGCAAGGCGGGGCTGCCCTGGATCCAGGGCTAGGGATAGAAAAGGTAGACCTGATAGCCTGCCTGGGTGGTCGCGCTCGCGTCGATGAAAAGCTTGACGTTGAGCTCGGTGTTCCCGGCGATGCCGGTCTGGACGTCGGCGGCGCCGCTCACGTATTCCTGCGGCGCGAATGCTCGCCGGACGACCACGACATCCTGCTGGGTCTGCTTCTGCACGTCGGTGAGGGTCAGCTCGAGGTAGGGATAGGCGAGCGGATACGGCATCCGGTTGCGGATCGTCGCCGAGAGAATCAGCAATCCGCGGTGAGAGGGATCGGCCTGGAGGTCCGAGGCCTCGATCGACAGTCCGGTGACTTCCTCAAGCGCGCGCAGCTGACAGCCGACCGCCCCGCACAGCGTCGCGAGCGCCGGCTTGGTGCTCGGCCAATGCGCCGCGATCGCATCGCGAAAATGGAACAGCGCCTGGGCCGCGAGGATCAGCAGCAGCACGGGTAGCGCGCTCGCATACACCCAGCCCGGCAAGCGCTTGCGGGCGGGCTTCTCCTGCCACGAGAACCGCGCGGCGTAGGCCGCTTCCGCGGCGGCGCTGTCCTGCTCGTCGTCGGCCGCCCCGGCGCTCTCCGCGGCGCTCTCTTCCACCGTCTCGCTGCGGACTGCGGGGACGGGCGCCGGCTCCAGCGCATGGGCGTTGCGCAGCGTGACCGTCGGCGGGCCCAGCGCGCCCTCGTCCAGCGCAGGCTCTTCGCGCTCCCTCGGGCGCGGCGCCAGAGAGAGCAGAGCCACGACCCCGTCGAACACCGTATGACAGTGGCCGCAGCGCACCTGGCCGTCACGCAGCGCCAGCTGCTGCGGCGTCACCCGGAATATTGTCTTGCAGGCGGGACAGCGCGTGAATTTCTGTTCAGCCATCGCGGCGGCGGCGATCGAGCGTGAGTGTCAGCGTGCGCTGCGAACGCCGGCGAGCGCGACCCAGCCCTCCGACGATCCCCATGGTCCGATATTAAACCACCGCTCGTAGGCCGCGAGCACGCCGGCGGCCTGCGCCTCGAGGATCCCGGACAGAACGACCTGCCCGCCCTCGCGAATGCGTCCCGCGAGCAGCGGCGCGAGCAGCTCGAGCGGGCTCGCGAGGATGTTGGCCACGGCGACGTCGAACGTCTCGACGGCCAGCTCGTCGGGCGCGCAGAACGCGGCGGTCACGGCATTCGCCCGCGCATTGGCGCGGCTCGTCGCCACGGCCTGAGGATCGATGTCGACTCCGGTGACCGCGGCCGCACCGAGCTTCGCCGCGGCGATCGCCAGGATGCCCGAGCCGCAACCGTAGTCGAGGACCGATGCCCGCGCCGGCATGTGGTCGGCGAGCCAACGCAGGCACAGCAGCGTCGTGGGATGAGTGCCCGTCCCGAAGGCGAGTCCCGGGTCGAGCGTGACGACGATCGCCGAGGGATCGGGCGGCGCGCACCACGAGGGGACGATCCAGAGCCTTGCGGTGACCGGGACCGGCGCGAATTGCGCCTGCGTCTCGCGCACCCAGTCGGCGCTCTGAATCACCGCGGTCGAATGCGCGGGCAGGGGCTCGTCGAGCGCCGCGGCCGCCCGCGCGAACGCCGCCTGCCAGGCACCCGCCTCGTCGAACAGCACGGTCAATCGCGCAACCCGCCAGCCCCCCTGCTCGGAGTCGCCGTAGAGCGGAACCTCCGCCGCCGTGCCCGCGCCCGCGTCGGCCGCATCCACCGACAGCGCCCCGCAGCCGAGGAGGGCGTCTCCCCACGCGTCGGCCGACTGCGCGGCGACGTCGAAGGTTACCGCGATGTAGCGCGCCGGGGGCTGCTCAGGCACCGGTCTTGCGCTTCGCCATCCGCTGCTCGAGATAGTGGATCGACGTGCCGCCACGCAGGAAGCTGTCGTCGAGGAGAAGCTCCTGGTGCAGCGGTATGTTGGTCTTGATGCCTTCGACGACCATCTCCGAGAGCGCGACGCGCATCCGCGAGATGGCCTGTTCGCGGCTGTCGCCGTAGGCGATCACCTTGCCGACGAGCGAGTCGTAGTGCGGCGGCACGAAGTAGTTCTGATAGACGTGCGAATCGACGCGGATGCCCGGCCCGCCGGGCGCGTGATACGACGTGATGCGTCCCGGGGACGGAACGAAGGTTTCCGGATCCTCGGCGTTGATGCGGCATTCGATGGCGTGGCCCCGGCGGGTGATGTCGCGCTGCCTGAACGCGAGCTTCTGCCCCGCCGCGACCCGCAGCTGCTGCTGGACCAGGTCGATGCCGGTAATCAGCTCGGTGACCGGATGCTCCACCTGGATGCGCGTGTTCATCTCGATGAAGTAGAACTCGCCGTCCTGGTAGAGGAACTCGAAGGTTCCGGCACCCCGGTACTCGATCTTCCTGCAGGCTTCGGCCGCGCGCTCGCCGATGCGGGAGAGCAGCCGTGCGGGAATGTCGATGGCCGGAGCTTCCTCGATGATCTTCTGGTGGCGGCGCTGCATCGAGCAGTCGCGCTCGAAGAGATAGACGGCGTTCTTGTGCTCGTCGGCGAGCACCTGGATCTCGATGTGCCGGGGACTGTCGAGATACTTCTCCATGTACACGGTCGGATTGCCGAATGCCGCGCTCGCCTCGGCGCGGGTCAGGCTCACCGCGGGCAGCAGGGCCGCCTCGGTGTGCACGACGCGCATGCCGCGGCCGCCGCCGCCGGCGGCGGCCTTGATGATCACGGGGTACTTCACCTCCCGCGCGAGCTTCACGACTTCGCCCGTATCGTCGGGAAGCGCAGCGTTGAATCCCGGGACGCATGGCACCCCCGCCTTGGTCATCGCCGCCTTCGCGTTGACCTTGTCGCCCATGAGTCGGATCGTCTCGGGCCTCGGGCCGATGAAGACGAATCCGCTCTTCTCGACCTTCTCGGCGAAGTCGGCGTTCTCGGACAGGAAGCCGTATCCCGGGTGGATCGCCTGGGCGTCCGTGACCTCGGCGGCACTGATGATGGCGGGGATATTGAGGTAGCTCGCGGACGAAGCCGCCGGGCCGATGCAGACCGACTCGTCGGCGAGCCGCACGTACTTTGCGTCGGCGTCGGCTTCCGAGTGAACCACGACGGTCTTGATGCCGAGCTCGCGGCACGCGCGCTGAACGCGCAGCGCGATCTCGCCGCGATTGGCGATCAGCACCTTGTCGAACAGTTGGCCGGCGGTCTTGGCGGGCACGTCTTCGGGGTTCCGGCGGGGCGCTGGGCCGGGCGCCTTTCGCGGCGGGCGGATCTAACCTATGACGATCAGCGGCTGCCCGTACTCCACGGGCTGGCCGTTCTCGATGAGAATGGCCTTGACCGTTCCCGCCTGATCCGCCTCGATCTCGTTCATGAGCTTCATCGCCTCGATGATGCACAGCGCATCGCCGATCTGAATCGCATCCCCGACCTCGACGAACGGCTTCGCCCCAGGGGAAGCCGAGCGATAGAACGTGCCAACCATTGGCGATTTGACGACGTGACCCTCGTCGACGGGTGGCGCGGGGGCGGCGGGGGCGGCAGGAATGCCGTTCCCAGGGACCAGCGAGGTCGCGGCTGGAAGGGTCCCCTGCGCCGCCGTGACGGCGGGGGCCTGGCCAGCGAGCGAGCGAGTGATCCGTACCCGCTCCTCGCCCTCGGAAATCTCGAGCTCGGCAATGCCCGAGCTTTCGACGAGCTCGATGAGTGTCTTGAGTTTGCGCAGATCCATGGGCCGCCCCGCTTCAGCCCCGGTTCGACCACTACCGGCGCTGCCCCTCCCGCGGTATGGCGGAGTTTGCCGGAGTTAGCCGCAGATTGTCCAGTATCGGGCCGCGTTCGGGCGTAGCGGATGCCCGGTAACAGGCAAAGCACAGTCGCCGGCGGCCGCGCCCGGCGCCGCAATCCAGCCCTGCATCGGCATCACCCCTGGGACGGAATCACGGTTAAATCGGGTCCGCGGTCGGCTCCAATACGATGATCAGGATTAAAGGAACTTACTGATAATTGCCCGAAGTTGAGTGGGCTTCATGGGTCCCAACTGGGTATGAACGATGCGCCCTTGCCGGTCGAGAATCACGGTAAAGGGCAATCCGAGCAGCGCATCGCCCAGCGGCTTGGCGACATCCAGGGCCTCGTAGCTCCCCACCAGTGCCGGATAGTTCAAGTCGAGCTCCTTCGCGAAGCTCGCCACCTTGTCGGCTTGGTCGATGGCGATGCCGACTACCTGCAAGCCGGCCGGCCCGAGGTCGCGCTGCGCGCGCACGAACTCGGGCATCTCTTCCCGGCAGGGTCCGCACCAGGTTGCCCAGAAGTTCACCACCAGGACTTTTCCCCGCCATTGCTGCAGGGGCTGGCGCGTCCCCTGGGCGTCGGGGAGCGCCAGCGCGAGGAGCTGGCCCGCGTCCGGAGCGGGGCGGCTCCACACCGCGAACCCGATCCCGGCAGCGAGCGCAGCAAGTGCCACGACGCCGAACAGAGCGATGCGGCGATTGACCCTCATTGAGAGTGGGCACTCACAGCGAGAACCTTAGTTGAACCACGGCTTCTTCGGCGTCGCACCGGACGAGGATGGCGCAACGCTGGCCTCGGGTATGGGAATCGTGACCCGCTGCACCGTGGCCGGGTAGCAGATGCCGATGTCCGCGCAGCCTTGCGATTCGGCGGCGATGACTACCTGTTCGCCCGGCTTTGCGGTCTTCAACGCGAGGTTGACGACCATGCCTCCACGGTAGGTCTCGACGCGCCCGAAGAACGGATCCTCTTTGACCGCCCCGCCCGGCAGGGCCGGGACTGCCAAGCCGGCGTCGGCGGGCTGCGCGCTGAAGTGAATCCGGTCGCGATAGAGGTAGTAGCCGTCGGCGATGGTGAATCGGGCCTCGACGGTCTGGGCGTCGACCATTCGTGCGCTGAATCGGAAGGCCCGGTCCGGCGGCAGGGGACTCTGCCCGAGGGCCGAGGCCGCCAGCAGCAGCGCCGCCGCGGCCCAGAGCAGCCGCCCTCTAAACGCTGCGCTCGGTGGTCTCTTCGGCAATCCAGTCGACATAGGCCGGCAATCCTTCGGTGATCGGGACCGCGACGATCTCGGGAAGTTCGTAAGGATGGCGCTTCCGGATCGCCGCTTCGACGCGTGCGTAAAGCTCGGCTCGCGTCTTGATCGCGACCGGGATCTCCCGAGCCGTTTCGATTTCGCCTCGCCAGTGATAGAGTGATTCGACGACGCCGCCGATCTGGATGCAGGCTGCGAGGCGTGCGGCGAGCAGCTCGCGGGCCAGCGCTTTCGCGCCGGTGCGCTCCGGTAACGTGGTCAGCACCAGGATCGCGGAGCGGGATGCGCGGTGCTTCGGGCGCGATCCGCGTGCTGCCGGGGCCAAGGAGTCCTCATGCGTTTTGTCGTGCTGTTGATTGTACTCAGTTTCCCCGTCCTCGACGTGCTGGCGACCATTCGCTTCGCTCGCTGGATCGGGATACCCGCGCTCGCTTGGTTCCTGGCCTCGGCCCTGGCAGGCGTGCTGCTTCTGCGTAGCGAGAGGACGACGTTTCGCGCGAACACGCTCGCCGCGTTGCGCGGCGACCAGCCCCTCCTGCGCGGCCTCCTCGACAGCGGCCGCAGGGTGCTCGCCGCCCTGCTTCTCATTCTGCCCGGCATCGTCTCCGACCTGATGGCGCTGCTGCTGCTCATGCTGCCCATCAACATCGGACCTTCGTTCGCGACGCAGTCCGCGTGGATCGGCCGCAAGCCCATCGACGCCGACTACCGCCGGAACGACTAGCCGCTCGAAGCCGCTCAGGAGCCGAACAGCGTCGGCTCGGTCTTCCCCGCTCTCCAGTACGCCCACACCATCAGCGCCACGCCCGCCGCGATCATCGGCAGGGAGAGCCACTGTCCCATCGAGAGGCCGAGGGCGAGCACGCCCAGGAAGTTGTCGGGCTCGCGCGCGTATTCGACGACGAAGCGGAAGCAGCCGTAGCCGATGAGGAACAGCCCCGACACCGCGCCGACCGGTCGCCGGCGCCGCGCGAAGAACCAGAGCAGCGCGAACAGCGCGATACCCTCGAGCCCGAGTTCGTAGAGTTGCGACGGATGGCGCGGCAGCGCGTCGACCTGCGGAAAGACCATGCCCCAGGGCAGATTGGTCGGTCGACCCCAGAGCTCGCCGTTGATGAAGTTGCCCAGCCTCCCGGCCGCGAGGCCGAGGGGCGCGAGCGGCGCGACGAAATCGGTGACTTCGAGCCAGCGCCTGTGCCGCCGGTGCGCAAAGAGCGCCAGCGCGAGCAGCACTCCCAGGAGACCGCCGTGAAAGCTCATTCCGCCCTGCCACAGCGCGAAAATCTCGAGCGGGTGAGCCAGATAGTAGAGCGGCTTGTAGAACAGGACGTAACCGAGGCGCCCGCCCAGGATGACGCCGAATACGCCGTAGAACAGCATGTCGTCGACGTCGCGGGGATGCCAGCCGGTGAGCAGGTTCTGCCGCGCGCGATACTTCCCGAGAACGACGAACAGCACGAAGCCTGCCAGGTACATCAGACCGTACCAGCGAACCGCGACCGGTCCGACGTGAAACGCGATGGGATCGAACTGCGGGTGAACGAGCATCGCTCGATTCGCGCGAAGATCGCGCGAACATGGCTTTGTTAGAATTCATCGATTATACGAGAGAGGACGCCGATGCCGAACAACCGCCGCAGCCGCATCATCACCAACGGCGTGGCCCGTTCGCCGAATCGCGCGATGCTGCGCGCGGTCGGTTTCGGCGACGGGGACTTCGACAAGCCGATCGTCGGCGTGGCCAACGGTCACAGCACGATGAACCCCTGCAACGCCGGTATCCAGCCGCTCGTCGACCGGGCGATGGCGGCGCTCAAGAGCGCCGGGGCCATGCCGCAGGTCTTCGGCTTCCCGACCGTGACCGACGGCATCGCGATGGGCACGGAGGGAATGAAATATTCGCTCGTGTCGCGCGAAGTGATCGCCGACTCGATCGAGGTGGCGGTCGACGGCCAGCGCATGGACGGCGTGCTCTGCGTCGGTGGCTGCGACAAGAACATGCCCGGCAGCATGATGGCGATGGCGCGCCTCAACGTGCCCGGCATCTTCGTCTACGCCGGGACGATCAAGCCCGGATTCTGGAAAGGCGAGAAGCTCACGATCGTGAGCCCTTTCGAGGCGGTGGGCGCGTTCACCGCCGGGAAGATGGCGAAGGAAGACTTCGATGGCATCGAGCGCAACGCCTGCCCGAGCGTAGGCGCCTGCGGCGGGCAGTACACCGCCAACACGATGTCCTCCTCGTTCGAGGCGCTCGGAATGAGTCTGCTCGGCAGCTCGCAGATGGCCTCGCCCGACGCGGAGAAAGCCGACTCGGCGGCCGCGTCGGCGCGGGCCCTCGTGAGTGCGGTGGAGCGCGATCTCAAGCCCCGCGACATCATCACGCGTGAGGCGATCGAGAATGCCGTGTCGCTGGTCATGGCCACCGGCGGCTCGACCAACGCCGTGCTGCATTACCTCGCCATCGCCGCTGCCGCGGAAGTTCCCTGGACCATCGACGACTTCGAGCGCGTGCGCAAGCGCGTCCCGGTGCTGTGCGAGCTCAAGCCCTCCGGGCGCTTCGTCGCGACCGACTTTCACGCCGCGGGCGGCGTGCCCCAGGTGCTGCGCATCCTGCTCGATCACGGCCTGCTCCACGGCGATTGCATGACGATCACCGGCAGGACGCTCCGCGAGGAGCTCGCAACGGTCCCGGGCGAGCCGCGCGCCGATCAGGAGGTGATCCGGCCGTGGTCGAAACCGATGTACGCCCAGGGCCACCTCGCGATCCTCAAGGGCAACCTCGCGCCGGAGGGCTGCGTGGCGAAGATCACGGGGCTGAAGAATCCCGCGATCACGGGGCCGGCGAGGGTCTTCGACTCGGAGCCCGCCTGCCTCGAGGCGATCCTGGCGAGGAAGATCAAGCCGGGCGACGTCATCGTGATCCGCTACGAGGGACCCAAGGGCGGCCCGGGCATGCAGGAGATGCTCGCGCCGACCTCCGCGCTGATCGGCCAGGGTCTGGGCGAGAGCGTCGGCCTCATCACGGACGGCCGCTTCTCGGGCGGTACCTGGGGGATGGTGGTCGGTCACGTAGCGCCGGAAGCCTACGTCGGCGGCGTGATCGCGCTCGTCGAAGAGGGCGACTCGATCACCATCGACAGCCGCCGGCTTCTGATCCAGCTCAACGTGGACGACGCCGAGCTCGCGCGCCGGCGCGCGCAGTGGAAACCCCCGGCCCCCCGCTACACGCGCGGCGTGCTGGCCAAGTACATGCGGCTCGTGTCGACCGCGAGCCTCGGGGCGATCACGGATCGAACGGCTTAGGGCTTTCGCGCCGGATTACCCGGGAACGGCGGCGTGTTCACCCGATCAAAGGAAGGCGCCGTCGACCGGCGCTCCAAAGCGGAGGCTCCCATGGTCTCGCTGCCCCTCGTGCCGATCCGTCCCGTCGTCGCCTGGTCGCTCGTCCTCGGCCTTTTCGCCTGCGCTTCCGCGCCGGCCGGACCGCCGATCGACGCGCCGCGGCTGGCGGTCGGCGATCGCTGGCAGTACCGGATCACCGACAACTTGCGCCGCGGGCTCACCTCGCAGCTCGATGCGGAGGTGATTTCTGTCACCGGACCGTCAGCTCGCGTCAGGCTCGCGGTGACGGACAATAACGGGCGCTACGAGTGGGTCGACGACATCGAAGGGGGCGGCGCGCTGCGCGCAGGAACGCTGTGGCGCGAGGCGCCACGTCCGTTCAACCCGCCCGTGGAGCTGCTCGCGTTCCCGCTCGCCGACGGCAAGACCTGGCGCCAGACGATCGACACGATCCATCCCGATACCCAGATGACCGACCAGATCCTCGTGTACGGCAAGGTGGACGGCCGGAAGACGGCCACCGTCCCGGCCGGCGTCTACGACGCGGTTTACGTCTACCGCGTGGTCCAGCTCGACGACCGGGACTTCTGGCGCACTCGGACCACCCGTCGCGACGCGGTGTGGTACGCGCCGGAAGTCAAGGCGCCGGTGCGCGAGGCGCGCGAGGCCGAGTACACCGAGATAGGCGGCCAGGACATGGCCACGGTGACCACCGAGAACACGGTCGCCGAGCTGGTCTCCTTCCAGCCGGGCCGCTAGCGGTCGACGCCCAGCCCTCGCGTCTCCGGCGCGTCGGAGCCGGGTCGAGGCGACGGCAGCCCGAGGCGCTGCCAGATGGCCTTCGTGAGGCTCGCCTGGTTGAGCGTGTAGAAGTGCAGGCCGGGCGCGCCGTGCGCGAGCAGCTCGGCGCACAGCCCCGTGACCACGTCCAGCCCGAAGGCCCGGATCGATCCCGCGTCGTCGCCGAAGCTTTCGAGCTTGCGCCGGATCCAGCGGGGAATCTCCGCTCCGCAGGCGTCGGAGAACCGCGCCAGCTTCGAGAAGCTCAGGATCGGCATGATGCCCGGCACGATCGGGACGCCGACGCCCGCGAAGCGGGCGCGGTCGACGAAGTGATAGTAGCTCGCGGCATTGAAGAAATACTGCGTTATCGCGGAATCGGCCCCAGCGTCGATCTTGCGCCTGAAGTTGGCGAGATCCTCCTCCGGCGTGCGTGCCTGCGGATGGTACTCGGGGTAGGCCGCGACCTCGATGCGGAACCAGTCCCCGGTGGATGCGCGGATGAATTCGACGAGCTCGTTCGCGTAGCGGAATTCGCCGGCGTCGGCGGTCCCCGAGGGCAGGTCGCCGCGCAGCGCGACGAGATGGCGGATGCCGTGCTCCCGGTACGTCGAGAGCGTCGCCCGCACGCTCTCGCGCGTCGAGCCGATGCAGGAGATGTGCGGCGCGGCGCTCTGCCCCGACGCCTTGATGTCGAGAACCGTGGCGAGCGTGCGATCGCGCGTCGATCCGCCGGCGCCGTAGGTCACCGAGAAGAACCTCGGACCGAGACGACCGAGCACCTCGCGCGTGGCGCGCAGCTTGAGCGCGCCCTCCGGCGTCGCCGGCGGGAAGAACTCGAAGCTGAAGATGCGCTCGGGCTCCGCCATCGGCCGGCCGTGCTTCAGCGGCGCTTCCCGAGCAGCAAAGCCGAAAGCGCCCAGGAGATGATGCTGTAGAGGATCGCTCCGAAGAACGCCGACCAGAAGCCGGCCACGTGGAAGCCCTGCACGAAGGAGGCGATCAGCCAGAACAGCAGCGCGTTGATCACGAAGATGAAAAGCCCCAGCGTCAGAAGCGTGACGGGAAGCGTGAGCAGCACGAGCAGCGGCCGGATGAACGCGTTTACCAGGCCGAGCAGCAACGCCGCGATCAGCGCGGCGGGAATCGACTCCACCGTGATCGACGACATGAGATACGGCAGCGCGAGGAGCGCCGCCGCGTTGATGAGCCACACCACGACGAGCCGCATTTCCTCTCTTCCTCCCGCGCAGCCTCAGCGCCTGCCGTCGCAGAACGGCTTGACCACCGCGTAGAGCGTCGCGCTCACCGGCGCCGCGACTCCGGCCTCGTGCGCCATCCTCGCCACCGCGCCCGAAAGCCACGGCGCTTCGAGACGGTTGCCCGCCTCGAGATCGTTGAGCATCGACGATTTCATCTCCGCCGGCAAGCCGTCGGCGAAGGCGAGCTGTTCGGCGACGAAGCGCTCGCCGAGATCGACGCCGCGGGCGCGGCCCACGGCGAGCGCCTCGCGCATCGCGGTCTCGAGCGTCGCGCGCAGTTCCGGATCGCTGCGAATCGGACCGATCGGCTGGCGTGTCGCGGCCGTCACGCCGGACATGGCGGACAGGAATACGAACTTCTCCCACAGGACGCGCCGGATGTCGTCGACACGCTCCGCGTTGATGCCCGCGCCCTTGCAGGCGTCGAGAAACGACGCGGCCGCGCTTCGCTGCCCGGGCAGCACGGCGCCGAAGCGCAAACGCGCCATCGGCCCCGTCTGGGCGACGACCCCCGGCTCCGCGATCTGCGCGGCGATGTAGGCGGCGCCGCCCATCACGTGCCGGGCGCCGACGACGGCGCCGATGCGCTCGATGCTCTCCACGCCGTTCTGGAACGGGATCAGCACGGCGTCGTCGCCGAGCAGCGGCCGCGCCGCCTCCGCCGCCGATTCGGTGTCCCAGAGCTTGACCGCGAACAGCACGACGTCGCACGGCCCCAGCGTCCGCGGATCGTCGCTCGCGACCGGGCGCTCGATTCGAATCTCGCCCGCGGCGCTCTTCACGGTCAATCCGCGCTCGCGCAGGGCCGCGAGGTGGCGTCCGCGCGCGACGAACGCGACCTCGTTCCCTGCGCGCGCGAGGAGGGCGCCGAAGTACCCTCCGACGCCGCCCGCCGCCATGACGCCGATCCGCATGGGCCTGCCGTCAGTAGCGGTAGCTGTCCGGCTTGTACGGACCGCCGACCTCGACGCCTATGTAGCGCGCTTGCCTGTCCGAGAGGCTGGTGAGCATCGCCCCGAGTTTCGTGAGCTGCAGCCGCGCGACCTTCTCGTCGAGGTGCTTCGGCAGCACGTACACGCCCACCGGATATTTCGCCCCGCCGGTCTTGGCGTCGCTCCAGAGCTCGATCTGCGCCATCACCTGATTGGCGAACGAGCTCGACATGACGTAGCTCGGATGGCCCGTCGCGCAACCCAGGTTCACCAGCCGCCCCTCCGCGAGCAGGATGATGCGCTTGCCGTCGGGGAAGATCACGTGATCGACCTGCGGCTTGATGTTGTCCCAGCGATAAGCCCGGAGCGAGGCGACGTCGATCTCGTTGTCGAAGTGCCCGATGTTGCAGACGATCGCGTTGTTCTTCATCCGCCGCATGTGCTCGTGGGTGATCACGCCGATGTTGCCCGTCGCGGTGACGAAGATGTCGGCCTTGTCGCAGGCGTAGTCCATGGTCACGACGCGGTAGCCTTCCATCGACGCCTGCAGGGCGCAGATCGGATCGATCTCGGTCACCCACACCTGCGCCGCGAGCGAGCGCAGCGCCTGGGCGGAGCCCTTGCCGACGTCGCCGTAACCGTTGACGGCGGCGATCTTGCCCGCGACCATGACGTCGGTCGCCCGCTTGATGCCGTCGACGAGCGACTCGCGGCAGCCGTAGAGGTTGTCGAACTTCGACTTGGTGACGGAGTCGTTGACGTTGATCGCGGGGAACGCGAGCCGTCCCTCGCCCGCCATCTGGTACAGGCGCTTGACTCCGGTCGTCGTCTCCTCGGTCACGCCCTTGATGCCGGAGAGCACGCGCGCGTAGAAGTCCGGATCGGCGGCGAGGCGCCGTTCGATCGCCGCAAAGAGCGCGGTCTCTTCCTCGCTCGCCGGATGGGCGATGAGCGCGCGGTCGGTCCGCGCCCGCGCACCCAGGTGGACGAGGAGCGTTGCATCGCCGCCGTCGTCGAGAATCATGTTCGGGCCCGAGGCGCCGGCCCAGTCGAAGATGCGATGCGTGAACTCCCAGTATTCGTCGAGCGATTCACCCTTGTAGGCGAACACGGGCGTGCCCGCCGCGGCGATCGCGGCGGCGGCGTGGTCCTGGGTCGAGTAGATGTTGCACGATGCCCAGCGGACCTCGGCGCCCAGCGCCTTGAGCGTCTCGATCAGCACGGCGGTCTGGATGGTCATGTGCAGCGAGCCAGCGATGCGCGCGCCGCGCAGCGGCTGCTGCGGCGCGAACTCCTCGCGGATCGCCATCAGCCCCGGCATCTCGGTCTCGGCAATCGCGATTTCCTTGCGGCCCCAGGCCGCCAGGTCGAGGTTCGCGACGCGAAAGTCGGCGAAGCTGCGGGTTTCGGTCACAGCGTTCATCAGTCGCTCCTTGTCGTGGACTCGGGCGCGGCGACGTGGGGGCTCGCTCGTCACCGCGGACGAGCCGCGGGTCAACGAGCGCCGTTGCAATGTGGAAGCCCCGAGCCTGGCGGAGGCGGCGGCGTCAGGAGACTGACGAGGCGCCGTCCCGTTGCAACGCTCCTCGGGGAATTCAAATTATAGCGCGGCTGGCGAAACCCTGCTAACGCGGTCCCGGGCCCGAGGCGGCTTCCCGCGGGGCGTCGCGTTGCGCGAGCAGCGCGCCGGCAAGGCTCGATTCGCGCTTGTAGAAGCCCTCGGTGTGGAAGGTTTCCTCGAGGGCGAAGAGCTCGTAGTCGAGGTGATGGCAAAGCTCGTGGACCAGCGTGCGCAGAAACGTCTTGAAAGCAACGACCTTGAGCCGCTGGGAGGTTCGCATCCAGGCGGTGATGCGCGCCGGCGAGCGTCCCTCTCCCGGCTCGTACAGGCCGTGGAGCTCGCCGCCGCCGTCCGCGGGCCGCTTGTCGAGAATGCGCACGCGCACCGGCGGCACCCGGTAGCCGCCGTTCAGCGCGTCGACCAGGTCCTGGCACGCGCGCTGCACGGCGGATCGGTCGTCGGCCGCCAGCGCCGACTCGATGCGCCGCACCGTCTCGCCCAGCTCGAGATCGCGCGGAACCCCGAGCGTGACGATCGCGTCGCTCTGGCGATAGACCTTCTGCCGCGCGGCCGAAAGCCGGTCGTAGTAGGAGAAGCGCATGGATCGATCGATTCGCCGCCACCCACAGCGGCCGGTGCGTGCGAATCGCGGCCGTCGCCGGCCGGGCGCGGATCCCCGGCCTAGATCGTCGCCTGCGCGCGGCTCTCGATTCTACCCGTCAGCCCGGCCGCGGCGCGAAGCGCGTCGGCGCGGTCGGTCGCCTCCCAGGTGAACTCCGGCTCGTCGCGGCCGAAATGGCCGTAGGCCGCAGTCTTGAGATAGATCGGACGCAGAAGGTCCAGCATCTGGATGATGCCCTTGGGCCTCAGGTCGAAGTGCGCGTTGACCAGCGCCGCGATCTGCTCGTCGGGAATCTTGCCCGTGCCTTCGGTGTACACCGTCACGTTGATCGGCTGGGCCACGCCGATCGCGTACGAAAGCTGCACCTGGCATTGCCTGGCGATGCCCGCGGCCACGATGTTCTTGGCCACGTAGCGCGCCGCGTACGCCGCCGACCGGTCGACCTTCGACGGATCCTTGCCCGAGAAAGCGCCGCCTCCGTGCGGCGCAGCGCCGCCGTAGGTGTCGACGATGATCTTGCGTCCCGTGAGGCCGGCGTCGCCGTGCGGTCCGCCGATCTCGAAGCGGCCGGTCGGATTGACCAGGTAGCGCGTGTCGACGAGCATCGCCTTGGGCAGGACCGGCTTGATGATCTCCTCGATCACGGCTTCGGCGAGCTCGGCCTGCTTGTGATTCATGCTCGGGTGGTGCTGGGTGGAAAGCACCACCGTCTCGATGCTGTGCGGCCGCCCGCGCAAGTAGCGCACCGTGAGCTGCGACTTCGCGTCGGGCCTCAGCCAGGGCAAGCGGCCGTCGCGCCGCACTTCGCTTTGCCGCTGCACGAGGCGGTGCGCGTAGTAGATCGGGAAGGGCATGAGCACCGGCGTCTCGTCGCAGGCGTAGCCGAACATCAGGCCCTGGTCCCCGGCGCCCTGGTTCATGTACTCCTCGGAGGTGCGCTCGACGCCGCGCGCGATGTCCGGCGACTGGCGGCCGTAGCAGACCATCACGGCGCAGCCCTCCGCGTCGAAGCGCAGCTCGGGGTCGGTGTAGCCGATGCGATGGATGGTGTCGCGCGCGATGCGCGCGAAGTCGTGCTTGTGCGCGGTCGTGATCTCGCCGGTCATCACGACGAGACCCGTCGACACGAGCGTCTCGGCCGCGACCCGGCCGTGCGGGTCCTGCGCTAGAATCGCGTCGAGGACCGCGTCGGAGATCTGGTCGGCGACCTTGTCGGGGTGCCCTTCGGAAACCGACTCCGACGTGAAGAGAAAATCGCTCATTGTTGCTCCGTGGCCGCTTGTCCGTGATGTCGCGCCTCGTGGGTCCCGGCCGCGTCCCCGTGCGCAAAGTCGGCCATTCTATCAAATGCGATGCGTGGGAGCCGTCCCGCCGCGCCCGCCGCCGCTCGCCGCGCCGATGATCGTTCAACCGACGCCGGAGAACATCGAGCGCGCGGCGCGGTCGCTGCGCGAAGGCGCGCTGGTCGCTTTTCCCACCGAGACGGTGTACGGCCTCGGCGCCGACGCGCGCAACCCGGATGCGGTCCGGAGAATTTTCGCCGCAAAGCGCCGCCCCGCCGCGCATCCGGTGATCGTGCACCTCGCCGAGGCATCGGCCATCGGGCGCTGGGCGAGCTCCGCACCGGCCGAGGCCCGCGCGCTCGCCGCGGCCTTCTGGCCCGGCCCGCTCACGCTGATTCTTCCGCGCGCTCCGGGAGTGAGCGACGCGGTCACCGGCGGCGCGGAGAGCGTCGGCCTGCGCGTCCCCGCTCATCCGATCGCCCGCGCGCTGCTCGAGCGATTTGTCGCGCTGGGCGGCGACGGCATCGCTGCGCCGTCGGCGAATCTCTTCGGGCGCGTGAGCGCGACCACCGCGCAGCACGTCTGCGACGATTTCGGCGACGAGCTGGCATTGATCATCGACGCGGGGGCGTGCCCTCACGGCATCGAGTCGACCATCGTCGCGTTCACCGAGGGCGAGCCGCTGCTCCTTCGTCTCGGGGCGATTCCGGTCGAGCGGATCGCGGCGGTGCTTGGCCGCGTCCCGGCGTCCGGAGGCCCGAACGCACCCCGGGCCTCCGGCACGCTCGAATCGCACTACGCGCCGCGCACGCCGGCGAAACTCCTCGACGCCGGCGAGCTTCGAAACGCGGTCGGCTCGTTGCACGGCCGCGGAACGCACGTGGCCGTGCTCGCGCATTCGCTCGCGCAGCCTGCGTCGTTCGAGGGCGTGTGGTTCGACGCGCCTGCGCACGACGCAGCGTACGCCCAGGAGCTCTACGCCAACCTGCGCGCACTCGACGCGCTGGCGGCGGACGAGATATGGATCGAGGCGCCGCCGGACGGCCCCGAGTGGAGCGCCGTGCGCGACCGGCTGCGCCGCGCGACCCATCGAGGCTAGGCGCCCCCGCGCGGACCGAAGCTCGCTTCGCGGCGACGCGCGTCGACTGCGCTAGACGACCGCGCTCGCCGCCCCGCGAACGGCGGCGTGCGCATCGAGCCGACCGGAGCCGTACCAGTAGCTGCGCCCGTCCTGCCAGTCGCCTCCCGCGGGATCAATGCAGCGAGCTCCCTTGCGCAGGAGCTCGCGCACGACCGCCGAGGGCAGATCCTTCTTGACCGTCAGCATCAGCGCCACGGTGGCGGCGACCATCGGGCACGCGGCGGACGTGCCGGCGAACTGGAAAGCGCCCGGCCCGCGGGTGCCGGGCGCGCAGCTTCCGCTCCAGACCTGCCCGGGGTCGGCGAGCAGCGACGGCGCATCTTCGCCTTGCGCGCAGAGATCGAGCCGGTCGCCATAGTTCGAATCCGGCTGACGCTTCTCCACGCCGGAAGCATCCGGGGGAAGGGTATTGCCGACCGCGATCACGTTCGGGTCGGCGGCGAGCGCCTGCGTGCCCGTGATATCGCGATGCTCGTTGCCCGACGAATAGACGAGCAGCGTGCCGAGGGCGGTACCGTCGGCGCGCTTGCGGCCCTCCTGCGTCAGCCTTTGGAACGCCTGCGCGATCGGGTTCGCGGTCGGCAGGTCGGCGATGCCGTGCGAGCAGCTGATGATATCGGCAGCTCTCGCGAGCGGCGGCTCGCTGAACGTGACCGGGGATTCGACGCCGGCGAGCCACAGGAGCATCTCGGCGTACTGCGCCGAATCGGTCCAGTAGCTCTTCATCCCGATCGCCAGGTGGCGTGCTCCCGGAGCGATGCCCGAGGTTCCGGCGCGGTTGTCGGGCGTGGCCGAGACGATGCCGTACACCGCCATGCCGTGGGTGTCCTCGGGCACGGCGGGGCAGCCGTCGCACAGAGAGACGTAATCGAGGCGGGCGGCATTCACGTCGGGATGGCTCGCGTTGATCCCGAAGTCCACCGTGGCGATGCACACGTCGGCCGAGCCCCGCCTCGCCTCCGCGCCGACCGTCTGCTCGAGGAGGCACCATGCGTCGGGGACGCCCTGGAGCACGAGATTCGTCTGGCAGTTGCTCCACGGATCGTCGGTGGCGTTCGCGCTCACCACGACCGCACAGCTGTGAGCGGGACCGTCGTCGGGGCAGGAGTGCTTCTGCAGCTCGACGATGAGCCTCGGCTCGGCATATTGCACGTCGGGATCGTGCAAGCGCAGGTCGTCGAGCGAGGCGAGATGTCTGCGATAGTCGTTCCTCTCGTCGAATTCGAAGACCCAAGTGTTGGGCGAAGAGGGTACGGGGTAGGCGATCGCCAGCTGGGTGCAGGCGAGCGCGTGCACGCCGCGTGCGGCGCGACTCGATCCGAAGCGGATCATGTAGGCGTTGTCGAGGATCTTGACGTGGCCCGGGCGAAGATCGATCGGCATGCCGACTCGCGCGTTGCCCTTGCCGAAGAGCAGCGAGACGTTCTCGATCACCTCGGGCGATGCCTGATCGCCGGTTCCGAATATCCTCTGACCCGGCTTCGCGCTCCGGAAGAACGCGACGGTCCTGCCGGCGCCCAGGTAGGAAGCCCGGTCGGGATGGGGAACGAGGCCCATCCTCTCCATCTGCTGCAGCAGCGAGGGCCACTGCGCCTCCGACGGAGCCTTGCCGGCGAAGGCGACGCCCATCAACTCTTCCTGTGGCTCGAAAGGAACCATGCTCTGGCCCATGCGGAACGAAGGCCATCCGGGCCGGCCCAGATAGACCGGCAGCGTCAACCCCGCGGGCGGGACATCGATCGCATAGTCGGCGTCGGCGAATCCCTGTGCCCTCACGACCAGGCGATGCGCACCCGGCGCCACGACCGCCTCGTAGGTCGCCTTCGGACGCGTCCGGCGCAGTACCACCGGCTGCGCATCCTGCAGGCTGACGCTCGCCTCGGCTTCGAGGTGGTCGCCGCCCGGCTGGTGGACGGAGACGCGAAGGTACGTCGGCGCGGGCACCGGGGGCGGCCCCGGGGTCGGCACGGGCGTGGGGCCCGGATCCGGACGCGCAGCGTCGCGCGGCTGCGCCAGCGCCTCGCAGGGCGCCGTCATCGCGACCGCGCCGAGCATCTTCAGCGCGTCCCTGCGCGAGATCGGGCCTGTCATGGGCGATCCTCCGTTCCCCGGAGCGATTTGCGGATTCCTAGACCCCGCGACGTGCTGCAGCGATCGCGTCCCGGCGCCCTCATCGCCTCCGCACACCCGCTAGTAGCAGCAGCAACTGCCCACGGCCCCGCAATGGCACATGCGCGGGAACAGGCAGGCATCGCCTCCGGGTGACGCGCACTCGATGGCGCGATGCGCATCCGCAGCCGAGAGTCGCTCGATCGCGACCGGCCGCGACTGCGGATCGCGGTCGCCAGCCTGGAACTTCGGCTGATTCGGACCGCTGGTGCCGTAGTAAATGGCGTATCGCGCCTTGTCGCCGATGAGCGTCGCGGGACCCTCGCTGGGCGGCGATTGCGGTGCCGCCTGCTTCGCGGGCGTGAACAGCGGCGTCAGGTGACGCCCCGAGATGTCGTTCACGACCTCGACGTGCAGGAGGTGATCCTGCTCGTCGTAGTAGAAGGCGCGGTACACCGTCGCTTCCTGGTGCAGGTTCACCTGCGCGCCCTGGGCGAGACAGCTGCCCGCGCTGCCCAGAGCGAGCGCTGCGCCGAGGCCCGCCAGGGTGGACCGGAGCGTTGCGCCGGCGGCCGTGCGAAAGATCGACTTCACGGGTTGAATCATTTTCGCCTCCCTTGAGTGAGTTGCATCGAACGCTGCGTTGTCATTTCGAATGACTTCGGCTGCTAGAAGCTGAGCGTTGCACGCGCAAGAAACAGGCGGTCCCTGGCGAACGTCGGTGTGAACAGGTCCGTCTCCTGGAACTGGAATCGCTTGTCGAACAGGTTCTTCACCTCGAGCGTGACGAGCCCCAGGCGGCGCGGGAGGCGGTAGCCCACCGAGAGGTCGGCGACCCAGAACTGCGACGATCCGGGCTCGGGGTCGGGATTGCCCGAGGAGGAGAAGAACATGCCGCTCTGCCTGACATAGGTCGCGCTCGCGCGGACCAGGAATCCGAGCGGATGGTGGTAGTCGATCTGCAGCGGGACCTGTCGCGTGGTGACCTCGGTGAACAGCTCCTGGCCCGGAAAGTCCGGCGGCCGCTCGAAGCGCTCGTAGACATAGCGCGCGGACAGCGCCAGCGTCGGGTCGGCAGCCCAGTAGAGGTAGGCCGAGCCCCCGCGCTCCCGCCAGTCGAAGACCTGGCCGGTCGAGAAGTCCTGCGGCACCTTGAGGTCCCGCCGCTCCGCATCGACGCCGGCGAACAAGCGGTTGGAGAAGCGCTGGTCGAGCGCGATCCCGGCCCGCCGCGCGTCGGTTCCATTCAGGTCGTCGAAGAACTGGTTGAAGCCTGCGACCTCGGTCGGTTCGAGGCTGGGGTTCGCGAAGAAGCGCCGCTTGAGCGTGCGGAAGGCCGCCATGCGCAGCGTCGTCGACGGCGTCAAGTCCCAGGTGAGGCCGAGCTTTGGGTTGGTCTGCGTCTTCGATCCGCCGAGCTCGTCGGTGGCATCGAGCCGATCGACGCTCGCGCCGAGCTGTAGCTGCAGCGTGTCGGCCAACGTGCGGAATGCTCCGTAGACATAGAGGTTGGCCGCGTGCGGCCGCGAGCTCGCCGCGGTATCGAAGAATACCGTGTCCGTCTTCTCCGAATACGCGCCCGCGCCGGAAGTGAGGCTGAAGGCGCCCTTGCGCCAGACGTGCTGGATTTCCGCGATGTAGGTGCGGAAGTCCTGATCGATGAACGTGGTGCCGAACTGCCCGTTGGTGAAATGGCTGTCGATCGCCATGAGCGAGGCGACCAAGTCCGACCCCGGTGCGAACTGGTAATGCCCGCCGACGCGGTACGAGGTGCTGTCGATGTGATTGCGATCGGGCAGGAACAGCAGAGGGTCGAATCGCAGGACCGTGTCGCCGAAGCCGCTCACCGAGTGGCGCACCTCGGCTTGCACGGAGAAGGCTGGCGACGCCTGGTACTGCACGAAGGCGTCGTAGATCTCCTTGCGGAAATCGTCGTTGTCGCGGAAACCGTCGGTGCGGTAGTAGAGCTGGCCCAGGCTGTAGCCCCAGCGGCCCTGGATTCCCGAGACGAGCACCTGGTCGCCCACGGTGTCGTTGCCTCCGGCGACCACGCTTCCCTGGACACCCGCCCCGTCGCGCGTGAAGAGCGCGTTGAACTCGTTGAACGCCGGCGTCGCCGGACCCGCGCCGCGCAGGACCACGAACTTGTCCTCGCTCAGCTGCAGCTGCGTCGGCGTCATCGTCAGCGGCTGCGTGAGCTGCGACTGGAGCAGCTCGCTCACGCGCGCGATCTCGTGCCTCGGAAGATCGACGTAGGCGTCGGCGAGCAGGCGATGGGCGGCCGAGTTGGTCTGGTCGGCGGTGACCGACTCGGCCCCGGCGGACAGCGCGAGCCGATCGAAGCCGATGTCGGTGTACACCCGGGCCTGCGCCACCGTGCGCGCAGCTTCATCCTGGTCGAGCAGCAGCCTCGAGCGATACACGGCGCGATTGCCGTTGAGCTCGATCGACTTCTGCAGGTCTTCGAGCGCTTCCACCGGTCGGTTCGCCGACTCCTTGAGTATCGCGTCGTAGAACCACGGCGTCGGATCGTTCGGGTCGAGGTCCTTCGCGAGGCGGAACTGCCGCTCCGCCAGGCTGTCCCGCTTCTCGTCGTAGTAGGCCTTGCCCAGGTAGCTGCGGATGAGCGAGGTGCCCGGATCGAGGCTGGTCGCGATCTCGATCTCCTCGCGCCCGTCCGCGAGGTGACCCTCCCGGATCATCGCAAGCCCCAGGCCCAGCCTCGGCAAGGGATCGGCGGGATCGAGTTCGATCGCGCGCGCAAAGGCGCGCGAGGCGCCGGCCGTGTCGATCCTGGCGAGGCTTGCGAAGCCCAGCACCGACTGCGTCCTGGCGAGCTCCGGATTGAGCTCGACCGCGCGCTTGGCGGCGTCCAGCGCGCGATCGATATCGCCGAGCGACAGTTCGAGCTCGGCCCGTCGGGCCCAGGCGAGGGCATCCCGCGGATCCAGCTCGATCGCCTTACCGACGCTGTCGAGCGCCTGGTCGAGACTGAACCGCGCCTGCTGGGCGTACGACAACGCGATCCTGGCCGCCGGCGAGGAGGGGTCGGCGTCGACCGCTTTCCGGGCCAGATCGAGCGCCGCATCGCGCTCGTTCTGCGCGACCGCGATCATCGCCTGGAGCGAATAGGCATCGCTCGCGCGAGGATCGAGCGCCAGCGCGCGCGCGAGCTCGGGCTTGGCCTCGTCGACGCGCCCCACGAGCAGGAGCAGCCCCGCCCGGTAGGTCAGCACCCTGGCGCTGCGCGCCGACGCCGGCAGGCGATCGAGCACCGCGATGGCAGCGTCGAGCTTGCCGGCGCCGTAGAGCTCGCTCGCCTCGCGCAGCGCCGGCTCGGCCCGCGGGCCCGCACCGCTTCTCCCGTAGTCGAGCACGGCCGGAAAATACAGCGCCCACTGAACGGCGTCCCTGGGGCGAACCACGAGCTCCTTGCGCGGCGCGGCATTCGGACCGGCGATCGCGCGCTCGCCGCCGTCGAGCACTACGCTGCCCTGATCGTTGGCGGCCTGGACCCTTCCTTCGTAGACCTCGACGCTCGTGCCCGCGGGGCCCACCGTCACCAGGAACTCGGTGCCTTCCACATTCGCGTTCACGAACGGCGTGCGCACCCGGAACGGCCTCGGCGTGCGGGAGATGACGTGGAGCGCTCCGCCGAACAGGTTGAGCAATGAGGAGCCGGCCGCCTCCTGCTCGCCGAGCGTCAGCGTGGTGCGCTGATCGAGGCGAAGCGTCGTCTCGTTGCTGAGCAGCAGGGCCGCGCGGCTGTGTTCACGGGTTCGAACCGAGTCCCCCGTGCACAGCGCTGCGTCGAGCTCGGCGGCCTGCCAGGCCGGCTCGGGAGTCTTCTCGGGCGAGCCCCGGCGCACTTCGACGCCTCCCTGGATCGATACGATCCGGGCGATGGCCGGTGCACAGGGCTCGGCGGCATCGGCGCGAGCCAGCGCAAGCAGCCCGGCGACGGCGCCCAGCATGACGAGCGCGTTGAGGCCGAGTTGTCGGCGGCGTGCGAGCGTCCGTGCCATCCCTCCCCTTTATAGGTGTGCGGACAGGCGCCGATTACCCCTATCGACGATGGTAGTAGACAAGAATTGCCGCTGGGACGCAATGGTCGAAGGCTCGGACAGACTTGCCGGGCGCGGAGGCCTCACCGAGAGGCTCCTGTGCCTGAGCGGGAATCGACGCCGTTCGCGCGCTCGCAGACCTTGGTCCGGCGGGCGCGCCACTTATGGGACAATCCGGGCCGCAAAAACCCGGCCGTCTTGACGGCGGATGGATTCACGAGGCCCCGGCGTTGTACTGATCAATGCGATGCGATTCGCGGCTCGCCTGAAACGCTTGCGTCGCGGCCTCGTCATGGGGCTGACGATCGGCTTGGTGGGAGTCGCGGCGACGCTGCTGCCGGGCCTGTCGGAGATCGAGGAGGACCTGGAGCTTTCGTGGCTCTTCCGGGCCCGAGGCGCCGCCGGCGCCCCGCCCGAAGTCGCCATCGTCGCGCTCGACGCGGAGTCGGCTCAGGCGCTCGAACTGCCCAGCAAGCCGAGCGACTGGCCACGGGCCCTGCATGCCCGGCTCGTGGAGCGCCTGGCACAGGCCGGTGCGCGGCTGGTCTGCTTCGACCTCACCTTCGACTCCGCCAGCCGCGCGCCCGAGAACGATGCCGCGTTCGCCGCGGCGATCGAGCGGGCCGCGAACGTCGTGCTGGTCGATTCGATCAGGAAAAAGACGCTGCGTCCGCCGGGCGATCCCGGGCGTCCCACCGGCGAGATACAGATCGAAGAGCTAAGCCCTCCGATCCCGCTGCTGGAGCAGGCGGCGCTCGCGCATGCGCCCTTCCCGCTGCCGAAGCAGTCACGGGTCGACACCTACTGGACGTTCAAGGCGGGCGCCGGCGACAGCCCGACGCTGCCGGTCCTCGTCTTCGAGATTTACGCCTTCGACGCATACCGCGGTTTCCTGTCGCTTCTGCACAGAGTCGAGCCCTCGCTTGCCTTGACTCCCCCTGCCAGCGTGAAGGAGCTGGTCGCGGCGGCCGACGGCGGCGGCTTCGCAGAGGAGGTCCGCCGTGCCTTCCTGCGCGATCCGCGCATCGCCGATCGAGTGCTGCAAGAGCTCGACCGGACCAGCGACGCCGAGCTCGACGCGCAGCGCAGGCGCCTCGTGCGCTCGCTCGTCGAGGTGTACCGGAGCAGCGAGGTCTCGTATCTCAACTTCTACGGGCCGCCGCGCAGCATCCGCACCATTCCCTACAGCCGGGTTCTGGGTGCCGATCCTCGGCAGCCCGCAAGCGGCGACGCGAGCTTCCAAGGCAAGGTCGTGTTCGTCGGCTTCTCGGCGTCCTCGCAGCCCGAGCAGGATCGCATCCGCGACGATTACCGCACGGTGTTCTCGGAAAAAGACGGCCTGGACATCAGTGGCGTGGAGATCGCCGCGACGGCTTTCGCCAATCTGCTGGAAGACCGCTCGGTGCATCCGCTGCCGTTCCCGATCCACCTGGCCATCGTGGCGCTCTGCGGCATCGCGCTCGGGGCGGCGTGCACGATGCTGCGGCCCGTCGCCGCGTTCGCGCTCGTGCTCGCGCTGTCCGCCGCGTATGCGTTCGCGGCCGTCAGGCAGTTCGCGACCGCGGGCGCCTGGCTGCCCCTGCTCGTCCCGCTCGGGATCGAGGCGCCGCTGGCCCTCTTCGGCGGGGCGCTGCTCAACTACCGGGACGCGAGACGCGAGCGCAAGCACATCCGCGAGGCATTCGGTCGCTTCGTGCCCGAGAAGATCGTCGATCGGCTCGTCGAAAGCGTCGGGCCGGCGGGCGCCGATCAGCTCGTCTACGGCGCCTGCCTCGCCACCGACGTGGAAAAGTACTCTCTTCTCGCCGAGACGATGAGCCCGCGCGAGCTGGGCGAGCTGATGAACGCGTACTACGCCGAGCTCTTCAAGCCCATCGAGCGGCTCGGCGGCGTGGTCAACGAGGTCGTCGGAGACGCGATGCTGGCGATCTGGGCGGCGCCTTCGGCGCTGAGCTCGGTGCGGCGCCAGGCCTGCGACGCCACGCTCGAAATCTTCGAGGCGCTGCGCCGCTTCAACGAGGCGCGCGTCGGCAAGCCGCCGCTGAACACGCGCTTCGGCCTGCATTCGGGACAGCTCCTCCTGGGCAGCATCGGCGCGTCCAAGCACTTCGAGTACCAGGCCGTGGGCGACATGGTGAACACCGCCTCGCGCATCGAAGGTCTGAGCAAGTACCTGGGCACGCGGGTTCTCGCCTCGGAGGCGACCGTCGAGGGGCTGGAGGAATTCCTGGTGCGGCCGCTGGGCTCGTTCGTGCTCGCCGGCAAGTCGACAGCCATTCCCCTGGTCGAGCTGGGCGGGCGCGTCCGCGACGCGCCCGCTCGAACCTCGACGCTGTACCGCAAATTCGCGCTCGCGCTGGAGGCGCACCGCTCGCGCCGCTGGCGAGAGGCCGCGCGCGCGTTCTCGGAGATCCTCGACGCATTCCCGGAAGACGGCCCGTCACGATTCTTCCTGGGCCTGTCTGAAGCGAACGTTCGAAATCCGCCCGGCGAATCCTGGGACCCCACGGTCCGTCTCGAGCACAAGTGAGCCGCGGCGCGGGCGGCAGAACGATCGGGGGCGCGCTAGCCAGCCTCGGCCGCCATCGCGTCGCCGTAGCCCTGCGTTGCCGCCGGCGCGCCTCCGGGGCTCACGCGCACGGCGCAATACTTGAACTCCGGGATCTTGCCGAACGGATCGAGCACCGGGTTGGTCAGCAGATTGGCGGCGGCCTCGTAGTAGCAGAATGGAATGAACACCGCGCCGCGCGGCGTACCGTTGTCCGCGCGTGCCGCGAGCGTGATGCTGCCGCGGCGCGAAGCCACGCTGATGCTCCCGCCCGGCGGGACGCCGAGGGCGGCGAGATCCTCGCCGTGCATCGACGCGACCGCAGCCGGCTCGATCGCGTCGAGCACTTCCGCTCGCCGCGTCATGCTGCCCGTATGCCAGTGCTCGAGCTGCCGGCCGGTAATTAGGACGAACGGGTACGCCTCGTCGGGCCGCTCGGCCGCCGGAATGATGCTCGCCGGCACCAGGCGCCCCTTGCCGCTCGCCGTAGGGAACTGCTGGGTGAAGACGACCCGCTCGCCGGGATCGTCGTCGCCAGTGCAGGGATAGGTCACCGCCGAATCGCGCTCGAGGCGCTCCCAGCTGATGCCCTCGATCGACGGCATCGCGCGCCGCATCTCGGCGAACACCTCGCGCGGATGCGCATAGCTCCAGTCGAGACCGATCCGCCTCGCCATCTCGACGATGATCCACAGGTCCTGGCGCGCTTCGCCCGGCGGATCGAGCGCCTGGCGACCCAGCTGCACCAAGCGGTCGGTGTTGGTGAAGGTGCCCGTCTTCTCCGGGAACGCCGAAGCCGGGAGGATGACGTCGGCGAGATAGCCGGTCTCGGTCAGGAAGATGTCCTGCACGACCAGCATCTCGAGCTCGGCGAGCGCCTCGCGCGCGTGTCGCACGTCGGGGTCCGACATCGCGGGATTCTCGCCCATGATGTACATGCCGCGGATCTCTCCCGCATGGACCGCGTTCATGATTTCCACCACCGTCAGTCCCGCCTTCGGGTCGAGCGTCTTCTGCCACAGCGCCTCGAACTTGCTGCGGGCGTCCGCGGCGTCGACGCGCTTGTAATCCGGATACATCATCGGGATCAGGCCGACGTCGCTCGCTCCCTGGACGTTGTTCTGGCCGCGCAGAGGATGCAGGCCCGTTCCGGGCCGGCCGATCTGCCCCGTGACCAGCGCAAGCGCGATCAGGCAGCGGGCGTTGTCGGTGCCGTGCACGTGCTGCGAGATCCCCATGCCCCAAAGGATCATCGAGCCCCGCGAGGTGGCGTAGAGCCGCGCGACTTCGCGGATGGTGTCGGCGGGTATGCCGCAGATCGGCGCCATCGCCTCGGGCGTGTAGCCCTCGGCGTTCCTTCTCATCTCCTCGAAGCCGCTGGTGCGGTCCGCGACGAACGCCCGGTCCACCAGGCCCTCCGCGATGATCGTGTTCAGCATCGCGTTGAGGAGCGCGACGTCGGTGTCGGGCTTGAATTGCAGGTAGTGGGTCGCGTGCCGCGCCAGCTCGGAGCGACGCGGATCGGCGAGAATCAGCTTGGTCCCGCGCTTGACGGCGTTCTTCATCCACGTCGCCGCCACCGGGTGGTTGACGATCGGATTCGAGCCGATCAGGAGCACGACCTCGGACTGCAGCACGTCCATCACGGGGTTTGACACCGCCCCCGAGCCGATGCCTTCGAGGAGCGCGGCCACGCTCGACGCGTGGCAGAGCCGGGTGCAGTGATCGACGTTGTTCGAGCCGAAGCCGGTGCGCACCAGCTTCTGGAAGAGGTACGCCTCCTCGTTGGAGCCCTTGGCCGAGCCGAAGCCGGCGAGCGCGTGCGCTCCGTGCTCGTCGCGGATCCTCCTGAGCGCGCCGCCCGCGAGATCGAGCGCCTCTTCCCAGCTCGCCTCGCGGAACACCGAGAGCGGATCGGCGGGGTCCATGACGAAATCGGCGGACTTCGGGAAGCCGGGCTTGCGGACGAGCGGCTTCGTGAGGCGCTGCGGGTGGTGCACGTAATCGAACCCGAAGCGCCCCTTGACGCACAGGCGCTCGTGGTTCGCCGGACCGTCGCGGCCTTCGACGCGGACGATGTGATTTTCGGCCGCGTGATAGGTGATCTGGCAGCCGACCCCGCAGTACGGGCACACCGAGGCGACCTTGCGGTCGACCGGGACGAGGTAGGCGTCGTTCGCGGGAGCGAGCGCACCCGTCGGGCAGGCCTGGACGCACTCACCGCAGGCCACGCAGGTCGACGCTCCCATCGGATCGCCGAGATCGAACACGATGCGGGCGTGCGACCCGCGCGAGGCGTAGCCGATCACATCGTTAACCTGCTCCTCGCGGCAAGCGCGCACGCAGCGCGTGCACTGGATGCAGGCGTCGAGGTTCACGGCCATCGCCGGATGCGAGAGGTCGGACGCGGGCTGCTCCCGCGATTCGAAGCGCGGTCTGCCGATGCCGAGGACGCGCTGCCAGTGGTCGAGCTCCGAATCCCTGCGATAGCTCTTCGCGGGCATGTCGCTCGCGAGCAGCTCGACGATCATCTTCTGCGAGTGGACGGCGCGCTCGCTCGTGCTCGATACCTCCATGTCCTTGGTCGGCCGACGGCAGCACGATGGCGCGAGCACGCGCTCGCCCTTGATCTCCACCATGCAGGAGCGGCAGTTCCCGTCCGGGCGCATTCCCGGCTTGTAGCAAAGCCGCGGGATCTGAACACCGAGGCGATCGGCGACCTCGATGATCGTCTCGTCGGCGAACGCGCTCACCTCCTCGCCGTTGAGCCTGAAGGCGATCTGTTCGCGTTCCAGTGCATGCGTCAGCGGTGCGTTCATGACGAACCCTGGTCGAGGATCTTGGAGTTGCCCCTCCCGTCGGAAAGCTCTTGCGGGAAGTATTTCACGACGCAAGCGATCGGA
This sequence comes from Casimicrobiaceae bacterium, assembly GCA_035501595.1. Classification (GTDB taxonomy): domain Bacteria; phylum Pseudomonadota; class Gammaproteobacteria; order Burkholderiales; family Casimicrobiaceae; genus PALSA-1003. Next base: position 10,477 of record DATJVX010000034.1, on the reverse strand, counting down.
TTCGGCGCTGCTTGGCCGAGGCCGCAGATCGAAGCGTCGGCCATCGCCTGGGAAAGCTCCTTCAAGAGCGCCACGTCCCAGCGCGGCTTCGCCATGAGGCCCACGGCCTTTGCGGTGCCGACGCGGCACGGCGTGCACTGACCGCAGGACTCGTCGGCGAAAAACTGCATCAGGTTGAGTGCCGCGTCGCGCGCTCTATCGTGTTGCGACAGAATGATAACGGCCGCCGAGCCGATGAAGCAGCCATGGGGCTGGAGCGTGTCGAAGTCTAGCGGCAGATCGGCGAGCGACGCGGGCAGGATCCCGCCGGAGGCGCCGCCCGGAAGATAGCCGTAGAGCTCGTGGCCCGGGAGCATGCCGCCGCAATGCTCGTCGATCAGCTCCCGGACCGAGATGCCCGCGGGCGCGAGGTGAACGCCCGGCTTGACGACGCGCCCCGACACCGAGAACGAGCGTAGCCCCTTGCGCTCGCGCCGCCCGTGTGCGGCAAACCACGCGCCGCCCTTCTCCAGGATGTCGCGCACCCAGTAGAGCGTTTCCATGTTGTGCTCGAGCGTCGGCCGTCCGAACAGGCCGACCTGCGCGACGTAGGGCGGCCGGAGTCTGGGCATGCCGCGCTTGCCTTCGATCGACTCGATCATGGCGGACTCTTCGCCGCAGATGTACGCACCCGCGCCGCGGCGCAGCTGGATCGGCGGCAGCGCGCACGGCGGATCTCGGGCCAGCGCATCGAGCTCGCGCGTCAGAATGGCGCGGCACGCGGCGTATTCGTCGCGCAGGTAGACGTAGATCCCGTCGATGCCGACCGCCCAGGCTGCGATGAGCATCCCCTCGAAGAAGCGGTGGGGATCGCGCTCGAGGTAGTGGCGGTCCTTGAACGTTCCCGGCTCGCCCTCGTCGATGTTGACCGCCATCAGTCGCGGCGCCGGCTCGGCGCGCACGATGCGCCACTTGCGTCCCGTCGGGAAGCCGGCGCCGCCGAGGCCGCGTAGCGCGGAGCTCTCGAGCTCGGCGATCACGGCGTCGGCCGTGCGCTCGCCGTTCATGCAGGCGGCGAGCGCACGATAGCCGCCGCTCCGCCGGTACGCCGCGAGGTCGGCGTATTCGGGGAGAGTGGGCTCGAGCTGGCGCTTCTCGACCGCCTCGATGACGCTCGCTGCGCTGGCGCGGTCGATCGGGTTCCGGCCCACGACCGCGGCGGGCGCGTGATCGCAGCGACCGATGCAGGGCGCTCCGAGGATCCGCACGCCGCGTCGCTCGAGCGCCGCGAGCTCGTCGCGCAGCGACTGCGACCCCGCCATCCGGCACGACAGCGTCTCGCAGACGCGCACGGTGATTGGCGGCGGCGGCGCATCGCCCTCCTTGACCACGTCGAAGTGGTGGTAGAAGGTCGCCACCTCGTAGACCTCGGTGAGCGCGAGGCGCATCTCCTGCGCGAGGGCGACGACGTGCGCGGCCGAGATCGAGCCGTGAGCGTCCTGGATGCGGTGCAGGAACTCGACGAGGAGATCGCGCCGGCGCGGCGAGCCGCCCAGCAGCGCCCGCACTTCGTCGAGCGCGCGCGCATCGATCTGGCGGCCCTTGGGCACGCTCCGCGCGCGCTTCCGGCCGAGACGCGACACGTCGACGACCGAGGCGGCTTGGGTGGTGGTGTCGCGATTCATGCCCTCTGTCACCGGTAGGACAGCGCCGGGCGCGGGTGGTTGCCGCCCCGCGCCGAGCTTCGATCAATCCAAGTAGTCGCAGTACTTCTCAACGTAGCGCGCGAGGTTGAGCGAGTGATCGCGCACCAGCCGCTCGGCGAGCTCGGTATCGCGCCGCTCGAGGGCCTCGATGATCTGCATGTGGTCGATGATCGAGCGTGCCGCGCGGTCGCTCTGCGAGATCGTGAGGCGGCGGATCGCCCGCACATGGATGAAGAGGTTCTCGATCGTCTGTCCCATGAGGTGCGAGCCCGACAGGCGGATGATGCCCTGGTGGAACGCGATGTTGGCGTCCGAATACTCGTCGATGTGATCCGCCGGCGCGGAGCTCAGGAACTCGTCGAACATGTGCCGGAGCGAAGCGATCTCCTCGTCGGACGCATTGAGCGTGGCGAGCCGTGCGGCCATGCTTTCCAGCGCCGCCCACATCTCGATCATCTCGATGATCTGCTTCTTCGTCTTGCGCACGATGAACACCCCTCTGCGGGGCACGGTGCGCAGGAATCCTTCCTGCTCGAGCAGCGACATCGCCTCGCGGATCGGCGTGCGGCTCACGCCGAGCGCCTGGGAGAGCTGGCGCTCGTCGAGACGGATCTCCTCGCGATGGGCATAGATGTCGGCGTCCATGATCGCCTGCTTGAGCGCTGCGTAGGCCTGTTCGCGCAGGCTCACGTTGGTGTTGAGCGGCTGCAGCCTGAGCTTCGGCGGCACAACCGAGGCGGCGTGGGCGTCGGCTCGATGTCCGGAGGCCGCGCCGTCGCCGACGTCCGCGCGGGCGGACTCGGCGAGCTCGGATGCGGCTCTCGCCGGGCCGACCGCGTGTGGAACGGGCCGCGCGGCCCGGCTCATTGCAGCGTCCTCGCTTCGGTGCGCTGGCGCAGCAGCGCGAGCACGACGTCGACCGTTGGCGTGGGCACGTCGAGTAGCCGGCCGAGCTCCTGGACGACGCCCACCAGGGGCTCGACCTCCATCGAGCGGGCACGCTCGAGGTCCTGCAGCATCGACATCTTGTGCGGCCCCAGCGCCGCCATCCCGTCGATGCGCCGATCGGCGTCCACGCGCAGCTTGAGGCCGAGGCGCCCACCGATCGCGCTCGCCTCCGCCATCATCGCCTTGCACAGCGCGCGCGTCTCGGGGTTGGTGGCGATCACGTCGACGGTCGCGAGCGTCAGCGCGCTGATCGGGTTGAAGCACAGATTGCCCCAGAGCTTGAGCCAGATCTCGTCGCGAATGTCGCTGCGGATCGGCGCCTCGAGCCCGGCATCGACGAGCATTCGATGCAGCTTCTCGATGCGCTCGCTCCTGCGCCCGTCGGGCTCGCCGATCGGAAACCGGCGTCCGTGCTCGTGCTGGATTACCCCCGGGGCGACGACTTCGGCCGCAGGGAACACCACGCAGCCTACCGCGCGCTCCGGGCCGAGCACGCGCCACTGCTTGCCGCCGGGATCGACGCTGTCGAGCGCGGTCCCGGCTGCGATGTCGCTCGTGCCGTGGAAGTACCAGTAGGGCAATCCATTGCTGGCCGTGACCACGCAGGTGCGCGCCCCGATCAGCGGAGCCATCGAGTCAACGGCCTCAGAAATCATGTGCGCCTTGAGTGCGATGATCACGTAGTCCTGCTCGCCCAGCTCGGCGGGCTCGTCGGTGCACCACGGATGCGAGACGCGATCCTCGCCGTCGATCCGCAGGCGCAGGCCGCTCTCGCGCATGGCCGCCAGGTGAGCGCCCCGTGCGACCAGGCTCAGCTCGACGTCGGTGCGGGCGAGCTCCGCGCCTACGAACCCGCCGATCGCGCCGGCACCGAAGATGCAAACTTTCAAAACGCTCCTCCGCGCCGCGCTCGATCGTTGTGATTGTTCTCGCCGGGAGACGAGCTGATTGCGCAGCCTTGTTCATGGTATACCACACACCATGCGGCAACAAGCAGCGCACCCGAAGACGGACCCTGGGCCGGCCGAGACGGGCGTCAGCCGCCATTTCTGTAAGGAGTATGCAAGAGAGAGTATTGACTTGCTGTGATATACCACATACGTTATACGCAGAGTCGAAGTCCGGCCGCGCCTGCGAGCTGGACAAACCAGGGAACACTGGACGCCTAGGAGGAAGTCAATGGCCTCAACCGCCGCCGGAAGTCCGAGCAAGTCCGCTTTCGCCAATCCGTGGAGCCAGCTGATCATCGGCATCGTATGCATGGTGATGATCGCTAACCTGCAGTACGGATGGACGCTCTTCGTCAATCCGATCGATGCGAAATACCACTGGGGGCGGGCGTCGATTCAGGTCGCCTTCACGATTTTCGTGCTCCTGGAGACCTGGCTGGTGCCGGTCGAGGGCTACCTGGTCGACCGCTTCGGACCGCGGTGGGTCGTCGTGATCGGCGGCGTCCTGTGCGGCATCGCATGGGCGCTCAACTCGATCGCCGAGTCGCTGCCGATGCTCTACTTCGCCGCGGCGCTGGGCGGCGTCGGGGCGGGCGCCGTGTACGGCACGTGCATCGGCAACGCGGTGAAGTGGTTCCCCGGCCGCCGCGGGCTCGCGGCGGGCCTGACGGCAGCCGGATTCGGTGCGGGCTCGGCTCTGACGGTCATCCCGATCGCGAACATGATCAAGGTCTCGGGCTACGAGCATACGTTTCTCTTCTTCGGCGTCGCCCAAGGCATCGTCGTGGTCATCCTCGGCTTCCTTCTTTGCGTCGCACCCGCCAGCCTGACCGCCACCGCGCCGAGAATGGCGCCGGGCGCGTCCCGTCGCCAGGCGACGCCGGGCGAGATGCTTAAGACGCCGGTGTTCTGGCTCATGTATGTCATGTTCGTGCTCATGGCCGCCGGCGGCCTCATGGCGACCGCGCAGCTCGCGCCGATCGCCAAGGACTTCAAGATCGCCGACATTCCCGTGAGCCTCGTCGGACTCACCCTGCCGGCGCTCACCTTCGCGCTCACGATCGACCGCGTGCTCAACGGCCTGTGCCGCCCGTTCTTCGGCTGGGTCTCCGATCACATCGGACGCGAGAACACGATGTTCGTCGCCTTTGCGATCGAGGGCCTGGGCATCTTCGCCCTGGCCAAGTACGGCACCGACCCAGTATTGTTCGTGCTGCTGTCGGGCGTGGTGTTCTTCGCCTGGGGCGAGATCTACAGCCTGTTCCCGGCCACGGTGACCGATACCTTCGGCGCCAAGTTCGCTACGACCAACACCGGTCTCATGTACACGGCCAAGGGAACCGCGTCGCTGCTCGTTCCGCTCGCCAACGTGATGACCGCGGCCAGCGGCGGCAGCTGGCACCCGGTGTTCATGACGGCAGCAACCATGAACATCGTGGCAGCGCTCCTCGCCCTGTTCCTGCTCAAGCCGATGCGGGCGGCGTACGCGAGCCGGGCGCCGGCGGCGCATCCCGGAGCGAAGTGGGCCATTCCCGAGGATACGCAGTAGAGAATCGCAAGGCACTCAGCGCAGGTCGCACTCCAAGCGCCGCGATCGGTCGAGGCCACCGGTCGCGGCGGCGTGAAGCCACCCCCGAACACGAGCGAGAGTCCCATGCCAGACACCGCAACCCAGACGCCTCCCAAGCCGGCAACGACCACCGACGAAAACGAGGCGAAGCTCGGGGCGGGCGACGCGACCAGCGCGCATGCACAGGCGGAGACCGACGGCTTTCAGCTGGTGATCGAAGCCCTCAAGTTGAACGGGATCGATACGGTCTTCGGCCTGCCCGGCATTCCGATTACCGATCTCACGCGCAAGTGCCAGCGCGCCGGCCTGCGGGTGATCTCCTTCCGCCACGAGCAGAACGCCGGCTATGCGGCGTCGATCGCGGGGTTCCTCACGCAGAAGCCCGGGATCTGCCTCACGGTGTCGGCGCCGGGCTTTCTCAACGGCTTGACCGCGCTCGCGCATGCGACGACCAACTGCTTCCCGATGATCCTGATCAGCGGATCGAGCGAGCGCGAAGTCGTCGACCTCATGCAGGGCGACTACGAGGAGATGGACCAGCTCGCGATCGCCAAGCCGCTCGCCAAGGCCGCGTTCCGGGTGCTGCACGCCGAGGACATCGGCGTCGGCGTCGCCCGCGCCATTCGCGCCGCGCTGTCCGGCCGCCCGGGCGGCGTCTACCTCGATCTGCCGGCGAAGCTCTTCCCGCAGACGGTCCAGGCTGAGACGGGAAGGAAGTCGCTCATTAAGGTGGTCGATCCGGCGCCGCGCCAGATCCCGTCGCCCGAGGCGGTGAAGCGCGCGGTCGACCTCCTCAGGTCGGCGAAGAAGCCGCTCATCATCCTCGGCAAGGGCGCGGCGTATGCGCAGGTCGACACCGAGATCAAGGCGCTGGTCGAGAAGACCGGCATCCCGTACCTGCCGATGTCGATGGCCAAGGGCCTTTTGCCCGACACGCACGAGCAATGCGCGTCGGCCGCCCGCTCGTTCGTGCTGCCGGAGGCTGACGTCGTCATGCTGATCGGCGCGCGTCTCAACTGGCTGCTGTCCCACGGCAAAGGCAAGACCTGGGGCGGCGCGACCCCCCAGGCCTGGGGCGGGCAGAAGTTCGTGCAGGTCGACATCTCGCCCCAGGAAGCCGACAGCAACGTCCGGATCGATGCGCCGGTCGTCGGCGACATCGGCTCTTGCGTCTCGGCGCTGCTCGCCGGCATCGGCGCGAGCTGGCCGAAGCCGCCGGCGGACTGGCTCGACGCCGTTGCCGAGCGCAGGCGCAAGAACGTCGCCAAGATGGCCGAGACGCTCGCGAAGAACCCATCGCCGATGAGCTTCCAGAGCGCGCTCGGCGTCGTGCGGGATATCGTGAAGGCCAATCCGGACGCCGTCCTCGTCAACGAAGGGGCCAATGCGCTCGACTTCACGCGCAGCATCGTGGACATGTACAAGCCGCGCAAGCGCATCGACGTCGGCACCTGGGGCATCATGGGCATCGGCATGGGCTACTGCGTGGCCGCCACGGTCGTGACCGGCCAGCAGGTGATCGCGGTGGAGGGCGACAGCGCGTTCGGCTTCTCCGGCATGGAGACCGAGACGATCTGCCGCTACAAGCTGCCGGTGTGCATCGTGATCATGAACAACAACGGAGTGTATCGGGGCGACGAGGCGAACCCGACCGGCGGACCCGACCCGTCGCCGCTGGTATTCGTCAAGGACGCGCGCTACGAGAAACTGATGGAAGCCTTCGGCGGCGTCGGCGCGCACGTCACGACGCCGGCGGAGCTGCGCAGTGCGATGGAAGAAGCGATCCGGTCGCGGAGGCCCACGCTGATCAACGCGGTCATCGACGAGGGCGGCGGCACCGAGAGCGGTCGCATCACCAGCCTCAACCCCACTGCGAAAAGGAAGCCGTGACGGCAAGCCGCGTTCGAGCGTCGTCGATGACCGACCGACCTTCCGTCGAACGACGGTAGTGCGGCTGAGGCTCAACGCGGCCAGGCGATGTCTGGCGTGACGCAAACGCATAGGTGAATACGATGAGCAAGGCGCTGGACGGAGTGCGCATCCTCGACTTCACCCACGTGCAGTCGGGGCCGACCTGCACGCAGCTCCTGGCGTGGCTCGGCGCGGACGTGATCAAGGTCGAGCGCGCGGGCGAAGGCGACATCACCCGCGGGCAGCTCCGCGACATCCCGAAGGTGGACAGCCTCTACTTCACGATGCTGAATCACAACAAGCGCTCGATCACCGTCGATGCCAAGCACCCGAAAGGCAAGCAGGTGCTCGAGGCGCTCGTGAAGCAGTGCGACGTGCTGGTCGAGAACTTCGCGCCCGGCGCGCTCGACCGGATGGGCTTCACCTGGGAGCGCATCCAGCAGCTCAACCCGCGGATGATCGTCGCTTCGGTGAAAGGCTTCGGCCCCGGTCCCTACGAGGACTGCAAGGTGTACGAGAACGTCGCGCAGTGCGCCGGCGGCGCCGCGTCGACCACGGGCTTCGACGACGGGCCGCCGCTCGTCACCGGCGCGCAGATCGGCGACTCCGGAACCGGGCTGCATCTCGCGCTCGGCATTGTCGCGGCGCTGTATCAGCGCAAGACGACCGGCCGCGGACAGAAGGTGCTCGCCGCGATGCAGGACGGCGTGCTCAATCTCTGCCGCGTGAAGCTCAGGGACCAGCAGCGGCTCGACCGTACGCAGGTGATGGAGGAGTACCCGCAGTATCCCAACGGCCAGTTCGGCAGCGCCGTGCCGCGCGCGGGCAACGCCTCGGGCGGAGGGCAGCCCGGCTGGATCCTCAAGTGCAAGGGCTGGGAGAGCGATCCGAACGCGTACATCTACTTCATCACCCAGGCGCCGGTCTGGAAGGACATCTGCGAAGTCATCGGCCGCCCCGAGTGGCTCACCGATCCGCGCTACGCGACGCCCAACGCGCGCCTGCCGCACCTGATGGAGATCTTCGGCGAGATCGAGAAGTGGACCATGACCAAGACCAAGTTCGAGGCCATGGACATCCTGAACAAGCACGACATTCCCTGCGGCCCGATCCTTTCGATGAAGGAACTGGCCGAGGAGCCCAGCCTGCGCAAGACGGGCACCGTCGTCGAAGTCGACCATCCGACCCGGGGCAAATACCTCACGGTCGGCAATCCCATCAAGCTCTCCGACAGTCCCACCGAAGTGCGGCGCTCGCCGCTCCTCGGCGAGCATACCGACGAGGTGCTCGCCGAGCTCGGGTTCGACAAGGAACAGATCGCCAGCCTGCGCGCCGACAAGGCGATCTGACCCCGTTCAACGGCGGCCTCCAGCGCCGCCTAGCGCTTCTTCGAAAGGAAGACCAATGGCAGCCAACAAGACTGCGGTGCGGCAGATTCTCGACAATGCGAAGGCGGAGGGACGCACTTCGCTGACCGCGCCCGAAGGCAAGCTCGTCTGCGATGCCTACGGCATTCCGGTACCGAAGGAGGGCGTCGCGACGTCCGCGGCCGAGGCGGCGAAGCTCGCCGCGGGCATGGGTTTTCCGGTCGTGCTCAAGATCGTCTCGCCGGAGATTCTGCACAAGACGGAGGCGGGCGGCGTGCTGGTGGGCGTGAAGAGCGCCGACGAAGTCCAGAAGGGCTTCGACACCATCATGGCCAACGCGAGGAAGTACAACGCGAAGGCGCAGCTTCTCGGCGTCCAGGTCCAGCAGATGCTCTCCGGCGGCCAGGAGGTGATCGTCGGCTCGGTCACCGATCCTTCGTTCGGGAAGCTGGTCGCGTTCGGCCTCGGCGGCGTGCTGGTGGAAGTGCTGAAGGACATCACCTTCCGCCTGGCGCCGGCGTCGAAGGACGACGCGCTCGACATGCTCGACGGCATCGCCGCCGCGCCGATCCTGAAGGGGGTGCGCGGCGCCGCGCCCGTATCCCGCGAAGCGCTCGCGGCGGTCATCCAGAGCGTCTCGCAGCTCGTTTCGGACTTCCCCGAGATCGCCGAGATGGATCTGAACCCGGTCTTCGCCACGCCGAAGGGCGCGACCGCCGCCGACGTGCGCATCGTCTGCGACTGGAATCCGCCGCCGCCGCGGCACCGCTACAGCCAGGACGACATCGTCCGGCAGATGAACCGCATCATGAAGCCCGACGCGGTCGCGGTCATCGGCGCGTCGTCCGAGGACGGCAAGATCGGCAACTCGGTGATGAAGAACCTAATCAACGGCGGCTACGAGGGCGAGATCTACCCGATCCATCCCTCCGCGACCGAGATCCTGGGCCGCAAGACCTACAAGAGCGTGAAGGACGTGCCCGGGAAGATCGACGTGGCCGTGTTCGCGATTCCCGCGCCGCTGGTGGCCAAGGCGCTGGTCGAGGTCGGCGAGAAGCAGATTCCGGGCGCGGTGCTCATCCCGTCGGGCTTCGCGGAGACTGGCAACGTCGAGGGTCAGAAGGAGATCCAGGCGATCGGTCTGAAGTACAACGTGCGGCTGATGGGACCGAATATCTACGGCTTCTACTACACGTGGAAGAATCTCTGCGCGACCTTCTGCACGGCCTACGACTTCAAGGGCCACACGGCGCTGTCGTCGCAGTCGGGTGGCATCGGCATGGCGATCATCGGCTTCTCGCGCTCGGCGAAGATGGGCGTGTCGGCGATCGTGGGCCTGGGTAACAAGTCGGACATCGACGAGGACGACCTGCTCACGTTCTTCGAGCAGGACGACAATACGCACCTGGTCGCCCAGCATTGCGAGGACTTGAAGGACGGTCGCGCCTTCGCCGAGGCCGCCAGGCGGGTTTCGAAGAAGAAGCCGGTCGTCGTGCTCAAGGCCGGCCGCACGGCCATGGGCGCGCGCGCGGCGAGCTCGCACACCGGCGCGCTCGCGGGCAACGACAAGATCTACGAGGACGTGCTCAGGCAGTCGGGCGTGATCCGCGCGCGTTCGTTGCGCGACATGCTCGAGTATTCGCGCGCGATCCCGGTGCTGCCCACGCCCAAGGGCGAGAACGTCGTGATCATCACCGGCGCGGGCGGCTCCGGCGTGCTGCTGTCCGACGCCGTGGTGGACAACGGCCTCACGCTGATGCCGATGCCTCCCGATCTCGACGCCGCGTTCCGGAAGTTCATCCCGCCATTCGGCGCGGCGGGCAATCCGATCGACATCACCGGAGGCCAGCCGCCGAAGACCTACCAGGAAACGGTGCGGCTCGGCCTCCAGGACGAGCGCATCCACGCGCTCATCCTCGGCTACTGGCACACCATCATCACCCCGCCGATGGTGTTAGCGCGAACAATGGTGGAGGTGATCGAGGAGATGCGCGCCAAGGGCATCCACAAGCCGATCGTCGCGTCACTGGCCGGCGACGTGGAGGT
>DATJVX010000033.1:0-24551 GCA_035501595.1 Casimicrobiaceae bacterium | reverse complement strand
CGGTTGTCTTCGGCTGGTTCTGCGTGCGGCTGTCTGGGATCTACCTCGCCATGCTCACGCTCGCCTTCGCACAGATCGTGTGGTCGGTCGTCTTCCAGTGGGACAGCGTGACCGGCGGCTCGAACGGCCTCGTGGGCATCTGGCCGCCCGCGCTGCTCGCCTCGAAGCAGGCGTATTTCCTTTTCGCGCTGGGCGTCTGCGCCATGGCGCTCGCCGCGATCGCCTGGCTGGCGCAGACCCCGTTCGGCTACGCCTTGCGCGCCGGGCGCGACTCGCGCCTGCGGGGCGAGGCGAGCGGGATCGACGTGCGCTCGACCCAATGGGCTGCTTTTGTGCTCGCCGGCGCGTTGGCGGGCCTCGCCGGTGGCGTGTACGCCTTCTCCAAGGGCAGCATCTCGCCCGAGTCGCTCGGGATTCCGCGCTCCGTCGACGCGCTGGTCATGGTCCTTCTCGGCGGCGTCGATACGCTCGCCGGGCCACTGGTCGGCGCGGCGGCGTTCATCGGGCTGCAGGACACGCTCGCGCGCGCGACCGAGTACTGGCGCGCCGGAGTGGGGCTCGCGATCCTCGTCCTTGTGCTCGCCTTCCCCATGGGGATCGGCGGCGCGCTGGCATGGCTCCTTCGCAAACTCCGCCCATGAACCTAGTGGAGCGGGGAGACGCCACGCCCGTGCTGCGAGCAGCGGGGCTGTCGCGCTCATTCGACGGCCTCGACGCCCTGCGGGACGTTTCCTTCGCCGTCCAAGCCGGCGAGGTGGTCGCGATGATCGGGCCCAACGGCGCAGGGAAGAGCACGTGCTTCAACCTGATCGGCGGCCAGTTGCGCGCCGAGGCGGGGACCGTGACCCTCCGCGGAGCGAGGATCGACGGCCTGCCGACGCGCGCGATCGCCCGCGCCGGCGTGGCGCGCACGTTCCAGGTGGCCGCGACCTTCGCGTCGATGACCGTGCGCGAGAACGTGCAGATGGCTCTCGTAGCCCGCGACCGCGAGACGGGGCGTGTGACCGCGCGCGCGAACACGCTCCACGTCGCCGAGGCCGAGGCGATCCTCGCGCGGATCGGCATCGCCGGCCTCGCCGGCCAGGGCTGCGCAACGCTGCCCTACGGCGACGCGAAGCGCGTCGAGATCGCTCTTGCGCTCGCCAACGCTCCCGTGCTCCTGCTGATGGACGAGCCGACGGCGGGCATGCCGCTCGCGGCGCGACACGGACTGATGCAACTCGCGGTCGATCTGGCGCGCCGCGACCGGATCGCAGTGCTCTTCACCGAGCACGACATGGACGTCGTGTTCGGCTATGCCGACCGCGTCATCGTGCTCGACCGCGGTCGACTGATCGCCGAAGGGCGGCCGGCGGCGATTCGCGCCGATGCAAGGGTGCAGGCTGTCTATCTCGGCACGGACTGAAGTCAGCTGTTCGTCAGGTTCGACCTGCCGGGTGTCGAGCGTTCTTACAGTCGTTACCGACGACCCCGACAACCATCCATCCAAACAAGCGCTTGCGATCAGGTATCGTTTTTGCTACGCACGTGCACAGATTGACCACAACAACTCGCGCGTGCGGCCCACGAGGCCGCTGCGTGGCAGGACGTAGGGGGCTGACCGTGGGTGACGGTCTGGGGACGGGCTGGGTCTTGATGTTGGTCTTTGCGGTCGGCGGTTTCGCGGGCATGGTGCTCGCCGCCCTGATGGTGGTTGCCGGGGCCCGTTCCGCCGGAGATCGGCAGAGCGACTGAGGGGCTTCCGTCGCTTCGCTTTCGATCCGGCAGCGAAACCGGACGGGCCCGTGGGCGCCGCGCGGCCCCCGTGCCGCCCTCAGATCGTAGGAAGCAGGTATTCCCGGAACCGCTCGCGCAGCTGGCGCTTGGAGAGCTTGCCGGTCGCGGTATGCGGCAACTCGTCGACGAATACGACGTCGTCCGGCAGCCACCACTTGGCGATCTTCCCCTCGTAGAAGTTGAGCATCGCCTCCTTGCCGAGCTCGGCGCCGGGGCGCTTCACCACGATGAGCAGTGGGCGCTCGTCCCACTTGGGATGGCGGACCCCGATCACAGCGGCCTCCACCACCGCCGGATGACCGACGGCGATGTTCTCGAGCTCGATGGAACTGATCCACTCCCCGCCCGACTTGATGACGTCCTTCGACCGGTCGGTGATCTGCAGGTAGCCGTCGGGGTCGATGGTCCCCACGTCGCCGGTCGGCAACCAGCCGTCGGGAGTCAGGGGGTCGCCGCCGGCGTCCTTGAAGTAGCGCCGCAGCGTCCAGGGGCCGCGCACCAGCACGTTGCCCGCGCTCCGCCCGTCGCGCGGCAGCTCCTTGCCGGCGCCGTCGACGACCTTCATCTCGACCCCGTAGAGCGGCCGACCCTGCTTGAGCGCTACCTGCAGGCGCGCCTCCGCGCCCAGCGCACGGTGCTTCGCCTTGGGTGAATTCAGCGTGCCGACCGGGCTCATCTCGGTCATGCCCCAGCCGTGGTGCACGCGGACGCCGAACTCGTTCTGCAGCGTGTCCATCAGCGCCTGCGGGCACGCCGCACCGCCGATCGTGCTCGTCTTGAGAGTCGTGAACTTGAGCTTGTTCTGCTTCATGTGGCTCACGAGGCCCATCCACACGGTGGGCACCGCCGAGGTGCTGTCCACCGCCTCGGCCTCCATGAGCTGGTAGAGGCTCGCGCCATCGAGCGCGGCGCCGGGAAACACGAGCTTCGCGCCGACCATCGGCGCCGCGTAGGGGATGCCCCAGGCGTTCACATGGAACATCGGCACGATTGCCAGAACCGAACTCGTCGCCGACAGGTTCTTGGTGTCCGGAAGCGAGATCGCGAGCGCATGGAGGACCGTGGAGCGGTGGCTGAAGAGGACGCCCTTCGGATGCCCGGTCGTCCCCGATGTGTAGCACAAGCCCGAGGCCGTGTTTTCGTCGAACTCGGGCCAGTCGAAATCGTCGGCCTCCGCGGCCAGCAGCTCCTCGTAGCAGCCGAGCCGCGGAATCGAGGCGTCCGGCATGTGCGCCCGGTCGGTCAGCGCGATCCACTGCCGGACCCCCTTGCACGACGGGGCCAGCTTCTCGACCAAGGGCGCGAAGCTCAGGTCGAACAGCACGACCTGGTCGTCGGCGTCGTTCACGATGTAGCCGAGCTGGTCGTGAAACAGGCGCGGGTTGATCGTATGGATGATCGACCCCATCCCCGACACCGCGTAGTAGAGCTCGAAGTGGCGGTAGCCGTTCCAGGCCAGCGTCCCCACGCGGTCCCCGGCCTCGATCCCGAGGCGCTGGAGCGCACGCGCGAGACGCCGCACGCGGGTGTGCGCGTCGCGATAGGTGTAGCGGTGAACGGGTCCCTCGATGGTCCGCGACACGATCTCGCCGTCGCCGTGATAGGTGTCCGCGTGGCGAATCAGCGACGAAATCATCAGCGGCACGTTCATCATCAAGCCTTGCATCGCGTCCTCCTGGCCGCCTCTGGTGCGGGCGGCTCTCGCTCTCGCTTTCGTTGCGCCGGCGCCATTCTAGCGCGCTTGAAATGCCCGGGGCCTGCCGGTAGCATCCCTCTCGCCCACCCATCGACCGGCCGCGGTCTCTCTTGCGTGCGATGCCGGCACTTCCGTGGGCCGTCAGGAGGAGCCATGCATATTGGATCGCAGGTCGCCGCGCTTGCCGCATTCTCGCTCGCCGCCGCGCTTTCTCCGGCCCGGGCGGCGGAGCTCAAGCTCGCCTACATCGATCCGCTCTCGGGCGGCGCCGCCAGCGCCGGGATCAACGCCCAGAAGCATTTTCTCTACGAAGTCGACAAGATCAACGCCGCCGGCGGCCTGAACGGCGAGAAGCTCCAGATCAACTTCTACGACAACAAGGTCGATCCGCAGGAGTCGCTGATCGCGCTCAAGAAGGCGCTCGACGAAGGCGCGCGCTACATCTTCCAGGGCAACGGCAGCGCGGTCGCGCTGGCGCTGTCCGACGCGATCCTCAAGTACAACGAGCGCAACCCGGGCAAGGAGGTGTTGTACTTCAACTACGCTGCGGTCGATCCGGCGCTCACCAACGCCAAGTGCAATTTCTGGCACTTCCGCTTCGATTCTGACGCGGACATGAAGATGGTTGCGCTGGTCGACGAGATCGCCAAGACGCCGCAGGTCAAGAAGATCTACCTCATCAACCAGGACTACTCGTTCGGCAAGGCGGTGGCCGCCGCGGCGCGCAAGATGCTCGCGGAGAAGCGCCCCGACATCCAGATCGTCGGCGACGAGCTTCATCCCCTGCAGAAGGTCCAGGACTTCTCGCCCTACGTCGCCAAGATCAAGGCATCGGGCGCGGACGCGGTGATCACGGGCAACTGGAGCAACGACATGTTCCTGCTGCTCAAGGCCGGCAAGGACGCCGGTCTCAAGGTCACCTGGTACACCTTCTACGCCGACGCGCTGGGCGCGCCGACCGCGATCGGCAAGGACGGCAACGGCGTGGTCAAGGTCGTGACCTCGTACCACACCAACGCTTCGCAGGATCTCGATCCCGACGTGGCCGCGTTCAAGAAGCGCTTCACCGGCAAGGAAGACGAGTTCGCCTACTACCGTCTCAACACCGCCTTCATGATGTTCGCCGCCGCGGCTGCGAAGGCGAAGTCGAACGACCCGGTCAAGGTCGCCCGGGCGCTAGAAGGCATGAAACTGATGACCAGCGTCGGGGAAGTCGAGATGCGGGCCGACAACCACCAGATCCTACAGCCACTCTTCGTCGCGACCTTTTCAGACAACGTGAAGTACGACGTCGAGAAGACGGGCCTCGGCTTCAAGACCGACCTCAAGCTCGACGCCAAGGACACGGCGATGCCGACGACGTGTCAGATGCAGCGGCCGAGCCCGTAGCTCGCGGGCGACATCGGGGTGGAGCGGCCCTTCGTGAGATGTCGTCCTGGCGAAGGCCGGGATCCAGGTTGGTCCGCTTAGCGCGGCCCCGGGCAGAATCGGGCCCCGGCCCGCGCCGGGGCGACCTCCAGTAGCCCCGACCGTGCTCGAGATCGTCTCGTTCTCGCTGCTGAACGGCATCGTCTACGGGCTGCTGCTGTTCATGGTTTCGAGCGGGCTGACGCTCATCTTCAGCCTGATGGGCGTGCTCAACTTCGCCCACGCCAGCATGTTCATGCTCGGCGCGTATTTCTCCTATCAGATCGGGCTGTGGCTCGGCTTCTGGCCGGCGCTCGCGATCGCGCCGCTGGTGGTCGCGGGGATTGGCGCCCTTATCGAGCGCTACGGGCTGCGCCACGTGCACCGCCAGGGACACGTCGCCGAGATACTCTTCACCTTCGGGCTCGCCTACGTCATCGTCGAGTTCGTGGTCATGGTGTGGGGCCGCAACCCGATCGAGAACCGGGTGCCGGCGGTCATCGACTTTCCGGCCTTCCTGCTGTTCGGCACCAGCTACCCGGCCTACAAGGTGCTGATGATGGCGATCTCGGTCGGCATGTTCGCCTTTCTGTACCTCGCGTTCCGCCGCACGCGCCTCGGGCTCGTCATCCGGGCCGCGCTCACCCATCCCGACATGGTCGCCGCCCTCGGTCACGACGTCCCCCGGGTCTTCGTGTTCGTGTTCGCGATCGGCAGCGCGCTCGCCGCGCTCGCCGGCGTGATCGGCGGCTTCGCGCTCCTGACCGAGCCGAACATGGCTGCGGAGCTGGGGCCGATCGTCTTCGTCGTCGTCGTCGTCGGGGGCCTGGGCTCGATCACCGGCGCGTTCATCGCGTCGATGCTGATCGGCATCGTGCAGACCTTCGCGGTGGCGCTCGACTTTTCGCTGCTCGACCTCCTCGCGGCGCTGCACCTCTCGCTGGGGCGCGACTCCGCGTTCCACGAGCTCGCCGCCGTCAAGCTCTCCCAGGTCGCGCCGCTGATCCCTTATCTCCTGCTGGTGCTGATGCTCATCTTCCGGCCGCGCGGGCTCCTGGGCACGCGCGAATCATGAAGAGCGCCGACGTCGCGGCCGACACGGCTGCCCCGCAGCCGGGGTCGCCCCTGCGCGCGATCGCCGGCAGTCGCCTCGCCCACTGGCTCGCCGTCGCGCTGACCCTGCTCGCGCTGCCCCATCTGCCGGGGCTCGACGGCAACTTCGGGCGCTCGCTCCTTTCGCAGATGGGCATCGCGGCCGTCTTCGCCGTTTCCTACAGCCTGCTGCTGGGGCAAACGGGACTGCTCTCGTTCGGGCACGCGGTCTACTTCGGCCTGGGCGCCTACGCGAGCATCCACCTGATGCGAGCCATCGACGCCGGCCTCGCGATTCCCATGCCGCTGGTGCCGCTCGCCGGCGCCGCCGCCGGGCTCTTCTTCGGGATGCTCTTCGGCTCGGTGACGACCCGGCGCGCTGGCGTCGTCTTCGCGCTGATCTCGCTCGGCGTCGGCGAGCTGGTCTTCGCGGCGATGCGCATCCTTCAGGGATTTTCCGGCGGCGAGGAAGGCATCACCGCCAATCGCGGGATCGGCCCGCATCCCTTCGGGCTCAGCTTCGGTCCGCAGCTCCAGGTCTACTACGTGATCGCGTTCTGGGCGATGGCGGCGGCGCTCGCGCTCGCCGCTTTTCTGCGCACGCCCGTCGGACGCATGTGCAACGCCGTGCGCGACAACCCCGAGCGTGCCGCCTTCGTCGGCTACGATCCGGTGCGCGTGCGCTTCGTCGCCTTCTCGGTCGCCGCCGCGTTCGCCGGGCTCGCCGGCGGCCTGCACGCGCTCAACTACGAGATCGTCGCGGCGGAGGCCGTGGGCGCCGGCCGCTCGGGCACCGTGCTGCTCATGACCTACATCGGCGGCGTCCAGCACCTGTTCGGCGCGGTGCTCGGTGCGATCGCCATCACCTGGCTGCAGGTGAGCCTGTCCGACTACACCACCGCCTGGCAGCTCTACGTGGGGCTCTTCTTCATCGGCATGGTGCTGTTCGCGCCCGGAGGACTCTCGGGACTGCTCCTCATGCATCGCCCCATTCTCGCCACGCGGGCCCTCGGGCGCGTGCTCGCCTCCTACGTCGGCGCCGCGATTCCCGCACTGCTCGCGTGCTGCGGCGCGATCGCGCTGCTCGAGATCAACTACCGGCGCGCGACGCAGCCCGACGCCGGGACGCGGATGCGGCTGTTCGGCATCAGCCTCGACACCTCGACGCCCTGGCCGTGGCTCGCAGCACTCGCGCTGATCGCGATCGGCGCGTGGCTCGCGCGCCTCGCTGCGCCGCGAGTGAAGGCAGCCTGGGCGGAGGCGATGGAAGAAGCCGCGGCGCGCTCGACGCCACGCAAGGGGGCGCCGTGACCGCCACCGCGCCGAAGCCCCGCGCCCTCGAGCTCAAGGACCTGCGCATGCGCTTCGGCGCCACGCCGGTGATCCGCGGCGTATCGCTCGACGTCTACGAAGGCGAGCGGCACGCGATCATCGGCCCCAACGGCGCCGGCAAGTCGACGCTGTTCAACCTCATCAGCGGACGCTTCGCGCCGACGTCCGGGTCGATCCTGCTCGGCGGTGCGCCGATCGAAGGCCGGGACCCGTTCCAGATCTACCGGCGAGGTCTGGCGCGAAGCTTCCAGGTCACGAACATCTTCCCGCGGCTGTCGGTGTTCGAGAACATCCGCTGCAGCGTCCTCTGGTCGCTCGGTTACCGCTACTCCTTCGGCCGCAACGTCGCGAAGCTTCGCGACGCCAATGCCCGTGCGGACGAGGTGCTCGAGCAGATCGGCCTCGCGGCCCGGCGCGATGCTCGTGCCGGCGTCCTGACCTACGCCGAACAGCGCGCGCTGGAGATCGGCATCACCATCGCGGGCAAGGCGCGCGTGATCCTCCTCGACGAGCCCACGGCGGGCATGAGCCGCGCCGAGGCGGCGCGCGCGGTCGCGCTCATCCGCTCGATCTCGGCCGGAAGAACGCTCGTCATGGTCGAGCACGACATGGGCGTTGTCTTCGACCTGGCCGACCGGATCTCCGTGCTGGTCTACGGCGAGATCATCGCCACCGACGCCCCCGCGCGCATCCGCGAGAACGCCGCGGTGCAGGCCGCCTATCTCGGGACGAGCCTCCATGCTTGAAGTCGAGTCGCTGCACGCGTACTACGGCAAGAGCCACATCCTGCAGGGGATCTCGGCGCGCGTCGGCCGCGGAGAGATCGTGAGCCTGCTGGGCCGGAACGGCGCCGGGCGATCGACAACGGTCAAGAGCATCATGGGCCTCGTCCGCCCGGTCGGTACGATCCGCTTCCAGGGCGAGCGCATCGACCGACTCAAGGCGCACGAGATCTCGCGCCGCGGCCTGGGCTACGTACCCGAGGATCGCTCGATCTTCCCCGAGCTCACCGTGCGCGAGAACCTGCTGCTGGGCACGAAGCCGCCGCGCGATCGGCGCGGCGCAGCGCGGTGGTCGCTCGAGGATACGTTCGCCCGCTTTCCCCTGCTCAGGGAGCGCGCCGATGCTCCGGGAGGCGTGCTGTCCGGCGGAGAGCAGCAGATGCTCGCCATCTGCCGGACGCTCATGGGCGATCCCGACCTGATCATGGTCGACGAGCCGACCGAAGGCCTCGCGCCGCTGCTGGTCGAGCTCGTACGCGAGCTCCTCGCCGAGATCGCTGCGCGCGGCACCTCGATCCTGTTAATCGAGCAGAAGCTCACGATCGCGCTCGCGATCTCCCAGCGCGTCTATGTCATGGGCCACGGCCGGATCGTGTTCGAGGGCTCGCCGGGCGAGCTGCGCGCTGCCGACGGCGTGCGCAGGGAGTGGCTGGAGGTCTGATGCAACGGCGCGCCTTCATCGCGTGCGCCACGCTGGCAGTTGCCGGGTCGCAGATTGCGAGGGCGCAGCGGCGCATGTGGCGGATCGGCTACCTCACCCCGTCGGACATTCCAAGGGAGATGCTGGTCACGGCCCTCGGCGAGTTCGGCTACGTCGAAGGACGTACGATGCGATTCGAGGTCCGGTCCGCGCAGAACGATTTCGCGAAGCTGCCGGACCTCGCGGACGAGCTGGTCCGCGCCGGCGTCGACATCATCGTTGCCGTGAGCCCGCCGGCCATCGTGGCCGCCAGCCGGGCGACAACCACGATCCCGATCGTCATGGCGTTCTGGGGCGGCGAAGGCCTTATCGAATCGGGACTCGTCGCGAGCTTTGCGCGGCCGGGTCACAACGTCACCGGCGTGTACATGCTTGCGGACGAGCTCGAGGTCAAGCGCCTCGAACTGCTGCTCGACGCCATTCCCAAGGCTCGAACCGTGGCCATGCTCGACCCGGGAGGCGGCTGGAACATCGTCAAGCTGACCGAGGACATGCGGCGCGTCGCCGAGCGTCGTGGCGTGCGCTTCCTGCTCAGCGACCCACCGGGCCCCGGCGGCTACGACGTCGCGTTTGCCGCCATGAGCAAGGCGCAGGTCGACGGGGTCGTCGTGCCTTCTTTCCCACGCTTCTACCGCGAGCACCGGTCGATCGTCGAGGCCGCGACCCTGCATCGCGTACCTGCGATCTACGAATGGGGCGAGATCGCGCGCGACGGAGGGCTGATGGCGTACGGCCCGGTGCTCGACGACCTCAACCGGCGCGTCGCCATTTACGTCGACCGGATTCTCAAGGGCGCCAAGCCGGGCGACCTTCCGGTGGAGCAACCGCCGAAGTTCGAGTTGGTCATCAATGTGAAAGCCATGAAGGCGCTCGACGTGGTTGTCCCGCAGGCGCTGCTGTTGCGCGCGGACGAGCTGATACAGTGATCGAGGGCGCAAGGGCGGTCTGAGCCCCGACAGCACGATCCCGCGGACCGGGTCGTGGTGTACGCAAACACTGGCTTGAGGTATATGCTTGTGGTCTCGCCCCGCTCTGCACCGTCGAGCGCAAGCCAGGGCGAGCTCTCTCCAGCAGGAGCACGACCATCAGCGCCCGCTACGAGCTCGACGACGGCGTCGCCGTCATCACCATCGATCATCCGCCCGTGAACGGGCTCTCCTACGAGACGCGCGTCGCGGTGGCGGCCGGCGTCGACCGCGCACTCGCCGATGACGGGGTGCGGGCCATCGTCCTGAGCGGAAGTGGTGGAAAATTCTCGGCTGGCGCGGACATTCGCGAGTTCAACACGCCCAAGGCGCGGGCGGAGCCGACGCTGCTGACGCTCATCGACATGGTCGAAGGCAGCGCCAAGCCCGTGATCGCCGCGATCGGCGGCTTGTGCATGGGCGGCGGCCTGGAGCTGGCGCTGGGCTGCCATTCCCGCGTCGCCACGGCGGAGGCTCCCGTCGCGCTGCCCGAGGTCAAGCTCGGCCTGCTGCCCGGCGCGGGAGGCACGCAGCGCCTGCCGCGCGCGATCGGACTCGAAAGCGCGCTCAACATGATCGTTTCCGGCACCAGCGTCCCGGCCGCGAAGCTCAAGGGCACGGATCTGTTCGACGAGATCGTCGACGGCGATGCGCTCGCCGCAGCGCTGGCTTTCGCGCGCAAGGTCGTTGCCGAAAACCGCCCCCGCAAGCGACTGCGCGACGTCGCGATCGCCGATCCGAACGCCGAAGGGTTCCTGCAGTTCGCACGCAACACCGTCGCCGCGGTGAGCAAGGGCTATCCCGCGCCGCTCAAATGCGTCGACGCGGTAACGGCTGCGGCGACCAAGCCGTTCGACGAAGGCATACGCACCGAGCGGGAGCTCTTCCTCGAGCTCATGCTCACGCCGGAATCCCGCGCGCTCCGGCACGCGTTCTTCGCCGAGCGCGCGGCCTCGCGCATCCCGGGCATCGACGAGAGCTTGCGCGGCCGCTCGATCGAGCGCGTCGCGGTCGTCGGCGCGGGGACCATGGGCGGCGGCATCGCGATGAACTTCGCGAGCGCCGGCCTACCGGTCACGCTCGTCGAGATGAAGCAGGAGGCGCTCGACAAGGGCATGACGACGATCCGGCGCAACTACGCGGCCTCGGTCACGCGCGGCAAGCTCGATGCGGCAGTGGCGGAGCGGAACCTCTCGCTGCTCCGTCCGACGCTCTCCTACGACGACGTCGCCGACGCCGACCTCGTGATCGAGGCGGTTTTCGAGGACATGGACGTGAAGCTCGGCGTCTTCCGTCAGATCGACGCGCACGCGAAGCCCGGCGCGATCCTCGCGAGCAACACCTCGACGCTCGATCTGGATCGCATCGCCGCAGGCACGTCCCGTCCGCAGGACGTGGTCGGCACGCACTTCTTCAGCCCCGCCAACGTGATGAGGCTTCTCGAGGTGGTGCGCGGCGCGAAAACCGCGAACGACGTGCTGGTTTCGGTCATGGGCGTGGCGAAGCGCATCGGGAAGACGGCGGTCGTTTCGGGCGTTTGCGACGGCTTCATCGGCAACCGCATGCTCGAGCAGTATTTGCGTCAGGCGTCGTTCCTGCTCGAGGAAGGCGCGACGCCCGGTCAGGTCGACCGCGCGCTCGAGCGCTTCGGCATGGCGATGGGGCCGTTCCGCATGAGCGATCTCGCCGGCAACGACGTCGGCTGGTACATCCGCAAGCGCCGCTACATCGAGAAGCCGAACCTCGTCTACTCGCGGATCGCCGATCGGCTGTGCGAGCTGGGACGCTTCGGGCAGAAGACCGGTCTCGGCTGGTATCGCTATGAGGCGGGGCGCCGCGACGCACTTCCCGATCCCGCGGTCGATGCGCTCATCGCCGACTACCGCAAGGAACACGACTTCACGCCGCGCAAGCTTTCCGACGACGAGATCGTCGAGCGCTGCATCTACGCGCTGGTCAACGAAGGCGCCCAGCTCCTGGATGAAGGCATCGCGCTGCGCGCTTCGGACATCGACGTCGTGTACCTCGCCGGCTACGGCTTCCCGCGGTATCGCGGAGGGCCGATGTTCTACGCCGATACCGTCGGGCTCTACAACGTCGAGCGCGCGATGCGGCGGTTCGCGGCGAACCCTCACGGCGATCCCGGCTTCTGGCGTCCGGCGCCGCTGCTCGCGAAGCTCGCGACCGAGGGCGGGACGTTCAACGACTGATTCGATCGAGGCTCCGATGCCCGAAGCTGTCATCGTCTCCGCCGCCCGCACCGGGCTCGCCAAGAGCTGGCGCGGTGCGTTCAACATGACCCACGGCGCGACCATGGCCGGGCACGTCGTGCGCCAGGCCATCGACCGTGCGCGCATCGAGCCTGGGCAGGTCGACGACGTCCTCATCGGCTGCGCCTTCCCCGAGGGCGCCACCGGCCACAACATCGCGCGCCAGATCGCGCTGCGCGCGGGCTGCCCGGTCACGGTGCCCGGCGCCACGGTCAACCGTTTCTGCTCCTCGGGGCTGCAGACGATCGCCCTCGCCGCGCAGCGGATCATCGCCGGCGAGGGGGATGTCTTCGTCGCGGGCGGCGTCGAGTCCATCTCCTGCGTGCAGAACGAGTCGAACAAGCATATGCTGCGCGACGGCTGGCTCATCGAGCACAAGCCCGAGATCTACTGGTCGATGCTGCAGACGGCGGAGACTGTCGCGAAGCGCTACGGCATCTCGCGCGAGCGTCAGGACGAATACGGCGCGCGCAGCCAGCAGCGAGCTGCCGCCGCGGCGGCGGCCGGCAGGTTCGCCGAAGAGATCGTGCCCACGACCGTCACCATGGGCGTAGCCGACAAGGACACGCAGCGCATCTCGATGCGCGAGGTCACGATCGCCGCCGACGAGGGGATTCGTGCCGACACGACCGTGGAAGCCGTAGCCAAGATCAAGCCCGCCCTGCCCGGCGGCGTCATTGCCGCGGGCAACGCGAGCCAGTTCTCGGACGGCGCGGCAGCATGCGTGGTGATGAGCGACCGGCTCGCCGCGGCGCGCGGCCTCAAGCCGCTCGGCGTCTTCCGCGGCTTCGCGGTCGCGGGCTGCGAGCCCGACGAGATGGGGATCGGCCCGGTGTTCGCCGTGCCGAAGCTGCTCGAGCGCGCGGGCAAGCGCGTCTCCGACATCGATCTGTGGGAGCTCAACGAAGCCTTCGCCGTGCAGGTGATCTACTGCCGCGACCGGCTCGGTATCCCCGACGACCGGTTGAACGTCGACGGCGGCGCGATCGCCGTCGGCCATCCCTACGGTGTGTCCGGCACGCGGCTCACCGCGCACGCGCTCATGGAAGGCCGGCGCCGCGGCGCGAAGCACGCGGTCGTCACGATGTGCATCGGCGGCGGGATGGGGGCCGCCGGGCTGTTCGAGATCGTCTGAAGCGCAGCGCCAAGCGCCAGACGGCGCGACTTGCCCCCGCCGACGGGACCGCTAGATTTCGACCCGCGTCCCCAGCTCGACGACGCGGTTGGGCGGGATGTTGAAGAAGTCTGTAACGTCCCCGGCGTTGCGCGCCATCGCGCTGAACATCCTGTCGCGCCACAGAGCGAGGCCCTCGGCCCGCACTCCGGGCACGACCTTTTCGCGGGACAGGAAATAGGTCACCTCCATCGGCTCGAGCGTCAGCCCATAGGGCGCGCACAGCTCCAGCGCGCGGCCGACATCGGGCGCCTCCATGAACCCGTAGCGCGCGCACACGCGCCAGCAGTTGTGGTCCAGGCGCTCGCACAGGATACGGTCCTTCGGCGCCGCGTACGGCACG
This sequence comes from Casimicrobiaceae bacterium, assembly GCA_035501595.1. Taxonomy (GTDB): domain Bacteria; phylum Pseudomonadota; class Gammaproteobacteria; order Burkholderiales; family Casimicrobiaceae; genus PALSA-1003. Next base: position 11,014 of record DATJVX010000033.1, on the reverse strand, counting down.
TCGCGGAACTCCACCGTCATGAAGACATTCCGCTCGTGCAGGACCTTGTAGTGCTTGAGGCTGTGGAGCAGCGCGTTGGGCGTCGCATCCGGGGCCGAGGTCATGAAGACGGCGGTACCCGGCACGCTCTGCGGCGGCGACATGAACAGCGACTGCAGGAAGCCTTCCAGCGGCGGCGACGTGCCGACCAGCTGCTCGTGCAGCGTGGCGCGGCCGCGCCGCCATGTAACCATGATCGTGAACACGAACGCGCCAAGCGCCAGCGGGAACCAACCTCCCTCGAGCACCTTGTGCATCGCCGAGGCGAAGAAGACGACATCGACCAGAGCGAAGAATGCCGTGGCGAGAACGGCGATCCAGAGCGGATAGCGCCAGCCGTACCGCACCACGAAGAAGGTGAGGAGCGTCGTGACCAGCATCGTGCCCATCACCGCGACACCGTACGCCGAGGCGAGCCGCGAGGAGCTGCCGAACCCGACCACCGCCGCGAACACGGCCAGGCATACGATCCAGTTCACGGCCGGGACGTAGATCTGGCCGATCGCCCGTGCGGACGTGTGCCGGATCGCCATGCGCGGAAGGTAGCCGAGCTGGATCGCCTGCTGGGTCATGGAATACGCCCCCGAGATCGTCGCCTGGGAGGCGATCACCGTCGCCGCCGTGGCGAGCCCGACCATCGGATAGAGCGCCCACTCGGGGTAGGAAAGGTAGAACGGGTTCGCGATGGCGCTCGGCCGGGCGATGAGGAGAGCGCCCTGTCCGAAGTAATTGAGAACCAGCCCCGGCGCCACGACGCCAAACCAGGCGAGGCGGATCGCGTGCTTGCCGAAATGGCCCATGTCGGCATAGAGAGCCTCGGCACCCGTGATCGCGAGCAGCACCGAGCCGAGAACGACGAATGACGCGAAGCCGTGGCCCGTCGCGAACTGGATAGCGTAGATCGGGTCGAGCGCCCACAGGATCGTGGGGTGCTGGGCGACGTTCCAGATCCCCACTGCGCCCAGCGACCCGAACCACAGCGCGCAGATCGGTCCGAAGAGCAGCCCGACCACGCCGGTGCCGTAGTGCTGGATCGCGAACAGCGCGATGAGGATGCCGGCGGAAATCGGCACCACGTACGGCTTGAATGCGGAAGTGCCGACCTCCAGCCCTTCGACCGCGGACAGCACGGAGATGGCCGGCGTCAGCACGGCATCGCCGTAGAAGAGCGATGCCCCGAACACCCCGATCGCGAGCAGCGTGCCGCTCAAGCGCTTGCGGTGGCCAATGGCCTTTGTCGCGAGCGCGAGCAACGCCATGATGCCGCCTTCCCCGCGATTGTCTGCCCGCAGCACGAGCGTCACGTACTTGAGCGACACGACGATCATCAGCGCCCAGAAGATCGCCGAGACGCCGCCATAGATGTTCTCCGGCGTGAGCGGAATGCCGTGATCGGGGTTGAACGTCTCCTTGGCCGCGTAGAGCGGGCTCGTACCGATGTCGCCGTAGACGACGCCCAAGGCGAGGAGCGCGAGTCCCGCGGTCGAGTGGCGGGTGACGGGCTTGCCGGCGGGAGGAGATGCGGTTGCGGGCGATGGCTCGATCGCGCTCATGGCGGGCAGTGACCGAACGTCTCCCGAGTCCGGGAGGCCCGGGCGATCGGATTCTACCGCCTATCGCCGCCAGCGCCTTCCGATCCTGCTCAGGATCCGGGAAAGAAAGGGTTCCGACGGCCCGTTCATCGTCGGAATCCTCAGATACACCTCTTCGGAAACCTCGAAGCGAGCCATGGCCGCGAACAGCGCCCAGCGCCAGCGGGTCATCCGATCGCGCCCTTCCGAAGCCGTGCGCGTCGAGCAGTCACTGCGACCACCCAACCGATGCTGCTCCCGTCGCATCCCGCGAACATACGACGCGCCTCGCAAAGAGCGTGTAAAGACCCGTGCGTACCTGCGTAAACCCGGCGTAAAAAGCGCAGCTCAGTACGTGACGCAAGCGGCCGTGCGTCGGCGAACCACTCCCGCGGTCCGGCCGTATTACGGAACCAGCCGATAGCCGATCGCCGTTTCGGTCACGAGGTGCTTCGGCTGCGCTGGATCGTCCTCGAGCTTCTGGCGAAGATGGGCCATGTGAATGCGCACGTAGTGGCCCTGATCGACATACGACGGGCCCCAGACGTCGCGCAGGATCTGACGATGGGTCAGCACCCTGCCGAGATTGGAGATCATCGTGGAGAGCAGGCGATACTCGATCGGCGTGAGGTGCACGTCTTCGCCCCCTTTGCGAACGAGGCGCTTCTCCTGATCGACTTCCACGTCGCCGAAACGGAAGATCGGCGAACCATCCTTGCCTGTGCCCATTTTCCTTCTGAGCACGGCGCGCACACGCGCCAGGAGTTCGCCGACGCCGAACGGCTTCGTAAGGTAGTCGTCAGCACCGGCGTCGAGCGCCTCGATCTTGTCGGTCTCTTCCGAGCGTGCCGAAAGCACGATGACCGGAACCGCCGACCACGTCCTCAGGTCGCGCAGGAAGTCGATGCCGTTGCCATCGGGGAGCCCGAGATCGAGGATCACCAAATCGGGCTTGCGCGTTCCTGCTTCGATGAGACCTTGCTTGACGGTCTCGGTTTCGAACACTCGCCAGTTTTCGGTTTCGAGCGCGCTGCGCACGAAGCGGCGGATCTGCAGCTCGTCTTCGACCAGAACGGCGACGGATGCGGGCTCGGTCACTTCACGCGGTCCCCGACGCCGTACCCGTCGCGGCGACCGGTTCGGCAGGCGTCGCCGGCGGCGTGCCTAGCGGCAGCGTGAAGCAGAACCGTGCGCCTCCGCCGGAATTCTCCTCGGCCCAGATCTTCCCGCCGTGAGCCTCGACGATGGCGCGGCTGATCGTGAGGCCCAGACCTACGCCAGGCGTCGCGGATTCGCGCGCACCACGCGTGAACTTTTCGAAAATCGATTCGCGCTGTCCGGGCGGCACGCCCGGGCCCGTATCGCTGACCGTGACCAGGAGGTCTCCCTTCGAAGCCTCGGCAGCTACCCGGATGGCCGTTCCCGCCGGTGTGTACTTGCCGGCATTCTCGAGCAGATTGTAGAGCACGCGCTCGATCAGCGCCGCGTCGAACTCGACCAGCGGCAGATCGCGCGGCACAGCGACGTCGACGCGATGATCGACGAGGGCCGGCTGCGCCGCTTTGAGCGCGCTGCCGACCACTTCCTCCACCGACTGCCATTCGCGGCGAAGCTTGACGTCCCCGCTCTGGATGCGAGCCATGTCCAGAAGATTGTTCACGAGCGCGTTCATGCGCCGCGCCTGCTCGACGATGGCGCGCGCCGTGTCGCGCTGCGCACCGGTAAGCTCCGGCTTAATGAGCTGGAGCCATTCGGCCAGCCCGACCAGCGAGGCGAGCGGCGTCCGCAGATCGTGCGAGAGAGCGGCGAGCAGCGAGTTGCGCAGCCGCTCGGACTCCATGCTGATCAGCGCCTGCTGCGCGACCTCGACGTAATGCACGCGCTCGAGGGCGATCGCGATCAGCGCGGCGAACGTGTCGAGATGCCGCCGCTGCTCGGGAATCATGAGGAGCCGGCGGTTGCCCGCCTTGATCGCGAGGACCCCGCGCGTGCGCATCGGCGCGCGCAGCGGCACGTACAGGAATTCGGAGCTCGGAAGCGTGTCCGTGCCGGCGCCCGCCGGCTGCGACTTGTCGTAGGCCCACTGGGCCGCGGCGCGCACATCCACGTTGAGCGCGGCGCCGGCAGGTTCCGGGATCTGCAGGCGGTCCTTTGCGTCGGGAACGAGGATGGCCACCTTCGCGTGGAATGTGCTTTCGATGAACTTGGTGGCCGCCTCCAGCACTTGCTCGGTCTGGAGCACGCTCGACATGTCGCGAGCGAATTCGTAGAGGGTGCGGGCGCGGTGTTCGCGATACGACGCGACGCGGGCCTGGTAGCGAAGGCCCGCGGTCATCTGACCGATGATGAGACCCACCACCAGCATCACCAAGAACGTCAGCAGGTACTGGATGTCTGTGACCGCGAAGGAGAATCGCGGCGGCACGAAGAAGAAGTCGAAGCTCGCGACGTTGATCAGTGCGGCCGCGACGGCCGGACCCCGGCCCCATTTGACCCCGACCAGCACGACGGTCAGCAGGAACAGCATGATGATGTTGGCGAGATCGAAGTACGGATGCAGCGCGAAGGCGACCAGCGTCGTGGCGACGCAGGACAGCACCGTCCAGACGAACTTCATCCGCTTGCCGCGCCGGCTGGACTCCTCGGCGTCTTCCTCGCTGACCGGCTGGATCGCGGGCGGCGCCGCCTTGGTCTCGCCGCGGCCGATCTCGATCACGTCCACGTCGGGCGCGAGGGCCCCGACGTGCTTGGCGATGCCGCGAACCCAAGGCCAGCGTCGCTTCCCGGGCACGCGGCCGACCACCACTTTCGAGCAGTTGTGGGTGTGCGCGTAGTCGACGATGGCTTCCGCCGGATTGCCGCTTGACAGGATGGCGGTCTTTCCGCCCAGGTCCTGCGCCAGCTTCAACGTCTTGAGGATCCGCTCGCGTTCGCCCGACGGCAGCCGCTGGAGCGTCGGCGTCTCCACGTAGACGGCGGTCCACTCGATGTCCAGCTGATTCGCGAGCCGGGCCGCGCTTCTCACCACGTGCTCGCCGCCGGGTGATGGCCCGACGCAGCACAGGAGCGACGCCTCGGTCTTCCAGATGCGCTCGATCGCCTGGTCGGTGCGATATTCCTGGACGTCCTCCTCCACACGGTCGGCGGTCCGGCGCAGCGCCAGCTCGCGCAGCGCCATGAGGTTGCCCTTGCGGAAGAAGTTGCCGGCCGCGCGCTCGACCTGTTCGGGGATGTAGACCTTGCCCGCCTTCAGGCGCGCGAGCAGCTCGTCCGCCGGAATGTCGACCAGCACGACGTCGTCCGCTTCATCGAAGAACGTGTCGGGCACTGTCTCCCAGACGCGTATACCGGTGATCCCGCCTACGACGTCGTTCAGGCTTTCGAGGTGCTGCACGTTGAGCGTCGTGAACACGTCGATGCCGGCCGCCAGCAGCTCGTCGATGTCCTGCCAGCGCTTGGGATGACGGGCGCCCGCCGCGTTCGTGTGCGCGAGCTCGTCGACGAGAATGAGCTGAGGGCGCCGCGCGAGCGCGGCATCGAGGTTGAATTCCTTTATGGTCGCCGCATTGACTTGCAGCTCGAGAGGGGGAATGTGCTCGAGGTCCTCCAGGAGTCCCGCGGTCTCGGTACGCCCGTGCGTTTCGACCACGCCGATCGTGACGTCGGTTCCGGTGCGGCGCAGCGCCTGTGCGGCCAAGAGCATCGCGTACGTCTTGCCTACGCCCGCGGAGGCACCGAAGAAGATCTTGAGGCGGCCGCGCGCCGCGCGCGCCTCCTGCGCCTTGACCTCGGCCAGGAGCCGGTCAGGGTCCGGGCGAGGCTTTTGCATGGATCGATTCCGCGGTCACGGCGCTAAGGATACCGCCTCCGCCGCCGAGGCTGCCGAGAAGCTCGACATCGCTCTGGCTCGCCAGGCGACCCTCGGCTGAGCGAACCACTGAAGCGCAGCCGGGATGGAGGGCCCCGGCCCGCGGCGATGAGGCGCCCATTACGGCCTGAGCGCCCGCGCCCGCTACTTGGCGTTTGCCACGTGATCGAGCGCAAGGTTCACGCCCAGCACGTTGACGCGGGGTTCCCCGAGAAGGCCCAGCTGCCGTCCCTCGGTGTTTGCGTCGACGAGCGCGCGGACCTGCTCACTCGTGAGGCCGCGCGCCTTGGCGACGCGGCCGATCTGGTACTCGGCGGCGGCGACGCTGATGTGCGGATCGAGCCCGCTGCCGGACGCCGTGACGAGGTCGACGGGGACGGCCGCCTTGTTCGCGGGGTCCGCGTCACGCAGCGCCTTGATGCGATCCTTGACCGCGTCGGCGAGCGTCGGATTGCGCGGGCCCTGATTCGAGGCTCCGGACGAGGCGCCGTTGTACGGCTGCGGCGACGTCGCGGACGGCCGGCTCCAGAAATATTTCGGATTGTCGAACGGCTGGCCGATGAGCTCGGAGCCCAGCGTCTTGCCATTCACGACGATGAGACTCCCGTCCGCGGCATGCGGAAACGCGAGCTGCGCCAGCCCCGTCATGAGAAACGGATAGAGCACGCCGGTCAGTGCGCTGAGGACCACCAGCATCCGCAGTGACGGAACGATCTCGGAAAATGCGAACATGACTTCCCCTGTCAGGCGAGATTGGCGGCGGCGAGCAGCATGTCGATGATCTTGATCCCGACGAAAGGCAGGAGAATCCCTCCGACGCCGTAGACCAGCATGTTCCGGCGCAGCACGGGGCCGGCGCCGACGGGACGATACTTGACGCCCTTGAGCGCAAGCGGAATCAGGGCCGGGATGATCAGTGCGTTGAAAATGACCGCTGACAGGATCGCGCTGGCCGGTGTGGCGAGATGCATGACGTTCAAGGCATCGAGCACGGGGTAGGTGCTCGCGAACGCCGCCGGAATGATCGCGAAGTATTTGGCCACGTCGTTGGCGATCGAGAACGTCGTCAGCGCGCCGCGCGTCATCAGGAGCTGCTTTCCGATCTCGACGATCTCGATCAGCTTAGTCGGATTCGAATCCAGATCGACCATGTTGCCCGCTTCTTTCGCCGCCTGCGTGCCGCTGTTCATCACGACCGCGACGTCGGCTTGCGCGAGCGCCGGCGCGTCGTTGGTGCCGTCGCCGGTCATCGCGACGAGCTTGCCCTCGGCCTGGATCTCGCGGATGAGCTTGAGCTTGGCTTCGGGATTGATCTCGGCGACGAAATCGTCGACGCCCGCCTCGGCCGCGATCGACGCCGCGGTGAGCTTGTTGTCGCCGGTGATCATTACGGTGCGGATGCCCATCTTGCGCAGCTCCGCAAAGCGCTCCTTGATGTGCGTCTTGACGATGTCCTTGAGCTCGACGACGCCCAGGATGTGGCGCCCCTCGGCTACGGCAAGCGGCGTCGAACCCCGGCGGGCGATATCCTCGACGCGCGATACGATCTCGGCGTCGACCGCGCCGCCCTGGAGTGCGACCCACGCCTTCACGGCATCGAGCGCGCCTTTCCGGATCTCGCGGCCTCGGAACGTGACTCCGCTCATGCGTGTCTGCGCGGAGAACGGCACGATGGTGAATTGACCCGGCTCCAGCTTGGGCGGCATTGCGCCCCAGGCCCGCTTCAGATAGTTGACGATGCTCTTGCCCTCGGGCGTCTCGTCTCCGAGCGACGCGAGCAGCGTCGCTTCGGCGAGTTGCTGGCCGGAAACGGTCGCCATCGGGTAGATCGCCGAGGCCTGACGGTTGCCGAAGGTGATCGTGCCGGTCTTGTCGAGCAGCAGCACGTCACAGTCTCCGGCGGCCTCGACGGCGCGACCCGAGGTCGCTACCACGTTGGCACGCATCATGCGACCCATGCCCGCAACACCGATCGCGGACAGCAATCCGCCGATCGTAGTGGGAATCAGGCAGACGAGCAGCGCGACCAACACCGTGATGGTCACCGGCGTGCCGGCCTTGGTCACCTCGACGCTGTAGATCGAAAACGGCAGAAGGGTCACCGTCGCCAGCAGGAAGACAAGGGTCATCGCGACCAGCAGGATCGTCAGCGCGATCTCGTTGGGCGTCTTCTGCCGCTTCGCTCCTTCGACCATGCCGATCATCCGGTCGAGGAAGGCTTCGCCCGGGTTGACGTTGATGCGCACGATGAGCCAATCCGAAAGGACGCGCGTTCCCCCAGTTACGGTGTCGAAGTCGCTACCCGCGGCGCGAATGACGGGGGCGCTTTCGCCCGTGATCGCGGACTCGTCGATCGACGCGGCGCCCTCGATCACTTCGCCGTCGCCCGGGACGAGATCGCCCTGCACGACCAGGACGAGATCGCCCTTGCGAAGGCTCGCGGACGGCACCTGGGTCTGCGCCGCACTGCGGTCCGCTTTGGCGAGCTTCTTCGCGGTCGTCTCTCTCCGCGCGCTCTTGAGCGATGCGGCCTGGGCCTTGCTGCGCCCTTCGGCGATCGCTTCCGAGAAATTGGCGAACAGAAGCGTAAGCCAGAGCCACAGCGTCACGGCGAGGATGAACCCGGCCGAGGCCTCTCCTTTGCCCAAGAGTGCCTGAAGCCACAGGATCGTCGTGAGGATGCTGCCGACGTAGACGACGAACATCACCGGGTTGCGCCACTGGTAGCGGGGCGTCATCCTCCGGATGCTGTCGACAAGCGCGGTCCTGATCAGATCGCCGCTCAGGAACCACGATAGCGCGGATTGGCGGGCGGTAGCAGTCGACATGATGATCTTTCGGGATACGGGGATGCTAGTGACCGGAATGGAGCAGCAGGTGCTCGACGACCGGGCCCAGCGCGAGCGCCGGTACAAAGGTGAGCGCACCCACCGTAATAACCGTCCCGATGAGCACGAACACGAATAGCGGCGTATGGGTCGGCAGCGTGCCGGCGGACGGAGGCACCTGCTTGCCAGCCGCGAGCGAGCCCGCGAGCGCCAGCACCGGGATGGCAAGCCAGTATCGGGCGAGAAGCATGCAGATTCCGAGCGCGGTGTTGTAGAACGGCGTGTTCGCATTGATCCCGGCGAACGCGCTACCGTTGTTGTTGCTCGCGGAGGAGAACGCGTACAGGATCTCCGAGAATCCATGCTCGCCCGGATTCGAGGCCCCGGCCCTGCCGACGTCGAGCAACACGGCGACCGCCGTGCCGCACAGCACCAGAAGCGGCGGCAGGAGAATCGCGATCGAAGCCATCTTGATCTCGAAGGCTCCGATCTTCTTGCCGAGATACTCCGGCGTGCGGCCGATCATCAGGCCGGCAATGAACACCGCGACGACCGCGAACATGATCATTCCGTACAGGCCAGATCCCACGCCGCCGAAGATCACCTCGCCGAGCTGGATCAGCCACATCGGAATCATGCCCGCAAGCGGCATGAAGGAATCGTGCATGGAGTTCACCGAGCCGTTCGACGCCGCGGTCGTCGCCGTCGCCCAGAGCGCGGAGTTGGCCACGCCCAGGCGAACCTCCTTGCCTTCCATGTTGCCGCCCGGGTTGGCCGCGCTCTGGACCTGGTCCACTCCGAGCTTCGCGAGCACGGGGTTGCCGGACTGTTCGATCGAATAGGTGAACGGCAGCAGCGCGGCAAAGATGATGGTCATCGCAGCCAGCAGCGCCCAGCCCTCGCGCGTGCTGCCGATCATCCGTCCGAACGTGTAGCACAGCGCAGCCGGGATCAGGAGGATCGCCAGCATCTCGAGGAAGTCGGTGAGCGGCGTCGGGTTCTCGAACGGATGTGCCGAGTTGACGTTGTAGTAGCCGCCGCCGTTGGTGCCGAGCTGCTTGATCGCGATCTGCGAGGCGACGGGCCCGAGCGGTATCGTCTGCTCGGTCGCGGTCGCTCTTTCGGTGACAGGATTGCCCTTTTCGTCCTTGAGCGGCTGCCCATCGGGTCCCGTCTTCGGGTTGTCGTAACCCACCGGCTGGGTGAGGGTCGCGGTCGCGTACCTGTCGAACGTTTGCGGTATACCCTGCCAGACGTACACGACCGTGAACAGGATGGACAGCGGCAGCAGGATGTATACGACCGTCCGCGTGAGATCGACCCAGAAATTGCCGATCGCCTTTGCCTCCTTGCGCGCGAACCCGCGCACGAGCGCGACGAGCACGGCCATGCCCGTGGCGGCGGAAACGAAGTTCTGCACGGCCAACGCGAACATCTGGGTCAGGTAGCTCATCGTGCTTTCCCCGCCGTAACCCTGCCAGTTCGTGTTAGTGATGAAGCTCGTCGCCGTGTTGAAGGACGAATCGGCCGAAACGGCGGCCATCGCCTGAGGATTGAGCGGGAGCCACTGTTGCAGGCGTTGCACGGCGTAGACCACGACGGCGCCCAGCAGATTGAACCAAAGCATCGCCAGCGCGTAGCGCGTCCAGTGCATGTCCTCGCCGGGATCGATGCCCGCACCGCGGTAGATCAGATTCTCCAGCCAACCGCCGATGCGCTCGGCGAACGTCGCCCGCCCCTGGTAGACCGCCGCCATGTAGCCTCCGAGCGGCTTCGCCAGAAGCAGCAACACGACGAGGTAGAGCGCGAGCTGGAGCCATCCGGACATGTTCATTCGAAGATCTCCGGTTTGAACATCGCGATGAGCAGGTATATGAAGATGCCTAGCGAAGCAAGGCCGCCCAGCCAATACATCCAGTTCATGACCGCCCTCCCTTCTCGCCCAGCAGATTGGCGCAGAATCGGACCAAGCCAGCCGATGCGACGAAGAACGCCACGATCAGCGCGATGTACAAAACGTCGAGCGTCAGATCCATGAGTCATCCACGAGTTGGTCGGGACCGGACTGAGACCGGCGAAAGCCGGGTCAAGTCCGCCCCCGAGCGGACACTTTGGGTCGTGCGCGGAATTCTAAATTGACCGCGATCAAGATTTGGTAAATCGCTGGGGTCGCCGCGTAAAGATTGTGCAAAATTCCCCGACGGGACGGCCGCGCCACGTGACATCCCGTTCAACGCAGACCGCCCCCGAGCGTTATCTGGCGGGTCAGATTCGGCCGCAGCGGACCCCCGTCCCACTCCCGGGGCAACGGTGGCGCCGCTTCGGCCCTGTCGTGCTGCTTCAATGCTTCGGCGGGACTCCGCTGCTCAGCTATGTTCTCGAGCACGGTCGGCTCCGGCGGCTCCCGGGAGCGCCGGGGCCGCTGCTCAAGACGTCCGTGGGCATACCAGCCTGCCATGCCGCCGGCGACCAGCAAGGAACAACCCAGCAGAACGTAGAGGTCCAAGTTCACGGAATCGGAGCTTGCGTGGCCGCCAACCTGGCGCTGCGAGCGGAGGTCGAACGTCGCCTAGAAGGTCTTCTGCACGAACACCGTTCCCGTCGCCTTGCTGATGTCCCTGCCGGCGAGGGTGTAGACGGCGCTGTTGGCGTCGGTGTCGGTGTAGTACGCGCCGAAGTTCCAGCCGCTCACCGCATAGGTGATTCCC
>DATJVX010000032.1:0-24435 GCA_035501595.1 Casimicrobiaceae bacterium | reverse complement strand
CTCGAACACGAGCTGGACCGCGGCGGCCTTGTCGACGCGCTCGCGGGTGATCGGCGCGTGCCGGATGTCCTCGACCTTGAGCACCGCGTCCGGATGCCACATGTCCGCCGGAAGCACGGGATCGCCGAGGATCTCCGCCAGGCGCCGGGTGTAAGGCTCGGCGCAGCCGCCGCGGTGCCAGTTGGCGAGCGTGCGGTTGAGCAGCACGCGCCCATCGCCCTCGAGGACGAAAAGATCCTTGAGCGGCCCGTAGTAGCGATTGGTGCGCCGATCGGAATCGCCCCAGGCGACCGCGCCCATGTAGCGCCCCTCGCTCGAGAGCAGCGGCCAGCCGCCCTGCGCCGAGCTCAGGATGCCGTACATCATCCCGAGCGAATCCCAGAAGCTGTCGTTGCGGTACAGCGGCGCGAGCGCGCCGTCGCGCGCGACGTAGGCCGAGATCGCGCCGTCGTCGCCCGCCCCGTCGCTCACCAGCACCATCACCGGTGCGTCGCTGCGGGCGAACGGCGAGACGCCCCACGAGAACCAGGCGTGGTTGTCGTGGTGGCGGAGATTGATGATCGGTGCGCGCCGGCCGTCCGCGGCGAGCTTCCGCCCGAGCCGGCGCGGAGCGCCGAACGCGTCGAGCGCGCAGCGTGCGTTCATCTGGGGCGAAGCTTCGCGCGTCAACAGCCGCCAGCTCTGCGGCAGCTCCTGCACGACGCTCTCGACGGCTTTCGCCACCCAGCGGGGATAGTCCCAGCTCGCGCAGACGGCGTGAACGGCGCTGCGCTCGATGCTCAGCTCGCGCATCTGGGCGAGCAGCACATCGACGCTTCGCCCTGGATAGCGCTGGAAATGTTTTTCGGCGCGGAAGCGCTCTTCCTCGTGGTTGGCGACGAGCCGGATGCCGTGCGCTTTCGACGCTTCGATCAGGCCGACGCCGGCGTTGTGCCCTCCCGGTCCGATGCCGATCACGTAGACGGTCTCCCCGCGCTCGAGCTTGTCGCGCATCGACGCAAGGCGTTCGCGGGCGTGGCGCCCGTGCGGAGAGTGGAAGCGCTCGAGCGCGCCGGCCAGCCGAGCCAGCGCGTAGGTCGCGGCGTACGCGAGCCTGCCCAGCCGCCTGAAGCGCGGTTGCGTCCGGGGACTGCCGAGGGCCATCGGTGCGACCGGCGCGGCGGGGACCGATCCGAGGAGAGCGGGCTATTCTACGCGCGACGACGCGGCGAGCCCGGGCGTATGATCGCGCTCATGAAGACCGAAGAGCTGCGCGCCATGCAGGCGCCGTTGAAGGAACGCTACCGCGCGGCGCCGGCCGCGGCGCTGATCACGCTGCACGCGCAGGCGCGCCTCGGCGAGGGCGTCACGTGCAAGGTGGAAACGGGCAAGGCGCTCGCCGTGGCGGGCCTGCACCCGGCGACGGGCGGCAACGGCCTTTCGGCCTGCTCGGGAGACATGCTGCTCGAAGCGCTCGCCGCCTGCGCCGGCGTCACGATGAACGCCGTGGCGACCGCGCTCGGGATCGAGCTGCGCGACGCGACGCTGCGCGCGGAGGGTGATCTCGATTTCCGCGGCACGCTCGGCGTCGCCAAGGACGCGCCGGTCGGCTTCAGGGAGATCCGCCTGCAGGTGACGCTCGACACCGACGCGTCCCAGGAGCAGATCGACACGCTGCTTCGCCTGACCGAGCGCTACTGCGTCGTCTACCAGACCCTCGCACGGCCGCCGGTGCTGTCGATCGCGGCCCGGCGCGCGCTGGCGGGCGGCAGCGCGTGACGGAAGCCTCGCCCATGGTGGTCCATCGCGGCGGCTGCCACTGCGGCCGCGTGCGCTTCGAGGTCGACGCGCCGCGCTCGATCAGCGTGGAAGAGTGCAACTGCTCGATCTGCTCCAAGTCGGGCTACCTGCACCTGATCGTGCCGCGGTCGCGGTTCCGGCTGCTGCAGGGGCAGGAGGCGCTGACGAGCTACAGCTTCAACACCGGCGCGGCGAAGCATCTTTTCTGCTCGACCTGCGGGATCAAGTCGTTCTACGTGCCCCGCTCGCATCCCGACGGCTACAGCGTCAACGTCCGCTGCCTCGATCCGGGCACGATCGAATCGATGGCACTCGAGGCGTTCGACGGTCGCGAATGGGAAAAGCAGTATCCGGAGGGCCGCGCGCCGCAGCTGGAGCGCTGACGCGCCCTCGTCGAAGGCCAAACCCGGGAGGAGTCATGAACCGGACGTTCTTCATCGCCTGGATCGCGATCTTCGTCGTATGGTTCCTTGGAAGCTTCGTCGTCCACGGCGTTCTGCTTCACGACGACTATTCGAGGCTGTCGAGCCTCTTCCGCTCCGAGGCGGAGGCGCACGCGTTCTTTCCGCTGATGATTCTCGCGCACGTTCTCCTGTCGGGCGCCTTCGTCTGGATCTACGCGCGCGGCGTGGAAGCCAAGCCCTGGGCGGCGCAGGGCATCCGCTTCGGTATCGCCATCCTCATGCTCACTATCGTTCCCACGTATCTCATCTACTACGTCGTCCAGCCGATGCCCGGCGACACCGTCGCAAAGCAGATCATCTTCGACGGCGTCCTGATGCTCGTCCTCGGCCTCGTCGTGGCGTTCATCTATCGCCCGCCGGCGAGAGCCTGACCGCGATCCGGGACTGGAAATCCAAGGAGACTCGATGCAGGCCGCGCAAGATCCGCCGCTCGAAGGCCGCTGCACCTGCGTGCGCGTGAGATACCGCATGACCAGCGGGCCGCTGTTCGTGCACTGCTGCCACTGTCGCTGGTGCCAGCGCGAGACCGGCGCTGCGTTCGCGCTCAACGCGATGATCGAGTCGGACCGCGTCGTGCTGCTCGGGGAAGAGCCCGAGATCGTCGTCACGCCGTCGAACAGCGGCAAGGGCCAGAAGATCGCGCGCTGCCGGACCTGTCGCATCGCGGTCTGGAGCACCTATTCCGGAGCGGGCGATGCGGTTCGCTTCGTTCGCGTCGGCACGCTGGAAGAACCCGACCGGCTGCCACCGGACATCCACATCTTCACCTCGTCGAAGCAACCCTGGGTGGTGCTGCCGCCGGGCACGCCCGCGGTCGCGGAATACTACGAGCGCGACAAGTACTGGCCCAGGGAGAGCCTCGAGCGGCGCGCGGCGCTGCTCTCGCGCCTGCGCAACTCGTAGCGGGACTCCCGGTCCAAGCCTGACGGTCCCGGCCCATGGCACGCTTCCTCGTCACGCTCGGCGTTATTCTGGTCGTCGTCGGCCTCGCCTGGCCGTGGCTCGCGAAATTGGGCCTCGGTCGGCTGCCCGGCGATTTCCGCTTCGACCGCGACGGATTCAGCTTCTATTTTCCGCTGACGTCCGGACTGATCGTCTCCGTGCTGCTGAGCCTCGTGCTGTGGCTGCTGCGGAAGTGAACGCGTCGTAGCCTCGGTCGAGCGCGCGAGCGCGATACCCCACTCATCCGGGGCTACACCCCCGACACCGCATCGCCTATCATTGGCGGCGATGAGCGACTCCACCGCGACGCCTGCCGTCGCTCGCCTGAGCCTCGCCCAGCTCTTCTTCGGCTTCCTCAAGGTCGGTCTCTCCGGCTTCGGCGGCGTGATGCCCTTCGCGCGGCGCATGATCGTGGAGGAGCGCCGCTGGCTGAGCGAGGGCGAGTTCCTCGACGTCCTGTCGATGTCGCAGTTCCTGCCCGGGCCGAATATTGTCAATGTCTCGGTGATCATCGGCCGCCGCTTCCAGGGCGCCGCGGGCTCGTTGGCCGCGGCGTCGGGGCTCCTGCTGATGCCGCTCGTCATCGTGCTCGTCCTCGCCTCGGTCTACGCGGAGTACGCGCAGGTTCCGGCGGTGCGCAACGCGCTCGCCGGCATGTCGGCCGCGGCGTCCGGGCTCATCCTCGCCACCGCGCTCAAGCTCGCGCGGCCCATCCGCGATGCAGTCTGGCAGCTCGCCGTCTGCGCCGTGGTGTTCGTGGCGATCGCCCTGCTGCGCGTGCCGCTCCTCTGGGTGCTCGTCGTGATGTGCCCGATCTCCTTCGCGCTCGCGTGGCGCACGCGGCGATGATCTCGCCTCTGCTCTGGGAGGTGGCTGCGCAGTTCTTCGTCCTCTCGCTGCTGTCGATCGGCGGGGCGAACGCGATCCTCCCCGAGATCCATCTGCGCGTCGTGGAGACCCGGCAGTGGATGACCGACGCCGACTTCACGCAGCTCTTCGCGCTGTCGCAGGCCGCGCCGGGACCGAACGTCCTGATCGTGAGCCTCGTCGGCTGGAAGGTCGCCGGCGTGCTCGGCGGCATCGTCGCGATGCTGGCGATGTCGGGTCCGTCCTCGCTCCTCACCTACGGCGTCGCCCACGTCTGGGACCGCTTTCGCGACGCGCCATGGCGGGCGGCGATCCAGCGCGCGGTCGCGCCGGTCACCGTCGGACTGATCCTCGCTTCCGGCTACGTGCTAGCGCGCACGACGGACCACTCGTGGAGCGCGTACGCGATCACCGGCGTCACGCTGCTCCTGGTGTTGCGCACGACGCTGCACCCGCTGTGGATGCTCGGCGCGGCGGCGATCCTCGGTGCGCTGGGCGTCGTCTGAAGCCGCGGGGGCGTCCGCATGCCGGAGCTGCCGGACGTCACGATCTACGTCGAAAGCCTCGCGTCGCGCATCGTCGGCGCGCGCCTCGAGCAGGTTCGACTCTTGAGCCCGTTCGTGCTGCGCACCGCCGTGCCGCCGCTCGCCGAGGCCGAGGGACGCACGGTCTCGGCCGTGCGCCGCCTCGGCAAGCGCATCGTGCTGGCGCTGGAGGGCGAGCTCTTCCTCGTGCTGCACCTGATGATCGCGGGCCGGCTGCGCTGGCTCGGTCGCAACGAAAAAGCGCCCGGGCGCATCACGCTGGCGCTCTTCGATTTCCCTGCGGGCACCCTGGCGTTCACCGAAGCGGGCACGCGCAAGCGCGCCTCGCTCCATCTCGTGCGCGGCGAGGCGGCGCTGGCCGAATTCGACAAGGGCGGACTGGAGCTGGCCGGGGCGAGCCTCGAGGCGTTCCGCGCCCGGCTTCTCGCCGAGAACCACACGCTCAAGCGCTCGCTGACCGATCCCCGGCTCTTCAGCGGCGTCGGTAATGCCTATTCCGACGAAATCCTCCATCGCGCGCGACTCTCCCCGATCGCCATGACCGCCAGGCTCGCGCCCGACCAGGTCGAGCGGCTGTACGAGGCGGCGCGCGCGGTGCTCGCCGAATGGACCGAGCGGCTGCGCCGCGATGCGGGCGCGGATTTCCCGGCCGGCGTGAGCGCCTTCCGCCCCGAGATGGCGGTGCACGGCAAGTACGGACAGCCCTGCCCGGTATGCGGTGCGCCGGTGCAGCGCATCGTCTACGCCGAGAACGAGACCAACTACTGCGCGCGATGCCAGACGGGCGGCGCGATCCTCGCCGATCGCGCGCTGTCGCGACTGCTCAAGTCGAGCTGGCCGCGCTCGATCGACGAGCTGGGATGAGAGTAAGATACCGTCGCAGGAGGCGCCTATGCGTTGGGATGACTTTCGCCGCAGCGACAATGTCGAGGACGCAGGCAGCGGTGGCGGCGGCATGCCGTTCGGCGGAGGATTCCGCCTGGGCGGCGGCGCGATCATCGCCGTCGTCGTGATCAGCCTGCTCCTGGGCAAGAATCCCCTGGATGTGCTGAGCCTGCTCGAGTCGGGATCGCCCCCGGCCGTGCAGACGCAGGACGTCTCCCCAGGCAACGCGCCCGGTGCGACCGCCCCGAACGATCCGCAGCGCGACTTCGTGCGCGCGATCCTGGGCGACACCGAGGACTTCTGGACCACCGAGCTCGCGAAATACGGCAAGCGCTACCCGCCGCCCAAGCTCACGCTGTTCCACGGACAAGTCGGCACGGCCTGCGGCGGCGCCAGCGCGGCGATGGGGCCGTTCTACTGTCCCGGCGACCAGCGCGTCTACCTCGACCTGAGCTTCTTCCAGGAGCTCTCCCGGCGCTTCGGCGCGCCGGGCGACTTCGCCCGCGCCTACGTCATTGCCCACGAGATCGGTCACCACGTCCAGAACGTCCTCGGGCTGATGGGTGGCGACCAGCAAGGCTTCAGCGGAGGCTCGGAGCGCTCCAAGAACGCGGCGTCGGTGCGCATCGAGCTGCAGGCCGACTGCCTCGCCGGCGTGTGGGGACACTCGGCGCAGCAGCGCGGAGCCATCGACACCAGCGATATCGAGCAGGGACTCGCCGCCGCGGCATCGGTTGGCGACGACCGGCTGCAGCGGCAGTCGCAGGGCTTCGTCGTGCCCGAGTCGTTCACCCACGGGTCGTCGGCGCAGCGCGTGCGCTGGTTCAAGCAGGGGCTCGCCTCCGGCGACATCCGCCAGTGCGACACATCGTCGGCGGCCGCCAATTGAGCGCGACTGAGGGCAACTGAGGTCAACCGAAGGGCCGAGGAGGATCTCGATGAAGACCATGCTCGCAGCGCTCTGCGGTGCAGCCGTCGCGGCAGGCTGCGCCTCGGCTCCCGGCGTGCAGAGAGTCGAGAGCAACTCGTCCTGCGACACTGCGCTGATGGCGAAGATGGAGGCACAGTGGCAGCCGACGATGGTCCAGCATTACTGGGTGAACTGCCCGCAGGTGAAGCCCAAATCCTGATCCGCGGGACCGGCGTCATCCCATGGCGCCGCTCTGCCCGAAAGAGCCTCTCGATAGCCGAGTCGAGGTGCGCCCGTGAACTGCCCGGGCTGCGGGGCGGGCATGGACGCGCTGGAATTCGAGCGCCAGCCGCTCGGCACGGTGACGCTCGACTTCTGCTTTCCCTGCCAGGTGATCTGGTTCGACACCCTCGAGAGCCAGCAGCTCACGCCCGGCGCCGTCCTGCAGGTGTTCAAGACCCTGAGCGAGCGGCAGCCGGCCGCGCGCAGCCCGCTTCCGGCGTTGCTCGCTTGCCCGCGCTGCGAAGCCCGCCTCGGGCTCACGCACGATCTGCAGCACACGACGCGCTTCACCTACTTCCGTTGCGAGTTCGGGCACGGGCACCTGTCGCCGTTCTTCCAGTTCCTGCTCGAGAAGAACTTTGTCCGGCCCATCACGGGCGCGGAGCTCGCCGATCTCAAGGCGAAGGTGAAGACGATCCAGTGCTCGAACTGCGGGGCGCCGCTGGACCTCGAGCGCGATACCGCGTGCCGCTACTGCGGGTCGCCGATCTCCATTCTCGATCCCGAGGCGGTGGCGAAAACGGTGAGCACGCTTACGAGCGTGCAGCAGCGCCAGTCCTCGATCGACGTCGATCAGCTCGCGACCGCACTGCTGATGCGTCCGCCGCCGGACGACAGCCACCCGCACCTCGTCGGCGACCTGGTCTCGATCGGGATCGCTGCGGTCGCCGCGCTGCTGCGCTCCCGGGCCTAGTGCCGCCGCTGTCGCGGCGGCCGGTACAGCGCTGATAGAATGGCGTTTTCTACCGCCTTCCGAGGTCGAACCATGATTCAGCGTCACCCGCTCGCGACACTGGCTGCGCTGACACTGCTCGCCGTTCCCGCGTTCGCGCAGACCCCGGCGGCTGCGCCGACGCCCGCGCCCGCCGCGTCCGGCCAGACGTTCACGGTCCCGCCGTACACCTGCGTCGGCCCGAAATATCCCAGCAAGGAGAACTTGACGCAGCTCAAGGGCGATGCCTACAACCGCGCCATCGAGGCCTTCAACCGCGACTACAAGACGTATGCCGAGTGCGTCAAGAAATACGTCGAGGACAGCAAGCAGTGGGTGAAGGAAATCGCCGACGCCGGCAACAAGGCGATCGACGAGTACAACAAATACACCGCCGACATCAAGGAGAAGATGGAGGCGGACAAGCAGTAGCTTCAAGCCGGCTCCGGCCGGCTCGACGCGGAGGATCGTCTACCGCGCGACGCTCCGGTCGACGCCCTCGACCTTGCCGTTCGAGCAGACGATGCGCAGCCGGCCCGCCTCGCTTGCGGATTCGTAGAAGTACTCCGTCGCCGGGTCGCTCGAAGTGTCGATGGCCGGGACTTCGCGCTGCCGGCTCGGCGGTCCGAGGTCCGCCAGCGCCTGCTTGCAATCCTGGCCGCGCGCGACCGTACGCGCGGCAGGCTTCGCGGCCTCCGCGGTCGCGCCCGGTGCCGCCTGAGCGAGTTGCGCCCCCTGCGCCGCCGCGGCCGCACTCGGTGCCGCCTGAGCAAGCTGCGCGGCCTGCGGCGCGGTCGTCGCGGCCGGAGCGCCGGCGGGCGGCGGCGCTGCCGGCGCCGCGGCGGCCAATCCCGACACGTCGCTCGCCGCACGGTCCATGACCGGCGCGACGCGCGGCGCGTCGCTCGCTACGCGGTCCGCGGCACTCGGTGCGAGGCGGGTGACGGGCAGGTTGGCGGGACGATCGACCGGGGGCGAGCTGCGCACGATCTGCGGCGGTTGCGGACGCGCGGGCGGCGCGGCCGCAGATTTTTCTGCGCTTGGCGCGGCGCGCGTCGACGGCGCCGGCGTCTCGCGGAACCACAGCACCTGATCGTCGAGCATGCCGACCTGAACGCTCCGATCGGGCAGGCTGTACAGCCACAGTTGCGCGGCGCCCGCCGTCGGCGTGTCGCGAATCTCGGCCGGCTCGCCCAGCGCCTCGCGCACCCAGCGCGCCGGCATGCCCGTGACCAGTCGATGCTCGGCCGCGTTCCGGCGCCACTCCGCTTCGCGCTCTTCCTTGTTGGCGCTCCAGCGATTGTCGAAAACGTCGACGCGACCTGCCTTGGATGCCTTCGGACAGGCCTCGTTCTGATACGTGACGTTGCCCGACGCGTCCGTGCACTTGAAGATCTGCGTCCCCTCCGCGGCGAGCACCGCGGGCAGCGCCGGAAGCTGGGCGAGCAGCGCTGCGACGGCGAGGAGCCGTGCCGGCCTGCGAGCCCTGTTCGGGACGCGATTCATCGCGTCACTCTACCCTCGCCCGGCGCCAGCGTCACGCGCAGTCGCGCCCGGGCGGACGGTCGAGTACACTCGTAAGCGATTTCCGTGCCCATGGCCGCGCCGACTCCGCTCGTCTCAGCATCGTCCCGCCCGCATCCGGTCGGATCGGCCGCCCGCGACCCCGCCGCGATCGCGCGCGCCACGCTGGAAGGATTCAACCGCCACTACGCGCTGTTCCGCGACTGCGCTCGCGCCGCGAAGGGCCAGTTCGAATCCCGCAACTGGCTCGCGATCGCCCATACCTCGCAAGACCGGATCGACTTCTACGACCGGCGCGTGGCCGAGACGGTCGCGCGGCTCGAGCGCGAGTTCGGCTGCGACCGCATCGACGAAGCGCGCTGGGAGCAGGTCAAGCGCGACTACATCGGGCTGCTGATCGATCACAAGCAGCCGGAGTGCGCGGAGACCTTCTTCAATTCGGTCTCGTGCAAGATCCTGCACCGGACCTACTTCCACAACCGGTGCCTGTTCGTCCGGCCCGCGGCGTCGACCGAGCACATCGACGCCGATCCGCCGTCGTACCGGTCATACTATCCGCGACAGCACGGGCTGCGGCGCGCGGTAATGGATATCGTGCTCGACTTCCGCCTCGACGCGCGCTTCGCCGATTTCCGGCGCGACATACGCAACCTCCTGGCCGCGTTTCGCGCCCGGTTCCCGCGTCCGTTCCGGCTCGAGGCGAACCACCAGCTGCAGGTGCTCTCGTCGTTGTTCTTCCGCAACCGCACCGCGTACATCGTCGGCAGGATCGTCAACGGTTTCCACGTCTACCCCTTCGTCGTGCCGATCAAGCACGATGCGGACGGCCGGCTGTACTTCGACGCGCTACTTACCGATCCCGACGACATCGCGCTGCTCTTCTCGGCGAACCGGGCCTATTTCCTCGTCGACATGGAGGTGCCGTCGGCCTACGTGAAGTTCCTGCACGCCATGGTCCCGGTGCGCACGGAAGCCGAGCTGTACACGATGGTCGGCCTGCAGAAGCAGGGCAAGACGCTGTTCTTCCGCGACTTCCTGCACCACCTCAAACACTCGACCGACCAGTTCGTTCCCGCACCCGGCATCAAGGGACTGGTGATGGCGGTGTTCACGCTGCCGAGCTTCCCCTACGTGTTCAAGGTGATCCGCGACGAGATCGCCCCGTCGAAGGACACGACGCGCGAGAAGGTGAAGGAGAAGTACTTCCTCGTGAAGCACCACGACCGGGTCGGGCGGATGGCCGACACGCTGGAGTACTCCGACGTGGCGTTCCCGAAGACGCGCTGCTCGCCGGAGCTGCTCGAGGAGCTCCGGGCCGCCGCGCCGTCGCTGGTCGAGGAGGACGACGATGTGATCATCGTCAGGCACCTCTACATCGAGCGGCGCATGACGCCGCTCAACCTGTTCCTCGAGAAGGCGACGCGGGAGCAGCGCGAGCGCGCCATCCGCGACTACGGCGACGCGCTGCGGCAGATCGCCACCGTCAATGTCTTCCCGGGCGACCTGCTGTTCAAGAACTTCGGTGTCACGCGCTTCGGACGCGTGGTGTTCTACGACTACGACGAGATCGAGTACGTCACCGACTGCCGCTTCCGCCGCATCCCGGCGCCGCCCCCCGGCTACGACGACACCTCGGGCGAGGTGTGGTACCCCGTCGGACCGCAGGACGTGTTCCCGGAGGAATTCGCGACCTTCCTCCTCACCGATCCCCGCGTGCGGGAGGCGTTCGTCGCGCAGCACGCCGACCTGCTCGACGCCGGCTGGTGGCAGGCGCTGCAGGAGTCGCTCGGCGAAGGCGCGCTGCCTGAGGTGCTCTCCTACCCGGAGCGCATCCGCTTCGCGCCGCCTGTCGCCGCGAATCGCTGAGTGCCGCAGGCCGCTACAGCGGCTTGATCTCGACCTTCCTGAACTTCACGACGCCCTGCGCCCACTGCAGGCCGATGTTGCCCCGCAGCGCGTGCGCCTTCTCGGTCTCGCCGGTCTTCACGCCGTTCATCACGACCGTGATGCGCGAGCCCTGCGCGGTGATGTCGAAGCTGTTCCACTTGCCGCCGGCCTTCGGGCCATCCTTGATCGGCGAGAGGTGCGTGATCGCCCCGGTGCCGTAGGTCGGGTCCGGCCGCTGGTCGAAGATGTTGGCCTCGGTGCAGTTCATGTCGGTGATGTTGTTCAGGTCGGGACAGCGCAGGTAGATGCCGGAATTGGCGTCGTCGCTCACCCAGAATTCCGCGTGGAGCACGAAATCGCCGTAGGCCTGCTTGGTCATGAGGTAGCCGCTCTTGCCCTTCTCTCCGGTGTCGGCCTGCGCGATGCCGTCGACGAGCCGCCAGTTCGCGGGGCCGATGACCATCCAGTTCTCCGTGTAGCCCTTCGGGCCGTCGAGCAGCGTCGTCCAGCCCGAGCCCGGCCCCATCTGTGTCGCGCAGCCGACCAATGCCGCGGCCGCGACCCCTACCCATGCTCTCGAGATTCGTTTCATCGCGTCTCCCTGGTTGCAGCCGTCACTGCGGCGGTATGCGCAGCATCTGTCCCGGATAGATCAGGTCCGGGCTCTTCAGCATGGGCTTGTTCGCTTCGAAGATCTTCGCGTACTTGTTAGGATCGCCGTAGAACTGCTTGGAGATCTTCGACAGGTTGTCGCCCTTGACCACGGTGTAGTACTGCGCCTCCGGCTCGCTCTGGTCGACGGTCATCTGGTCGTTCACCGATGCCACGCCCTGGACGTTGCCGCAGCACAGGACGATCTTCTCCCGGGTCGCCTGGTTGTCGGCGACGCCGTACACCGTCGCGGTGGAGCCGTCGAAAGTGACGGTGAGGCCCGTCGCCCTGAGCCCCTGCTGCTCGATGTAGCCCTGGATCGCGTCGGCCGCGGCGTCGTTGGCGGCCTTCTGCTTGTCGGCTGACGACGGATCGGCCTGAGCCGCGGCCATCGT
This sequence comes from Casimicrobiaceae bacterium, assembly GCA_035501595.1. Taxonomy (GTDB): domain Bacteria; phylum Pseudomonadota; class Gammaproteobacteria; order Burkholderiales; family Casimicrobiaceae; genus PALSA-1003. The sequence goes on along the minus strand of DATJVX010000032.1, from coordinate 12,592 downwards.
CGTCTGCGCCTGTCCCTTGCCGAAGAGCTTTTCTCCGGCCTCCTTGATGAAACTGAGCATGCCCATGACTCACCTCGTCTTCGAAGATCGATCCTGCCGTCGCCTGCGATGAATGACTGCCGCTGCGGGGCGCCTCGCAGGCGAAGCGCCGCGCAGCTTCCGAACAGTGCACCGCGGCTCGCGATGCCGCCGCAGAACGATGCGCTCAGGCCTTCGATCCGCCCATGGCCTGCTTGATCAGGCCGACGATGATCATGACGATCACGCCGCCGACGCCGCCGCCGGCCACCTGGCCGATGATCGAGCCGAGATCCATCCCGCCGCCCGCCACGGCGCTGCCGAGCGCGGGAACGAGCGCGTTCAGGCACTGCCCGCCGATCCCGCCGCCGACAATGCCGGCGATGGAGTTCCCGAGAGGCCCGAGGCTCAGGTTCTTCAAGAGCCCGCCCGCGATGTTGCCGCCGATTGCGCCGCTGATCAGCTGGATGATCAAAGCCAGTATGTTCATCGTTCCTCCTCTGGAGTTCGTTGAACTTCGCCGAAAGCGACTGCCTCACCGCCACCCGCGACCGCTTCACATGCCGCCCGCCGCCCTGCTCTCCACCCGGTCCGATCGAGGGACCGCCTGCCGCTCGCTCAACCCTTGGTCGGAGCGACCTGCTGCCGGGCCTTGGCGGCCTCGGCTTGCGCGTCCAGGGTCAAGCGGTACGCGACGTAGTACTTGTAGATGTTCCGCACGTACGTCGTCGTCTCGGTGCCCACCTGCTTGGCGATGACGATCTCGACATTGTTGAACCACTTGTCGGGGTCGAGACCGCGCTTCTCGGCCTCCCTGCGCGCCTTGGCGACGTTGCCGGGTCCGCAGTTGTAGCTCGCGAAAGCGAACAGCGGCCGGTTCCCTTCGCTGAAGTGCGCGTCGGGGAAGTACTGGGTCATGAGCTGATCCATGTACTTCGCGCCGGCATGGATGTTGGACTCGGTGACGTGGATGTCGCCGACTTTCATCTGCTGGCCGGTCGCGGGCATGAGCTGCATCACGCCGATCGCGCCGACCGCGCTCTTCGCGCTCTGGTTGAGCTGGGACTCCTGGTAGCCCTGCGCGGCCAGCATCAGCGGGTCGAAGTCGTATTTCTTGCCGTACTTCTGGAACAGCGCGAGCGTCTGCTGGAAGCGCTTGTAGTCCGCGCTCGCGGTCGGATCCTTGAGCTCCTTGACCCGCTTCATGTAGCTGTTCATGCGGTAGTCGGCGACACCCTGCTTCAGCGCCCAGTTGCGGAAGAAGTCGTCGATCTCCGCGTGCAGCTTGGGACTGTCCTTGCGGATCGCCCACCCTGTCTTGGCGTCGGCGCGGAGGACGAGATCGCTGCGCACCTTGATCTTCGGCAGCACCAGCGACCACATGTGCGCCTTCCAGTCGTCGACCACCATCAGCTCGATCAGACCCGCGTCGAGCATCTCCATCATGTCCTCGTCCTCGAGCGAGTCGGGAACGAGCACGAGTTTCACGTCCTTCTTGCCGTCCTTCGCGAACCGCTCGTTGAGCGCCGTCAGGCTCTCGTAGTAGCTCGACGCCTTGCGCACATGCACCGTCTTGCCGGAGAGGTCGTCGAGCGTCCTGAGCTCCGGCGACTTCGGCCCGGTCACGACCAGCTCGCTGATCGATCGCCGGCCCTCGTCGCCGGGAACGAAGTCGACTTCCTTGAGCCGCTCGTCGGTGACCGTCAGGTTGCCGATCGAGACATCGGCGAGGCCCTCGTTCAGGTAGGGCAGCAGCTTGTCGCGGGTCGCGGGTGCGATGTAAATGGTGAGCGGCCGCTTGCCCAGGGTCTTGCCGTACTTGATGTTGAGGTAGCGCTCCCAGTCGCGCACCAGCTCGACGGCCAGCCCGCGTTCGCGCCCCTTGTCGTTGAAGTAGAGCGAGCGCGAGTATGGCGCGAAGACGCGAATCACGCGCCGCTCCAGCATCCTGTCGAAGTCGCCCGTCCAGGGCTTGTTGACGATGGCGAGCTGCCGCGGCTTGGACCCCTCTTCGGCGGGCGCGGCCTGCCCCTGGCCGGCGCTCGCGAAGCCAAGCGTGGCCAGGAAGCCCACCACTACGAGTGCGCGCACGGCTCCTCCCGGGTATGGACCGCAAGCATTGCCTACCGCGGGCCGGGCGCCTATTGCACCTTGGTGCAGATCACCTTGGTGCAGACCGCCACGGTCAGCCGGCACCGGCCGCCTTCTGCACCTCGGCCAGGAAGGCCTGTTCGGCGCTGCTGACGCGCACGCCCCCGAACCCCAGGAAGCCACCCTCGCTCGACGCCTCCGCGGACTTGCGGGCGACGCCCATGATCATGTTCCGGTAGGCGTCGGCTTCCGCGGGCGAAGCCTTCTTCGCCACGATGTCGACCGCGGATTTCACCCGCTCGAGGACGGCGCCCTTGAAGTTCTGCATCTGCTGCTCGCGCGTGCCCTCGCCGAGCATCGTTCTCGGGTCCGGCATGCCCGGCAGGCCGTGATCTGCCGCCAGCGACGAGAAGAGCTCGAGCCCGCTGTTCGCCTCGAGCGCCTCCGCGATGCCGGCCGCCCCCGCGCCGGCCTCCTTGAGCGTCGAGAAGATCCCGGACGGGTCCGCGGCCGACACGCCGCTCGAGACGAGCGCCGGGGCGAGACGCACCAGCGTCCATTCGTCGGAGGTGAAGCTGTCCTGCCTGGCCATGAGCGTTCTCCCTGCGTCGCGGCGGCCGCGAGGCCGCCGCGAATGCCCCCCGGGCGGCCGGCCGCCGTCACATCTTGTTGATCTCGACCCGGCGTGCCTCGGCGCTGGCGCTCGTCGCGCCACCCTCGACGAACAGCGGAGGCTTCATCTCGATATTGGCCTCCGAGATGCCGGCGGCCTTGAGCGCATCGCGAACTGCCATCGCACGATTCTTCGCGAGCTCTTCATTCTTGGCCGTGTCGCCGGTGCGGTCGGTATAGCCGGTGACGACGACCTTCGCGTTGTCGCTCTTGATGGCGCTGGCGGCGGCTTCGATCACCTTGCTGCCGTCCGCACCCACCGACGCCGAGCCGGTGTCGAAATACACCTTCGCCGGGAAGCCCGAGAAGGCGGGCGCCGCAGCCATCGACACCGGCGCCTGCGATGCTACAGGCTGCGTCGGTGCGGGCGCCTGCGCCCTCGGCCAGAGGAAGAGCCAGAGCAGGAAGAGCACCGCGGCGGCGATCAACCAGGGAAGCAGCCGGGCGCCGGTCCAGCGCGCGTCGGCGACCGCCGCGCTGCCGGCAGCCATCGCCGCGCTGCCCGCTGCCGCCGCGCCGCTCGCCACGGCGGCGCCGGCGCGCCTCGCGGTCCCGACCGCCGCGTCGGCGGCCCCGCCGACCGCAGCACCCGCGCGCCGGGCGCTGTCGAGCGCGGCGTCGCCCGCGCCGCCCAGCCCGCCCAGGAAGGCGCCGACGCTGCCGAAGCCGAGGGCACTTGTGATCCGGCTGTCCAGCGCGCCCTGCAGGTTCGGGCCCTGGCTCGCGAGCAGCGACGACAGCGAGTTCGCGTTCAGCCCGCGATCGCCGATCAGCTTCTTCAGCATGGTCAGCACGAGCGGCACGGCGATCGCGATCAGGTTCGTGGCCGACGAGGTGCGGATGCCGCTGGCGGAGGAGAGCGCGTTGACCAACGCGCCGCTCTTGTCGCCGAAGAGCGCCGGCACGAGTCGGCTCGTGCCCGCCTTGAGGAGATCGTTCGCTCCCGCGCCCGCGCCGCTGAACAGGCTGCCTACGTTGGCGAGGGCGCTGGTGTCGAGGTTGGCGCCGCTGATGAGCGACATCAGGTTCGACGCGCCATCCGGGGTGGCCCCCTGCTGGGCGACCCGCCCGAGGATGGCAGGCAGGAGTGCGTTGACCGCCCCCTGCGTCGATGCGGGTGTCTCGCCCAGGAATTGGCCCGCCAGCTTGGAGAAATCGCCGCCCAGCGCGTTCTGAGCCAGCGACAAGAGATTCGCGTTCATGGAGGTTCCCCTTCTTAAGGACTGTGCTGCGATTGAAGGGACCTTGGCGCCACCCGGTCCTCCCCTCTGCACCAAGTTCGTGACCCGATCGTCATCGCCTGGTCGAGCCCGACGACTCGCCTCGAGCGCGACAGCGTAACGCAGGGTTTTCCAGTATAGTACAACTTGATCGGGGCAGTGCCACACCCACTTCACAGGGCCGGGGCGGCAGCGATGGCGAGACGTTCCCGCGAACTTCAGGCACCGCCCTATCCGCCGCAGGTCCAGCCGCGTCCCGTCCCGGAGCGCGCAGCGTTCGGCGCAGCGCTGCGTCGCCGCTGCCCGCGCAAGGGGCACGCGCGGTGGCGGCCGCGATCCGGACGCCCCGATCCGGTCGGCGTCCTGGTCGCATCGAACAAGGGGCGCTTGCAGAGTCTGCTGCCGCTGCGTTACGCGCGGATGATGGTCTCGCCGTTCACGTTCTATCGCGGCGCGGCGGCGATCATGGCCGGAGACCTCGCCCGGACGCCGGCGACCGGCGTCCGGGTCCAGGCCTGCGGCGACTGCCACCTGCTCAACTTCGGCGGCTTCGCCACGCCGGAGCGCAAGCTCGTCTTCGACATCAACGATTTCGACGAGACCGCGATCGCTCCCTGGGAGTGGGACGTCAAGCGCCTGGTCGCGAGCTTCGTGATCGCAGGTCAGGCCAACCGTTTCGGCGGGACCGACTGCCGCGAGGCGGCGTGGTGGGCCGCGCGGCGCTACCGCGAGCAGATGCTCGAGTACGCGCAGGCCTCCGTCCTCGGGTCGTGGTACGCGGCGGTCGACCTCGAGGCGCTGGTGGCAACGAGGACCGACCGCGACCTGCGCCGGTTCGCGAGCCGCAAGGCGCTCGAGTCGATCGAGGCGCACGACGAGCACCACGAGCTGCACCGGCTCACGCACGAGGAGGGAGACTCGCCCCGCATCACCGATGCGCCGCCGCGCGTCTATCACATCGACGATCTGCGCACCCACGAGCGCTATCGTCGCAGGGTCGAGCGCTCCTTCGAAGAGTATCGCGCCACGCTCGACCCGTCGCGGCGGGTGCTGCTCGACCGCTACCGGATCGTCGACGTCGCGATCAAGGTCGTCGGCGTCGGCAGCGTCGGAACGGAGTGCGGCATAGCGCTGCTCGTCTCCGGCAACGGCGAGCCGCTGTTCCTGCAGTTCAAGGAGGCGCGTATGTCGGTGCTCGAGCCCTATGCGGGCCGGAGCGCATGGAAGCACCGCGGCCAGCGCGTCGTTGTCGGCCAGCGCATCATGCAGGCCGCGAGCGACGTCTTCCTGGGCTGGGCGACCTGGGACGACGGGCGCCACATGTACATAAGGCAGCTCTCCGACGTCAAGATCAAGCCGGTCACCGAGCTCATGAAGCCGGTCAACTTGTGCCGGTACGCGAAGGTCTGCGGCTGGGTGCTCGCCCGGGCGCACGCCCGCTCCGGCGATCCGGTCCTGCTCTCGGCCTATATGGGCAAGGGGTCGGCGTTCGAGGACGCGCTCTCCTCGTTCGCGGTTGAATACGCCCACCAGAACGAGCGCGACCACGCCAGGCTGGTGGCTGCGATACGCAAGGGACGTATTCCCGCGGATCGCGAGGTGCAGTGAAAGCTTACAATAGGCTATATTGAAGCTTTTTGACCGGAGGTGTCACATGAAGGCAGTCTCGTTCGTTACGCCGCTTGCGCTGGTCGCCGGCCTCGTCCTTGCGTCGGCGAGCTTCGCTGCGGCGCCCGCCGGGTCGACCGGTGAATGCAAGGACGGCAGCTACACCGAATCGGCATCCAAGAAGGGCGCCTGCAGGGGCCACGGCGGCGTCAAGGAGTGGTACGCCACCGACCAGAAGTCCGAGTCGAAGAGCGAAAAGCCCTCCAAGAAGGAGAAGAAGGCCGAGGCCGCTGCGCCCGCGCCCGCCGCCGCACCGGCGGCCGCGCCGGCCGCCGCCGCGCCCAAGTCGACGATGACGGCATCGTCCAAGAAGGGATCGGAAGGCATGCGCAGCGAAGCCGCGCCCGGCGGCGGGGCCGGGAAGGTGTGGGTCAACACCTCATCCAAGGTCTACCACTGCAACGGCGACGAGTGGTACGGCAAGACCAAGGAAGGCGAATACATGACCGAGGCGCAAGCCAAGGCCTCGGGTGCACGCGCCTCCCACGGCAAGGCCTGCAGCTAACTCCCCGAGCAAGCAACCGACGGGCGAAGCGCGGCGCTTTCGCCCGTTTTTTATTTGACGGCCGTCCAGCTCTTGTCGGGGTTGTAGGCCTTGATCGCCTTGGCCGCGGCGGCAGTCTTCTCGCCGAGATCCTTCTGGTAGACCGTGCCGTCCTGGTTGACGATGAAGGTCATGATCCCGGAATTGCCGTAGGTCGCCGGGTAGGCGACGACCGCAAAGCCGCCCAGCAGATGGCCGTGGACCATGTAGTTGCGCACCCCGCCCGGTGCGTCCTTGCCCTGCGCCGTCAGCATCCGGTAGTAGTAGCCGTGATAGGGCGCGGCCCCGCTCTTGTAGCCCTCCGCGGTCGCCTCGCCGATCAGCGGCCCCAGCGGACTCGACGCCTCGCCTTCCTTGGTCGGCCAGTACAGACCGTCCTTCTTGCCCTTGGTGCTGATGAACTTCGCCGCGTAGTCGCGCAGGCCGTTGGCGTCGTGATCCTGGTCCGAGTAGTCGTGCTGGGCGTCCACGACCGCGCGGACGACCTGGATCGCCTCGAGCTCGTTCTGGCCGATCCGCCGGGCGAGGATCTCCCGGGCGCCGGCCTTGGCGTCGAGCGTCCAACCGTTCGCGCCCTTGACCGCGGGAATCGGCAGCGGCCAGTCGTCCTTGCCGACGACGAGCGTGGCTTTCGTGCCTTCGGTAACGACGTTGTGCTTCTCCGCGTAGTCGGCGGCGAAGCGCGCCGCATTCGCCTTGTCCGCAACCGCGTCGCCGGAATTGACCACCGAGGTTCCGCTGGGCCCAAGCAACGCGGCCAGCGTCTTGCTGTCGTAGGTCTTGGCCGCGTCGGCGAGCGCTTGAAACGCTGCGTCGGCCGTCTCGAAGCTCTTCTGAGCCGCGGCGTTGGTCGTGCCCGGATGGACTGCGACGAGCGCTGCTGCGGCGACGAACGCAACGACGAGCGCGGAGCGCAAGGAACGATGGTTCATGAGTCGATCGAGTTTGATGTTCATGGTGTCATCCTCTCTGCTTAGCGCCTGCCGCCGCCACCACGGCCGCCGCCACCACCACGCGCCCCGCCCCCGCCGGCGCGCGCGCCACCGCCCCCGCCGCCGACGCTGCGGTTGCCCATGCTCGAGTTGCCGCGGCTGGAGAAGTCCCGTGTCTGCGCGCCACCACCGCCACTGTTGAATCCCCCTCCGCGGTTGCTCGCTCCGGCGCCACCGCCGAAGTTCCCTCCGCCTGCGCCGGCGCGATTGGCTCCGCCCGCGCCTCCTCCGAAGTCGCGGCTTCCTGCGCCGCCGCCACCCTGGCGGCCGACATCGCGATTGGCGCCCTGCCCGACGCCGCGGTTGGCGGCTTCCTGGCGTCCGGCGCGGTCATTCAATCCTTGGCCGCCCAGGCCCTGGTCGCGGCCCCGGAAATCGTTGCGCGCCTGCGCAGCCTGGCGATCGCGATTGCCGTACTGCTGGCGCGAGCCGTTGTCGCGATACGGCACGCCGCCGCGGCGATCCGCGTTGTGCTTCCAGTTGCCGTTCGAGATGTTGGTCTTGTTGAAGTTGTTGTACTTGTTGACGTTGATGTTGACGTCGCCGCGGCCCCAGTTGCACCCTCCCCAGAGCGCGCCGGCGGCGGCGATCCCCACGCCCCACGCGAAGCCGGCGACGAACGCGCCGCCGAGCGGCGCCCAGTACGGCGGATAGTACGGCGGGTACGCGGGATAGGGCCATGCGCCGTACACCACGGTCGGCTGGTAAGTCGGGACATAAACGACGTCCGGCTTCGCAGGCTCGATCACGATGACCTGCTTGCCTTCCTGCGTCTGCGTGTCGACCTTCTGGTATTCGTTGGTCTTCAGGTTGCCCGCCGACTGCGCCCGCTGGCGCAAGCTCTGGATCGTATCGAGCACCTGCTTCTGCTGGCCGAGGAACGCGTCGCCGAGCTTCTGCGTCCAGGCGATGTCCTTGTTCATCCGATCGAGAACGTCGGGAAATTCGCACAACGACTTGACGCTCTCGTCCCACTTCTGCTGCTGGAGCGCGCTTCGCAACGCGTCGCCCTTGAGGCTCTTGTTCTGCTGGACCCAGCGGTCCGCCTCGACGATGTCGAGCGGGTAAGTCGACGCCATCAACACCTGGGTGACCAGCGCGTCGGGATAGAGCGCGATCGGCGCCAGCATCTGGTCGAGCTCTTCCTGCTTGAAGTTCTGGCTCGGAGTCGCCGGCGCTGCGCCCTGTGCGGGCGCTTGCTGCGGCGGAGGCTGCTGCGCGATGACCGACACCGGCATGGCCAGCGCCGCCATCACCAGATAGGAGACCGTGCGAGCGAGAAGCGATGTCGAGGACGAAGTGCCGCGGAAATTCATGTCAAACCCCCTTCTGCCGATCGCGTCGTGCGATCTCTCGCTGGCCGCCGCCGAAGGCGCCCATTATGCCCGAGGTTCAAACGCAGGCACCAGTGGCGGGAGCGTGGCCCGCTGGTTGACGGCGGCCTGACTCATCGGCGTCCCGCGATGTCGGGCTCGTCTCCCGCTTCGAGAAGACCGCGGAACACCCAGCCCGCGGCGATCGCACCGACGATCGGCGCGACCCAGAACGCCCAGAGCTGCGCGAGCGCCCAGCCGCCGACGAAGATCGCCGGACCCGTGCTGCGTGCCGGGTTGACCGAGGTGTTGGTGACGGGAATGCTGATCAGGTGGATCAGCGTGAGCGCGAGCCCGATCGCGATGCCGGCGAATCCGACCGGCGACCGGTGGTGCGTCGTGCCCAGGATCACGGTCACGAACATGAACGTCATCACGACCTCGTCGATCAGCGCCGCGCCAAGCGCATAGCCGCCGGGCGAGTGCTCGCCGTAGCCATTGGCCGCGAATCCGCCGGAGAGGTCGAACCCGGCCCTGCCGCTCGCGATCAGGTACAGCACTCCGGCCGCGACGATGGCGCCGATCACCTGCGCGATGACGTAGCCCGGGATGTCGCGCGCGGGAAACCGTCCTCCGGCCCACAACCCGAACGTCACCGCAGGATTGAAGTGACCGCCCGAGATCGGCCCGAACGTGTAGGCGCCGGTCAGCACGGTCAACCCGAACGCCAGCGACACGCCGACGAAGCCGATCCCGAGATTGGGGAATGCGGCCGCCAGTACCGCGCTGCCGCAGCCGCCAAGGACCAGCCAGAACGTGCCGAGGAATTCGCTAAAGAGCCTGGGAAGCATCGAAAGGCTCCTTCATCTGACCATCCCTTCTCGGGGTCCATCAAGGCAGCGGAGGTTCATCAAGGCAGCGCGCGGCCGAGCCGTCCGGCACGCCGCGCGACGCGAGCGCCGTCGAGGCCGGAGGTTTCCGCCGCCCGCGAAGCTACTGCGTTTCGATCTGGCCGGTGGTCTTGGCGCGGATCAGCGACCACGAAAGCCCGATGCCGAGAATCACGCCGAGGATGACGAGCGAGATCCAGACCATGACCGTCGAGTCCATCGACTGCAGGATGTGCAGGTCGAAGAGCACCCACACGAACGTGCCCAGGAACGCCGCGCACAGGATCACGCCGAGCCAGCCGAAGGCGACGAACGCGGTGCGCAGGCAGATGATCCAGCCGATAAGGAGCGCGATGCCCGCGAGCGCCTTCTCCGGCGTCATCCCCGGCGGAGGCGCGCTCGCCCAGTGGTAGAACGACCAGCCGCTGGGATTGAAAGTCAGCAGCACGAGCGCGTTCGCGAAGAGGATCCGCACCAAGACACCCGACCAGGAGATTCCCATGGCAATCCATTCTAGCGCATCCCGCGCTCGGTTTTCCTTCGTTCGTCGTTCGCTTTGCCTTCGGCGACGTCATATCGCGGGACGCGCCTCCGGAAACTTCCACTTGCCCTTGAGAATCTCCGGATGGGGACGGTACAGCCGCACGAGGTAGTTCCAGCCAGGCATGATGGGCAGGCAGTTAGGAACCTTGCCGTCGCAGCCTCCGAACTGAACGCTCACCGACCCGTCCGCGTCCTTCTTCGCCGTCACGTCGTTGAGCGAATACGCGTTGTACCGGTTGGCCTCGAAAAATCCTTTGGCGTTGTAGACGCTGATCGACCAGAAGCCGTCGACCGGAACGTCCTTCACGTTGAGCCTGTAGATGGTTTTGCCGTCGTTCCTGGCTGGGTTGACCGTCAGGTAGAGTGCTTCCTTCTGAGGATTGCCGCCCCAGCCGTAGGCCGTGCCGAGAAGGTGACGCACGGGGTCGACGTCGGACTTGGCGCCGAACATGCCGTGGGAGTCGGAGATAGTCGAGGTGAGGACGAGCAGCGCCTCGCGCAGCTTCATGAGGCTCGCCTCGTCCCAGTTCGGGACCTCGAACTTGCCGGGACTTTTCTGGTTCACCTTGATCGCGTCCTGCAGCGCGCAGACCTGCGCAACGTCCCTGGGGTCGTCGGGATCGACGAAGGTGCGGACCGCGACCTGCACGTAGCGGGTGCCAACGTTGCCGCGCGTGAGCGTGTGCGCGCCCGCGCCGTACCAGACGCCGGGCACGTAGTGGTCCTCGCTGATCACCTGCAGCGACATGAAGCGCTTGTCGGCGGGAGGCAGCGTGATCGTGACCGGTCCGGCATCGAGGTCGAACACGGCGACGGAGTAGAGTGTGTCCCGGTTCGGGCGAATGACCAACTGCTTGTCGAGGGGCGTGGGTTCGCGAAGATGCGCGAACTTGCCGAAGCCTCCCAGCTTCACAGATCCGGCGAGGCTCCTGTCGGACTCGGCGCGGATGTAGTTGTCGATGGTGACCGGGACGGCGTTGGCGTTGGGTGGCTCCCGAGCGGATTGCAGTGCGGGCGCGGCTGCGCTGGCGGATTTCTTCCTCATGTCGGATCGCTCCGGTTGTCGTTCGGACATCTAAGGGCGAGCGGTCTCGTCTCCGCAGCGTTTCCGGACGCCATGACCTGTGCTTCTAACGTACCGCACCGAGGATTCCACCCATCTTCGACCCCAGCGCCTTGCTCACGGAATTCCTGAGCAACGGATTGCTCGTGACCGAGTTGAGCGACGAGGTGAAGTTGTCCGAGATGGCCGACTTCTGGTCCGGGCTCAGACGGTCCGCCGCGGCCTGGAGCTGCGAATCGCTGTAGGGCGCGGCGCAGCCGCCGCCGAGCGCCACGCACAGCTGGTCGGCCACCCTCGAGCTGGCGTTGGACGCGTTCACGTCGCCCATGATGCCCGCGACCTCGGATCCGACTTCGACGAGCTCACGAAGCCGCTCGCCAGCTTGTTGATCGAATCCATCCCCCCGAGCTGGTTGTACAGGTTCGGGGGCGATGAGCCCATGACACCCATTCCGCTGCAGCCGCACAGCGCGAGCACAACAGCGGAGACAGCGGCTAGCTTCACTGGCATGGGGTACTTCACGCTCCGGTCTCCTGTCGCGATCCGCGACAAGGACGGCAATGGCTTCGCGGCTGCTTGTAGCCCAGAGGCAGGACGACGAATCTGCCGCCCGCGCTCTTGTCGATCCCCAGCAGCCCCACGTCCTCGCCAGACGGAACGATGTTGCCGTTGAGCGAGCCGTTGTCGTCTGCCGGCGGGACCTCGATCACGATCGGGCCGACGTCTCTGGTATTGAAGAACGCCCTGAAGTAGATGGCGTCGGGGTTGGGCGTGAGCGCCTGGTTGTGCCCGTCGAGCGGACGACCCCAATAGACGGTCTGATTCACCTTCCCCGTCGTCTTGGTCAGCATTTTCTGAAGCATCAGGTCGGTGTTGACCGCCGACGTGCCCCAGATGACGGCTTCGACGGCCCGGCGCTCTATCTGGCGACGTGCAGGATCTTCGGCAGATGGCGTTTTCGGATCCATATTCTCCTCCGTGCAACCAAGGCGAACGCGGCCCCGAGCTCCTCCTCGTGGCGCAGGTTCGTCCTTACAACTGCGAATCATCCCTGCGATATGTGATCCTTCATCTTCATCATCGCCACCGTCGCCGCCACGCCGCCGAGCGTGTTGATGAGCCCGCGATGCTGCGCGTAGAACGCGCCGAGCTGATCGGCGACGCCGCCGGGGTGAATGTCGTCGGCGTGATTCACGACCTCCTGCACCTGCTGCGGCGTGAGCTTCGAGGCCTGGCTCGGCGTGATCTGCGTCTGGCCCGGCTTCAGGATGCCGGCGAGCGCGCCGCCGCCCAGTCCCGCCATTACCCCGGGACCGAGCGTGCCGAGGAGCTGATTGAGCATCCCAGCCTGCTGCGTGCCATTCGACTGTCCGAAGAGCTGCGAGACCATGGCGCCGATGTCCGGCGTCTGGTCGGAGTTGAACGCGGCGGCGAGCCCTTTGGCCAGCACGTCGCTCGGTGCATTCTGCGCGACCTGGTTGAACTGCGTGCCCTGCTGCTGGCCGCCGAGGGCCTGATTCAACATGTCCATGAGTCCCATGACCGTCTCCTTCTGACGAGCGCCTACTGCTGCTTGCG
>DATJVX010000031.1:0-173543 GCA_035501595.1 Casimicrobiaceae bacterium | reverse complement strand
CTGCCCTCCCCCGGAGTGACCAACAACACCTCCCAGAGCTACCTGAACGGCTACCTCGCCTTCACCAACTACACCAGCAACATCTTCTACCTCCTCGCCAGCTACCACTTCGATACCGCCAAGCACTAGCCGGGCCGCGCGGGCGGCTGCATGTCCTCCGCGCGGCGCGCGAACGCGTCGACAAGCGTGTCGGCGATGCCGTCGAAGACGCCGGCGGCCAGCTTGCCGAAAAGCGCGCTGTCGAACTCATAGAGCATCGCCAGCTCGATCTTGCAGGCCTCGGCCGCGAGCGGCTTGATGTGCCACTCGCCCTCGAAGCGCCGGAACGGCCCCTGCACGAGCCGCACCGCCAGCCACTCCGGCCGCCGCTTGGCGTTGCGCGTGGTGAGATCGAAGCGCAGCCCGCGATACGCGACGGTGAGACGCGCGGCCACGATGTCGTTGTCGCGTTCGAGAATGACCGCTGCTGCGCACCAGGGAAGGAACTCGGGGTAGCGCTCGGCCGCCTCGATCAGGTCGAAGGCGCTTGCCGCCGACAGCGGGATCAGCGCGGATCTGCGAATTTCCAAGGCGCGGCCTCTGCGGATCAGCGACGCATCGTAATGGATGTCGGAAGCGCTGTTAATCGGGCGACGGCCTGCCTGTCCCGGCGCGGGGAGAGCCGTCGGCTTCGCGCAGGGCGTTTACCGCCGAACGAGGCTGTAAGAGAATTCCCACCGAAGCCGCGTCGGTCATTCGGTGCCAGGGCCGGGACCCGGCCCGATCACATCCCGAAATGAAACTCACCGTCCAGCAACCCAACGCGCGCGAGATCAAGGTCAAGCTGCTCCTCGCCGGCGGCCAGTCGATCGGGCTGACCGTCGCGCCGGAGAATCCCCTGCTCGCGCAGCTTCTCGCCGCGGTCGCCAGGCTCGACGGCGAAGTGCCCGCGCCGCGGCCAGCCGTGTTCCAGATCCCCATGGAAGGCGGCCGAGCCTCGCTCGCATTCGCGGCGGTGCAACTCGTCGCGGTGATCACCGATCCGGCGGTCCTGATTCAAAGCGATGCCCAGGCCGGAGCGGCCCTCGCCGCGCCAATGCCTTCGGTCGCGGTGGCTGCGGCCGCGGCCGCGAGCGCCTCGCAGGGTCACGGCGACGTCGTGCGCCATCCGGTCGTGGAGATCGAGTCGTTCCTCAGCGGTTCGGAGATCGCGTGGCTGATGGACCTCGTGTTCTCGGCCGAAGCGAGCTTCATTCCCGCGCCGATCAGCGACCACAAGGAGAACTACCGGCAGGCGCTGGTGATCAACGCGCCGGAGCCTCTGAAGCAGCTGTTCGTGAAGAAGATCACCGCGCTCATGCCCGAGGTCATGCCGCAGCTGCGGATGGGGCGGTTCGCGGTCGGAGCGATCGACTGCCAGGTGACCGCGAGCGGCGACGGCAACTACTTCAAGGTCCACACCGACGCCGCCGCGAACGAGACTCACAAGCGGCAATACACCTACGTCTACTACTTCAATCGCCCGCCGAAAGCCTTCACAGGGGGCGAGCTGCGCATCTACGACGACGTGGTCCGCAACGGCAAGCTCGCCGCGACCGACTCCTACCAGGTCATCGAGCCGCGGCACAACACGATCGTCTTCTTCCAGGCGGCCGTCATGCACGAGGTGATGCCCGTCCAGGTGCCGTCGCGCCAGTTCCGCGACTCGCGCTTCACCGTCAACGGCTGGATCGAGCGCGAGTAGGGCGGCTTCGCGTCACGAGAGCGGCGGATGCGCGCCACGCTCATCGCGCGCAGTCGCGAGCGATGGACCGCGAGCGGATCAGATCGGCGTGCAGAAGATCACATCGTTCGGCGGCGTGCCTTGCGGCACCCACGCGCGATTGAGCATCTCGCGGCGCACCGACAGGTCGATCGTATGCCGCTGGTTCGCGTCCTGGCGGTTGTCGAAGAAGCGATAGACCGGCAGCGTCCCCGACGGGCACGCGCCCGTCACGTCCGGAGGCAGCACCCAGAACGCGGCTGGAAGCTCTAGGGTCCAGATGCCGGGATAGTGAGTGAGGATGAACTGGCACTCGCTCGGGCTCGCGGTGTAGTAGTGCGAATCGATCAACGGCGAGGCCGCGTAGAACCGGCATACGGGAACGGCGCCCGGCGGCGCGAGCGACGGGTCGGGCCAGGCATAGAACAGCTCGCCCGTCCGCTGGAAGATGCTGCCCAGGGCGGAGTCGACGAAAGCGACCTCGGCAGCGTTCGCCGACATGAAGTAGTGATCCTTGTCGCTCCGATAGTACTCGATCACCGGCACCGTGCCCGGAGGCGCGACGCTTTCGCCGGGCAGCGTGCTCTGCAGCGCGAGGCTGGTGTCGAGAAGGCCGGCTCCGCACTGCGCGCTCACGCCGCAGGCGGTGCCCGCCGCGAAGGCGCGCGCCGTCCCCGTGATGATGTCCTGGATCCGGCCCGGCGTGAGATTCGCGTTGCGCGCGATCATCAGCGAAGCGGTTCCCGAGACGTAGGGCGCGGAGAAGCTCGTACCGACGGCGAACTCGTAGTCGGGGTTGCCCGGTCCCGCCGTGCCGTCGTTGCCGGTCGACAGGATCCAGTCGGCGATCTCGCCGTCGCCCCCCGGCGCGGACAGATTGACGCGCGGGCCGAAGTTCGAATACTGGGTGATGTCGCCGCCGCGCGTCGACGCACCGACGGTGATGACCCCGCTGCAGTTCGCCGGCGCGGAATTCATCGCGTCCTCGCTGTCGTTGCCGGCCGCCGCGACGACGACCGCGCCCTGCGCGAGCGCGATGTTGATGGCGTCCTGGAACGACTGCGGGCACGGGCCGACTCCGCCGAGGCTCAGGTTGATCACGCGCGCCGGGTTCGGATTCGGCGGAACGCCGGCGACGGGCTGACCCACGGCCCACATCAGGCCGTCGAGGATGTCGTCGAAGGTCCCGCCGCACACGCCGAGCACACGCACGGGCAGGATCTTCGCGTTCCAGTCGAGTCCCGCGATGCCGACGCCGTTGTTCGTGTCGGCGGCGATGAGGCCGCTCACGAAGGTGCCGTGGAAGAAGCTCGGCTCGCCGGGAATGCCGTCGCCGCACTGGTTGTCGCGCGTGCCGTCGCCAGGGTCGCTGGGGTCGGGATCGCGGCCGTTGCCGTCGTTCGCCATGCCGGCGTCGGTGATGAAATCGTAGCCGGGCAGAATGCGCCCGACGAGATCGGGATGCGCCGTGATGCCGGTATCGATCACCGCGACGGTGACCCCCGAGCTCCCGGTCTGAAGGTCCCACGCGGCGGGTGCGTTGAGTCCGCCTACGGGATCGCTCAGCGCCCACTGCTGGCTGTAGAGCGGATCGTTGGGCACGCGCCGCGGAAAGGCGTGTCGCGCGGGATCCGCGTACTGGACCGCGCTGTCGAGCTGAAGCTGCCCGGCCATTTCCACGAGGAGGTCTTCGGGGACGCTTTCCAGGAGCGAGAGCACCCACACGTTGCCGATCTGGCGATCGACGGTGAGCGGCAAGCCGATCAGGTCGCCGAACCTCGGCAGCAGCACGTTCCAATCCGGCGTCGGATCCCCGGCCAAGCGGACCATGAGCTTGCTTCCCTGGAACGCGCTCGGCGCAAGGTCCTTCGCAGCGAGCGGCGCGGGCCCGACCGATTCTGCCCACAGCACGCTGCGATCCTCGCGCAGCCGGCGCAGCAGGGCGCCGGCATCGCTGCTCGACAGCGGCTGGTCGAGCGAGAATTCGAGGGCGCCCGTGCGCGTCGTGCCGGAAAGGCTGAGCGGCACGCCCGCCAGCGCCTGCAGCTCCGCCAGGGCGGCGGGCGGAAGCGTTCCAGCGGCCGCGGCACTGGGATGAAGCATGAGACGGATCTGGCCGACGTTCTGTGCGGCGGCCTCACCGCAGAGCGCGAGCAGAAGAACCAGCGCCAGCCCAGAGAGCGATCGTTGCAGCATGGTGACCCCCGATTGCCGGACGCTCCGCGCGTCGCCTTCCCGCAGGGCGTCGAGGCGGCCAATGCTACACAATGACAATGGAATTGTCAGCGGGAATGCGGGCCGAAAACCGCGAATCGGCTGTTTTTAGCTTTGAAAGCTACAACTAAAGCTGCCATCGGCGCCGCCTGCGAGGGGCTGCGCTAGGCTCCTGCTTGTGCAGCAAGAAGACTGTCAGCCACCGCTCTGTAAGGCGATAGCAACTTCACCATTTGAGCAAGAATCCGCGGGTTTGCCGCGATGATCTGTCCGCCGTGAAGATAACCGCCTTCGCCGGCGAAATCGCCCACCAGGCCGCCCGCCTCGACGATGAGTAGGCTTCCGGCGGCGACGTCCCAGGGATTGAGGCCCATCTCCCAGAAGCCGTCGTAGCAGCCGGCCGCCACGTAGGCGAGGTCGAGCGCGGCGGCGCCCGGGCGGCGGATCCCGGCCGCCTCGATGGTCATGGTGCGCAGCATGCGCATGTACACCTCGAGATGCTGCTCGCTTCGATACGGGAAACCGGTGCCGATCAGGCTGTCCTTCAGATGCTGGCGCTTCGATACGCGGATGCGCCGGTCGTTGAGGAAGGCGCCGCGACCACGCGTCGCCGTGAAGAGATCGTTGCGCACGGGGTCGTACACGACAGCCTGCGTGACCTTTCCCCGGTGCTGGAGCGCGATCGAAACGCAGTACTGCGGAAAGCCGTGCAGAAAGTTGGTCGTGCCGTCGAGCGGATCGATGATCCAGACGTTTTCCGCGGCGGCGTTGGCGCCTTTGCCGGTTCCTTCCTCTGCTAGAATCGCGTGGTCGGGATACGTCGCGTGCAAGGTCTCGACGATCGCGGCTTCGGCCGCCCGATCGACTTCGCTGACGAAATCCTTGGGACCCTTGGCGGTCACGGTCAGCAGATCGAGGTCGCGCGCGCCTCGATTGATGATCGCGCCGGCGCGGCGTGCGGCCTTGACCGCGGTCGTGAGCATCGGATGCATGATCGCCGAAATCCGTTAGCAGCCGGTGCGCGCGCGAAAGGCGCGCTGGTCCGGCCGGGGCAAGCCGCGCATTCTACGCGCATTCCTGGCGCTTACCTCGCGCCGGAGTCCCTGCAGCGCATTCGCGTCGTGCTCTGCGCGCCGAGTCATCCGGGCAACGTCGGCGCGTGCGCGCGCGCGATGCGGGCAATGGGGCTGCCGCGGCTGGTGCTGGTCGCGCCGCGAGCGTTTCCTCATCCCGAGGCGCAGGCGCGCGCGGCGGGCGCCACGGCGCTCCTCGAAGCGGCGACCGTCGTCGACTCGCTGGAGGAGGCGCTCGTCGGTGCGACGCTCGCCATCGGCTTCACCGCGCGGCCGCGCGAGTTCGCGGGCACAGTGCGATCGGCTCGCGAAGCCGCAGTGGAAGCCGTGCGCCATGGCCGTGACGGCGAAGCTGCGCTCGTCTTCGGCGGAGAAATGTCGGGGTTGAGCAACGAGGAGCTCGCGCGCTGCCAGCTCATCGCGACGATCCCCGGCGTTCCGGGGCAGTCGTCGCTCAATCTCGCGGCGGCGGTCCAGGTCGCGGCCTACGAGCTTTTCGTCGCCGCCGAGGGAGGCTCCGTCTGGACGGCACCGGCGTTCGAGCCGGCGACGCTCGAGGAAATCGAGGCGCTGTACGCCCATGCCGAGCGCACGCTCGTGGCGATGCGATTCCTCAATCAGCACCAGCCGAAGCGGCTCCTGCCGCGGCTGCGACGGCTGTTCGCGCGCACGCGTCTCGAGAAGGCCGAAGTCGACATCCTGCGCGGCGTCCTGGCCCGCATCGATCAGCTCGTCGCGCGCCTCGCCGCGCCGCGGGATGGCTGAGCTCGCGCCGCTGTCCGGCGCGGCCGCGCCCGCGGACGCGACGCATGCCTGCCGCAACTGCGGTGCCGGCGCCGCTCCTGGCGCGGCCTATTGCTCGCACTGCGGACAGGAGACCAGCCTCGCACTGCCGACCGTGCGCGCGATGCTGCGCGACGCCGCCGGCCGCTACGTCGCGCTCGACGGACGAATGTGGCGCACGCTCTTTCCGCTGCTCCTCCGTCCGGGCTTTCTGAGCCGCGAGTACTTTGCCGGCCGCCGCCGCCGCTACATCCGGCCGGCGCGCCTGTTCCTCGTCCTGTCGATCGCGCTTTTCGCGCTCCTCCGCCTGGGAGGCGAGCCCGTTACGGTCATGAAGGGCGAGCTCTTCGACAGCGATCGAAGCGATGTCGGCCACGAGATCGCCGACGCGGGCAAGCAGGAAGGCTTCGACATCGGCCCCGATTTGAATTTCGATCTCGGCACCGACTTAGGGTCGTGGTTCGATCCGGTGCGTCGGCGCATCCAGCAGTTCAACAAGCTCTCGCGGGCGGAGCGCGGCGAGCAGATCTTCGCCGGGATGCTGCGCTACGGGCCCTACGCCGCGTTCGTCCTGCTGCCGCTGTTCGCGCTGCTGCTCAAGCTGCTTTACGTCGGGCGCGCGCGGCGCTATCCGCTGCGCCCGCGCCGCTACGCCGCGCACCTCGTCTTCGGCGCGCACAGCCATGCCTTCGTATTTCTGGCGAGCATCCTGCTCGTGGTCGTGCCCGTTCGAGCCGTACGGGTCGCGCTCGTGCTCTGGATGTGCGCCTACCTGCTCTGGTCGATGAAGGCGGTGTACGGCGGCCGCTGGTCGGGGGTGCTGGCGCGCGGATTCGTGGTCGCCGTGGTGTACCTCGTATTTTTTGCCTTCGTGGTCGCGGGACTCGTGGTCGCCGCGGTGCTCCTGGGCTGAGTTTCCGGAGCATTTCCCTCACGGTCAAATAGTTGAGTAATTCGCTCGGTTATGAGAGAATGCCCCCATGTTCAGCCGCCTCCGTGAGGACATCGCGGTTGTCTTCGACCGCGACCCTGCTGCCCGCAGCACCTGGGAAATCCTGACCTGCTATCCCGGCCTGCATGCGCTGACCTGGCATCGCTGGCTTGCGAACCCGCTCTGGCGACACGGCCTGCGCTGGCTCGCCCGGTGGCTGTCGCACTGGAGCCGCTGGACGACCGGGATCGAGATCCATCCTGGCGCGACCATCGGCCGCAGGGTCTTCATCGACCACGGCATGGGCGTCGTCATCGGCGAGACCGCCGAGATCGGCGACGACTGCACGCTCTACCATGGTGTCACCCTTGGCGGCACGTCGTGGCGCAAGAAGGAGAAGCGCCATCCGACGCTCGGCCGCAATGTCGTCGTCGGGGCCGGCGCCAAGATCCTCGGGCCGATCCTGGTGGGCGACGACGCCAAGGTCGGGTCCAATGCGGTCGTCGTCCGCGACGTTCCTGCCGGCGCGACCGCGGTGGGCATTCCGGCGCGCATCGTGACCGGAGAGGACGGGCGGCGCCGGGAGCGGCAGGCGTCCAAGATGGGCTTTTCGGCCTATGCGATCAGCGCCGACATGAACGACCCTATCGTGCAGGCGGTGCATGCGCTGCTGGATCACGCGGGTGCCATCGACGAGCGGCTCCAGAAGGTGCTCGAGCTTCTCCAGCAGGGCGGCTTCGATTGCGGCGACGCGAAGGCGACGGCCGAGCGCTTCGACCCCGAGCGGATCAACAAGATGCTTGGGTAACTCCGCAGGCCTTTAGTTGACTAAATTCGTCGGGAATTGTAGAATACTGACAGTCGCGCGGCGTGGCCGGCGCGGCGGACAAGGGCAGAGGGTATGCGACTGACCACCAAAGGGCGTTTCGCGGTGACGGCGATGATCGACGTGGCCATGCACAACGGAGACGGGCCGGTGACCCTGGCCGGCGTTGCCGAGCGGCAGAAGATCTCGCTGTCGTATCTGGAGCAGCTCTTCGGGAAGCTGCGGCGCGCGGGGCTCGTCGACAGCGTTCGCGGCCCCGGCGGGGGCTACAACCTCGCCCGGCCGGCCCAGGCCGTCTCGGTGGCCGACATCATCACGGCGGTCGACGAGCCGATCGATGCGACGCAGTGCGGAGGCAAGGAGAACTGCCGGGATGACCGGCGCTGCATGACGCACGAACTCTGGGCGAGCCTCAATGTGCACATCTTCAGCTTCCTGAGCTCGGTGACGCTCGAGCAGCTCGTCAGGCAGCAGGACAAGAAAGATGTCACGGTGCTGCAGGACCAGCGGGCGGCGGGCAAGAAGCCCGAGCCGGCGGCGGCGCTTTCCTGACTACGGACGGCAAAGACGATGCGCAAGCCGATCTACCTCGATTATTCCGCGACGACGCCGGTCGACCCCCGCGTCGCAGCCAAGATGATTCCCTACCTGACCGAGCATTTCGGCAACCCGGCGTCGCGCTCGCACGCTTTCGGCTGGGAGACCGAGGGCGCCGTCGAGGAGGCTCGGGCGGAGGTCGCGCGCCTCGTGAATTGCGATCCGAAGGAGCTCGTCTGGACCTCGGGCGCGACCGAGGCGATCAACCTCGCGCTCAAGGGCGCCGCGCACTTCTACAAGGAGAAGGGCAAGCACCTGGTCACCGTCCGCACCGAGCACAAGGCGACGCTCGATACGATGCGCGAGCTGGAGCGCGAAGGCTTCGAGGTGACGTACCTCGACGTGCGGCCTGATGGCCTCGTTGACCCGAAGCAGCTCGAGGCGGCGCTGCGCAAGGACACGATCGTCGTGTCGGTGATGTACGTCAACAACGAGATCGGCGTCGTGCAGGACATCCCGGCGATCGGCGAGCTGTGCCGCGCGCGCGGCATCATCTTCCACGTCGACAGCGCGCAGGCGACCGGCAAGCTGCCGATCGACCTCTCGACGCTGAAGGTCGACCTCATGAGCTTCTCCGCGCACAAGACCTATGGCCCGAAGGGCATCGGCGCGCTGTTCGTGCGCCGCAAGCCGCGGGTTCGGATCGAGGCTCAGATGCACGGCGGCGGGCACGAGCGCGGCATGCGATCGGGAACGCTGCCTACGCACCAGATCGTCGGCATGGGCGAGGCGTTCCGTCTCGCGCGGCTGGAAATGGCCGGCGACAACGAGCGCATCCGCATGCTCCGCGACCGGCTCCTCAAGGGGCTCTCGGAGATCGAGGAGGTCTACGTCAACGGCGACCTGGAGCGGCGCATCCCGCACAACCTGAACGTGAGCTTCAACTTCGTCGAGGGCGAGAGCCTGATCATGGCGATCAAGGATGTCGCCGTGTCTTCCGGGTCGGCGTGCACTTCCGCTTCGCTCGAGCCCTCGTACGTTCTGCGCGCCCTCGGCCGCAGCGACGAGCTCGCGCACAGCTCGATACGGTTCACGGTCGGCCGATTCACGACCGAGGAAGAGATCGATTACACCATCGACCTGGTCAAGCGCAAGATCGCCAAGCTGCGGGAACTGTCGCCGCTGTGGGAGATGCACCAGGAGGGCATCGATCTCAACTCGGTCCAATGGGCCGCGCACTAGCGGTTATTGCGTCGACGGTGTTGACGCAATAACTATCCGAACTCGACACGGCGGCAGGCCGCCGGTCAATTCGGACCAAGGCAGAAAGGAACGGAGTAAATCATGGCATACAGCGATAAAGTTCTCGATCACTACGAAAATCCGCGCAACGTCGGCTCGTTCGCCAGGGACGACGACGGGGTGGGCACCGGCATGGTCGGCGCGCCCGCGTGCGGCGACGTGATGAAGCTGCAGATCAAGGTCGGCGCGGACGGCACGATCGAGGACGCCAAGTTCAAGACCTACGGCTGCGGCTCGGCCATCGCGTCGTCGTCGCTCGTGACCGAATGGGTAAAGGGCAAGACGCTCGATCAGGCGGTTGCGATCAAGAACACGCAGATCGCGCAGGAGCTGGCGCTGCCGCCGGTCAAGATCCACTGCTCGATCCTCGCCGAAGACGCGATCAAGGCGGCCGTGGCCGACTACCGCAAGAAGCACCCGGCCGCTCAGGCGTCGACGGCGGCGCCGGCGCAGGAGACAGCCTCCGCGCCGGCGGCCGAGTGACGAACGCGATGGCGATCACGCTGACCGAAAGCGCGGCGAAGCACGTCGCGGGCTCGCTCGCCAAGCGTGGCAAGGGCGTGGGTCTTCGCCTGGGCGTGCGCACCAGCGGCTGCTCCGGGCTCGCCTACAAGCTCGAGTACGCCGACGAGATCCGGCCCGAGGACCACCGCTTCGACACGCGCGGCATCGTGGTGCTCGTCGATCCCAAGAGCATGCCCTATCTCGACGGCACCGAGCTCGACTTCGCGAAGGAGGGGCTGAACGAGGGTTTCAAGTTCAACAACCCCAACGTCCGCGATCAGTGCGGCTGCGGCGAAAGCTTCAACGTCTGATCGACTTCTCGCAAGACTACTTCGCGCTGTTCGGCCTGCCGCGCCGCTATCGCTTCGATCCGGAGCAGCTCGACCGGTCGTACCGCGCCCTGCAGCACAAGATCCATCCCGACCGCTTCGCCACCGGAGAAGAGGCGCAGCGCCGCCTGGCGCTGCAATCCTCCGCGCGCGTGAACGAGGCGTACCGGGCCCTCAGGGACCCCGTCGGGAGGGCGCAATACCTGCTGTCGCTGCGCGGCATCGATGCGCTGTCCGAGACGAACACCGCCCTGGCGCCGGCGTTCCTGGAGCATGAGCTGGAGCGGCGAGAATCGGTTGCCGATGCGCAGGATCGGCGCGATCCGGCGCGCCTCGACGAGCTGCTGCGCGAAGTGCGCAACGATGCGCACGCGCTCGAATCGACGCTCGCCAACCGCCTCGAGCGGGAAGCCTGGGACGAGGCGCGCGACGCGGTGCGCGAGCTCAAGTTCCTCGCCAAGGTAGGCGACGATATCGAGGCGGCGCTCGCCGAGGTCGAAGGCTGATGGCGCTGTTGCAGATCTCCGAGGCCGATGCCCGCCCGGCGCCGCGCGCCGCGCGGCGTGCGGTCGGCATCGACCTCGGCACCACGAACTCGCTGGTCGCAACCGTGCGTCACGGCATCCCGGTCGTGCTGCCCGATGCCGAGGGCCGTCCGCTGCTTCCGTCGATCGTCCACTATGGCGAGCGCGAGGTCAGCGTCGGTTACCCGGCCGTGGACTCGCTCGTCGCCGACCCCCAGAACACGATCGTCTCGGTCAAGCGCCTGATGGGGCGGGGGCTGTCCGACCTCGCCGACGCGCGGCGGTTTCCCTATCGCTTCAGCGACGCTCCGGGCATGGTCCAGCTCAGTACCCGCTCGGGTCTGCGGACGCCGGTCGAGGTGTCCGCGGAGATCCTGCGCGTGCTGCGGCTGCGCGCGGAAGCGAACCTCGGCGGCATGCTCGACGGAGCGGTCGTGACCGTACCTGCATACTTCGACGACGCGCAGCGCCAGGCGACCAAGGACGCGGCGCGCCTCGCCGGGCTCAACGTGCTCAGGCTGCTGAACGAGCCGACCGCCGCGGCGATCGCCTACGGCCTCGACAACGCGGCGGAAGGGATCTACGCGGTCTACGACCTGGGCGGCGGCACGTTCGACCTGTCGATCCTCAAGCTTTCGCGCGGCGTGTTCGAGGTGCTCGCCACCGCGGGCGACACGGCCCTCGGTGGCGATGACTTCGACCATCGCATCTACTGCTGGGCCCTGGAGCGCGGACGCGTCGGCCCCGCGTCGCCTGCCGACACCCGGCTGCTGATGCTCAAGGCGCGCGAGGCGAAGGAGAACCTGACCGCGCATGCGTCGACGCCCTTCGTAGCGACGCTGTCGACTTCCGAGCGTCTCGACTTGACGCTCACGGCGACCGAGTTCGCCGCCATCACGGAGACCCTCGTCGGCAAGACGCTCGGCCCGGTGCGCAAGGCGCTGCGCGACGCCAAGCTCAGCCCGGAGGATGTCGACGGCGTGGTGATGGTCGGCGGCGCGACGCGCATGCCGCAGATCCAGAGGGCCGTGGCTGGGTTCTTCGGCGCTCCGCCGCTCAACAACCTCGATCCGGACCAGGTCGTCGCGCTGGGCGCGGCGATTCAGGCGAACGTGCTGGTCGGCAACCGCGCCGAAGGCGAGGACTGGCTCCTGCTCGACGTCATCCCGCTTTCGCTCGGCCTGGAGACCATGGGCGGCCTCACCGAGAAGATCATCCCGCGCAACTCGACGATTCCCGTGGCGCGAGCGCAGGAGTTCACCACTTTCAAGGACGGCCAGTCGGCGATGGCGATCCACGTCGTGCAGGGCGAGCGCGAGAAGGTCTCCGACTGCCGCTCGCTCGCTCGCTTCGAGCTGCACGGCATTCCGCCGATGGTCGCCGGCGCGGCGCGCATTCGCGTGCAGTTCCAGGTCGACGCCGACGGGCTGCTCTCGGTGTCGGCGCGCGAGCAGGCGACAGGCGTCGAGGCGGCGATCACGGTCAAGCCCTCCTACGGGCTCACCGACGCGGAGATCGCGCGCATGCTCGAGGAGTCGCACGCACATGCCGACGACGACATGGAGCTGCGGGCCCTCGCCGAAGCGCGCTTGGAAGCCGAGCTGCTGGCGGCGGCGACGGAGAGCGCGCTGCGCACCGATGCCGACCTCCTCGAGGCGGACGAGCGCTCCGGCATCGATGCGGCGCTCGCCCGCGTGCGTGCCCTCGCGGCGTCTGCCGACCGCAGAGCCCTCTCGGAAGGCGTCTCGGCGCTCAACCGCGCGACCGAGCCCTTCGCCGCCCGGCGCATGAACCGCAGCGTCGCGCGCGCGCTGACCGGGCGCCGGGTCGACAGCCTGGCACAGGACTGAGTTGCCGCTGCCATGCCGGAGATGGTCGTTCTGCCGCATGCCGAGCTTTGCCCGGAAGGCAAGACCTTCGAGGCCGTTCCGGGCGAGTCGATCTGCGACAACCTCCTCGACCACGACATCGCCATCGAGCATGCCTGCGAGAAGTCCTGCGCCTGCACGACCTGCCACGTGATCGTTCGCGAGGGCGTCGATTCCCTGTCGCCGTCCTCCGAGGACGAGGACGACCTGCTCGACCGCGCGTGGGGGCTGACGCCGCAGTCACGCCTGTCCTGCCAGGCAAAGGTCGGCGACGCGAGGCTCGTGATCGAGATCCCGAAGTACACGATAAACTACGCCAAGGAGGGCAAGTGAGCGCTCCCAGGAGCAGGCACGAGGAGCCGCGCCCGTGAAGTGGACGGACAGTCGCGAGATCGCGATCGCGCTGGCCGAGGCCCACCCGGGCATCGACCCGTCGCGGGTGCTCTTCACCGACCTGCGTCGCTGGGTGCTCGAGCTCGCCGGCTTCTCCGACGATCCGCAGCGCTGCGGCGAGAAGGTGCTGGAAGCCATCCAGATGGCCTGGATCGACGAGGGGGACTTCGACGATGACGCCTGAGAGCGCTTAGACGGTGATCGCGCCGGTCAGCGCGCTCTACGCGGGCCTGCTCGGTCTGCTCCTGGTGTTCCTGGCGGCGCGCGTCTCGCTGCTGCGCTCGAAGCTCAACGTCGGCATCGGGCACGGCAGCGATCCTGCGTTGGCGCGCGCCATTCGCGTGCACGGCAACGCGGTCGAATGGGTCCTGCCGATGCTGGTGCTGCTGCTCGTCGCGGAAATCGACGGCGCGGGCCGCGGCTTCCTGCACCTGTGCGGGGGTGCGTTTCTCGCCGCCCGCATCGCGCACGCCGTCGCCCTGTCGCGGACTTCGAAGGGCTCGACCGGCAGATTCTGGGGGACGGCGGGAAGCTGGCTCGTCATCGCGGCGCTCGCTCTGTGGAACATCGCGGCCTTCGTGCGCGTGTTTCCGCGTTACTGGTAGTCTCCTGCGTCAGGCGAAGAGGTTCAGGATCGCGTCCAGCCCCGAGTGATCGATCGCGTGCGTTGCCTCCGCCCGGACGACGGGCTTGGCGTGATACGCGACGCTCACGTCGGCGAGACGCAGCATCGGCAGGTCGTTGGCGCCGTCGCCGATCGCGAGCGCGAGGCCGTCGCCGCCGCGCAGTTCCTCGCGAAGCGGGGCGAAGGCCGCGGCCTTGGCAGCGCCGTCGACGATCTCGCCGCTCACGCGGCCGGTGAGCCGCCCGTCCGCCGTCTCGAGCGCTCCGGCGAGCGCATAGTCGATGCCCAGGCGCGACTTGAGGCGCTCGGTGAAGAAGCTGAAACCGCCCGAGACGAGCAACGTCCTCGCGCCGGCCTGCCTGAATCCGGCGACCATCCGTTCCGCCCCCGGCGAAAGCGCGAGGCGCTCGTCGTAGACGCGCTGCAGAGCCCCGATCGGCAGGCCCGCGAGCAGCGCCACCCGCCGCTGCAGGCTCTGCCGGAAGTCGATCTCGCCGCGCATCGCGCTCGCCGTCACTTCGGCGACTGCCGCCTTGATTCCCTGCATGTCCGCGATCTCGTCGATGCACTCGATCGTTATCAGGGTCGAGTCCATGTCGAACGCGACGAGCCGCACGCGCTCGAGGCGGCGGTCGCGCGGCACGAACGCGAAATCGAAGCCGGCTTCCAGGCAGAATCCCGCGACGGCGTCGCGGCGTTCGCTTCCGGAGAGCCGGAACGCCTGCGTCGCCGCTCGCGTCAGCGCGACGATGTCCCGCGCTCCGGCGAGCCGCGCGAGGGCCTTGAGCGCCGGCGTGTCTATGTCCTCGCCCTGGACGACCAGGTCGGCCCGTGCCGGATCGCCGACGGCGGCCATCGCTTCAGCGCTTGCGCGCGGCTCGCCCGCCCGGGGGCTGCGCGCCGTCGTCGGCGGCGAGCACGAAATCGATCTTGGTCTGCTCGAGATCGACCCGCGCGACCTTGATCCGGATGCGGTCCGCGAGGCGCCACGACGCGTGCGTCCGCTCGCCGACCAGCGCGTGGCGGATCGCGTCGAAGTGGAAATAGTCGGGCCCGAGCTCGGTCACGTGCACGAGGCCGTCGATGTTGAGCCCGTCGAGCGTCACGAACAGGCCGAAGTGCGTGACGCCGCTGATCGTCCCGTCGAAGGTCTCTCCGACGCGATCCTGCATGAAGTAGCACTTGAGCCAGCTCTCGACGTCGCGCGTCGCCTCGTCGGCCCGGCGCTCGGTGAGCGAACAGTGCACGCCGAGCTCGGCCCAGGAGGCGCCCGACGGCTGGTAGCGCGCACCCGCGAGGCAGGCCTTGATCGCACGGTGGATCAGCAGGTCGGGGTAGCGCCGGATCGGCGAGGTGAAGTGCGTGTACGCGTCGTAGCCGAGGCCGAAGTGACCGACGTTGTCGGGCGCGTACACCGCCTGCTGCAGCGAGCGCAGCAGCACGGTCTCGAGCAGATTGGCATCGGGGCGGCCGCGGATCCGGGCGAGCAGCTTCGCGTAGTCGCGCGAGGTCGGAGCACCGCCGCCGGTGAGGGCGAGCCCGGAGCCGGCCAGGAACTCCTTCAGCGCTTCGAGCTTCTCCGGCGTGGGCCCCTGGTGGACCCTGAACAGCGCCGGCTGTCCGCGGGCGATGAGATACGAGGCGGCGCAGACGTTCGCCGCGAGCATGCACTCCTCGATGACCCGATGCGCGTCGTTGCGGGCCTGCGGCACGATGCGCTCGATCTTGCCGCGGGCGTCGAACTCGAGCGCGAGCTCGACGCTGTCGAAGTCGATCGCTCCCCGGCCGGCCCGCGCGGCAGCGAGCGTCCTGTAGAGCGCGTGGAGGTTGGCGAGCTGCGGCAGCAGCGCCCGCGCTTCGCCCGCGCGAGCCGATTCGGGCTGCGACAGCCAGCCCCACACCTGCGTGTACGTGAGGCGCGCGCGCGAATGCATCACCGCCGAGGTGAAACGATAACCGGTGATGTTGCCGCGCGCGTCGATCGCCATGTCGCAGGCCACGCAGAGCCGGTCGACGGCGGGCTTGAGCGAGCACAGCTCGTTCGAGAGCGCCTCCGGCAGCATCGGTATGACGCGCCTCGGGAAGTACACCGACGTGCCGCGCTCGCGCGCGTCTCGGTCGAGCGCGTCGCCGTCGCGAACGTAGTGACTGACGTCGGCGATCGCGACGATCAGGCGGAAGCCCTTGCCCGAGCGCTCGCAATACACCGCGTCGTCGAAATCCTTCGCGGTCTCGCCGTCGATAGTCACCAGCGGCAGCCCGGTGAGGTCGAGGCGGTCCTTGCGGTCGGCGGCGCGCACCTCGGCGGGAAGCCGCGCCGCCTGGCGCTTCGCCTGCGCCGAAAACTCGTGCGGCAGTGCGTGCTTGGACAGCGCGATCTCGATCTCCATGCCGGGATCGGTATAGCGGCCGAGGACGCGAACGACGCGGGCAAGCGGCTCGCGGTGCGTCGACGGCTGCTCGATCAGCTCGGCGACGACGACCTGGCCGGCCTGCGCATCGCCCTTCAGATCGGGCGGCACGAGGATGTCCTGGTTGATGCGCTTGTTCTCCGCGACCAGGAACCAGATGCCCCGGTCCTCGTAGAGCCGACCGACGACTTCGCGATTCGCGTGCGCGAGCACGTCGACGATCGCGCCCTCGGGGCGTCCGCGCCGATCGACGCCCGTCGTCCGCACCGTGACGCGATCGCCGTGCAACGCCTTGCGCATCTCGACGGGCGCGAGAAAGATGTCGGGGCCGCCGCTGTCCGGGACGAGGAAGCCGAATCCGTCGGGGTGGCCCTGAACCGTTCCGGTGACGAGGTCCAGCTTGGCCGCGACGCAGAGTGCGCCCTTGCGATTGGTCATGAGCTGACCGTCGCGCTCCATCGCGGCCACGCGGGCCTGGAACGCCGTGCGCTCTGCGGGCGTCTCGATGCCGAGCGCGGCCGCCAGCTCGTCGCTGAGCATCGGCACGCCGTGCCGGGCCAGCGCCTCGGCGATGCGCTCGCGCGAAGGGATGTCGACGGGCGCGCCCGCAGGCGCAGGCCGCGACCGGCGCTGCGGCGCTGCGTTCGGCTTCGGCGCTCGGAGAGCTTCGCGGCGCAACGATCGCCCGGCGCTGCCGCGCTTCAGCTTTTCGCTCGGCGGTTTCTTTGACAAGGGTGATGCTCGCTTATAAAATCAATCACTTGCCCAGATGGCGGAATTGGTAGACGCACTAGGTTCAGGTCCTAGCGGTGGCAACACTGTGGAGGTTCGAGTCCTCTTCTGGGCACCATCTCGAGGGTAGCGCGCGGAGGCTCTGCGCGGGACCGCCGCACTGGAAAGCCCGCGTGCCCGCGGGCTTTCGCTCCGAAGCGACGCGCGAGAGCCTAGCCAAGCCGGGCCTTCAGCTTCTCCGGGCGCAGCGTGTCGTAGACCTCGAACGGCTGGTGGATCCAGGGGTTCTCGGCCAGGTAGTCGACGTAGTAGTCCGGCTTGAACACCGAGTGCCCCTTGTACCAGACGACCGCCGTGCGTATGTCGACGATGTGGGGAAAGCGCACCGGCAGCGTCTTGAACACGGCCTCGAGCGTGTGCCCCGAGTCGACCATGTCGTCGACGAGCAGGACGCGCTCGCCGAGCCGCGCCGCGGTCATCGTCATGTGCTCGGCGATCACGAGCTGGCCACGGACCGTGCCGCCTTCGGCGGTGTACGAATGCGTGGAGAGGATCGCGAGCGGCACTTCGTAGATCCGCGAGAGCACGTCGCCAACGCGCAAGCCGCCGCGCGCGATGCAGATGATCTGGTTGAACTTCCACCCCGAGTCGTAGACGGCGAGTGCCAGCCGCTCGACCAGCGTGTTGTACTGCTCCCAGCTCACGATCAGGCTCATGGTCGGCTCTTGGTCGCTCCGCGCTTCAGTGGAAGGGGTGGTGCACGAGGATGGTCTCGTCGCGCTCGGGTCCGGTCGAAACCATCGCGATCGGGACGCCGGTCAGCGTCTCGATGCGGGCGAGATAGGCGCGCGCGGCGGGCGGCAGCGCGTCGAAGCTCTTCACGCCGAACGTATTCTCGCTCCAGCCAGGCAGTTCCTCGTAGACGGGCTCGCACTCGGCCACGGCCTCTGCGCCGGTCGGCAACAGGGCGAGCGGCTTGCCGGCGACACGGTAGCCCGTGCAGATCCTGATCGAGGCGAGGCCGTCGAGCACGTCGAGCTTCGTGATGCACAGGCCCTGTACGCCGTTCAACTGCAGCGAACGAGCGAGCGCGGGAATGTCGAGCCAGCCGCAACGCCGCGGGCGGCCTGTCACCGAGCCGAACTCGTTGCCGCGCTGCGCGAGCCGCGCACCGATGTCGTCGGTGAGTTCGGTCGGAAACGGCCCCGTTCCGACGCGGGTCGTATACGCTTTGACGATCCCGAGGACGTAGTCGAGCATCTCCGGGCCGATGCCCGCGCCCGGTGCGGCGGCGCCGGCGAGACAGTTCGACGACGTCACGTAGGGATAGGTCCCGTGATCGATGTCGAGCAGCGCGCCCTGCGCGCCCTCGAAGAGCAAAGACTGGCCCGCCCGACGCGCCGCCTGCAGCAGAGCCGCTACGTCGGCGACCATCGGCCGGACCTCGGGCGCCGAGGCGAGCGCGGCGTCGAGCGTCTCGCGCAGCGGCACGGGCGCGCACTTGTAGTACTGCGTCAGCACGAAGTTGTGGAACTCGAGCACCCGCGCGAGCTTCGCGGCGAAGCGGTCCGCATCGAGGAGGTCCTGCACGCGCAGCGCGCGGCGCGCGATCTTGTCTTCGTACGCCGGACCGATGCCGCGCCCGGTCGTGCCGATCTTTTCGGCGCCCATCGCCGCCTCGCGCGCCTGGTCGAGCGCGACATGATACGGCAGCACGAGCGGACAGGCCGGCGAGATCGCGAGCCGCGAGCGCACTTCGATGCCCGCGCCTTCGAGCTCCGTGATCTCCTGCAGCAGCGCCGATGGCGATACGACGACGCCGTTGCCGAGGTAGACGCGCACCGAAGGCCGCAGGATGCCGGAGGGTATGAGGCGCAGCACGGTTCGCCGGCTGCCGATCACCAGCGTGTGACCCGCGTTGTGCCCGCCCTGGAAGCGCACCACGCCCTGGGCGTGCTCGGTCAGCCAGTCGACGACCTTGCCCTTGCCTTCATCGCCCCACTGTGTCCCGATGACGACGACGTTCCTGCCCATGATCTATCCCAGGCGGGCGAGCTGCCGCAGATCCAGCGTGAATCCGGTGGCCGGACGCGCGCGGCCGAAGGCCTTGCCGATGCCGTCGTAGCGCTCGCCGCGGCCGATGGCGTTCGGCTCCCCGCCCGTGAATACCGAGAAGCTCGCGCCGTTCTGGTAGTGGTAGCCGCGCAGGTCGGCGAGATCGATGTGCAGCGCCTCGACGCGGTCGCGAACCGCCTCGGCGAGCGTCTCGAGCGCCGCGAGCGCGCTCGCGATCGACGGAGTGTCGGGCAGGCGCGTGCGGGCCGCCGCGAGCACCTCGCCGGCCGGGCCGTACAGCGTCGGCAGGATGCGGAACGCGTCGCGCCACGCCGCCGGGAGGCGGCCGGTGAGCTCGGCGACCGCAGCGCTGTCCTTGATCCGGAGCGCCGTGAAGAGCTCGGTGTCGCTGTCGTTGCCGGCGATGCGCGCGCCGTTGGCGAGCGCGCGGTACACGCCGACATGGCCGAGATCGAGGTGCAGCCCGCGCACGTCCACCGCCTCGAGCGACGAGAGCAGCAATCCGAGCACCTCCTTGTCGGCGCCGATGTCCGCGTCGCCGTAGAGCTCGGCGCCGATCTGCAGCACTTCGCGCGACTGCGCCACCCCGCGCGCAAGCGTGCGCAGCACGCTCCCGGCGTAGCACAGGCGGGTGACGCCGGGCTCGTTGAGCAGGTGGGCGTCGATGCGCGCGACCTGGGGCGTAATGTCGGCGCGCACGCCGAGCAGCCGGCCGGACAGCGGATCGACGAGCTTGAAGGTCTGCAGCTCGAGATCGTGACCAGTGCCCGTGAGCAGCGACTCGAGGTGCTCGATGAGCGGCGGCTGCACCAGCCGGTAGCGGTGCTCCCGGAAATGATCGAGGAGCCGCCGCCGCAGGGACTCGATCCGCTCCGCCTCAGCGGGCAGGATGTCGTCGACGTACTCGGGGAGAACCCACTTACGCATAGACGGCGAGGAGGATGACCGCACCGATCGTCATCGAAATGAGCCCGATGAAGCGAAGCTGCCCGTCGGTGAGCTCCGTCAGCCGCCGGAACGCCTCGCGCCAGGAGTCGGGCGCGAGCAGCGGCAGCACGCCCTCCAGGACGAGGACCAGCCCGCACGCGGCCAGGAAGGTTTCCGGCACGGCTCGCTCCTTCGCCCGGGACGCTACTTCGCGGGGCGCGGCGGCGTCGTGCCCTTGCCGCTGCCGGACTGCTTCAGGTACCGGAAGAACTCCGAATTCGGATCGAGCACCATCAGGTCGCTCTTGCTCTTGAACGTCGCCTTGTAGGTCTCGAGGCTGCGGTAGAAGGAATAGAACTCGGGATTCTGCCCGTAGGCAGCGGCGTAGATCGCGGCCGACTTGGCGTCGCCCTCGCCCTTGACCTTCTGCGCCTGCCGGTAGGCGTCGGCCAGGATCACCTCGCGCTGGCGATCGGCGTCCGCGCGGATCTTCTCCGACTCCGCGGCGCCCTGCGAGCGCAGCTCGTTGGCGACGCGCTTGCGCTCGGACTCCATGCGCTGGTAGACCTGCGCCAGCACTTCCTCGGGCAGCTCCACGCGCCTCAGCCTCACGTCGACGATCTCGACGCCGATCTGCTTGGCGTCCGCGTCGGCGCGCTGCCGTGTGGTGGCCATGATCTTGTCGCGCTCGGAGGAGATCGCCTCGTGGATGGTGCGCTTGTTGATCTCCTGGCCGAGGATGGCGCGGATCGTCTGCGCCAGGCGCTGCTTCGCGAGCTCCTCGTCGCCGGTCACGCTCTGGTAGTACTTGCGCACGTCGACGACCCGCCAGTAGGCGATGAAGTCGACGTTGAGCGGCTTCTTCTCCGAGGTGGTGATCCGGTCCGGACGCGGGGCGTCGAGGGTGAGGATGCGCCGGTCGTAGACCTTGATGTTCTGCAGGAGCGGCACTTTGAAATACAGGCCGGCTTCGGTCTTGGCATCGATGAACTCGCCGAGCTGGAACTTGATCGCGTACTGGCGCTGGTCGACGGTGTAGATCGACTGCGACAGGACCAGCAGCGCGGCGACGACCAGCGCGACGACGGGAAGCGCGGATTTCATCGGCTGTCTCCGCGGTCGCGGCTGCGCGGCAGCTCGCGCGCGCGCGTGGGGTCCATCGTGACGGCGTCGGCCGGAGGCGCCGCGTGCGGCGACTCGGGGCTGGGCGTGCCGGCGCTGCCCGCCTGAGACTGTCGCAGGAGCTGATCGAGCGGCAGGTAGAGCAGGCTGTTGCTGCCCTTCTGGTCGACGAGCACCTTGCTCGTGCTCCCCAGCACCGACTGCATCATGTCGAGATAGAGCCGCTCGCGCGTCACCGCCGGGGCCTTGTTGTACTCGACGAGGATCTGGCGGAAGCGGCTGGCGTTGCCTTCGGCCTCCTGAATGACGCGCGCGTTGTAGCCGTCCGCCTCCTGCAGCAGCCGCGAGGCGAGGCCGCGCGCGCGCGGCACGATGTCGTTGGCGTAGGCCTGCCCCTCGTTCTTCTGGCGCTCGCGGTCCTGGCTCGCCTTGACCGCGTCGTCGAACGCCGGCCGCACCTGCTCGGGAGGCTGCGCGTCCTGCAGCGAAACGCTCTGGATCTGGATGCCCGTGCCGTAGCGATCGAGCATCTCCTGCATGAGCTCCTCGGTCTTCTTGGCGATCTCGCCTCGCCCCTCGTAGAGCACGAAGTCCATCTGGCTGCGGCCGACGACCTCGCTGATCGCGGTCGACGCGACCTGCACGAGGACGTCGTCCGGGCTCTTGGCGTCGAACACGTAATCCTTCGCGTCCTTGAGCCGGTACTGCACGGCGAACAGCGCGTCGGTGATGTTCTCGTCGTCGGTCACGAGCAGGAGGCCGCGGGCCGATCGACTCGCCGGCGTCGTGCCGTGGATCTCGACGGTCTTTATCTTGGAGAAGTCGACGACCTCGACTGCCTCGACGGGGAAGGGCAGGTGCCAGCGCGGACCGGGCAGCGTCGTCTCGGTGTAGCGGCCGAAGCGCGTCACCACGCCGCGCCGGCCTTCGTCGACGATGTAGAAGCCGCTCGCGAGCCACACGACGGCGACCAGCGCGATCAACAGTCCCAGGCCGCCGAGCGGGAAGTGGGAACGGGGCGGCTTGCCGGGTTCGCCCTCGTCGGGGGGGCGCCGGCCGAAAAGCTCATTCAGCCGGCGGTTGACGTTGCGCCAGATCTCGTCCAGATCTGGCGGACCGCTTCGGCCGCGCTTACCCCACTGCGGATCGTTGAGCGACATGGAGCGAAGCCCCTGGGGGCCGGGGTGGAAGAATGGCGGTCGGCGGTGACAAGGTTCGCGGCCGCTTGGGAGCGTTCAAGCGGTCGCCGCCTGGCGCGGAAGCTCCCTTGCGCCGCGCGGGAACCGCTCGGCAAGCGCTGCGGCCAGTTCCGGCACGCCCGCGCCCGTGAGCGCGCTCAAACGGACGGCGCGAATTTTACCATACTCGTCACGTTCGACGCCGGACTCGAGGGCCGCCGCATCGCACTTGTTGAGCAGAAGAATGCGCGGGACGGCCGCGGCGCCGATCTCGGCGAGAACCGCGTCCACGGCGGCGACCTGCGCGTCGCGATCCGGATGCGACGCATCGACGACGTGCAGCAGCAGATCGGCGTCGACCGCCTCCTTGAGCGTCGCGCGAAACGCCGCCACAAGGTCGTGCGGCAGGTCGCGGATGAAGCCGACCGTGTCGGACAGCACGACGGCGTCGGCCCCGGGCAGGTGCCAGCGCCGCAGCGTCGTGTCGAGCGTGGCGAAGAGCTGATCTGCGGCGTAGACGCTCGCGCCGGTCAGCCGGTTGAAGAGCGTCGACTTGCCGGCGTTGGTGTAGCCGACGAGCGCGACGTTGCGCACTTCGGCGCGCCTCCGGGCGCGCGCTCTCGTCTCGCGCTGGCGGCCGAGCTTGTCGAGCCGGTCGTTCAGGAGCTTCACCCGGATCCCGATCAGCCGCCGGTCGGTCTCGAGCTGGGTTTCCCCCGGGCCGCGCAGGCCGATGCCGCCTTTCTGGCGCTCCAGGTGCGTCCAGCCGCGCACCAGCCGGGTGGACTGGTGCTTGAGCTGCGCGAGCTCCACCTGCAGCTTGCCTTCGGCGCTGCGCGCCCGCTGGGCGAAGATGTCGAGAATGAGGCTCACCCGATCCACCACGCGGCAGTCGAGCTCGCGCTCGAGGTTGCGCTGCTGCACGCCGGACAGCGCGTGGTCGAAGATGACGAGATCGGCGCGCGCGCCGGCGCGGCGCGTCGCGATCTCGGCGACCTTTCCGCGCCCCGCGAAGAGCGCCGGATCGGGCCTGGCCCGGCGCGCCGTCACCACGTCGGCGATATCGGCGCCCGCCGACGAGGCGAGCGCCTTGAGCTCCGAGAGCCTCTCTGCGGCGGCGCCGGCGCCGAAGTCGAGCTCGACCAGCAGCGCGCGGTCGCGCGCCGCAGACGTGCTCCGCCTGCCGCTACCGCTCGTTGGCAACGCCGGAGATCAGAACCGTCCCGCGGGCGCGGCGAGCCTCAAGCCGCTTCGCGCTCGGTGTCGTGCGGCATCGTGATCGCTCGGGCGGGGACCACCGTCGAGATCGCGTGCTTGTACACCATCTGCGTGACGGTGTTCTTCAGCAGGACGACATACTGATCGAAGGATTCGATCTGACCCTGGAGCTTGATGCCGTTGACCAGGTAGATGGAAACCTGAACGTGCTCCTTGCGCAGAGTGTTCAGGAAGGGGTCTTGTAGCATTTGCCCTTTATTGCTCATCGCATGCTCCGCTTGGTTTTCTCTCGCGCCGTTGTTGGTCCAGGCCGCCCGGGGGATCCGGCTGTGCGGTCCTTAGCGGCGTTTCCGCCGGCGCGTGGCGGACTCCGCATAGGGATTGGCGCCTGCCTTGAATTGTATCCTAAGCGGCGTGCCCTGCAGTTGGAACGCCTCGCGGAAGAAATGTTCCAGGTAGCGCCTATAGACGTCCGGCACGCCCGAGAGCGCGTTTCCGTGGATGACGATCACCGGCGGATTGATCCCTCCCTGGTGCGCGTAGCGCAGCTTCGGACGCCCCAGTCCCGCGCGCGGCGGCTGCTGGCGCACCAGCGCCTGCTGCAGCGCTCGGGTGAGTCGCGGGGTGGGCAGCCGGGCGGTGGCTGCCGCGTAGGCGCGGTCGATCGCCGAGAGCAGCGCCGCGATGCCCTTGCCGTCGCGCGCGGAAATCCTGACCTGCTCGGCGAAACCGAGAAAGCCCAGCGTGCGCTCGATCTCGCGCTTGAGCGTCGCGCGCTCGCCCGCGTCGGGCACGTCCCACTTGTTCACCGCGACGACCACGGCGCGCCCGGCTTCGAGGATGTGCGCGGCGATGTGCGCGTCCTGCTCCGTGATGCCCTGCTCGGCGTCGAGCATCAGCACGACGACGTGCGCGTCCTCGATCGCCTGGAGCGTCTTGATCACCGAGAATTTCTCGATCGCCTCGGTCACCTTGCCGCGGCGGCGCACACCCGCAGTGTCGATCAGCGTGTAGGCGCGCCCGCCGCGGTCGAAGTCGAGATAGAGCGAGTCCCGCGTCGTGCCCGGCTCGTCGAAGGCGATGACGCGCTCTTCGCCGAGCAGCGTGTTGACGAGCGTCGACTTGCCGACGTTGGGCCGGCCGACGATCGCCACGCGGATCCGCCGATCGTCCACGGCCGAAGCTTCCTCGCCGGTCGGCAGCCGCGGGCACAGGCGCAGCGCGGCCTCGACCAGCGCGCGCACGTTCTCGCCGTGCGCCGACGAGATCGCCACCGGCATCCCGAGCGCGAGCTCGTGGAATTCCGCGCTCGCCCGCTCCGGCTCGATGCCTTCGGTCTTGTTCACCGCGAGCACGACGGGCCGCCCCGAGCGGCGCAGGAGGTCGGCGATGCCGCGATCGTCGCCGGTCAGCCCGTCGCGGCCGTCGACCATGAAGATCACCGCATCGGCCTCGGCGATCGCGGTGCGCGTCTGCGCGGCCATCGCCCGCATGATGCCGGTCTTCGCAGTCGGCTCGAAGCCTCCGGTGTCGACGACGAGGTACGGCCG
This sequence comes from Casimicrobiaceae bacterium, assembly GCA_035501595.1. Taxonomy (GTDB): domain Bacteria; phylum Pseudomonadota; class Gammaproteobacteria; order Burkholderiales; family Casimicrobiaceae; genus PALSA-1003. The sequence continues at coordinate 148,679 of DATJVX010000031.1, read as the reverse complement.
GTCACCGAGACGGGCCCTGCCGAACTGGCGGTCTCGCGTGAGGCCGGGAAAGTCGGCGACCAGCGCGCTGCGGGAAGCGGTGAGGCGATTGAACAGCGTCGATTTGCCGACGTTCGGCCGGCCGACGAGGGCGAGCGTGGGCAGCATCGAAAGGACGAGGCCGCGAAAGCTTATCGCGCCGATGCGCTGATAAGGTTCCCGGCTACGGTCTGCCAGATCGCGGAATCGGCCACGGCGATCGGTTGCGAGGCGGGCGGCTTGCCGTCGGTGGCCAGCCGGCCGACGAGCGCCCCGTCGTTGCGATCAAGCAAATGCAGGTAGCCTTCGGCATCGACCACGCCGAGGTAGTCGCCGACGACCACCGGGCCGCCGGGGAAACGCTGCGCGAGCTTGTCCTGCTTCCAGACCGATGCGCCGGTCGACTTGTCGAGCGCCTGGATCGCTCCCTTGTCGTCGGTGAGGTACAGGTAACGGTTGTCGACGGTGATGCCGTACAGGCTTCCGAAGTCGCGCGACCACGCGAGCGTGCCGCGCTGCGCGTCGAAGCACGCCACGCGGCCGAGGTAGGCGGCTGCGCACACCTCGCGGTCGGCGACGACCGGCAGGCTTGTGATGTCGGCGATGCGCTCGAGCTCCGTCGCGCCTTTCGGCGTCGTGACGTTGGCCTCCCAGGCCAGCGCGCCGGTCGCGAGATCGATGCCGAGGAGCTTGCCCCCCGGCGTACCCGTGAACAGGCCGCCGCGGCTCACCACCCCGCCGGCGAAGCGCCGCACCGTCAAGGGCGGCGTCGCGCGCTGGTAGACCCATTTGCGCGCTCCGTCGGCTTGCGCCAGCGCGTAGATTTTGCCGTCGAGCGACCAGACCACGACGATGCCGTCCGCGACCCTCGGCGGGCCGTTCACCTCGCTCGAGACCTTGGTTTGCCAGAGCGGCTTGCCGCCCGGGTCGAAGGCGAGCACGTCGCCCTTGTCCGTTCCCACGACGATTTCGGTCGCGTCCGCGCCGACGCCGGCCGACAGCGGCTTGCCGGCGTTGACCCGCCAGAGCTGCGCGCCGGTCGCGGGGTCGACGGCGACCAGCGCGCCGTCGGAGGCGGCGGCATAGACCACGTCGGACCGCTCCGCCGGCGCGAAGCCAACGCTCGCCTTGCCGCCCACCGCCACCTGCCAGTTCACGCGCGCATTCGCCTTGGCGGTGAATTCGGGGAGCGGTCCGGGCTTGTGCGGATCTTTCCCGAACCGGAGCCACGACGGCAGCGACGGCGGTTCCGTCAGCCAGGAGGGCAGCCAGGTCGAGAGCGTCGAGCAGCCGGCGAGCCACGTCGCGCTGAATGCGGCCAGCCAGACCGCGCAGCGTCGCCGACGGCGCATTTCGGGCCGATCCGCGCGGCTCATTTGCCGGGCACGGCCGGCGCAGGTGCCGGAGTCGCGGGCGTCGCGATCGCGGCAGGGGATGCCGCGACCGGACCGCCGAGAGCGTCGAGCTTCGCCTGCACGTAGCCTCGGTAGCCGGATTTCGCGTCGAGCTTGGCGAGCGCATCCTGGTACGCCCCCCGAGCGTCGGCGTTCTTCCCCGCAGCCGCCAGGATGTCGCCGCGAAGATCGGCGTCGAGCGCGGCGAACGCGTCGTTCGTCTTGACGTCGAGCGTCTTGAGCGCCTCGTCGTATTGCTTTTCGTCGAGGAGAACCTGCGCGAGGCGAAAGCGCGCGATCGCTTTCAGCTCGTCCTCGCCGGCGTGGTCGAGCACCCACTGCAGCTGCGCCTTCGCGCCCGCCTTGTCGCCGGCGTCGTACAGGAGCTTCGCGTAGAGCAGCGCGCCGCGCGGCGCGTACGCGGTACTGGCGTATTGCTGCACCAGCTGCGTCGCCGGATCCTTGGCCTTGTCGGCCTCGTTGGCGCGCGCCGCCTGGCTCACCGCCTGATACAGCACGCTCGCCTTCTGCGCCTGTGTCTGCTGGTACCAGCGCCAGCCTTGCACGCCGATGACGACGATCGCCAGGGCGGTGACTCCGGCGCTGACGTATTTGCCGTACTGCACCCACCACGCCTTCAGATCGTCGATCTGTTCCTGCTCCTGCAGGTCGTATACCGCCATGGTTACTCCATTCCGATGTGCTTCGCGGCCGCTTCGGGCGGCAGTGCGATCTGTTCGCCTGCGGCGCGCAGCGGTTTCAGCGCGACGCGGTTCGCCTGGGCTTCCTCCTCGCCGACGATCACCGCCCAGCGGGCCCCGCTCGCATCGGCGCGCCGCATCTGCGCCTTGATGCTGCCCCCGCCGGCGTTGACGACGACCGCCAGCCCGGCATCGCGCAGCTGCTCGGCCGTCGTGCGGGCGAGGCTTCCCGCTCGCTCGCCGGCGTGCACGACGTAGGCGTCCGGGACGCTCGCGGCGAGCCCCTCGCCTGCCTGGAGCAGCAGGACCAGTCGCTCGATGCCGATCGCGAAGCCGCAGGCGGGCGTCGGTTTTCCTCCGAGCTGCTCGAAAAGCCCGTCGTAGCGTCCGCCGCCGGCGACCGTGGCCTGCGCGCCCAACCGGTCGCTCATCCACTCGAAGACCGTGCGGTTGTAATAGTCGAGCCCGCGCACGAGCCTCGGGTCGACCTCGTACGCGACTCCGGCGGCCGAGAGCAGCGCCTTGAGCTCCTCGAAGTGCCGGCGCGACGCCGACTCCTCGCCGAGCTGGTCGACCAGCCGCGGCGCGCCCGCGATGATACTCTGCATGAGCGGGTTCTTGCTGTCGAGAATCCGCAAGGGGTTGGTAGCGAGGCGGCGCTTCGAGTCCTCGTCCAGCGCGTCGGCGTGATTCTGCAAGTAATCGGTCAGCGAGCGACGATACGAAGCGCGCTCCGACGCGTCTCCGATGGTGTTGACGTGAAGCGTCATGCCGCCGAGCCCGAGCTTCGTCCAAAGCCGCGAGAGCATGACGATCTGCTCGGCGTCGACGTCCGGGCCGTCGAAGCCGAGCGCCTCGACGTCGAACTGGTGGAACTGGCGGTAGCGGCCCTTCTGAGGGCGCTCGTGCCGGAACATCGGTCCTGCGGTCCACACGCGCTGCGGGCGCTCGTAGGTGAGATGGTGCTCGATCGCCGCGCGCACGATCCCCGCGGTCGCTTCCGGGCGCAGCGTCAGGCTCTCGCCGTTGAGGCGATCCTCGAAGCTGTACATCTCCCGCTCGACGATGTCGGTCGCGTCGCCGATGCCGCGGACGAACAGCGGCGTCGCCTCGACGATGGGCACGCGCAGGTTGCGGTAGCCGTACTGGGAGAACGTCGCGCGGGTCGCCTCCTCGAGCCGCTCCCACAGTACGGCCTCGTCGGGCAGCACGTCGTTCATGCCGCGAACGGCCTGGATCGTCGGCGTCGCCACGGCTCTACGCGCTCAAGGCAGACGCACGCGAGCGACGTTCTGGTGCGTGTAGCGGGTGAGGTCGATCGGCTGTCCGCGATAAACGAGCGTGACCGCGCGCGCGTTGCCGATGGTCACGTCGAACGGCGGCGTGCCGCGAATCGCCTGTTCCGAGCCGGCGGGCACGACGCGCACGAAGACGAGCTGCCCTTTCCCGTCGCGGACCTGAGTCCAGGACGCGGCGCGATAGCTGAGCACCAGCGGCGCCGGCGCCTCGCCGGCCGTCGGTGTGCTTTCGGCGGCCGGCGCGGGGGTCGATGCGGCCGAGGGCTCGGCGGCTACCGACGCGGCCGCGGCGGGCGGCAGCGCCGCGGTCTGCGGCTCGGGCGCCGGCGAGACGGGCGCAGCGTTGTCGACGCGCTCCCCGCCCGGGGTTTCCTCCGCGGGCGCGCTCGCGAGCGGATTCGCCAGCTCGCTGCGCGCCGTGCCGGGCGGCGCCGTCGGCCCGGCTGCGGACGGCACGACCGGCGCACGGCGCCCTTCGCCGGGCACGGCCCAACCGCTGCGGTACCACTCGTAGGCGCCGGCCGCGACGATGCAGGCGACCAGGAGCAGGGGAATCAGCCAGCGCCCGAAGACGGGCCGCACCGCGCGCGTCGTCGGGACCTCCGCCATGCTGCCGCTCGTCGAATGCAGGGCCGGCGCAGCGAGCGCCGGCGCGTGCGCTGCGTCGGGCAGCTGCGCGAGGAGGCCATCGCCGTCGAGGTCGAGCAGCCGCGCATAGTTGCGCACGAACCCGCGGGCGAAGGTTCGTCCGGGGAGCTGCGCGAAGTCCTCGTCTTCGAGCGCCTTGACCTGTCGCGGCGCGAGCTTGAGCTGCTGCGCGACCTGATCGACCGAAAGGCCGGCTCGCTCGCGCGCCGACCGGAGCGATGCGCCGACCCCGAGCGGGATGGCCGGCGCGGGCCGAGGCGGAGACTCCGTTCCTGCCTGCAGCGCGCTCATTCGCAGGTATCCGTCGCGAGCCCCGTCGCCTCCGGCGCCTCCGGATACCGGTTCTTGAGCTGGGAGATGTACGAGAGCTCCGCCTGCCTGTCGCCGAGCTTGCGCTCGATGCACACGCCCAGCCGCAGCCCTTCCGGCGGCGGATTGGTGGTGAGCATCACGCCCTTCATCCAGGTGCGCGCCTCGTCGTAGCGTCCCGACCGGTAGGCGATCTGGGCGAGGCCCAGGCTCGCGAGCGGATTGCCCGGTTGCACGGCGAGAGCGCGGCGGTAGTAGTTCTCGGCGGCGGCCACGTCCCACGACTGCGCGCAGCGGCCCGCGTTGACCAGCGCGATTTCCGGCGTGCGGTAGAGCGGATTGCGCACGGCGGTCTCGAATTCGACGAGCGCCTCGCGCTCGCGATGGTGCTGGCAGAGGTACCAGCCCCAGTTGTGATGGATCTCGGAATCGTTGGGCGCGAGCTGCAGCGCCTGCGCGAAGCTCTGCTCGGCCTTGCGATCGTCGCCGAGGACCGCGTAGACCAGGCCATAGATGTTGTAGGCCTGGGCGTAGGTCGGATCGATCTTCACGGCGGTATTCAGCTCTTCCAGCGCGACGTCCATCTGCCCGCGCTCGTAGTAGCCCGCGCCGAGCTCGGTGTGCAGCTGCGCGCGCACCTGCGGGCTCGCCGGCTGCGGCGGGGGCAGCGGTGTAGGTTCCGGAGCCTGCTGCACGGTCTGCTTGGTCGTGCAGGCGGCCGCGAACGCCGCGATCGCGATCAGCGCCGCGATTCCGCGCGGGCGAGCCCGCGCTCCCGCGGGCTGCGGCCGATCAATGCGCGGCGACGACATGGATGCGCTGCGCCCGCCGCCGCGTGCGGTCCTGCACCTGTCCGGCGAGCTGTCCGCAGGCCGCGTCGATGTCCTCGCCGCGCGTCTTGCGCACCGTCGCCGTGAGCCCTTCGCCCTGAAGGATCCCTTGGAACGCGGCGATGCGCGCCTGCGGGCTGGTGCGGAACTCGGTGTTCGGGAACGGGTTGAACGGAATGAGGTTGAACTTGCACGGGACGTCGCGAACCAGCGCGGCGAGGGCGCGCGCCTGCGCCGGCGCGTCGTTGACGCCGTCGAGCATCACGTACTCGAAGGTGACGAAGTCGCGCGGCGCGCGCTCGATGTAGCGAACGCAGGCCGCCAGCAGCTCGGCTAGCGGATACTTGCGGTTGATCGGGACGAGCCTGTCGCGCAGGGCATCGTCGGGTGCGTGCAGCGATACTGCGAGCGCGACCGGACAGGCGTCGCGCAGCCGGTCGATGGCCGGAACGAGGCCCGAAGTCGACAGCGTCACGCGACGCCGCGACAGCCCGTAGGCGTCGTCGTCGAGCATCAGGGAGAGGGCGGCGACGACGTTGTCGAAATTCGCGAGCGGCTCTCCCATGCCCATCAGCACCACGTTGGTGATGGGGTGCCGGCCCTGCTCGACCCAGGGAACGCTCACGCCGTCGGCGAGCAGCATCCGGTTGGCGAGCCAGAGCTGGCCGATGATCTCGGCCACGGAGAGATTGCGGTTGAAGCCCTGCTTGCCGGTCGAGCAGAACGCGCAGTCGAGCGCACAGCCCGCCTGCGAGGAGACGCACAGCGTCCCGCGATCGTCTTCCGGGATGTACACCGTCTCGACTGCGTTGGACGCTCCCACGTCCATCAGCCACTTCCGCGTGCCGTCCGCCGCGCGCGTATCGCGGACCACCGACGGGGCGCGGATCTCGGCGTCGCGGGCGAGTGCCTCGCGCGTAGACCTCGCGAGATCGCTCATCGCGTCGACGCGGTCGGCGAGCCGCCGATGCATCCAGCGCAGCGCCTGGCGGGCACGGAACGGCTTCTCGCCGCGCTGCACGAACAGCGCGGTGAGGGCTTCCTGGTCGAAGTCGAGGAGGTTGATCATGAACCGCCCGGCCTGCCGCAGCGCCGATCCGCCGCGTAGGACGAAAAATACTCCAAAAAGTGCCTCGAGCGCGCGGCGCCGCGTTCGCGTCGGGCCGCTCCGCTCACCGGCTGTGAATCTCCAGCGTCGGGAAGAAGTATGCGATCTCGGTCCGCGCTGTCTCCGGACCGTCCGAGCCGTGAACGGCATTGGCGTCGATGCTCTGCGCGAAGTCGGCGCGGATCGTTCCCGCCGCCGCCTTGCGCGGATCGGTCGCGCCCATCAGGTCGCGGTTCTTGGCGATGGCGCTCTCGCCCTCCAGGACCTGGATCATGACCGGGCCGGAGGTCATGAACTCGACCAGGTCCGCGAAGAACGGGCGGCCGCGGTGAACCGCATAGAAGCCCTCGGCGTCGGGCTTGGCGAGCCAGGTCATCCGCGCGGCGACGATTTTCAGTCCTGCGCCCTCGAAGCGCGAGTAGATTTCGCCGATGACGTTCTTCGCTACCGCGTCGGGCTTGATGATCGACAGGGTTCGTTCCACCGCCATGCTCGGGCTCCGGCTCCGCACGGACAAGCGCGCGGGCGATAAATGCGAGTAAATTCAAAATTATAACACGTCGGGCCGGCGATTCGGAGCCGGCGCCCCGGGCCCGAGACGCGGCGGGAGGGCCGCCGCCCGCTTCTTGCGAAGCCGGGCCCGTTGCTACAGCATGCCGAGCACTCGCGGCAGGAAGAGCGAGAGGCCGGGCCAGTACGTCACGATCACGAGGAACACCAGCATCGTGACGAGCCACGGGATCACCGCCTTGGTGAGCTGCGTGATGCCCAGCCGGGAAATCCCGGACGCGACATAGAGGTTCAGACCCACCGGGGGATGGCACAGGCCGACCTCCATGTTGACGTCGATCAGTATCCCGAGGTGCACCGGGTGGATGCCGAGCGCAATCGCCGCGGGATAGAGGATCGGGGCCATGATCAGGATGATCGACGAGGGCTCCATGAAGTTGCCGGCGAGCAGCAGGAGCAGGTTCGCGATGAGCAGGAAGCCGATCCAGCCCAGGTCCTTCGAGAGGATCCACTCGGACAGCGCGTGCGGAATGTTCTCGTCGGTCAAGATGAACGAGAACAGCGCGGCGTTGGTCACGATGTAGAGCAGCATCGCGCTCATGTTGGCCGACGACAGCAGCACCTTGGGAACGTCGCGCAGCGGCAGGGCCTTGTAGACGAACACCGAGACGAAGAACGAATACACCGCCGCCATCGCCGCCGCCTCGGTGGCGGTGAAGATCCCGGAATAGATGCCGCCGATGATGATGACGACGAGCATCAGCCCCCAGACGCTCTCGCGGAAGTACCTGGCGCGCGCCGCCCAGGTCTCGCGCGGCAGCTGCGCGTAGCCCCGCTTCTTGGCGAGGTACCAGGTGACCGTGCAGAGCATCGCGGTCAACATGATCCCGGGCAGCAGCCCGGCGACGAAGAGCGCGCCGATCGAGGTGTTGGTGGCGATGGCGTAGATCACCTTCGGGATCGACGGCAGCATGAGGATGCCGAGCGACCCGGCCACCGTGATGACGCCAGCCCCGAACTCCATCGGGATGCCGCGCCGCACCATCTCGGGCAGCACGATCGAGCCGATGGCCACGACCGTGGCGACGCTCGAGCCGCAGACCAGCGCGAACATGGCGCAGGCCACGATGCCCGCCAGCGCGAGTCCGCCGTGCCAGTGACCCACCATCGACGCGGCGAAGTCGATCATCCGCCGCGCCACTCCGCCGTAGGTGAGGAACTTGCCGGCGAGGATGAAGAACGGGATCGACATGATCTCGAAGCGCTCGATGCCGGTGAAGAGCTTGAGCGCGACGGACTCGATCGGCACGTGCGTCATCGTGAAGACAAACGTGAGCACGGTGAGGCCGAGCGCGATCGAGATCGGCGTCCCGAAGAGCATCAGCCCGACCAGGAGGCAGAACAGGATGAGCCAGCTCGGGGGCGCGTGCCCGATCAGCGCCGCGCCGAACGGGATGACGATCAGCGCGATCGGCAGCAGCGCGAAGAAGCGCAGCGCCGGGCTCACGACCGGGACCCCGCGGCCGCGTCGGCCGGTTGCGGCGGGGCCGCCGGCTCGTCAACGCCCTCGACGCGCGATTCGTCGTGATGGGGCAGCTCACCGGTGCGGGCGAAGGTCCACGCGACCTGGAGGAAGCGGAAGCACATGAGCCCCGAGCCCAGGGGAATGCACAGGTAGACGATCCACTTGGGAATCTCGAGGTCGGGCGAGGTCTGGTCGGTGTGCGCCATGCCCCAGGTGAAGATCGCGCCGAAGGTGGCGATGATCGCGGTGAAGACGGCGCCGAGGAGGAGCCCCGTCAGCACGTAGGCCTTGCGCCACCTCGGCGGCAGGTGGTTGATGAGCACGTCGACTCCGACGTGGATCCCCGTGCGCACGCCGTAGGCCGCCCCGAATTTCGCCATCCAGACGAACATGTAGATGCACAGCTCCTGCGCCCAGGAGAGGTCGATCTTCAGGAGCCAGTCCTGGACGACGGGGATCGGCGCACCGGCGGCGTAGCGATGCAGCACCGCAACGAAGATGAGCAGCGTCGCCCCGGCCATCAGCACGGCGATCAGCCATTCCTCCAGATGATCGAGCAGCTTCATCGCGATCTCCCTCCGCTTCTCCTCGTCGTGCCCAGGGGCCAAGCTAAAACGCCACTGCGCCGGCCGGCCGCAGTGGCGTTCGCGTCGCGCTCCCGCGGATCCCGGAGCCTAGGGCTTGAATCCGGTCGCCTTGTAGACCTCGGCGATGATGTCCTTGCCGATGCGCCCTTCGTTCTCCTTGTGCACCGGGATCAGCGCCTTCTTCATCTGACTCTTCTCGTCGGCGGTCAGCGTGAGGATCTCGGTCTTGCCGCTCTTGCGCACCGCTTCGAGCGCGTCGTCGTTCTCCTTCTTGGCGATCTCGTTGGCGTACTTGGTGGCGTCCTTCATCGCGCCCTCGAGCGTCGTGCGGATGTCGGCGGGAAGCCCGTCCCAGAACTTCTTGTTGACGATCACCGCGTACTCGATCACGCCGTGGTCGGTCATCGCCAGGTACTTCTGCACCTCGTGCATCTTCTGGGTATAGAAGTTCGACGGCGGGTTCTCGGTGCCGGACACCACGCCGGTCTGGAGCGCCTGGTAGACCTCCGAGAACGCCATGACCTGCGGAATCGCGCCCAGCGCCTTCATCTCGTCGCCCAGGACCTTCGACGACTGGATGCGCATCTTCATGCCCTTGTAGTCGTTCGGCACCCGGATCGACTTGTTCGCGCTCATCTCCTTGAAGCCGTTGTCCCAGTACGCGAGTCCGACGATGCCCTTGGACTCGAGCTTCTGGAACAGCATCTTTCCGACCTGCCCGTCGGTGACCTTGTGCAGCTCGTCGAAGTTGTCGAAGATGTACGGCAGGTCGAAGACCTCGAACTCGCGCACGCCCAGGGGCCCGAACTTAGCGACCGACGGTGCGAGCATCTGCACCGAGCCGAGCTGCAGCGCCTCCATCTCCTCGCCGTCCTTGTAGAGCGTGCTGTTGGGGTAGACCTCGACCTTCACGCGGCCCTTGGTGCGCTCCTCGGCCAGCTTCTTGAAGTATTCGGCGGCCTTGCCCTTCGGGGTATCGAGCGCGACGACGTGGCTGAACTTGATGATGATCGGCTGCTGTGCCAGCGCGAGGGACGCGAAGCCGAGCAGCGTCGATGCCGCCAGCGCGATGCAAAGGCGAAACTTCATGATTCCTCCAGAGAAAGAGAAGCGCCGTGCGCGTTCTGTGGCGGCGAATTTAGCGCCGGGAACGTGCCGGCTGTCAATGTCGGGCGCCGCGTGCGGCGTCCCGATCGACACTACACGGCTGCGGCGCGCGCGGGCTTGATCCGGGTCAAGCCGGCGTCGCCGGGCGCCACTCGATGCGCCAGCTTGCCTCGCCGGGCGCGGCCTGGAAGGCGAGCGCCACGCCGATGCCGGGCACTGCGACCAGCTCGTCGCCCGCCCAGACGAGCGGCAGGGCCTCGCGCTCCCACTGCGGCATCCCCGCTTCCTGCAGCAGCTTCTTCACCGCGCGCGTCGGGCGATTGGCCGCCAGGCGGATGCGCTCGCCGCCCGCGCGCGAGCGCAGAGTCACGGACTTCCGAACCATCTTGGCGGCGGCGATCCCCGTTCCTGAAGCGGCCTCGAAGGCAAGCATGCCGCCCGGCAAGGCGACCTCCGGCTCGCCGGACCAGATCCGCAGGCACGAGCCGACTGTCGGGGCGTGCACGGCGATGCGCCCGCGATGACGGCCGATCTCCGCGCCGTCCAGTTCGATCCGGATGCGCGCGTCGTCGGCCGCGGCGAGGAGCTGCCTCAGCATGTCGGCGAGCCGCGCTTCGCTCGGGCTGCGCAGGCCCTTGCCGCGCAGGTACCAGCGTAACAGGTTGCGGGCGCGCGCCGGCGCGAGCTCCGCGAGCCGCGCGCGCGCGAGACCGCCGCTATCGATCGCGCCCCGAGCGTCGAGTGTGGCGAGATCGTCCGCCAGCCCGGCGGCCTCCGCTTGGTGGCTCGCCGCGCGCAGGAGCGGCGCGGGATAGCCGGGGAAGCGCTGCCGCAGCAGCGGAGCGATTTCGTGACGAATGAAGTTGCGCGCGTAGCGTCGATCGGCGTTGCTCTCGTCCTCGATCCAGGAGATGCCGCGCAGGCGCGCGTAGGCGACGAGCGCGTCGCGGGAGAGCCCGAGGAGTGGCCGGAGAAACGCCGGACGGCCGGCCGCGAACGGCGCCATCGCCGCTAGGCCCTGCGGCCCGGCGCCGCGCAGCAACTGCAGCAGCAGCGTCTCCGCCTGGTCGTCGGCGTGGTGGGCCAGCGCGATCAGATCGGCATCCGAGCGTCGCAGGCGCTCGTAGCGCAGCTTTCGCGCCTGTGCCTCGAGGCTCGAGCCCCGCTCGCGCCTGAGCTCCAGCCGCTCGACCGCGAGCGGAACCCCGCGGGCGGCGCATTCGCCGGCGCAGAAGGCGGCCCAGCGATCGGAGTTGGGGGAGATGCCGTGGTGCACGTGGATCGCGGCGAGCTCGATGCCGCGATCGGCCGCCACCGCGCAAGCCGCGTCGAGCAGCACCATCGAGTCGATTCCGCCGGAGAGCGCGATCGCGAGCCTGGCGCCGGACTCCGCGTGACCGGTCACTGCCGCGGCGAGCGCTGCGTGGACGGACCCGATCGCGTCGCCGGTGTCAGCCGGCGGTGAGTTCCTTGAATTTGCCATAGCCGAGCAGCTTGTCCTCGCGCGCTTCGAGGAGCGCGTCGATGGGCTGCTCCTGCACGTAGTGCAGGGCTTCCGCCAGCGCCTTCTTGAGCGTGGCGATCAGCGCAGCGTGGTCGCGATGCGCGCCGCCCAGCGGTTCGGTGACGACCTTGTCGATCAGGCCCAGCGTCTTGAGCCGCGGCGCGGTGATGCCGAGCGTCTCGGCGGCCTCTTCCGCGTGAGAGGCGTCCTTCCACAGGATCGAGGCGCAGCCTTCGGGTGAGATGACCGAGTAGGTCGCGTACTGAAGCATGAGCGTATAGTCGCCGATCGCGATCGCCAGCGCCCCGCCGGAGCCGCCCTCGCCGATGACGGTGACGATGATCGGCGTGCGCAGCCCGGCCATCTCGTAGAGGTTGCGCCCGATCGCCTCCGACTGGCCCCGCTCCTCCGCGCCGATGCCCGGGAACGCCCCCGGCGTGTCGACGAACGTGAACAGCGGCAGCTCGAACTTCTCGGCGAGCCGCATCAGCCGCAGCGCCTTGCGATAGCCCTCGGGGCGGGGCATGCCGAAATTGCGGAAGATCTTCTCCTTGGTGTCGCGGCCCTTCTGATGCCCGATCACCATGCACGCCGCGCCGTTGAACCGCGCCAGGCCGCCGACGATCGCGGCGTCGTCCGCGTAGCCGCGGTCGCCGTGGAGCTCGTGGAAGTCGGTGAAGGCTCCAGCGACCACGTCGAGCGTGTAGGGCCGCTGCGGGTGCCGCGCGACCTGGGCGATCTGCCAGGCCGAGAGCTTGCTGTAGATCTCCCGGGCGAGCTGCTGGCTCTTCTTCTGCAGTCGGTTGATCTCGTCGGAGATGTCCACGGCCGAGTCCTCGTGGACGTAGCGCAGCTCGTCGATCTTGGTCTGCAGCTCCGCGATCGGTTGCTCGAAATCGAGAAACGTCTGCTTCATCGACGCCTTGGATGCGAGCGGGGCGGGAGGATATTAGCGCAAGTGCGGCGCGCCGGCATCTCCGCGGCCCCGGCTGACAGCGGATCCCAAGGACGCCGGCGCGGGCCTAGGCATCCGCCGCCCGCAGCATGTCCACGTGGATGATCCCGTCTTCCTCGTAGGGGCCCGACACGGCGCGGAAGCCGAGCGACGCGTAGAAGCGCTCGAGCCGGCGCTGCGCCGCGATGCGGATCGGCAGTCCCGGATAGAGTTCCGCGCAGCGACGGATTCCCTCGTGCATCGCCTGGCGCCCGAGCCCGGTCCCGCGCAGCGAGGCGACCGTCAGCACGCGGCCGATCGAGGGCTCGGCGTACTTGCGGCCCGGCTCGATCACGCGCAGATAGGCGCCCAGCGCGCTCGCGCGCTCCGCTCCCGTCCAGCCGAGCAGGTGCCGGGCGAACGGATCGACCCCGTCGGCATCCTGGAAAGCACAGTGCTGCTCGACGACGAACACGGCGGCGCGCGCGGCGAGGATCGCGTAGAGCTCTTCGGGGGCGAGGTCCCGGAAACGCCGCCACTGCCATGTTACGGAAGGCGTCGCGAGCCTCGCGTCGGGGGCTGTCTGCATCGGGCGCCTTACATTACCATGAGGGGTCGAGAGACTGCAGCGCGCCCATGTCAAAGCGCTATCGCATCGCCGTCATCCCGGGCGACGGGATCGGCAAGGAGGTGGTACCCGAAGGGCTGCGCGTCCTCGAAGCCGCGGGCCGCCGCTTCGGCATCGAGTTCCAATGGGACGAGCTGCCCTGGAGCTGCGACTACTATGCGAAGCACGGGCGGATGATGCCGGAGGACTGGTTCGAACGGATCCGGCAGCACGACGCGATCTTCTTCGGCGCGGTGGGCTGGCCGGCGACGGTGCCGGATCACGTCTCGCTCTGGGGGTCGCTCATCCAGTGGCGGCGGGGCTTCGACCAGTACGTCAACCTGCGGCCCTGCCGCTTGATGCCTGGCGTCCCCACGCCGCTCGCCAACCGCCAGCCCGGAGACATCGACTTCGTCGTCGTGCGGGAGAATACCGAGGGCGAATACTCCTCGGTCGGCGGGCGCATGTTCGAGGGGACCGAGCGCGAGGTGGTGTTCCAGGAAACGGTGTTCACCCGCAAGGGCGTGGACCGCATCCTCGAGTTCGCCTTCGAGCTCGCGCGCAAGCGGCCCGCCAGGCACCTCACATCGGCGACCAAGTCCAACGGGATCTCGATCACGATGCCCTACTGGGACGAGCGGTTTCGTGCGATGGCGAAGAACTACCCGGACGTCCGCACGGACCAGTACCACATCGACATCCTCAGCGCGCACTTCGTGCAGCGGCCGCAGCTGTTCGATGTCGTGGTGGGCTCGAATCTCTTCGGCGACATCCTTTCCGACCTCGGCCCCGCGGTCTGCGGCACGATCGGCATCGCGCCTTCGGCCAACATCAACCCGACCCGAGAGTTTCCTTCGCTGTTCGAGCCGGTGCACGGCTCGGCGCCGGACATCGCGGGCAAGGGCGTCGCCGACCCCATCGGGCAGATCTGGTGCGGCGCGCTCATGCTGGAGCACCTCGGCCACGCGGACGCGGCCGCCGCCGTCGTGCGCGGCATCGAGCGCTCGCTCGAGCACGGACCGCGCACCCCCGATCTCGGCGGCCGGGCGACGACCTTCGAGCTCGGCAAGGCGATCGCGGACGCGCTCGGGTAACCGGGCGGCGAGCGAGCGAACACCGGGAGCGGGCCCGTTGATTCGTATCGCGCTCCCGCGGGGCGACTGTGGCAAGATAACGCCTAGAAGAAAAACGACGTCGAAGGGAACGGAGCTCACGCCATGATGATCGGGATTCCACGCGAGACGCGCGCGGGCGAGACGCGCGTGGCGGCGACGCCCGAGACAGTCAAGAAGCTCGCGGCCAGCGGCAAGCACGAGCTCGTCGTCGAGGCGGGCGCCGGCGTGCATTCGAGCATTCCCGACGCCGACTTCCAGGCGGCGGGCGCGCGCATCGGCAGCGCGGACCAGGCGCTCGGCGCGGACATTGTCCTGAAGGTGCGCTCGCCGACGGCCGAGGAGCTGCCGAAGCTCAAGCGGGGCGCAATGCTCGTGGGCCTGCTGAACCCGTTCGACGCGGCGGGCCTGCAGGCATGCGCAGGCACCGGCGTATCGGGCTACGCGCTCGAGTGGCTGCCGCGCATCACCCGTGCGCAGTCGATGGACGTGCTTTCCTCGCAGGCGAACATCGCGGGCTACAAGGCCGTGATGATCGCGGCCAATATCTACGGCCGCTTCATGCCGATGCTGATGACCGCGGCCGGCACCGTGAAGGCGGCCCGCGTGCTGATCCTGGGCGTGGGCGTGGCGGGCCTCCAGGCGATCGCGACCGCCAAGCGGCTTGGCGCCGTGATCGAAGCTTCCGACGTGCGTCCGTCGGTCAAGGACCAGGTCGAGTCGCTCGGCGCGAAGTGGGTCGACGTGCCCTACGCCAACGACGAGGAGCGCCAGATCGCCGAGGGCGTCGGGGGCTATGCGCGGCCGATGCCGCCCGAATGGATGGCGCGGCAGGCGCAGATCATCGCCGAGCGTTGCAAGGCGATCGACATCCTGATCACGACCGCGCTGATCCCTGGACGACCCGCGCCGAAGCTCATCAAGGCCGAGACCGTCGCGGCGATGAAGAGCGGCGCGGTGATCGTCGATCTCGCGATGGAGCAGGGCGGCAACGTCGAGGGCTCGCAGCTCGACCAGATCGTCGCCAAGGACGGGGTCAGGATCGTGGGCCTGGGCAACCTGCCCGCACGCGTGCCCGCGGACGCCTCCGCCCTCTATGCGCGCAACGTGCTCAACTTTCTCGCGCTGTCGCTCAACGCCAAGACCGGCGAGTTCGCCGTTCCGAAGGACGACGAGATCATCAAGGCCACGCTGGTGTGCGACAACGGCGCGGTCGTGCCGAGAAGCTGAAGCCACGAGGAGAAACCCCATGAGCGCCGGCGTCGAACCGATCGTCTTCTACCTCACCATCTTCGTGCTCGCGGTCTTCGTGGGCTACCACGTGATCTGGAACGTGACGCCGGCGCTGCACACGCCGCTCATGAGCCTCACCAACGCCATCTCGAGCATCATCCTGGTCGGGGCGATGCTCGCCGCGGGTCCGGCCGAGCTAGACTGGGGCGGCTGGCTCGGCGTGCTCGCGGTGGCGCTGGTCTCGATCAACGTCGCGGGCGGTTTTCTCGTCACGCAGCGCATGCTGGAGATGTTCCGCAAGAAGGAGCCGAAGCCGGCCGCCAAGGAAGCAAGCTAGCGGTCCGGGGACATCATGGGCGCCAACCAACTCGCACTGTGGTACCTGGTCGCAGCGGTGAGCTTCATCCTGGCGCTGAAGGGGCTCTCCCACCCGGCGTCGGCGCGTCGCGGAAATCTCTTCGGCATGATCGGCATGGCGATCGCCGTGCTGGTCACGCTGGCGGTGATCTACTCGCACAGCAAGAACGTGCTGCCGATCCTGGGCGGGATGGTCGTCGGCGGCGTGATCGGCGCGATCGTCGCGCGGCGCGTGCAGATGACACAGATGCCCGAGCTCGTCGCGGCCATGCACTCGCTGGTCGGCCTCGCGGCCGTGTTCATCGCCATCGCCGCCGTGAACAACCCCGAGGCGATGGGGCTGCACTCGCCGATCACCGGGCTGCACAAGGCGGAGCTCTTCATCGGGACGTTCATCGGCGCGGTGACGTTCTCCGGCTCGGTGATCGCCTTCGGCAAGCTCTCCGGCAAGATCCGCAGCGCCCCGGTCGTCTTCCCGGGCCGGCACTGGCTCAATCTCGCGATCGGCATCGCGATGATCGGCTTCGGCATCGCCTTCTTCATGGCGTCGCAGGCGGAGTGGCCGCCGTTCATCATCATGACGGCGCTGGCCTTCCTGCTCGGCTTCCTGCTCATCATCCCCATCGGCGGCGCCGACATGCCGGTGGTGATCTCGATGCTCAACAGCTACTCGGGCTGGGCGGCGGCGGGCATCGGCTTCTCGCTCGACAACCCCATGCTGATCATCGCCGGATCGCTGGTCGGCTCCTCGGGCGCGATCCTCTCGTACATCATGTGCAAGGCGATGAACCGCTCGTTCGTGAGCGTCATTCTCGGCGGCTTCGGGGGCGAGACGACCACGGCCGCGGGATCGGAGCAGAAGACCGTCAAGAGCGGAAGCCCCGACGACGCGGCGTTCCTCCTCTCGAACGCCGATACCGTGATCATCGTCCCCGGCTACGGGCTCGCGGTGGCGCGCGCGCAGCACGCGGTGAAGGAGCTCGCGACCAAGCTCGCCGAGAAGGGCGTCACGGTCAAGTACGCGATCCATCCCGTCGCGGGCCGAATGCCGGGGCACATGAACGTGCTGCTCGCCGAAGCCGAGGTGCCCTACGACCAGGTCTTCGAGATGGAGGACATCAACAGCGAGTTCCCGCAGGCCGACGTCGCGCTCATCCTGGGCGCCAACGACGTCGTCAATCCGCTCGCCGAGCAGAAGGGCAGTCCCATCTACGGCATGCCGATCATCGAGGCCTACAAGGCGAAGAGCGTGCTCGTGAACAAGCGTTCGATGGCCTCGGGCTACGCGGGGCTCGACAACCCGCTCTTCTACATGGACAAGACCATGATGGTGTTCGGGGACGCCAAGAAAGTGGTCGAGGAGCTGGTCAAAGCGGTCGACTGACATTCCCGCGCGGGGGAGCGCGAAGATGAATCCGCTGGGGAGCATTTCGGCGCGCACACGCGCCGCGTGCGGGGGAAGAACGGCGGCGCGAATGGCTGCCGAAGCACTCGGCGACGAATCGTGGCGCCGCTACTACGGTTGACGCCCTAGGCGCAGCGCGGATACGATGGCGATCGCCCGCAAGCTCGTCGCTGTCGTGATGGCCGACGTCGTGGGCTACTCGCGGCTGATGGAGCGCGACGAGGCAGGCACGCACGACCGGCTGCGGAAGCTTCGCGCCGAGCTGCTCGATCCCAGGATCGCCGGGCACGGCGGACGCATCGTCAAGACGACGGGCGACGGCATGCTGCTCGAGTTTCCGAGCGCCACCGCGGCCCTGCGCTGCGCGGTCGAGATCCAGCGCGAGATGGGCGCGCGCAACCGCGATGTCGCGGCGGACGAGCGGATCGAATTCCGCACCGGCGTCAATGTCGGCGACGTCATCGTCGACGGCGACGACATCATCGGCGACGGAGTGAACGTGGCGGCGCGGCTGGAGCCGCTGGCGGCGCCGGGCGGCATCTGCGTGGCGGCGGCGGTGCGCGAACAGGTGCGCGAGGATCTCGGCGTCGGGTTCGTCGACGCGGGAAAGCAGCGCGTAAAGAACATCTCGCGGCCGGTTCACGTCTATCGCGTCGCGCTGGGAGACGGCCTCGACCAGGAGCCACCGAAGGCCGCAGGCGCCAGGCGTTGGAGCGCGCTGCCTCCCGCAGCACGTGGGGCGATCTTGGGCGCCGCAGCGCTGCTGGTCATCGCGGTCGCGGCCGTCGTCGTCTGGCGCAGCCAGCAGCCGAAGACGGACAACGTCGCGCTGCGCTCCTTCCTGGTCGCTCCCTTCGCCACTGACCAGGGCGACCCCGCCTTGTCGGCCCTCGCCGCCCAGCTCACGACGGGAGTGACCAAGACTCTCGGTGACAGCATGCGCTGGGCACGCATCGTAGCCGCGGGACCCGTCGCGCGGCAGGCCGGCCCGCAACCCGATCCGAAGGCCCTCGGACGCGCGGCGAATGTGCGTTATGTGCTCGAGGGCGATATGCATCCGGAGGCGGCGCAGCTCGCGTTCACCTTGCGCGTGTTCGACGCGCGCGATGGCACGCAGCTTCAGAGCCTGCACAGGGTTCTCAATCGACCCAAGGAGAACGACCCGCAGGAGACGGTCCACCAACTGACGTCGCTGGCGCGCGGCATGCTGTGGACGGCAGTCACTGGAATCGAGTCGAAACCTGGCGAGGGCGCGAGCCCGCCGGATGCGATCACGCTGCTCGCACGTATCGGAGGCCTTGACTCCAACGCAGACCCTGCTGGCTCGACTCTCGAGGTGCGGCGCCTGCTCGACGCAGCGATCGAGATCGACCCGAAGCTCGGGCGAGCATGGGCGCTGCGCGCCGGTTTCTGGCTCAGCACGTTCTTCGACGAATTCGACGACAGCTTCGGTGACGATCGCGAGAAAGTGCTCTCTGATGCGGAGGCCGATTCGTCGCGCGCGGTGGCGCTCGACCCGGACGATGCGCAAGGCTGGTACGCCCGGGGCAGGGTGCTGGCCTACCGCGGCAACGTCGACGCCGCACGCGCGGCCTTCGACCACGTCCGTGAGATGGATTCGTCGCGATACGCGCCGATCACGTTCCGGGCCTGGGTGGCGCAGGTGGCGGGTGAGCCGCAGGAATCTTTGCAGATCCTGGAGCAGGTGCGCAAAGACTGGGGACGCAGTTTCCTCCGGGACGGGATGGCATGCGCGGCTCACCTCGATCTGGCCGCGTATGACGTGGCCATCGCGGAGTGCGAGCGCGCAGCTGCAGCCACCGATGACGACTGGGGCTTGTGGGCCACGTTGGCAGCGGCGTACGCCTTGCACGGCGATGCCGCGAAGGCGACGCACGCAAGAGAGAAGCTGCTTAAGACCTTGCCGAATTTCACAATCGGGCGGTATGTGGCCCGCGGCTTTCGTCCCACCCCGAAGGGAATAGCGCTGGACGAGGCGCACTTCGTCGCTGGTCTCCGGACGGCGGGTGTCCCTGAGTGAAATGAGCGACCCTGAGGACAGTCCTTGCCTTACGAGATGCTGACGAGATAGGATGCGGCGTAAGTCGCCTGTAAGCATTGGCGACGCCGATTGACCGACGAGAAGTCGGCGTTCAGGGAGCAGGGGAGTGGACGTCGCGCAGCATCGCCGGCCCGGGGCGGTCGGCCGTTCGTCCGAATGACGCGCATCGCGTGCGCGGCGGCCTTGGTCTTCGCCGGGTGGGCAGCTTCCGCCCTTGCCCAATCGGAACCGCCACTCGACGAGCGCATCCGCATCGAGGTCACCGGCTCGCGCATCCCCCGCATCGAAGTCGAGACCGCGCTGCCGGTGCAGGTGATCACCCGCGACGAGATCCTGCGGGGGAACTGGACGACCGCAGGCGAGCTGCTCGCGAACCTGCCCGCGAACCTGAACAGCGCGACGCCGGCTTCGTCCATCGCCAATTTCGGCAACCCGGGCCTCGAAAGCGCCAACCTGCGCGGCCTGGGCGACGGCAACACGCTCGTGCTCCTCAACGGGAGGCGGCTCGCCAACTACGCGTTCCTGAGCGGCACCGTGAATCTCGGCTCGATCCCGCTCGCGGCTATCGATCGCGTCGAGATCCTCAAGGACGGCGCCTCGTCCATCTACGGCACCGACGCCGTCGCCGGCGTGATCAACTTCATCACGCGCAAAGACTACACGGGTATGGACGTCGTCGGCCAGGCCGGGATCACCGAGCGCGGCGGCGGCGATCGCTATCAGACGACCGTCAGCGCTGGCTGGGGCAACCTCGCCGCCGATCACGTCAACGGATTCGTGACTCTGGATTGGCAGAAGGAAACCGCGCTCGCGGCTCGCGATCGGACGTTTTCCGCCACCGGCTATCGTCCCGACCAGGGGTACACCAACCTCTCGGTCAACAGCTTCCCGGCCAACATCCGCGCGAGCACCAATACCTTCCTCAATCCGGGCTACGCGTCCGGCTGTGATCCCCCGTTGTCGACGCCCACCACCGTTCTGGGAAGTCGGAACGGCGAGATATGTGCGTTCGACTTCGCGGCGACGGCGAACATCCTGCCGGACACCGAGCGCCTCGCTATCCTGGCGCGCGGCACCTGGCAGGTCACGCCCGAGCACCAGCTCTTCGCGGAGTACCTCTTCGCCCGCACGAAGATGACGCTGGCGTTCAGCCCGACGCCCGTCGACCGCGACCTCGAGGACAACCCGATCTACTACCCCGCGGACGGGCCGTTCTACCCGACTGCCTACGCGTCCGCGAACGGCCTCAGCGGTCCGCTGAAGCTCAACTACCGGACCGTATCGCTCGGACCAAGGACCGACGTGGTCACGACCGAGGCGCAGCGGCTGGTCGTCGGCGCGCAGGGCGATCTGGGCGAATGGAGCTACAACCTCGGCTACAACCACAGCCAAAACACCGCGGAGGACGATTACACGAAGGGTTGGGTGCTCGCATCGCGGATCATTCCGGCTCTCGGCTCGGGGCTCGTCGATCCCTGGGGGCCGGACACGCAGACCGGGCAGGATCTGCTCGCCTCGACGCAGTTCATCGGCGTCGCCCGCACCGCGAAGGGCACGCTCGACCAGGTCGATTTCAGCACGACCGGCGCATGGCTGCCGCTGCCCGGCGGCCCGGTGGCGCTGGCACTCGGTGCGGAGTGGCGGCACGAAGCGCTCGCCGACCACCCCGCGGCGATCCTCGACACCGGCGACGTGATCGGCGTCATCGCCGAAGTGAATCCGCAAGACGCGAGCCGCACCGTCGGAGCGCTGTTCGCCGAGCTGAGCCTGCCGCTCACGAAGGAGCTGGAGGTCCTCGCCTCCGTCCGCTACGACCAGTACAGCGACTTCGGGGGCACGACCAATCCGAAGCTGGGCATACGCTGGCAGCCTGCGAAGTCGCTGCTGCTGCGCGGCGCGTGGGGCACGGGCTTTCGCGCGCCGACGCTGGTCGATCTCTATACGCCGCAGTTCACCGCCGGGCAGGAAAATCTGAGCGACCCCGTGCGCTGTCCGGTCACGAACACGCCCGAGGATTGCAACGGCCCCTTCGACGTCGTCAGCGGGGGCAACCCGCAACTGCAACCCGAGACGTCGACGCAGACGACCGCGGGGTTCATCTGGGAGCCCGCCAAGGGCTGGTCCATCGGCGCGCAGTGGTGGCACATCGCCAAGAGCAACGTCATCTCCACGCTCAGCGCCGACGATGTCCTCGGCCTCTACGACAGCTTCGGTGGCAGCAACGTGATCCGCGGCCCCGTCGACCCGGCCTACCCGGGGCTTCCGGGCCCGATCGCCAAGATCCTCACCTACAACCAGAATCTCGGCTCGCTCAAGACCTCGGGCATCGATTTCGCGTTGCGGGCGCAATCGCCGCCGAGCTCGCTCGGGCAGCTTTCGTTCTCGTTCGCTGGCACCTACGTCTACCAGTTCCTCGAGACCCTGCCCGGCACGGACCCATATTCATACGTCGGCCAGATGGGATTCTACGGTTCGGTCCCGCGCTGGCGGCACTACGCCGAGCTCTACTGGCAACAGGGTCCTTGGGGAGCCACGCTCTCGGAGTCGTACCAGTCCGGAGTCCTCGACAGCGCGGTCAAGATCGACGGCGAGCCGCGCCAGCTCGGCGCCTACAGCCTGTGGAATCTGCAGGGGACCTACACGGCCCTGCGGAACACGACCATCGCGGTCGGCGTGCGCAATCTCTTCGATACGGCACCGCCGTTCACCGGCGCCTTCCAGTTCGGTTTCGACCCGGCGTACGCCGACGTCCATGGGCGTACGTTCTACGCGCGCGCCTCCTACTCGTTCCGGTAGGTGTTCGGGCGCGCGGATCGTCGATCGGCCGGCCCACGTCGGACACGGCCGTGATAGTGTCTGCCGACGCCGGACAGTCGGCCGAAGAATCGCTCCAGGCGGCCGACCGAGGCTCCCGCGGGGGGATACGATGATCGAAAGAGCGACGGGTCGGCGCCGGTGGCCCCGAGTCGGCTGCGCATTGCTGCTCGCGGCGGGCTGCGCGCTCTGCGCGAACGCGGAAACGATCGCGATCCTTTCGATGGTCGGTGACCATCTCACCGTCATCGGAATGGGCGCGCAGCTTGGCAGCCACATCGATCAGAATCAGCGCCAGACGATCCCGGTGAGCGGAACGGGCTTCGATGATTTTGCGGCGCAGGTCGCGGACGCGGCTATCGCAAAGCTTCGACCGGTTGCGACGGTAACCAGGCTTCGGGTGGGCGATCCCGCGCTTTACAAGCTGGCGGACGCGTGGATCGACGGCGACAATCCGGAAATGAAGCAGCTGATGGCCCTGATTCCCGTGGCCTCCGCGCAGTCGCCCGAGGCGTGGGTACTGCTGATAGCGCCGTACCGCAACGAGCTCGAGCTCAAGACTCAGCACGATCTGCGCGGCGCCGGGAAGGCCTCGGGGCTTGGCTACTACGTCGATGCGATCACGCCGATCAAGCGATCGGATACGGGAGAGCGGGCATTGGGGTATCTCGGCGTGTTCGCGAATTTCCAGCTTTTCCTGGTCAACCTCAAGACGGGCGCAGTCGACGCCCATGAACGGCTGGTTCTCGGGACGACGCGGTCGGCGGCCCGCGCCGAAGACCGCACCCCCTGGCACGCGCTCTCGGACGACCAGAAAGTGAAAGTCCTCGAATCGTTGCTCAAGCAGGGCATCGAGAGCGCCTTGCCTCGCATGCTAAGCTCCGAGCCGCAGTAGCTTCGCCGCAGCGGTAGCCGGGCAACGTCGCCCGGGCGCAGGGATCCGAAGCTGCCGCGCGCCCGTGCCCGCACCGCTCTCCCACCTCGTCGTCCTCGATCTCACCCGCGTCCTCGCGGGGCCGTGGTGCACGCAGCTCCTCGCCGATCTGGGCGCCGAGGTCGTCAAGATCGAGAAGCCCGGAAGTGGCGACGACACGCGCAGCTGGGGACCGCCGTTTCTCAAGGATCGCGACGGTCGCGACACCGGCGAGGCAGGCTACTACCTTGCCTGCAATCGCGGCAAGAAGTCGGTCGCGATCGATTTCACGAAGGCCGCAGGCGCCGACCTGGTGCGCGCGCTCGCGAAGGACGCCGACATCGTCGTGGAGAATTTCAAGGTCGGGGGGCTGACCAAGTACGGCCTGGATCAGGCAAGCCTCGCCGCGCTCAACCCGCGGCTCGTCTACTGCTCGATCACCGGCTTCGGTCAGACCGGCCCTTACGCCGAGCGCGCGGGCTACGACTTCATCATTCAGGGCATGGGTGGCTTCATGAGCGTGACCGGCGAGCGCGACGATCTTCCCGGCGGCGGACCGCAGAAGGCCGGCATCGCGATCTCCGATCTCATGACCGGCATGTACGCGTGCACGGCGATCCTCGCCGCGATCGCCCACCGCGAGGCCGGCGGCAGGGGACAGCACATCGACGCCAATCTCTTCGACACCCAGGTCGCGATGATGGCAGTGATGAACATGAACTACCTCGTATCGGGCGTCGTCCCCGGCCGTGCCGGCAATGCGCACCAGAACATCGTCCCGTACCAGGTGTTCGCCTGTGCCGACGGGCACCTGATCCTCGCGGTAGGGAACGATGCGCAGTTCGCGCGCTTCTGCGAGGTCGCCGGCAAGCCGGACTGGCCGCGCGACCCGCGGTTCGCGGTGAATGCGGAGCGCGTGCGCCGTCGTGACGAGCTGGTGCCGATGATCGCTGCCGTCGTGCGCGAGCGCACGCAGCGCGACTGGCTGACGGCGCTGGAAGCGGTCGGCGTGCCCTGCGGCCCGATCAATCGCCTCGACCGCGTGTTCGCCGATCCGCAGGTACGCTCGCGCGGGATGCGGCTCGATCTGCCGCATCCCTTGTCCGGGACCGTGCCGCAGGTGGGCAACCCGCTGCGCTTCTCGCAGACGCCGGTCGCGTATACTCGGGCGCCGCCTCTCCTGGGCGAGCACACGGCGCCCGTGCTGCGCGACCGGCTCGGCCTGTCCGATCAGGCGCTGGAGAAGCTGACGGCCGGCGGCGTCATCCAGGTTGCGCAGGCCGGGCAACGACAGGAGCAGCGCTAAGGGGCTCCCGAGTTCTCGACGATGAACGGCATCACTCGCAGCGCCGCCTTCTGGATCGCCTTCGCCGTGCTCTCCGCGATCGGTGGGGCCTGCGCGTGGAAGTATTTCCCGCAGGCGCTGCCGCTGGTCAACCTCGAGGTGAAGATGTCGCGCGAAGAGGCGCTGCAGCGCGCCGCCGCGATCGCCGACAAGCTCCATCTGATCGGTCCCGGAGCGCGCGAGGCGGCGCTGTTCTCGCACGACGGCGCGACGCAGAACTTCGTCGAGCTGGAGGCCGGCGGGAAGCCCGCCTTCTCGCGACTTCTTTCCGGCGAGGTCTACGCGCCGTACCGCTGGGACGTGCGCCTGTTCAAGCCGGGCGAGACCGCCGAGGCGCGCGTGCGCTTCAAGCCCGACGGCACGCCCTACGGCTTCAGTCGCAAGCTGCCCGAGACGGAAGCCGGCGCGGCGCTCGATCCGGACGCCGCCCGCGCGGTGGCCGAGAAGAGCGCCCGCGAGGACTGGCAGATCGATTTCGCGCCGTACCGCCTGATCGAGCAATCGCAGACCGAGCGCCCGAGCCACCGCGTCGATCACGTTCTCACCTACGAGCGCACGGACCAGAAGCTCGGCGACGGCCGCGTGCGCCTGCAGCTGGTGGTCGCCGGCGATGCACTGACCGGGCTCACGCATTTCGTCTACGTGCCGGAGGCCTTCACCCGGCGCTATCAGGAGATGCGCTCCGCCAACAACACCATCGCCAACGTCGCGGCGCTGGCAATGGGCGTGCTCTACGGCCTCGGCGGCTGCATCCTGGGCGTGCTCTGGCTGATGCGGCAGCGCCGCCTGCTGTGGAAGCCGGCGCTCGTCGCCGGGCTCATCGTCGCAGGGATCAACGCGCTCGCGCTGCTCGCCAACGCGCCGCAATCGTGGTTCAGCTACGACACGGCCCAGTCGACCACGGTGTTCTGGGGCCAGCAGATCGGTCTCGCCGCGGTCGTCGCGCTCGGCGGCGGGCTCGGCCTGGCGCTCGTGTTCATGGCGGCGGAGAGCCTCTCGCGGCTCGCCTTTCCCAAACATCCGCAGCTCTGGAGACTGTGGTCAGGAGAGGCTGCGCCGACGGGCGCCGTGCTCGGCCGTACGCTCGGGGGCTACCTCGCCGTGCCCATCGAGCTCGGAGCAATCGCGCTGTTCTATTTCGTCACCAACCGCTACTACGGCTGGTGGCAGCCCTCGGAGCTCCTCACCGATCCCAACATCCTCGGCAGCGCCGTGCCCGCGCTGTCGCCGATCGGGATGGCGTTGCAGGCGGGCTTCATGGAGGAGAGCCTGTTCCGCGCGGTGCCGCTCTCGCTCGCCGCCCTGATCGGAGCACGGTTCGGCGCGAGGCGCGTCTGGATCGGCGCCGCGCTGGTGCTGCAGGCGCTCGTCTTCGCCTCCGCGCATGCGAACTATCCGGGCTTTCCGGCGTATTCGCGGCTGGTCGAGTTGATCGGGCCCGCATTCGTCTGGGGTCTCATCTTCCTGCGCTTCGGCCTGCTGCCGACCGTCATCCTGCACGCGCTGTTCGATCTCACGCTGATGTCGCTTCCGGTGTTTCTGGTGGGGGGCCGACTCGGCGGGGTCAATCAGGCGCTGGTGGCCGCGGCGGCGCTGATCCCGCTCGCGATCGTGCTGATACGGCGCGCGGTCGCCGGCGCATGGCGTCCGCTGCCGGCCGCGCTCTTCAACGCCGCGTGGACTCCGGCCGCGCACACCGCGACCCGCGCTCCGACCGTGTCGCGGGCCGCGGCGGGAGCATGGAGCCTTCGCGTTCAGCGGGCGCTCCCCGTGTTGGCGCTGCTGGGCCTCGTCGCGATCGCGGTCACGGGCGAGCATCGCGCGGACGTGCCGCCGCTCACGATCGATCGGGCGCAGGCCGAGGCGTCGGCCGACGCGGCGCTCGCCGCGCGCGGCGTCAAGCTCGGACCGGACTGGAAGCGCTACGCGGTCACGCGGACCGCGCCCGAGGACTCCGGCCAATGGCTCGGACACAGCTTCGTCTGGCGCGAGGCCGGGCACGAACCTTACCGCAAGCTCGTCGGCAACTGGCTCGCGCCGCCCTTCTGGGAGGTGCGCTACGCGCGCTTCGACGAAGGCGACGTCGCGGACCGGGCCGAAGAGTGGCACGTGATCGTCGACAACGAAGGCAAGGTGCGAAGCCTCCGGCATCAGCTTCCGGAGCAGCGGCCGGGTGCCAAGCTCTCGCGCGAGGAGGCGCGCGCGATCGCGCAGCGCGAGCTGCGCCAGGCGTTCGGCCTCGATCCGGCGGCGCTGCGCGAGATCGAGGCGAGGGAGGACGCGCAGCCCGCGCGCACCGACTGGGCGTTCACGTATGCCGATCCGCGGGTCGACGTCGGCAAGGGCGGTGAAGCGCGTGCCGTCGTCCTCATCGCGGGGGACGAGGTCGCCGGATCGGGGCGCTACGTGTTCGTGCCCGAGGAATGGCAGCGGGCCGAGCGCGAGCGCGCGAGCCGGCTGTCGGTCGCCAAGATCGGCGTCGTGCTGCTGTTCAGCCTGATCGGGCTGGGCGCCATCATCTGGGCGAGCGTCGCCTGGACGCGCGACCACTTCGATCGCCGCGTGTTCTGGGTCGTGACCCTCGTTTCGCTGGGTGCGGGCCTCGCGGTCACGATCGATCAATGGCCGTCGATGGCCTTCGGGCTCAAGACTACCGAGCCGGTGCTGCGGCAGGTGGCGCTCGCCTCCGCCAGCGCGCTGTTCGCGGCGGTGCTGGGGGCGCTCCTCGCCGGAATGCTCTCGGGCGTGGCGGCGTACGCCGCACGCATGCACGTCGTCCACGGCGCCTCTGCGACGACGCTGTGGCTGCGCGGCATCGAGATCGGCCTCTTCACGCTCGGCATCGAGGCGCTCATCGGTGCGCTCACGCCCGACCTGGCGCCGTCGTGGCCGAGCTACGCGGCGGAGCGCGCGGCGATCCCGTGGCTCGCGCGCGCGGCATCGATGGTGAACATCGTCACGCCGATGGCCGGGGCAATCGTGGCGCTGCGCTGGCTCGATCGGCTGAGCCACGGCTGGACGCAGCGCCGACTGCTGTGCGTCGTGCTGCTGATGCTGGCCGAGGGCGCGGTCGCGGCCACGCACGCCACGCAATGGCTGGACATCGTTGCGGCCGGCGTGATCGGCGGCGCAGTGTCGGCGTTCCTCTTCGCCTTCGTTGTGCGCTTCGACCTGCGCGTCGTGCCGGCGCTGATCGCGATCTACGGAGTGGTCTCCGCGGTGGGCGAGGGCATGCAGAAGGGGACTGCTGAGGGGTGGGTGCTGGCGGCGGTCGCGGCCGCGGTCACGCTCGCGATCTCGTGGATCGCCACGCACTATCTCGTCGCGCGCGGCGAGATCGTACAAGCGCAGGCGGAGCCGACGCCTGCGGCCGGCCCGGACTAGCCGCGCCGCCGCTCGGGCCGCGGCCGCTTGAACCGCGGCCTCATTGAGCCTTCGGTGCCTGGTGTGGTGTCGAGCGTCGGCCGCCACGGCCACTCGCGGACACTCGACCCCCACGCGCTGCGCGCGCGGTCCCCTCTCGCTGCTCGGGCCGTTACTGCAGCGGCTTGACCGTCACCCAGTTCGGAATCACGTTGTTGTTGGCGAGGTGCACCGCGGTCACGTTCGACCGCGATGCCCACGGGATCACCTGGCGGTGCAGCGGGATGTTGAGAATCTCGTCGTGCTGCAGCATCAAGGCCTCGTTGATGAGCCTGCGCCGCTTCTCGACGTCGATCTCCGTCTTGATCTGGTCGATCAGCGTGTCGAGCTTCGGGCTCGCGTACCGGCCGTAGTTGTAGTCGCCGTCCCCCTTGCCGTTGGCACCGTGGAGCACGGGCTGCAGGATGAAGATCGGATCGGTCGCGGCGCCGCCCCAGCCCAGCATGTACAGGCTGGTGTCGAGCTTCTCGAGCTTCGGAAAGTAGGTTGCGCGCGGCATCGCGGTCACGCTGGTGATCACGCCGATCTGGCTCCACATCGCCGCCAGCGCCTGGCAGATCTTCTCGTCGTTGACGTAGCGGTTGTTCGGGCAGTCGAGCGTCACCTCGAAGCCGCCGGGGTAGCCGGCGTCGGCGAGCAGCTGCTTCGCCTTCGCCCGGTCGAAGGGGAACCGTTTCTCGGCGTCGACGATCCAGGGCAGCGGCGCCGGCAGCATCGCGCCGGTCGGCTTGGCGAGGCCGCGCATGGTGGTCGCCCGCAGCGTCTCGACGTCGATCGCCTGGTAGAGCGCCTGGCGCACGCGCTTGTCCTTGAACGGGTTCCTGCCCTTGATGTTCGAATAGAGCAGTTCGTCGCGCTGCTGGTCCATGCCGATGAATACGACGCGGTTCTCGACGCCCTCGAGAACCTTCACGTCGGCGTTCTGCTTGAGCCTCGGCACGTCCTGGACGGGAGGGTCGTTGATGAGATCGATCTCGCCCGAGACCAGGGCCGCCAGCCGGGTCGCGTCCGAGGCGATCGGCGTGAAGATCACCTCGTCGACGTTGCCCTCGAACTTGCCTTCCTTGATCCCCCACCAGTTCGGGTTCTTGACCAAGACGGTCTTCACGTCCGGCTCGCGCGACTTCAGCATGTACGCGCCGGTGCCGTTGGCCTGGTGGGCGGTGATCATGTCCTCCTTGTGAGTGTAGTCCTGGGGCTTGGTCGCCTTGTTCTTCTCGCACCACGCCTTGCTCATGATGTTGATCGTGTTCATTTGCTCGAGCTCGACCGGATTGGGACCGTCGGTCGTGAACTCGACCGTGTAATCGTCGATTTTCCTGGGAACGCCCGCGGCCTTCGCGTACACGCGAAGCTGCGACGTCGGCTCTGAAGCACGCTGGAAGGAGAAGACGACGTCGTCTGCGGTGAACGGCGTGCCATCGTGGAACTTCACCCCCTGGCGCAGCTTGAAGCGCCACACCGTCGGGCTGACCTGCTGCCAGGACACCGCGAGCTGAGGCTCGAGATCGAGCTTCTTGTCGCGTCCGACCAGGAACTCGTAGACCAGCTGGTTCAGGTTGTTGGTGAGCCCCTCGTTCTGCGAATGGGGATCCGTGGTCTGCGGATCGCCGCGATTGGCCCAGCGCAGCGTCGCCGCGTCTGCCGCGCCCAGCGCGAGCAGCGCGAGCAGCAGAGTCGTCAGTCGGGTCATGGCCGCCTCGCTCGAAAACGGACGGAGGCCATCATAACCCCGGGCCGCATGCTGCGATAGAATGCCGCGCCGTGCGAACCGCCGCTTCCGTCATCGAGCGTCTGCGCGCCGAGCTGGCCCAGGGCATGACGGCGGACCGGCCTCGACTCGAGCGGCAGATCGCGCGCCTCGGTCCGGCCAGTCCTGGCGCGGAGGTCGACCGCGTGGCGCGTGCCATCGCCGCGTCGCGCGCCCGTGCTGCTGCGCGGGCGGCAGCGATGCCGCGGCCGACGTTCCCGCCCGACCTTCCGATATCGGAGCGCCGCGACGAGATCGCCGCGGCGATTCGCGCCCATCCGGTCGTGATCGTTCGCGGCGAAACCGGCTCCGGCAAGACCACGCAGCTGCCGAAGATCTGCCTTGCGCTGGGACGCGGCGCCCGCGGCCTCATCGGCCACACGCAGCCGCGGCGCATTGCCGCGCGGAGCGTGGCCGCCCGCATCGCGCAGGAACTCGGCACGGAACTCGGCGGAGCCGTCGGCTACAAGGTCCGCTTCACCGATCGCACCGGCCCCGACGCCTGCGTCAAGCTGATGACCGATGGGATCCTCCTCGCCGAGACGCAGCACGACCGCGATCTGGCGGCCTACGACACCCTCATCGTCGACGAGGCCCACGAGCGCAGTCTCAACGTCGACTTCCTGCTCGGCTACCTGCGCGAGCTGCTGCCGAGGCGGCCCGATCTGAAGGTGATCGTCACTTCGGCGACGCTCGACGCCGAGCGCTTCGCCCGGCATTTCGGCGGCGCGGCGCCCGCGCCGGTGGTCGAGGTATCGGGGCGGACGTACCCGGTGGAGATACGCTATCGCCCCCTTGCGGCCGGGGACGAGGACGACGAGGAGCCCCTGGAGGAAGCCGTCGTCGCGGCCGCGGAGGAACTGTGGCGCGAAGGCCCGGGCGACATCCTCGCCTTCCTTCCCGGCGAACGGGAGATCCGCGAGACCGCCGATCTCGCGCGCACGAGCCTCGCGCGGCGGCCGTACGCCGGCGCGCTCGAGATCCTTCCGCTGTACGCGCGACTCTCGGTCGCCGAGCAGCAGCGGGTCTTCGCCCCGAGTGGCGGCCGGCGCCTGGTGCTGGCGACCAACGTCGCCGAAACCTCGCTCACCGTTCCCGGCATCCGCTATGTGATCGACTCCGGGCTCGCACGCATCCGCCGCTATTCGCTGCGCAACAAGGTCACGCTGCTCGGCATCGAGAAGATCGCGCGCTCGGCCGCCGAGCAGCGCGCGGGGCGCTGCGGCCGGGTCGCGGCCGGCACCTGCGTACGCCTCTACGACGAGGACGACTTCGCGAGCCGTCCGGGGTTCACGGACCCGGAGATCCTGCGCTCGTCGCTGGCGGCGGTGATCCTGCGCATGACGGCGCTCGAGCTCCCCGACGTGGCGGCTTTCCCGTTTCTCGATCCGCCGGCGCCGCGAGCGATCGCCGACGGATACCAGCTGCTGCAGGAGCTGGGCGCGGTCGATGCCGCAAGGAAGCTCACGCCGCCGGGGCGCGAGCTCGCCAAGCTGCCGGTCGATCCGCGGATCGGCCGGATCATCCTCGCCGGCCGCGATCTCGGCTGCCTCGCCGAGGCGCTGGTGATCGCGAGCGCGCTGGCGGTCCCCGATCCGCGCGAGCGCCCGCTCGAGAAGCAGCAGGCGGCCGATCAGGCGCACCTCGTCTTTCGCGACGAGCGGTCCGATTTCCTGAGCCTGGTCGCGCTGTGGCAGTTCCTCGCCGATGCCCGCGCCGAGGGCCTGTCGCATCGCCAGCTGGTGGAGCGCTGCCGCGAGCGCTTCGTGTCGTACCTGCGGCTGGTGGAGTGGCGGGACCTGCGCAACCAGCTCGCCGAGCAGGTGCGCGAGCTCGGCTGGCGCTGGACCGACACGCTGCCGGAGAAGATCGACGAGGCCCGCTATACGCTGGTCCATCGCGCGCTCCTGGCCGGGCTTCTGTCCAACATCGGCACGCGATCGGACACCGAGGAGCACTACCTCGGCGCGAGGGGGATCAAGTTCTTCCTGCATCCGGGCTCGGGCCTCGCCAGGAAGCGTCCCAAGTGGGTTCTCGCGGCCGAGCTCACGGAGACTACGCGCCTCTACGCCCGCTGCGCCGGGAGCATCGAGCCGGAGTGGATCGAAGCCGCGGCGGGAGAGCTGGTCGAGCGCACCTGGTTCGAGCCTCGCTGGGACCGCTCCCGCGGCGAGGTCGTCGCGAGCGAGCGCGTCGCGCTGTTCGGATTGACCATCGTGCCGCGACGCCGCGTTTCCTACGGAGCTGTCGAGCCGGCGGCCGCCCGCGAGATCTTCATTCGCGAAGCGCTCGTGGCGGACGAGCTCGAGACGCGCGCGCCATTCCTGGCGCACAACCGGGCGCTGCGCGAGGAGATCGCCGAGCTCGAGCACAAGGCGCGCCGGCAGGACGTGCTCGTCGACGACGAAGCCGTCTACACCTTCTATGCCGAGCGCGTCCCCGAGGATGTGTGCACGGCCGCAGGGTTCGAGCGCCGGCTGCGCGATCTCCAGGCGAATGATCCGAAGCGGCTGTTCATGACCCGCGAGCTGCTGATGCGCCACGCCGCCGCCAACGTCACCGAGGAGCAGTTCCCGGAAGCGATCGACATGGCCGGAGCCCGCCTGCCGATCAGGTATCGCTTCGCGCCGGGCCATCCCCTCGACGGCTTGACGCTCAGCGTTCCGCTCGCGCTCCTGAACCAGCTCGATGCGGCGCGCCTCTCGTGGCTCGTCCCGGGCATGGTCCGCGAGAAGGTCGCGTGGTACCTCAAGGCGCTGCCCAAGGCCTGGCGCAGCCGCGTTCCGCCGGGGCAGGCGTTCGCCACCGATTTCCTGAGCGAACGGCATCGCCCAGGCCAGTCGCTCGTCGAGGCGCTGCGCGATTTTCTTGCGCGCCGCCTGGGAGCCCAGCCGCCCGCGGATGCCTGGGACGCGCGCGAGCTGCCGCCGCATCTCGCGATGACGGTGCGCGTCGTCGACGAGAGCGGGCGAGAGCTCGCGGCGAGCCGCGACCTCGCCGCGCTCCGGGCACAGCTCGGCGAAGCCGCGCAGCTCACCTTCACCTCCGGCCAGCCGGCCTTCGAGCGCAAGGGCATCCGCAGCTGGGACTTCGGCGACCTTCCCGAGAGCCTGTCGATCGTGCGCGAGGGCCGGCGGCTCACGGGCTACCCGGCGCTGGTCGAGGAGGTCGACGGGATCGCGCTCAAGCTGCTCGATACGCGTGGCGCCGCGGATGCCGCCAGCCGCGCGGCGATCGTGACACTGATCGGCGGCGAGCTCAAGGCCGCGCTGCGACGATGGGAGAAGGGCGAGGCGGGCTTTCTTCAGACCGCGCTCCAGCTCAAGCCCGCGATCGCGAGCGAGACGCTCCTGGGCGACGTGCTCGCGGCGATCCGCGATCGCGCCTTCATCGGCGACGATCCGCTCCCGCGGTCGCCGAGCGGCTACGCCGAGCAGCTCAAGCGGGCGCGCGCCCGGCTGCCCGCGGTGGCCGAGTCGGCATTCCGCCTGCTCGGTGCGATCGCGAGCGAATACCAAGCCGTGTCGCGCCGCATCGGCGCGCTGCCGAAGGCGCAGGCGGCGCTGGCGGGCGAAGCCGCCGCCCAGCGCGACCGGCTGGTCGGCCCCGGATTCTTCTCCCGTACGCCCTGGAGCGCGCTCGTCCACATCCCGCGCTACCTCCAGGCGCTCGACCGGAGGCTCGCGCGACAGCCTGAGAACCGCGAGCGAGACGCCCGGCACGCCGCATCGGTCGCAGCGCTGTGGCAGCGCTACCGGGCCAGGGAGGACGCCAATCGAAGGGCCGGCCGCCAGGAGCCCGCCTTGGACGCCTTCCGCTGGCTTATCGAGGAGCTGCGGGTGTCGCTCTTCGCCCAGGAGCTCCGGACTCCGTTTCCGGTGTCATACAAACGTCTCGAGAAGGCGTGGAAGGAGCTTTCCGGCGGCTGAGCGGCCGTTTTCATGCATTGGCGCCGTGAAACTGCGCGTGATACAGTAACTTGGCGTCAGGAGTTGAGAACTGAATTCACGGTTGCGAGACCAGGGATCCCTCGTCTAAGTGAACTCGCCGACGACCACCGGTGAAGCAGCGACCCGGCGCGCCGCGCCGCGGGAGATGGCGAAGATCCTCGACGACTGTCGGGATCTCGCGATTCATCGCCTGCTGCTTTCGTTCGCCTCGATGCTCGACCGCGTCAGCGACCAGCTGATGACCCGCGCGGGCAACTCCGACGTTCGCGAAGACCAGCTCACTTTCCTCGACGCCCGCGAGCTCCTGCGCGACGAGCGCGGCAAGCTGATGAGCGAGTTCGAGCGGCAGCTGCGCCTGCAGGTGGACGGCAAGATCAGAGGCGAGGCCGGAAAGAAGCCCGACTTCGCCAACCTCGACGTGCGCAAGCTCACGCTGGTCGACACCATGGCGATGGACGAATCGATCGTCTCGGGCAACATCGTGCGCGTGGTCGAGAACCTCTGCCACGACGAGCTGCGCGAATTCAATCGGGCCGTGGGCTACCTACTCGGGCGCCCCGAGCTCGAGCTCGCGAGCAACCCGCTCGCACCGGTGACGATCGTGCACGCGTTCACCGACGCGCTGCGCTCGATCAAGGGCGAGGAGCGGCTCAAGTACGCGATTCTGAAGGAGCTCAACCAGAGCGCCTTCGGCGACATCAACGCGATCTACGCCGATCTCAACCGCCATCTCGAAAGCCTGCACGTGATGCCGCAGGCGGCCGCGCCCTATGTCCGGCGCGGCGCACCCGCGGCGCCGCGTCCCGCGATCCCGGACGTCCAGGTCCCGGAT
The DNA here is from genome assembly GCA_035501595.1 of Casimicrobiaceae bacterium. Taxonomy (GTDB): domain Bacteria; phylum Pseudomonadota; class Gammaproteobacteria; order Burkholderiales; family Casimicrobiaceae; genus PALSA-1003. The sequence continues at coordinate 114,403 of DATJVX010000031.1, read as the reverse complement.
GCGGCAGCAGCGGGCTTCGGCCCGCCCAGCGCCGAAGTCGACCTGATGGCGTTGCTGCAGCGCCTCGCGAACCGCGGCTTCGGCGCGACGCGTCCTCCTTCGTCCGGCTTCCATGCCGGCGGTCTCGGCGTCCCGCCCGCGGGACCGGCGTATCCCCCGGCCGGCGCGATGTCCATGCCCTACGGCGGGATGTCGATGCATCGCGAGCAGCCGCTGCCCTCGATCGGGCCATTCGGCGGCCCGCGCATCCTGGTCACGCAGGAGCTCGCCGACGCGCTCTCGCGCCTGCAGCAGGGCGAAACCGGTTTCGACGTCGGCGGCGCGACGGTGCAGTTCACCGGCGTGCCGGTCGGCATGCACAACGTGCTGCGCGACCTGCAGGAATCGCCGCTTGGCGCGAAGGCCAACCAGCTCGAGGCGATGACCATCGAGCTGGTGGCGATGCTCTTCGACTTCATCTTCGAGACCAAGGATCTCCCCGACAGCATGAAGGTGCTCATCGGGCGCCTGCAGATCCCGGTGCTCAAGGCGGCGATGCTCGACGGCGCGTTCTTCTCCAAGAAGTCGCACCCGTCGCGCCTGCTGGTGAACGCGCTCGCGCACGCCGGCATCGGCTGGTCGCCGACGATGGGCACCGAGGACCCGCTGTACAGGAAGATCGAGCACATCGTCCACCGCATCCTGGACGAATTCTCCGACGACATCGGGCTTTTCGACACGCTGCGCAAGGAGCTCGAGGAATTCCTAGCCGAGGAGGAGAAGAACGCCGAGGCGACGATCCAGTCCTCGGCCGACGAGATCAACCAGCGCGACCGGCAGGAGATCGGCCGCGTGGTCGCGCACTCCGAGATCGAGAGGCGGCTGGAAGCCTACACGGTGCCGAACTTCCTCGGCTCGTTCCTGCGCGAGCGCTGGATCGGCGTGCTCGCGCAGCTTCACATGCAAGGCGAGGAGAGCGAGACCTGGGCCTCGGCGATCGCGACCCTCGACGATCTCGTGTGGAGCGTACAGCCGAAGCGCGCGATCGACGAGCGCCGCAGGCTCGTGGCGATGCTGCCGAACCTCCTAAAGCGCCTGCACGGCGGCCTGCAGAACGTCCACTGGGAGCCGGGAGAGCGCGAGCAGTTCATGGCCAACCTGGTCGAAGCGCACGCGGCGGCGGTCAAGCCGAGCCTCGCTTCGGTTCCCATGCCGACGACGGCGGTCGCCGAAGCCGCGGCTGCGGCGGCGGAAGAAGCGACCGCCAAGGGCGACGTCGAGACGGCCGCCAAGGCGCGCGCGCTGGCCGAGGCGATGGCGCCCGCTCCGCCCCCGCCGCCGGTCGAGCCCGCGGTCGAGATCGTGCAGGACCGCTTCGCGGAGCTCGCGGCGAGCCTGGAGCGCGGAGTGTGGATCGAATTCGAGGGCGAGGACGGCCAGCTCGCGTTCGCCAAGCTCGCCTGGGTGAGCCCGCTGCGCGGAACCTACCTGTTCACCAACCGCCAGGGCCAGAAGGCGGTCTCGCTCACCGCCGACGAGCTCGCCGATCGCTTCCGCAAGGATCGTGCACGGCTGGTCGAAGCCGAGCCGCTGGTCGACCGGGCCTTCGTGAGCATGATGACCTCGCTCGAAGAGAAATACGGCGAGGAGCCCGCGTAGGGAGTGTCGCGCCGAGGTGAGCGTGCGGCGCGAATCCCAGGCATCGCTGCCCTCGAGCCGTTACGCGAGCGCCTGCGCGACCTCGGCGATCAGCTCGGGTCCGCGGTAGATCAATCCGGTGTAGAGCTGCACCAGCGTCGCCCCGGCGTCGATCTTCTCCTTCGCGTCCGCACCGGAGAGGATCCCGCCCACGCCGATGATCGGCAGCGCGCCGTCGAGCGCCGCCGCGAGCGTGCGGATCGCCGCCGTCGCCTTGTCCCGGAGCGGCCGCCCCGAGAGGCCGCCGGCCTCCCCGGCGTGCCGCAAGCCCGCGACCGCGGCATGGTCGACCGTGGTGTTGGTCGCGATGACGCCGTCGACGCCGTGCGCGATCAGCGCGCGAGCGACGGCGCGCAGCTCGTCCGCGCCGAGGTCGGGCGCGATCTTCACCGCGATCGGGGTGTACTTGCCGTGCTGGTCGGCGAGCTTCGCCTGCTGGCCCTTGAGCGCGGCGAGCAGGATGTCGAGCGCCGAGTCCTGCTGCAGCTCGCGCAGGCCCGCCGTGTTGGGCGACGAGATGTTGATCGCCACGTAGCTCGCATAGCCGTGAACCGCGCGCAGGCAGGCGAGGTAGTCCTCGAACGCGCGCTCGTTCGGCGTGTCGAAGTTGCGGCCGATGTTGAGACCGAGGATGCCGCCGCTGGCCCGGCCGAAGCGCGCCCGCGAGACGTTGTGCACGAACGCGTCGACGCCGGCGTTGTTGAAGCCGAGGCGATTGATCAGAGCGTCGGCTTCGGGAAGGCGGAAGAGTCGCGGCCTGGGGTTGCCGGGTTGCGGGCGCGGCGTTACGGTGCCGCACTCGATGAAGCCGAAGCCGAGCGCCGCGAGCCCGTCGATATGCGCCGCGTTCTTGTCCAGGCCGGCGGCGAGACCGACGCGATTCGGAAACGCGATCCCCATCGCCGTGACCGGCGAAGGCGGCGGCCGACGGGCCGCGCCGAGTGCCGCCGCCGCGTCGAGCCCCGCGAGCGTGAGGTCGTGCGCGGTCTCGGGATCGAGCGCGAACAGCAGCGGGCGAACGAGCGGATAGAGCATGCGTGGAGCAAGCGCGCGCGGATGATAACATCGCCTCGACGCGCGAAACCGATGAGAGCTGGAAAGCGAAGCAAGCCGTGGCTCGGCGCGATCGCCCGCGCCGCGGCGCTCCTCGCGTTCGCGGGCGCGTCGGTCGCGGCGCCGCAAGGCTACGCGCAGCGGCCGGAGGTGCTCGCCTTCGTCGAGCGCATGAGCGCCGAGCACGGGTTCTCGGCGCAGGCGCTGCGCAAGCTCTTCGCACAGGTTCGCTACGAGCCGCAGGTGATCGCCGCGATGAATCGCCCGATCGCCGCGCCGCCGACCTACGACGATTTCTCGTCGCGGTTTCTCGATCCCGAGCGCGTCGAGGCCGGCGCGCAGTTCTGGCGTGCCCATGCCGGCGTCCTGGATCGCGCCCGGGAGGAGTTCGGGATTCCGCAGGAGATCGTCGTCGCGATCCTCGGCGTGGAGACCTACTACGGGCGCAACACCGGCGGATACCGCGTCGTCGACGCGCTCACCACCCTCGCCTTCGACTATCCGCGCCGCGCCGACTTTTTCCGTGGCGAGCTCGAGCAGTTCCTGCTGCTCGCGCGCGAGCAGAACATCTCCCCGCTCGAGCCGCGGGGATCCTACGCCGGCGCGATCGGCCTGCCCCAGTTCATGCCCGGAAGCATCCGCAGCTATGCGATCGACTTCGACGGCGACGGCCGGATCGACCTTGCGAACGACGCCGACGACGCGATCGGAAGCGTGGCGCGCTACCTCGCTCGCCACGCATGGCGGACCGGGCAGCCGGTGATGGCTCCGGCGCGCATCGAAGCGCAGGATCCGCAGCCGGTCCTCGCGCGCTTCGACGGCGGCGTTGCGGAGCGGCGCTCGCTGGCGGACTGGACGCACGACGGGCTCACGGGATTCACGATCCCCGGCGATCTCTCCGCGGAGCCCGTCGGGCTGGTCATGCTGGAGATCGGGGGCGCGCCCACGTACTGGCTCACTTTCGAGAACTGGTACGTGCTCACCCGCTACAACCGCGGGCGGCTCTACGCGTCCACGGTGTGGAGCCTGGCGCAACGGTTGCGGCAATCGGTCGAGCCCTGAGACTCGCGGTCGTCGGCGGCCGGCGCGGATCGTTGTCCGGCCTCGTCGATTGGCGCAGAATGGGCGAGCCGCCGAGCCGAGTGGACGAGGGGTGCCACCGGCGGTTCGACGGCTCTCGAGCCGGGGATCGATGAACGGATGGGGCGCCGCGCCGTACTGGATCGCCGTCGCGCTGGCGGCGGTCGCGGTTGTCGCGTTCGCGCTCGGGGTTCGGCAGCGAGGCAAGAAACGCTCGACGCCGCGCAGGGCCTCGCCATCGTCGTCGGCGGTCGATGCCTTCTATCTCGACTCCTCGCACGCCGGCGAACCGCAGACCCAGGACGGGCCGCGCTAGCTAGCGCTCGCCCGAGCCGCGAGCGCGCGAGAGCGCGTAAGCGTGCGCTGCGAGCGCGCTCGTCGACGCATCGGCGCCGTCGGGCTCCCCGCCGCGGCGAAGGGCTTCCGCGATGGGAGCGGCGAGCCCCTTGCCGAGCTCGACGCCCCACTGGTCGAACGAATTGACTCCCGTGAGCACGCCTTCGACGAAGGTGCGATGCTCGTAGAGCGCCAGCAACTGACCCAGGCGCCGCGCGTTGAGCTCGGGCAGCAGCAGCGTGGTCGACGGGCGGTCGCCGGGACAGACTCGGTGCGGCGCCTGGGTATCGATAGCGGCGGGCGCGACGCCTTTCGCCGCGAGCTCGGTGCGCACGGTGGCGAGCGGCTTGCCGACGAGCAATGCCTGCGCCTGCGCGAGCGCGTTGGCCACGAGCAGGCTTTGCTGATCGCCCAGGGGGTGGGCGGCACGCACGGGGACGACGAATTCGACCGGCACCGGGTGCGTGCCCTGGTGCAGCCATTGGAAGAACGCGTGCTGGCTGTCGGTGCCTACGCCGCCCCACACGGCCGGCGCCCCCCTGCCGGCCAGCGCGCTACCATCGCGCGCGATCGACTTGCCGTTGCTCTCGAGCGACAGCTGCTGGAGCCAGGACGGAAGCAGGCGAAGCGCGTGCGCATAGGGCACGACGATGCGTTGCGGCTCTCCGAGCAGCTCGGCGTTCCAATAGTCGACGAGCGCGAGCAGCACCGGCAGGTTCGTCTCGAGCGGCGTCGACTTTAAGTGCGCATCCATGCTCGCCGCGCCGGCGAGCAGCGCGGCGAAGGCGTCCCAGCCGCAGCGCACGGCGATCGAGATCCCGACTGCGGACCACAGCGAATACCGGCCGCCGACCCAGTCCCACATCGGCAGCACGTCCGCGCCGCCGACGCCGAACGCGCGAGCCGCCTCGACGTTGGCCGTGACAGCGACGAAATGCGGCGAGAGCGCGGCGCCGCGGCCGAGGCCCGCGGCGAGCCATTCGCGCGCCGCCTGCGCGTTGCGCAGGGTTTCCAGGGTGGTGAACGTCTTGGACGTGACGATGAACAGCGTCATCGCCGGGTCGAGGCCGGCGAGCGCCCGCGTCAGGTGCTCCGGATCGACGTTGGAAACGAAGGCGACGTCGACGGCCTCGCGCCTCGAGGTCGGCATCAGGGCATCGCACACCAGCGCGGGCCCCAGGTCCGAGCCTCCGATGCCGAGATGGACTACAGAGCGGATCGGCCGTCCGGTCACGCCCAGCCTCAAGCCTCCGCGCAACTGCGTGGCGAGCGTGCGCACGCGCGCCTGCGTGGCGCGGATCGCCGGCATCACGTCCTCGCCGTCGACCCGCAGCGGCGCGTCCCCCGTCTGCCTCAGCGCGGTGTGCAGCGCCGGTCGCTGCTCCGACAGGTTCACCTTCTCGCCGGCGAAGAGTGCCGCGATCCACATCTCGAGATTGCGGGAGCGCGCGAAGGCGAGCAGCGCGCGCATCGTCTCCGGCGTGAGACGCTGTTTCGACCAGTCCGCGAGCCAGTCTTCCCAGGCGAGCGAAAGCTTCGCCGCGCGGCGATCGTCGGCGGCGAACAGATCGAGCAAGGAGCGCCCGGCGAGCGTCCGGCGTTGATCGATGAGCGCCTGCGAGGGATCGGTGGAGGCGGGGCCGGTCACGTTCGACGCATGGCGCGCCAAAGCGCGCGAGGTGCGCCCGAGCATAATGCATCCGCCCGCCCGGCCGCAAACGCGGGCCCTCTCGAGCGTCGGTGTGCTAGATTCGCTCCGCTGTTCCGGCCCACTCGCGTACCGAGCCATGACCGCGATCGCACTCACCGCCGCCGACAAGCTGTTCGCCAACGGCGTGCGCGCGCTCCAGCCCGTCACGCTCGCGGTCGAGGAGGGGGAATTCGTCACGATCGTGGGCCCCTCGGGCTGCGGCAAGAGCACGCTGCTGCGGCTGGTCGCCGCGCTCACCGAGCCGACGACGGGGCGCGTGGGGCTGTGGCCGGGCGCTCCCGCAGCCTTCCAAGCCGACCGTCGGCGCCTCGCCTTCGTCTTCCAGAGCGCGATGCTCCTGGCCTGGGCGGACGTCGAGAAGAATGTGCGGCTGCCGTTCGACCTGGGCCACGCGCGGGCTGCCGATCGCGAGCTCGCGGCCGCGCGCGTGAACCGGGCGCTCGCAGTCGTCGGCCTCGAGGAGTTCCGCCGAGCGTATCCGCGCGAGCTCTCCGGCGGGATGCAGATGCGCGTCTCGATCGCCCGCGCGCTGGTCACCCAGCCGGCGCTGCTGCTCATGGACGAGCCGTTCGCAGCGCTCGACGAGATCACGCGCCTGCGCCTCGACCGCGAGCTCGCCGAGCTCTGGGTGCGCGAGAGGCTGACGGTCCTGTTCGTGACCCACAGCATCTTCGAGGCCGTGTTCCTGTCCACGCGCGTGCTGGTGATGTCGGCTCGACCGGGGCGCATCGTCGGCGAAGTCGCGATCGACGAGCCGCAGCCTCGGGCGGAAAGCTTCCGTCTGTCGACCGCTTTTGCCGGCTATTGCGCGCGGCTCTCGCAGATGCTGGCCACGGGGATGGAACCGACGGCCGAGAGCGCGGCCGCATGAGCCGCGCGGTCCTGCGCTACGGCGCGCCGCTCGGCGTCGGGCTGCTGCTCCTCGGCGCATGGCAGGCCGCGGTCACCGCCTACCAGGTGCCCTCGTATCTCGTGCCGTCGCCGCTCACGGTGCTCGCGACGCTGCAGCAGGACTGGGGACTGCTGTCGCGCTCGCTCGCCTTCACGCTGGCGGTGACGCTCGCGGCGCTGCTGCTCGCGGTCCTGATCGGCGTGGCGACGGCGTTCCTCTTCGTGCAGAGTCGGGTCATCGAAGCGAGCCTCTTTCCCTACGCGGTCCTGCTGCAGGTGACGCCGATCGTGGCCATCGCGCCGCTCATCATCATCTGGGTCAAGAACACGAGCATCGCTCTGGTGGTCTGCGCGACCATCGTCGCGCTCTTTCCCATCGTGTCCAACACGACGCTGGGCTTGCGCAGCGTGGACCCTGGGCTGCTCGAGCTCTTTCGCCTCTACGGCGCGGGCCGCTGGGATACGCTCGTGCGCCTGCGCGTGCCGGGCGCGCTGCCGTATTTTTTCGCTGGCCTGCGCGTTTCCGCGGGTCTGGCGCTCATCGGCGCGGTCGTCGCCGAGTTCGTGGCCGGCACCGGCGGCACGGTTTCCGGCCTCGCCTATCAGATCCTGCTGTCGGGGCTTCAGCTCAACATCCCGCGGCTCTTCGCGGCTTTGTTTCTGATCGCGGCCACCGGTATAGTTCTCTCCGTACTTACCGCGCTGTGCGCGCGCCTCGCATTGCGCCGCTGGCACGAGAGCGAGCTGTCGCCGCAGTGATCGGCTCGCAGGCAGGCCCGACGCCTTCCGCGCTGACGCCGACGTTCATTCATCCGACGGAGCCCTCGACCCATGATTCGTGAAGCGTTTCGCCTCGCCCTGGCATGGCTTCGCCCGCTGTCTTCGGCCCGGGCCGGCGCGATCCTCGCCGCGATCGCGCTGGCAGCGGCCGCGCGCGGCGTCGCCGCCGCCGACAAGATCGTTTTCGCGACCAACTGGTACGCCGAAGCCGAGCATGGCGGCTTCTACCAGGCGCTTGCCGAAGGCATCTACAAGCGCTACGGGCTCGACGTCACGATCAGGATGGGCGGCCCGCAGCTCAACGTCTACCAGCTTCTGCTCGCCGGCCAGGTCGATTTCGCCATGGGCTACGACGTCGCGACGATCAACGCCGTGGCCCGGGGTCTGCCGCTGGTGACGGTGGCCGCGACGTTCCAGGCGGACCCGGCGGTGATGATCGCTCATCCCGACGTGAAGGACCTCGCGGACCTCAAGACGCGCACGCTGCTGATCGGCCAGGCGAGCGAGACGACGTTCTGGCCGTGGCTCAAGGCGAAATACGGCTTCACCGACGCGCAGAAGCGTCCGTATTCCTTCAGCGTGCAGCAGTTCCTGGTCGACAAGAACGTCGCGCAGCAGGGCTATGCGACCTCGGAGCCGTATTCGATCGAGAAGGGCGGCGTGAACCCGAAAGTGTTCCTGCTCGCTGCCAGCGGATATCCGCCCTATGCCGAGACGATCGTCGCGCTCGCGAAGACCGTGCACGACAAGCCCGATGTCGTCCGCCGCTTCGTCGAGGCTTCGGCGCTCGGCTGGAAGAGCTACCTCGCCAACCCTGCGCCCGGCAATGCGCTCATCAAGCGCGACAACCGCGAGATCGAGGACGATCTGCTCGCTTTCAGCGTCGCGCGGATGAAGGACTACGGTCTCGTCACCGGCGGCGCTGCCGCGACGCAGGGCATCATGACCATGAGCGACGCGCGCTGGCAGGCGACCTACGACTTCATGACCCAGGCCGGCCTCGTCCGGCCGGACGTCGACTATCGCGGGGCGTACACGCTCGAATTCGTCCGGCAGGTGAAGGTGCTCCCCTAGCGCCGCGGCCCATCCAGCGATGACGCCATGACGAAGAGCCTGCGCGAGCGCTTCGGCCGGCCCCTGCGACTCGCCCTGATCGGCGGCGGACCGGGCTCCTGGATCGGCCGGATGCATCAGACCGCGGCCGAGCTCGACGGCTGCTGGCGTGTCGTCGGAGGCGTTTTCTCGAGCGATCCGGCGCGCTCTCGCGAGGCCGGCGAGGCGCTGGGCATCGAGCGCCGGCGCAGCTACGGGACGCCGGCCGAGCTGCTCGCGACGGAAAGGAATCGTCCCGACGGTGTCGATGCGGTGGCGATCATGACGCCCAACGACCGGCACTATCCCGACGCCGTCGCCGCGCTGGACGCCGGCTTCGACGTGATCTGCGACAAGCCGGTGGCGCGCGACTTCCGCGAAGCCTGCGACCTGGTCGAGAGGGTCCGCGCCAAGGACCGGCTGTTCGCGATCACTTACGGCTACTCCGCCTACCCGATGACGCGCTACGCGCGCGAAGTGGTGCGCGACGGCACGCTGGGCGCGCTGCGCCTCGTGCAGGTGGAGTACATCCAGAGCGGGCTCGCGACTCGGCTGGAGGACGCACCGCCGAGCAATCGGCTGAAATGGGTCCTCGATCCCGGGCGCAGCGGCCTCGCGCTGGTGATGAGCGCGATCGGCTGTCACGCCCAGCACCTCGCCTGCTTCGTCGCCGGACGCCACGCGACGCGGGTGTGCGCCGACGTCGAGGCGTTGTTGCCTAACCGCCGGGTCATCGACTACGTCTCCGCTCTCTTCGAGCTCGAAGGCGGCACGCGCGGCACGTTCACCGTCACGCAGGCCGCCGCGGGCGCGGAGAACGAGATCCGCCTTCGCATCTACGGCGAGAAAGGCATGCTCGACTGGTCCCACCGCGAGGCGAGCTACGTCCGCGTGGCGCTGCAGGGCGAGCCGGTCCGAGTGATCGGCCGCGGCGACGCCTTTCTGTCCGCGGAGGTCCTCGCCGCGGGCCGCACGCCGCGCGGACATCCCGAGGGACTGCGCGAGGCCTTCGCCAACATCTATCGCGAGATGGCCGAGGAGCGGATCGCGCGCGCACTGGGCGTTGCCGTTTCGCCGGCTGCATATCCGCGGATCGAAGACGGCGCGCATTCGATGGCTTTCATCGAAGCCTGCCTGGCGTCGCGTGAGCGCCGCGGCTGGGTCGAGGTCGCCCGATCCGCGTGACGCAATCGCCCAAAAACGGAACCAGTCTTGACAAAGAATATCGGTAAATATATCTTAAAACATATCTAACAACGCAATGGAGAAAGCAATGCATTGTTCCAAAGACCGTTTCTCTCGCGGTCGCTGGCACTTCGGCGCCCACGGCCACCATGGCCGGCGATCGGGCGCTCTCTTCGGCGGCACCGGCGGCCGGGGCTTCGGCTGGCACGGCTTCCGCGCGGGCCGGAAGCTCGGCAGCGACGACCTGCAGCTGCTGATCCTCGCCCTTCTCGTCGAGAAGCCGTACCACGGCTACGAAATCATCAAGGCCCTGGAGGAACGCTCCGGCGGCTTCTACAGTCCGAGTCCCGGCATGGTCTACCCGGCGCTGACCTATCTGGAGGAGCTCGGTCATGCCTCGGTCGAGGCCGAGGGTGCGAAGAAGCTTTATCGGATCACCGATCCCGGCCGCGCTCACCTCGAGCGCAATCGCCGCATCGTCGACGCGATCTTCACGCAGCTCGAGTGGGTCGGCGCGAAAATGGACCGCGTGCGCAAGGTGTTCGTCGGCGAGGAAGCGCGCGAGGCCGACGATGTCCCGCAGGGATGGAGCCCGGAGCTTGCCCAGGCGCGCCGCGAGCTGCGAAAGGCGCTCGCACGGCTCGGCGAGGCTTCCGCCGAGGAGCAGCGCCGGGCGGCCGCGATCCTCGAGCGCGCGGCGCGCGAGATCCGCGGCGGGTCGTAAGGCGCGCGCAAGACTTGCGCCGCCGATGCCCAACGGGGCACGATCTCGGCGCAACTCTTGCTGGTTCACGTCAACCGGAGGCCGATGCGCCTCGTTTGTAATTCTTGCGTGCAGTTCTTGGACGCAAGCGGTTGGATTTGCCCTGCAAGGCCGCGCGCAGGCGCTTCAAGCGAACCAGAGAGAAAATCATGACGATGAACACCGTATGGGTCGCGAGCCTGCTTCTCGCGACGCTGGCGATGATGCCGGCGGCGGCGCACGCCCTCGAGCTGCCCAACAAGATCGGGCTGTCGGGCATCGAGTATCTCACGGTGCAGCGCCTCTACCGAGGCTGGGCCTTTGCCCGGCTGGTGGTCGCCGCGGCCCTCGCCTGCATGCTCGTCCTGCTGTTCCTCGTGCGCGAGCTGCCGACCGCCTTCGCGCTCGCCTGGATCGCGTTCCTGTGCCTTGCCGGCACCCAGCTCGTCTTCTGGATCTTCACCCAGCCAGTCAACCGCGTGACGGCGAACTGGACCTTCCTTCCGGGGGACTGGTCCGAGCTGCGGCGCCGATGGGAGTATTCGCAGGCCGCGAGCGCCGCCCTCAACCTCGCCGCGCTCGTCGCGCTCCTCGTCTGCGTATTCTGGACCAACGAGATCCAGCAGCTCGAGCTCGATGCCGCGCCGCAGGGCTACGCATCGACGCCCGAGGCGCAAGCCGGTCCGCGCCCGGCGGAACAAGCCCGCGACGTGTCGCGCGAGTTCCGGCGCAGCCCGCGCTACATGTAAGGCGGGCCAGCCCGGCAAGCCCGCGCCCACGGGCCGCCGCCGCGCCCCCGAGCACGGCCTACTTCGTCGCGCAGTCGCCGATGCGGCGGGCGAGGAGGCTTTCCCGGGTCGAGGTACCGGCCCCGGTGGTCGTGATCTCCACCCTGTAAGCCGAGTCGCTTTCGACCGTCATGATCGACGTGGAGCGGGCGCTCACGCTCTGCGCACCCGGCGTATGGATGGTGCACTCGGCCGTGAAGGTATAGGTGTCTGCCGAGCGCTGGGCAGGTGTCAGTTTGCAGCCACTCCGCGCGAGGAGCGCGTTCTGCCGCTCCATCTCCGTCGACGGATTCGTGCACTCGCGCCTCTGGATCTTCTGCTCCCCTACCGTGCGGTCGAACTGCCACAGGCCTTGGCGAAAGCCGGGCAGCTCGTCCGCGTCCGCGGCGTGGTCGACGAGCGGCGCGGCCAGTGCCCCCGCGACGGCGGCGATCGCTAGCGGTCGCACATCGCGGGAACGTAGGCCACGGGAATGTCGACCGGAACGCAGAGCCAGCGCATCTTCTGCCAGGCATCGACGGCGGGTGCGAGCAGGATCGAGCGTCCCTGCAGCTCGGGAACCTCGGGCCCGAGGTCGAAGCGGACGCGGCCGTTCAGCGCGCTCAGCTCCACGTGCTGGACGAGGGCGGCGCCCGACTCCGCGCTGATCGCGCCGTAGTCCGGACGCTGAGGCAGCGAGCGCACCCGGGTCCATTGATCCTCGACCTGGCGCTGAAGGGGCTTCATCGCCGCGATCGCCTGCGCGACCTTCGTGCGCACGCCGTGCTCGTGGTAGGCGCTCTGCAAACGCGCGCCCGCGAGACTCGCGACGAGAAGGAGCGCGGCCGTGCCGAACAGCGCGCCGGCGACGGGATCCGTGGCGGAACGGTTGATGAGCCGGCGCGCCGCGGCCTCGGGCGAGCGCGTGGTTCGCTCGGCCTGCCGCACCAGCGCCCGCACGTCGCGATAGTAGAACGTGTTGGCGAAGGCTCCGGAGGCGATCGCGGGGATCGCCCAGACGCAGATGAGCGCTCCGGTCCACCAGCCGAGCGCCGAGTCTCCCAGCCACGCGCCGACCGCGCCGAAGACGCCGGCGCCGATCAGGGGCAGCAGCGCGCAGGCAGCGCCGAAGATCCACAGCTTGCGATAGAACGCCCACAGGAGCGGAAAGCCGAACGCCGACCAGTGCCAGCTCGGTGCGCTCCTGCCGGTGCGCTCGTACTTCACGAACCGGCGCACGTAGTAATCGGGGTGCGGACCGACCGCGACGCGGAATAGCACGGCCAGGGCGGGTCGAATGCGCCGCTCATCCTGGTGCTCGCGCACGAACGGCGGGAAGACGATCGAATCGAGCGTCGGCACGAGATCGGCAGGGTCTGCCTGCGACGGCTTGTCTCGTTCTGCCGCTCCGTCGCGTTGGAGCGCGGGTGTTGCAACCGTCATCGGGTTCTCCACGGGCCGTCCGTGACTCTGCCGGCCACGCTTTGGGCTCGCGCGAACCTCCCGGCGCGAACCGCCCCTTCTCTCGCGGTCGCTAGTCTAATCCAATTGCCGGCGGGCTGCGGCGGAGATTTTTTCGACCGCGTCCTCAGGCGGGTGCCGCAACCGCGAGGCCGGGCATCGAGAAGCCGAGGCTCGCAAGCGCCTGCGTGAGCGTGCGCTGCTGCGCGGGGTCGAGCTCGACCAGCGGGGGACGCACGACGGCCCAGCTCGCGTCGTCGGCGTAGTGGGCGATAGCGGCCTTGAGCGCGGGAATCACCGGAAACTGCTGGAACACCGCACGCACCGCGTCGAGCGCGGCCTGCTGCCGATCGGCGTCGCTCGCGCGCCATTCGTCCGCGAGCCTCGCGATGGCCCCGGGGTTGACGTTGGCCGTGGCGGTGATGCAGCCCGCGCCGCCCGCGCGCAGCGTCGCGAGGAGGAACGTCTCGCTTCCGGCGAAGACGTCGAAGCCGCGCGGCTGAAAGCGTTCCAGCATCTCACGCATGTTGTTCCAGTCGCCTGAGCTGTCCTTGATGCCCGCGATCGCGCCCGGAAACGCGTCGAGCAGCCGCTCGATCAGGGCGAGGCTGATCTGCACTTGCGACACCGGCGGTATGTGATAGAGATAGATCCGCAGTCGAGCGTCCCCGACGCGCTCGATCACTTCGGCGTAACTCCTGAACAGCCCATCGTCCTGCACGTTCTTGTAGTAGAACGGCGGGAGCATCAGCACGCCCGCGCAGCCCAGTCGCACGGCCGCGCGCGTGAGCTCGACGGTGTCGGGGAAAGCGCAGCAGCCGGTCCCCGGCATCATCCGCTCGGGCGGCAGCCCGGCGGCGATCAGCGCCTCGAGCAGCCCGATCTTCTCGCCGACCGACAGCGAATTCGCCTCCGAGTTCGTCCCGAACACCGCGAGGCCGATGCCCTGGTCGATCAGCCAGCGGCAGTGACGCACGAGCCTTGCGGCATCCGGCTGCAGCTTGCCGGCGAAGGGGGTGACGACGGGGGCGAGGACGCCGCGCGGGCGCCCCGGTTCTGGGGAGACGCTCATGGGAAGCCTTTCGTTGACTTGAACGGCATGCTCGCCGATTCCGGGCCGGGGCTCAAGGAACCGGCCCCGGCCTTCGGATCGGCGGTGATCCAGGCCGAAAAATGACAATGGCATATGACAAACGCATAAATAGGCCTATACTCCCCCGGCGGGTCGCCGTGCCAGGCCTCGATGGGACCCGCCGAAGGGGGCAGCGCACGTGGACGAAGGCAGGGATCCGCGGCAGGCGGGCTGAAGATCGCAAAGAGAGGCCGGGTGCATCGGCACTTCGGAGGCGAGGTGCCGGGAAGGAGAGGACCATGATTTCGAGGACTCGCATTTGCATGGCGCTCGCGGCTGCGGCGCTCTGTAGCGTCGGCAACAGCGTATGGACCGCCGAGCTGTCGTCGCAGCACCGCTCGAATCCCCCGAGCGCCCCGAACCCGCCGCAGACCCCCCCACCGAGCTCGCCCCCGCCGACCGCGTTCGGCGATCCCCTTCCGGGGCTCTCCTCCACGCTCAGCGCCGCTTTCGCCGCCGGGCTGGAGACATTCCAGGAGGTGGATACTCCCGCGAGCGGGCTCGGTCCGATCTTCAACAACGTCTCTTGTGTGGCCTGCCATTCGACGCCGGCGCCCGGCGGAGGCAGCACCATCCTGGAGACGCGCTTCGGGCGGCTCGCCAACGGGCAGTTCGACCCGCTCACCGAGCTCGGCGGGTCGCTGCTCCAGCAGCAGGCGATCGATCCCCACGTCCAGGAAGTCATCCCGCCCGAAGCCAACGTCATCGCGCATCGGATCACGACGCCGCTGTTCGGCGCAGGCCTGATCGAGGCGATCCCGGACGCGGAGATCCTCCTCGTGGCGCTGCAGCGCCGCCCCGACGGCATCTCGGGCCGGCTGTCGCTGGTCACGGACGTGGCGAGCGGCCGGACCCGTGTCGGCCGTTTCGGCTGGAAGGCTCAGCACGCCACGCTCCTCTCCTTCGCGGGCGATGCGTACCTGAACGAGATGGGCATCACCAACCGGCTCTTCCCGACGGAGAATGCCCCGAACGGGAACACGGCGTTGGTCGCGCAGTACGATACCGTAGCCGATCCCGAGGACGTCACCGATCCCACGACCGGGAAGGCGGATATCGACATGTTCGCGGACTTCATGCGCATGCTCGCCCCGCCGCCGACGCTGCCGCTCAGCTCCGACGGCAAGGCCGGCAAGAGCCTGTTCTCGCAGATCGGCTGCAGCAATTGTCACGTGCCGAGCATGGTCACCGGTCGCAGCAACATCCCGGCGTTCAACGTCCAGCCGGTCGCGTTGTATTCGGACCTGCTCCTGCACGACATGGGATCGCTCGGCGACGGCATCGGCCAGGGCGTGGCCGCTCCGGGCGAGATGAAGACCGCTCCGCTCTGGGGCCTACGCGCACGGACCGCATACCTGCACGACGGGCGCGCCACGACGGTCGATGCCGCCATCACGCTGCACGACGGCGAAGCCGCGGCCGCGCGGAGCCGCTACACCGGCTTGAGCGCGACGCAGAAGCAGCAGCTGCTGGAGTTCCTGGGCTCGATCTAGGCGATCGCGGCGCCGGTGGCGATATCGAGGATCTTCTCGTGCCGGCACTGGCAGTCGGTACAGCGCACGGCTGTGGGCTGCGCCTGCAGCCGTGCCGCCCCGATCGGCTCCCCGCAGTCGAGACATACGCCGAGCACACCGCTCGCGAGACGCTCGCGGACGGCGGCGATCTGGTCGAGCTCGCGAGTGTAGCGGTCGATCAGTCCCCGCTCCATTTCCACGCTCGTCATCACGAACGCCTGGTCGACCTGGTCGCCGACCTCGGCGTCGAGCTGCGACAGGGCTTCGGTGTCGATGCGCCGGCGCTCCTCGGCGATGCTCGCGGTGAGCGATCGCTGGCGCGAGTCCAGGCGCTGTACAAGGTCGCGCAACTCGCGCGCAGAAAGGCGTTTCGGTTCGGGCCGCGGCGCGGCTGCGGCAGCGCTCGCGCGACGTTCGTGATTGCGGGCGACGGTCATGGACTAATGGCTCCAGTGGATGGTGGTCGGCGACAGGGCCGTTTCGGCGGCCCGCCGCCCGGCAAGGCAGGTCGGTTTCATCGGAAGCGTGCGTCCGCGGCGCGATCAGCCGCGATCTCGGCTTCCTTGCGCTCCCCGATCGCGAGCAGCATCTCCTTCGTCGCGATCGACTCGTGGCGCGCCTCCATGTGGAACTCGGTCTCGCGCGTCATGACGATCGCATCGGTCGGACAGGCCTCCTCGCAGAATCCGCAGTAGATGCACTTGAACAGGTCGATATCGTAGCGCGTCGTGCGGCGCGACCCGTCGGCGCTCTGCTCCGACTCGATGGTGATCGCGAGCGGCGGACAGACCGATTCGCAGAGCTTGCAGGCGATGCAGCGCTCCTCTCCGTTCGGATAGCGGCGCAGCGCATGCAGGCCGCGGAAGCGCGGCGACTGCGGAGTGCGTTCCTCCGGATACTGTACCGTGAACTTGCGTCGCCCGAGATAGCGAGCGGTGACGCGCAGACCGCGAAAGAGCTCCAGCAGGAACCATGTCTGCGTGAACCGGCGGAGGAAGCTTGCAGGACGAGGCATCGATGAACGGCTCCAACGTCAGCTTACGACCGCTCGCAGCGGCGAAAAATTCCGGCGCTATTTTCTCGACTTGTGTCGGATTTCGTCCGATACTCGGGTCTCGATCGAGAGGGATTGATGGTCGTTCCCGCGAGCTGCCTCGGCTGACACCCCGGACCGGCAGCGCGGGCTCAGACTCGACACAGGCTCGGAGAAAGAACGATGTATACGCTCTACGGCAAGAAGGGCTCCGGCTCGGCGAGCACCCAGATCGCCCTGGAGATCGTCGGCGCTCCCTTCGCGCAGATCGAGACGGCCTCGTGGGAGCCGAACGAAGCTTTCGCCGAGCTCCTCCGGATCAACCCGCTCGGTCAGATTCCGACGCTGGTGCTACCCGACGGGACGGCGATCTCGGAGAGCGGCGCGATCCTGATCCATCTCGGCCTCGTGCACCCGGAGAGCGGCCTGCTCCCCCGCGAGCCTTCGGTGCGTGCCCGCGCCTTGCGCGGGATCGTGTTCATCGCGGCGAACTGCTACTCCGCGATCAGCGTCATCGACTTCCCCGAGCGCTGGTGCGCCGACGCCGACAAGGACGACGCGGTGAAGGAGCGCATTCGCACCGGCACGCGCGCGCGCCTGCACCGGCACTGGGAGATGTTCGCCGACCTGTTCCCCGCGCGGCCGTACCTCTCGGGCGAAGCCCTCGGCGCGCTGGACGTCCACGCGGCCGTCGTTTCCAAGTGGGCGGGCGCGCGCAAGCACATCGAGGCGAAGCGCCCGGAGTTCCATGCCGCGCTGGCGCGCATCGAAGCGCATCCCAAGGTCGCGGCCGTGTTCGCGCAGCACTGGCCGAAGAGCTAGCGCCGGGGCGGCCGGCCGCCGCACGGGACGTTTATAATCGCGGCGCGGGAAGACGATCCCAAGTCCGCGACCCGCTCACCGCCCCGCGATGCGCATCCTGCTCAGCAACGACGACGGCTATTTCGCCCCAGGTCTGGAACGTCTCGCCGCTGAGCTAGCTCCGCACGCCGACATCACGGTGGTCGCCCCCGAGCGCGACCGGTCGGGCGCGTCGAACTCGCTCACGCTCGACCGGCCCCTGACGGTGCGGCGCGCGCCGAACGGATTCCTGTTCGTCAACGGCACGCCGACCGACTGCGTGCACCTCGCGGTCACCGGCCTCCTGGACGAGCTGCCCGACATGGTGATCTCCGGCATCAATTCCGGCGCGAACATGGGCGACGACACGATCTATTCGGGGACGGTCGCCGCGGCCACGGAAGGCTACCTGCTGGGCATTCCTTCGCTCGCCGTCTCGCTCACGAGCAAGGTCGGGCGCCACTTCGCCTCCGCGGCTTCGGTCGTCATCGACCTGCTGCAGCGCCACCGCGAGCAGCCGCTCGACAAGTGGCTGCTCAACGTCAACGTCCCCGACCTGCCCTCGAGCGACATCAAAGGCTATCGCGTGACGCGGCTGGGGCGGCGCCACAAGGCGGAGTCCGTGATCAAGACCGAGACCCCGCGCGGCGAGATCTGCTACTGGGTCGGCGCCGCGGGACCGGCGGCCGACGCCGGCGAGGGTACCGACTTCCACGCGATCGAGGCCGGCTTCGTATCGATCACCCCGCTGCAGATCGATCTCACCCATCGCGGCGAGCTCGGGCGCGTCGCCGCCTGGATGGACCAGCGGGTGACCTCGTGACCTCGGTCTTCGACGGCATCGGCATGACGTCGACCCGCACGCGGGCGCGCATGATCGAGCGGCTGCGCGAGCAGGGCATCCGCGACGAGGCGGTGCTGGCCGCGATGACCGCGGTGCCCCGCCACATCTTCGTCGAGGAAGCGCTCGCGATCCGCGCCTACGAGGACAGCCCCTTGCCGATCGGGGCCGGACAGACGATCTCGCAGCCCTACGTCGTCGCGCGGATGACCGAATTGCTGCGCGCCGGCCGCGAGCTCGAGAAGGTGCTCGAAATCGGCACCGGCTGCGGCTATCAGACGGCGATCCTGGCCCAGCTCGCGAAGGAGGTCTACACCGTCGAGCGCATCGGCACGCTGGTGGCGAAGGCGCGCAGGAACCTGCGCGCGCTCAAGGTCGGCAACGTGCGCATCAAGCATGGCGACGGCTCGGCGGACCTCGGCGAGAATCTCGAAGTCGACGGCATCCTCGTCACGGCCGCGGCCACCCGCGTGCCGAGCGCGTTGCTGCGCTATCTGAAGACCGGCGGGCGGATGGTGCTGCCGGTGGCGCGCCGCGACGAGGATCTGAAGGGAACGCAGCTGCTTACCGTCATCGAGAAGACGCCGGGCGGCGTCCGTGAGCACGCGTACGATGCGGTAAGATTCGTGCCGCTGCTCTCCGGACTCGCATGACCGATCTGGCTCGTTCGCACCGCTCGCCGTTTCTCCTCGCGTTGAGCTTCGCCGCCTTGCTGGCGGGATGCGCCGCGCCCGGACCTGCGCCGGTGGTGGAGCGCGCGCCGCTGCCTTCGGCGCGTCCGTCTGTACCGGCACCTTCGCCCGAAGCGGCCCCGGCGAAGGCCTCGCCCGAGACACCCACGTACACGGTCAAGCGCGGCGACACGCTCTACCAGATCGCGCTCGATCACGGCCTCGACTACCGCGAGCTCGCGGCCTGGAACAATATCGACAACGTCAACGTGATTCGCGTGGGCCAGGTGCTTGTGCTCGCGGCCCCGGGCGGCGAAGGCGGCGCTACCACGGCACCCCTCGTCACGGCGGCGCCGGTCGCCCCGGGCGGCGCGGAAGCGCACGCCGCGATCGTGCCGCCTCCGAGCGGGCGCCCGAACAGCTCGACGTTCAAGACCGAGCCGAGAGCGATCAAGCTTCCCTATTCCGACCAGGCGTTCGCGCAGCTCAGGGACTCCGCTCCCGCAGCCGCTGCGAAGTCCGCAACGGCGGAGCCGCACGCCGCGCCGGCGGATTCCCGCCCGCCGCAGGCCCCGACAACCGCCAGCGCGGCTCCCCAGGCACTCCCGCCACGCCCCGACGGCGCGCGCGTGCCGGAGATCGACGACGACAACCTGGGCTGGATGTGGCCGACCACCGGCAAGGTGATCGCCGGCTTCTCGGAGACTGCGAACCTGAAGGGCATCGACATCGCGGGCAAGGTGGGCCAACCCATCGTCGCGAGCGCCGCCGGCAGGGTGGTCTACGTCGGCTCGGGCCTGCGCGGCTACGGCAAGCTCGTCATCGTCAAGCACAACACGACGTTCCTCTCGGCGTACGCGCACAACCGCGAGGTCCTCGTCAAGGAGGGCCAGCAGGTCGCCAAGGGACAGAAGATCGCCGAGATGGGCGACAGCGATGCCGATCAGGTGAAGCTCCATTTCGAGATTCGTCGCCTCGGCAAGCCGGTCGATCCGGCGAAGTTCCTGCCGCCGGTATGATCCGCGAGCGCGGGCACGCCGACGACGACGGCGAGGCGCCGGTCGCGCACGAGCCGGATACGCGCAGCGGCGAGCTGCCGCTCGACGCGCCGCCCGAGGGCGTCGGCGCGGACTTCTTGAACGACGTCACGCAGATCTACCTGAACGAGATCGGGCAAAGCGCGCTCCTCACCCCGTCCGAGGAGCTGGAATTCGCGCGCGCCAACCGCGCCGGCGATTTCGCCTCGCGGCAGAAGATGATCGAGCACAATCTGCGGCTGGTGGTGAGCATCGCCAAGCACTACCTCAACCGCGGCCTGACGCTCGCGGACCTGATCGAGGAGGGGAACCTCGGGCTGATTCACGCGCTCGAGAAATTCGATCCCGAGCGGGGCTTCCGCTTCACGACCTACGCGACGTGGTGGATCCGCCAGTCGATCGAGCGGGCGATCATGAGCCAGTCGCGCACCATCCGCCTGCCGGCGCACGTCGTGAAGGAACTCAATATCGTCCTGCGCGCGCTGCGCCACCTGGAGACGCACGGCATGCTCGGCGAAGGACGCGACCCGACGGTCGAAGACGTTGCGCACCTTCTCGGGAAGCCGGTCGACCAGGTGCGCAAGGTCCTCGGCTACAACGAGCACATCACTTCGCTCGACGCGCCGCTCGACATCGACGCAAGCCTCTCGCTCGGCGACCAGCTCGCCGACGACGACGCACCGAGCCCGGAGCTCGTGCTCCACAACAGCGAGATCGAAGCGTGGATCCGCCAGTGGCTGGAGGAGCTCTCCGAGCGCCAGCGCCAGGTGATCGAGCGCCGCTACGGGCTCAACGGCACCGACGTCGCGACGCTCGAGCAGCTCGCCACGGAGCTGGGCGTGACGCGCGAGCGGGTGCGGCAGATCCAGGCCGAAGCCCTCGACAAGCTGCGTGCCCGGTTGCGTGTGCGCGGCCTGTCGCGCGACGCGCTGCTGTAGCGCTCGTCCTGGCCGGCCGTGCGGACGTCCGCCCGGCCTTCGCTTCGCTAGCGCGGGCTGCGCATCCGGCGGGTGTTCGGCAGCGCGGCGATGAGCTCGCGCAGCGCCGCGATCCGCTCGTCGCTCGCGCCGTCGCGCGGGCCGTAACGCAGCGCCGCGTAGGCGTCGCCAATCCGATGCAGTACCGCGCTCGACTGCGGCCAGCGCTCCGCTGCGCGACCGGTGTATGCGAGCGGTCCTTCGCTGGGTCGGCGCGGCAGGCCCGCGCGAGCGAGCCGCCGGCACAGCCGCGACCACAGCGCGGACGCGGGATCGAGACGGATGCGACGCACGCGCGCGAGCGCGAGCAGCACGGTGCCCCAGGCGACAGTGAGCGCTGCCACGAGCGCGACCAGCTGCCAGGGATGCGCAGCACCCAGGCCGAGGTCCTTGAGCACGTCCCGCTGCCGCTGGACATTGAAGCCGACGACGCTTCGCTGCCACTGATAGTTCACCGCGTCCCAGTGCAGGCGCAGCGACTTGAGCCAGGTCATGTCCAGTCGCGCGAGATAGGGAACGGGCTCGCCCTGCGGCAGCGCCGCCCCCAATCCTCGCTCGACCCGCGACGGCGCGACCGCCGCGGTGGGATCGAAGCGCTGCCACAACCCGCCGATCAGCGCCTCGGCCCAGGCGTGGGCGTCGGAATCGCGCACAATGAGGTATCCGCCGTCGGGATTGATCTCGCCGCCCTGGTAGCCGGTCACCACGCGCGCCGGGATGCCGGCCGCGCGCAGGAGGAAAACGAAGGCGCCAGCGTAGTGCTCGCAGAAGCCGCGGCGACTGTCGAAGAGGAACGCGTCGACGCGGTTGCCCTCGAGCAGCGGAGGCGCGAGCGTGTACACGAAGGGCTCGCTGCGGAACCAGTCGAGGACGGCGGCGACGAATGCGCGATCGGAGCCCGCGCGCTCGCGCATCTCGCGAGCAAAGGCCGCGCTGCGCGGATTGCCCGACGGGAGCTGCAGGTTCTCGCGAACGTCGCGCTCGCCGCGCGCGGGAAAGCGGTCGGACAGGACCGAGCGCTGCGTGTAACGCAGCGTCTGCGTGACGGGCGTCGCCGCGAACAGCTGGTCGTCGTCGGTGAGGATCGCGAGGCTGCGCTGCGGCGGCGCCACCGGCTCGGTCACGTCGGTGATCGGGGCGCGGGGCAGACCCGCCGCATGCTCGAGCGCGAACAGCCACGGGCGGTTGTTCGCCTCCATCGTGACGGTGTATTCGACGGTGGGTCCGCGCTCGGCCGGCAGCCGCGTCCCATGCAGCCGTGGCAGCGCGGTCCATTCGAAGCCGTCGAAGCGCGAGAGCACCGGCCCGCGCCAATAGCGCAGCGCGGGTCCGGGCGGCGGCCCGAAAAAGTCCACGCGGAAGGCGACCGCGTCCGAGAGCGAGAGCTCGCTGATCGAGCCGGGCTCCATGCGATCCGAGAGGCCGGTCCGCGCGCCGGTATCCGCAGGGCTGCCCCACAGCGGGCCGGCGAGGCGCGGGAAGAGCACGAAGAGCAGCGCCGCGAGCGGCACGCCCTGCACCAGCATGCGCGCGGTCGCGAGCAGCGGCGCATGCCACCGCGCGGACGCGGCCGGCGCGTCGCGCAGCGCCGCGAGCGTGCCACCCAGCACGAGTACGGCCGGCAGCGAGATCGCCGCCGCCACAATGGTCTGCCCGTAGAAGTATTGCGTGAGCAGGAGGAACAGCGAGAGGCAGGCGACAACAACGCCGTCGCGCGGGCTGCGCGTCTCCATGAACTTGATGCCGACGAGCGCATACAGGAAGGCGACGCAGGGATCGCGGGCGAGGAAGTAGCCGTAGCTCGCGCGCACGCCGACGCCTACGGCCAGCGCGAGCACCGGCAGCAGCCAGCGCCGCGCACGCTCCGGGATGCGGCGATCCGCGGGCATCGCCAGGCGCGCGACGACCAGTCCCGAGCCGACGACGGCGACCCAGAGCGGCACGTACGGCCAGAGCGGCAGCTGCGCGCAAAGCACGAGCGCAGCGAGCCAGGCGAACTGCGAGCGCGCCAGCGGCGAAACCGCGACGGCGGCGACCTTCATGCCGTGTCCGCGTCGCGATAGAGCGCCAGCGCCGTGAGCGCGCGGCGGCAGTGCGCTGGACCGGAGCCGCTCGCGAGCGCGGTGCCGGGGATCGCGAGGCTGAACGCGCGAGCCTCCCGCTCGGCCGCGAGAATCCACGCGCACAACCGGGCGAGCCGCGCCTCGACGCCGAGCCCCGGCGGCAGGTCGGTCCAGGCGAGCTCGAGCGGACCGCTTCCGCCGCTGCCCTCGAATTGCTTGGTGTGCCAGCCCGAGCCGCGCGCGACGGCTTTCCACGCGATGCGATTGAGCGGATCGCCGGATTGGTAGTCGCGCAGGCCCGCGAGCTCCGCGTCGACGGCGCGCGCGCTGCGGTACGCATCGAAACCGTCGGGACCCGGAGGCAGCGCCGCCGGCGGCACTTCGGGCGCCGGATACACGAGGCCGCTCAGCGGAAAATGCAGATACGCCCAGCCGCGCCACAGCGCGAGCGGAAAATCGGTCGACACGGTCACGCGGCCGAGCGCCAGCTGGCCACGGCGCCGCGTGGCGACGGCGAGCTGCACGGGGCGCGTCGCCCCGCGAGGCAGCCCGACTGCGACGGGCGGTCCGGAGCGAGCCCGCACGACGATGCCGCGGCGCTCGCTCCCGACGGAGGCGAAGGAGAGCGTGAATTCGAGCTTGCCGCCCGCGAAGGCCTCTCCGGCGGCGAGCGGCGTGGCGACGATGCCGGCGAGGTTGCGATACGTCTGCAGCAACGCGGAGGCGACCACGCCGGCCACCATGAAGGTCAGGGCGAAGCCGAGCGAGAGCGAGTAGTTCATCGACGTGAGCAGCATGGTCGTCAGCGTGGCGATCATCGCCAGTCCGCGTCGCGTCGGCAGGATGTAGATGCGCTGGTGCCGCAGCACGACCGGGCCGAGATCGCCCGCTTCGAGCCGCCACAGCCGCTGTCGCCAGCGCGAGAGCGGTGAGCCTGCGCTGGCGGTGGACATCGGGGAAACCGGGAAGGGGTCCGGAACGAACGCGGAACGCGAGGGCCGGGGATAGAGCGCCGCCCGGTTCGCGCTCGCCCGCGGGCTACGGAAGCGCGACGCTGCGCAGCAACGCCTCGGCCTGGGGCGCACCGGCGCGGGTGCCGCCGGCGAGGCGATGTCCGGCCACCGCGGGGAACACCGCCTGCACGTCTTCGGGCAGCACCATCGGCCGACCCGCGAGCAGCGCCCAGGCGCGCGCCGCGGCGACCAGCAGCAGCCCGGCGCGCGGCGAAAGGCCGCGCTGCATGCGCGCGCGCGAGTCGATGTCGCCGGTCCCGCGCGATGCGGCGAGCAGCGCCTGCACGTAGTCGAGGAGGGCGGGCGCGACGTGGACCGCCGCGGCTTCGCGTTGCCACGCGCTCAGCGTGGCGGGATCGGCCTGGGGCGCGAGCGTCGGAATGCGCACGCGCCGGTCGCCCGAGATGAGGAGCTCGCGCTCGGCCGCGGGATCGGGATAGCCGAGCTCGATCGCCATCAGAAAGCGATCGAGCTGCGACTCGGGAAGCGGATAGGCGCCGATCTGCTCGACCGGGTTCTGGGTGGCGATGACGAAGAAGGGCTCTGGCAGTGGGCGCGTTTCGCCGTCGGCGGAGACCTGGCGCTCCTCCATGGCCTCGAGCAGCGCGCTCTGCGTCTTCGGCGGCGCGCGATTGATCTCGTCGGCGAGGACGACCGAGTGGAAGATCGGTCCGGGATGAAACCGGAAGCTGTGCGCCGACGGATCGAAGATCGACACGCCGAGGACGTCGGCGGGCAGGAGGTCACTCGTGAACTGGATGCGCGCGTATTGCAATCCGAGCGCGCCGGCGAGCCCCTGGGCGAGCGTGGACTTGCCCACGCCGGGGATGTCCTCGATCAGCAGGTGGCCGCGGGCGAGCAGGCAGGCCAGCGCGAGCCTGAGCGGCCGGTCCTTGCCGACGACGATGCTGCCGAGCTGCTCGAGCACGGCCGCGAGCTGTGCGGTCAGCGGCGGGCCGTAGCCCGTGGGGGCGGGGCGGACAGTCATCGGTCGGCGGCTCCGTGCAAGCCTTGATCCTGCGAGAGTCGAGCGAGACGCCACTATAGAGCGGGCGGGACGTCTAGTCACGACCGCCGGCGGCGCGCTACACTCCGTTCGACCGTCCGTCGCCGGTGGAAAATCCTCCGCCGCGCTTCAAACTCGATTCCGGGGCGCCCGTGACCACCGCTTTCATCGCCCATCCCGAATGCCGGCTGCACGACATGGGTCGCTATCACCCGGAGTGTCCCG
This sequence comes from Casimicrobiaceae bacterium, assembly GCA_035501595.1. GTDB lineage: Bacteria > Pseudomonadota > Gammaproteobacteria > Burkholderiales > Casimicrobiaceae > PALSA-1003. The sequence goes on along the minus strand of DATJVX010000031.1, from coordinate 89,276 downwards.
AGCGCCTCGACGCGGTTTCCGATCGGCTGATCGCGAGCGGAATCGACCGGCACGTCGTGCACTACGAGGCACCCGCGGCGACGCGTGATCAGCTTGCTCGCGTTCACGATGAAGACTACATCGCGATGATCGAAGCGGCGAGCCCGGAGAGCGGGGTGCACCATCTCGATCCCGACACCGCGATGAGCCCGCATTCGCTCGAGGCCGCGCTGCACGCCTCCGGCGCGGTCGTGCTTGCGACCGACCTCGTGCTCAGGGGCGAGTGCCGCAGCGCGTTCTGCGCGGTTCGGCCGCCGGGCCATCACGCCGAGCGGGGACGCGCGATGGGATTCTGCCTCTTCAACAACGTCGCGGTCGGCGTCGGGCATGCGCTGGCGAACGGCCTGACGCGCGCGGCGGTGGTCGACTTCGACGTCCATCACGGCAACGGCACCGAGCAGATCTTCTGCACCGATCCGCGCGTGATCATGACCGGCACGTTCGAGTATCCGCTCTATCCCTACTCGGGCGTCGAGCCCATGGGGCCGAACATGCACAACGTGCCGCTGCGCGCAGGCAGCGGCGGCGAAGCGTTCCGCGCGGCGATGAACGACGTGTGCCTGCCCGCGCTCGACGCGCATCGCCCGGAGATCATCTTCGTCTCCGCAGGCTTCGACGCTCATCGCGACGACCCGCTCGCGAACCTGCAGTTCACCGAGAGCGACTACGCGTGGGCGACGCGCGAGCTCGTGCGCATCGCCGACAAGCATGCCGCCGGACGCATCGTATCGACACTCGAGGGCGGCTACGATCTGAGCGCGCTGGGGCGCAGTGCGGTCGAGCACATCCGCGCGCTCGCGAAGCTGTGATGCGCGCCGCCGCCGGCAACGCGGCGTGAGGCGAAGAGGCTTCGTCTCGGCCTGCGCCGCGCTGGGAACGAGCGCGGGGCTCTCGCGTTTCGGGCCTGCGTGGGCCGGCACCGCACCACGCCTCTACGAGCGCGCCCGCCTGGTCGACGCGCGCGGCGATCCGATCAAGCTGCGCGCGCTCCTGCCACGGACCAACTATGTATTCAACTACCCGTACGCAGCGACACCGTGCTTTCTGCTCGACCTCGGCCGGCCAGTCGGCGCCGCCGACCATCTGCCCCGCGCCGACGGGTCGACGTACGCGTGGAGCGGCGGCGTCGGCGCGGCGCGCTCGGTGGTCGCGTTCTCCGCGATCTGCGCGCACAAGCTCGCGTATCCGGCACGGGAGGTGAGTTTCATCCGCTTCCAGGCGAGCCGCTCGCCGACTTCGGACGGCGACGTGATCCACTGCTGCGCGGAACACAGCGTCTACGATCCCGCGGCCGGCGCGCGGGTGCTGAGCGGACCCGCGCCGCAGCCGCTCGCCGCGATCGTCCTCGACTACGACGCCGAGAAGGACGAACTCGCCGCGCTGGGCACCGTCGGCGCCGAGCAGTTCGAGGCCTTTTTCCGCAAGTACGATTTCAAGCTATCGATCGACTACGGCGCCGGAAGGGGACACGCGCCCGTCGGCGGCAGGACCGTCGTCCGACCGCTGACCGAATATTGCCGGCAGACGATCCAGTGCTAGCGGCCGTCGCGCAGAGCGCGACGCAGGCGACTCGGCGCCGGAGTTCCCAGCCGCTCGAGTGCGGCGCCTACGCCGCCATCGCCGTGGAGCCGGGCTGACTGGAGACGCGATCGAGCCAGGCGCAGACCGCGGGAAAGCGCTTGAGATCGAAGCCGCCGTCCGGCGCTGCGTGGCTGTAGGCGTAGAGCGCGATGTCGGCGATCGTCAGCCGGTCGGCGACGAAGAAGGGGGCGCGTGAAAGGTGCTCCTCCATCACGCCGAGCGCCCTGTAGCCGCCTTCCATCTTGCTGTCGGCGAGCGCGCGCTGCGACTCCGGATCCGGATGGAGCCGGCGCAGGAACCTCGCGACCGCGATGTAGGGCTCGTGCGAGTACTGCTCGAAGAACAGCCACTGCATCACCCGCGCGCGGGCGAGCCTTTCCGCGGGGAGGAGCCGCGTGCCCTCGGCGAGGTAGCAGAGGATCGCGTTGGATTCGGCCAGGTACGTCCCGGGCTCGATCTCGAGCACTGGGACCTTGCCGATGGGATTCATCTTCAGGAACTCCGGCGTGCGCGTCGTGCCCCGGAACAGATCGACCTCGATCCACTCGTACGCGAGGCCGAGGATATCGAGCGTCATCCGGACCTTATGGCAGTTGCCGGACAGCGACATGCCGTGGACGCGAAGCATGGGCTCCTCCTCTCGACTGGCGTTGCTCCGGCGCGATCTCCGCCGTATCCTACCGGCTTCGCTCGCAGGGGAACGAGCGTTTCGCAATCCTACGACATTCCCGCTCATCGCAGAGAGCCCCATGTTCCAGCGCTCCATTCGCAGCCTGATCGCCGCCCAGAAGCTTCTCGTCGCGCCGGGCGAGACGACGGTCGCCGCCGCCGCGCGGATGATGAAGAAGCAGACGGTGGGCGCGGTGCTGGTCGTCGACCGCGACGGCCGGCTCGCCGGCATCTTCACCGAGCGCGATGCGCTGTTCCGGGTCGTCGCCGAGGGCCGCGATCCCAGGACCACGCGGCTTGCCGAGGTGATGACGGCGGAGCCCAGGACCATCGCTGCCGACCGGCCGTTCGAGCACGCCCTGCTCATGATGTACGACGGAGGCTTCCGTCACGTCCCGGTGGTCGAGGACGGCAGGCCGGTCGGGATGGTGTCGGCGCGCGATGCGCTCGGTCCGGAGCTGCAGGAGTTCGATTCCGAAATCGAGCGCCGGACGCGGATCCAGGAGATCCTCGGCTAGCGCCGGCGCGCGCAAGCCGCCGCCGCGGGTGTCTCGGCGCGCCGTCCGCGGCGCCGCGACTCGATCAGGCTTCGCCGACCAGCAGGCCCGCAGCCACCCTCCGGCCCTCGGCCGCGAGGATGTTGAACGTGCGGCACACCGCGGGCGTGTCCATCACCTCGAGGCCGATGCCGGCGTCGACCAGAGCGCGCGTCAGGCGCGGATGGGGGAAGCGCAGCCTCGTGCCGGTCCCGAGCAGCGCGACCTCGGGCTCGAGCGCGGCGATCGCCGCGAAGTCCGCCTCGGTGAGCGCCTCGAATCCGCCGGCCGCCCAGCCCGTGAGGATGCGCTCCGGAGTCACCACGACGCTCTCGCGGTACTCGACGACGCCCAGCCGGATGAAGCCGGCGCCGTAGCCGGTGAAGATGTTGCCTTCCGCGGCGCTCAGGTGGAACTTCATCGTGGTGCGTTGCGGTAAGTAACCGGATTCGCTACGATTATAGGCTCAACTCCTGCGGCGTCGCTCGGACGGTTCCGGGCGCTCACGTCTCGCAGAAGGACCCGCATGGCTTCCCCACCGAGAAGCGAGTTCGCGCGCCTCCAGCGCCTCCCGCCGTACGTCTTCAACATCACCTCCGAGCTCAAGATGGCTGCTCGCCGCCGCGGCGAGGACATCATCGACTTCGGCATGGGCAATCCCGACGGACCGACGCCGAAGCACATCGTCGACAAGCTGGTGGAGACGGTGCAGCGGCCCGACACGCACGGCTACTCGGTATCGCGGGGCATACCTCGGCTGCGGCGCGCGATCTGCCAGTGGTACAAGCGCCGCTGGGACATCGACTTCGACCCCGAGGGCGAGGCCATCGTCACGATCGGCTCGAAGGAGGGGATCGCGCACCTCGCGCTCGCGACCCTCGGGCGCGGCGACACCGTGCTCGTCCCCAACCCGAGCTACCCGATCCACATCTACGGCCCGGTGATCGCGGGCGCCGACATCCGTCAGGTGCAGCTCACGCCGGACGTCGACTTCTTCGCCGAACTGGAGCACACGATCAAGCTCTCGTTCCCGAAACCCAAGATGCTGATCGTCAACTTCCCCGCCAATCCCACCGCGCAATGCGTCGAGCTGCCGTTCTTCGAGAAGCTCGTCGCGCTTGCCCGCGAGCACGGCATCTGGGTCGTCAACGATCTCGCCTACGCCGACATCTGCTTCGACGGCTGGCAGGCGCCGTCGATCATGCAGGTCCCGGGCGCCAGGGAAGTCGCCGTCGAATTCTTCACCATGTCCAAGAGCTACAACATGGCCGGCTGGCGCATCGGCTTCATGGTCGGCAACACCGACCTCGTGCACGCGCTCTCGCGCATCAAGGGCTATCACGACTACGGCACCTTCACGCCCATCCAGGTCGCCTCGATCGCGGCGCTCGAGGGTCCGCAGGATTGCGTCGCGGAGATCGCGATGAAATACCAGAACCGCCGCGACGTGCTGCTCAAGGGACTGGGCGAGGCGGGCTGGAAGGTCGATGCGCCCAAGGCGTCGATGTACGTCTGGGCGAAGATTCCGGAGGCCTATGCGAAGCTCGGCTCGCTCGAGTTCACCAAGAAGCTCCTCGCGCAGGCCAAGGTGTCCGTCTCGCCGGGGATCGGCTTCGGCGAGTACGGCGACGGGCACGTTCGCTTCGCGATGATCGAGAACGAGCCCCGGACCCGACAGGCCATACGGGGAATCAAGCAGATGTTCCGAGAGGACGGGCTTCTGTGATGCCGCTGACGTCGTTTTCGCGCATGCGGGAATCCGGCGTCTCGGGGCGAACGACGCCGGGTCCCTGCATGCGCGGGGGCGACAAGCGGGAGGCTCGTCATGCCTAACGGACCCTTGAAGCCTCTCCAGGTCGGGTTGCTCGGCATCGGCACCGTCGGTCTCGGCACCTGGACCGTGCTTCGCCGGAACGCGCAGGAGATCGCGCGGCGCGCGGGCCGGCCCATCCGGATCACCTGTATCGCCGAGCGCGACCAGGACCGGGCGCGCAAGCTCACGCAGGGCGCCGAGGACGTGAGGCTCACCGCGGAGGCGGCCGAGGTCCTCGGCAACCCCGACATCGACATCGTGATCGAGCTGATCGGCGGCATCGAGCCGGCGCGCAGCTTCATCCTGAAGGCGATCGCCAACGGCAAGCACGTGGTCACCGCCAACAAGGCGCTGCTCGCGCGCCACGGCAACGAGATCTTCGCCGCCGCCCACGCGAAAAGCGTGATGGTCGCCTTCGAGGGCGCGGTCGCCGGCGGCATCCCGATCATCAAGGCGCTGCGCGAGGGACTCACCGCCAACCGCATCGAGTGGATCGCCGGCATCATCAACGGCACGTCGAACTTCATCCTCTCCGAGATGCGCGCGCGGGGCGCGCCCTTCGAAGCGGTGCTGAAGGAGGCGCAGGCCCACGGCTACGCCGAGGCCGATCCGACGTTCGACGTCGAGGGCATCGATGCCGCGCACAAGCTCGCCATCATGTCGGCGATCGCCTTCGGCGTGCCGATGCAGTTCGACAAGGTCTACACGGAGGGCATCTCCAGGCTCACCCGCGAGGACATCCGCTACGCGGAGGAGCTGGGCTACCGGATCAAGCTCCTCGGCATCACGCGGCGCACGACGGCCGGGATCGAATTGCGCGTTCATCCCACGCTCATCCCGGCGAAGCGCCTGATCGCCAACGTCGAGGGGGTAATGAACGCAGTGCTGGTGAAGGGTGACGCGGTGGGAGCGACGATGTACTACGGAGCCGGCGCGGGCGCGGAGCCCACGGCGAGCGCGGTGATCGCGGATCTCGTCGACGTCACGCGCATGCACACCGCCGACCCCGAGCATCGCGTGCCGCACCTCGCGTTCCAGCCCAACCAGCTGTCCGACATCCCGCTGCTGCCGATCGGCGAAGTGGTGACGAGCTACTACCTGCGGATGCGCGTGCTCGACCGCCCCGGCGTGCTGGCCGACATCACCCGGATCCTCGCCGATCGCGACATCTCGATCGACGCGATGATCCAGAAGGAGTCCCCGGAGGGCGAGGACCAGACCGACATCATCCTGCTCACGCACCGTTCGCTGGAGCGGCAGGTGGTCGATGCGATAGCCCGGATCGAGGCGCTGGCGACGGTGCGCGCCAAGGTGACGCGCATCCGGATGGAGCAGCTCAATTGAGGGGCTTGCATCATCTGCCTGCAACGTCGCTCCCGCGTCCGCGGGAGCCCGGGGTCTTTCTGAACGAACGCCGCCGGGTCCCCGCCTGCGCGGGGACGACGTAGCGCAGTCGCGATGCTCTACGTCAGCACCCGCGGCGGCATGGAGCCGCGCCCGTTCTCCTCGATCCTGCTCGACGCGCTCGCGCCTGACGGCGGCCTGGCCGTGCCCGAGGCGTATCCGGTGCTGTCGGCCGCGGAGCTCGCCCGGCTCCGGCCGCTCGGCTACCCCGATCTCGCGCTCGAGATCCTCTCGCGCTATGCCGACGACATCCCGCGTGCGGACCTGAAGGCGATCGTCGATCGCACGTACACCGCGGCGATCTTCGGCAGCGAAGACATCACGCCGCTGATCGCGCTCGGCCCGGGCGTGCACCTGCTGCGCCTGTCCAACGGTCCGACCCTCGCCTTCAAGGACATCGCGCTGCAGCTGCTGGGCGGCTTGTTCGAGTACGAGCTTGCGCGCCGCGGCTCGACGCTGAACGTCCTCGGGGCGACCTCGGGGGATACCGGCTCGGCCGCCGAGTACGCGCTCAAGGGCAAGCGCCGGGTCAGGGTCTTCATGCTCACCCCGAGAGGCCGCATGAGCCCGTTCCAGACCGCGCAGATGTATACGCTGGCGGACGCGAACGTGTTCAACATCGCGGTCGACGGCGTGTTCGACCAGTGTCAGGACATCGTCAAGGCGGTCTCGGGCGACGCGAGCTTCAAGGAACGCCATCGCCTCGGGACGGTCAATTCGATCAACTGGGCACGCGTCGCGGCGCAGACGGTGTACTACTTCAAGGGATACTTCGCGGTGACGCGGGGTGACGATGAACCGGTGGACTTCGCCGTTCCCAGCGGGAACTTCGGCAACATCCTCGCCGGTCACGTGGCCAGGCGCATGGGTCTGCCGATCCGGCGGCTGATCCTCGCCACGAACGAGAACGACGTGCTGGACGAGTTCTTCCGCACCGGCCGCTACCGCGTGCGTCCCGCGAGCGAGGTCGTCCCGACGTCCAGCCCCTCGATGGACATCTCCAAGGCGTCGAACTTCGAGCGCTTCGTGTTCGATCTGGTCGACCGCGACGCGGGCGTCGTGCGCGAGCTCTGGCGTGCGCTAGCCCAGCGGGGCGAGTTCGATCTCGCCGGCACGCCGTTCGCGAAGCGGCTCGTCGAGTCCGGATTCGTCTCCGGCCGCAGCACCCACGCCGATCGCCTCGCCACCATCCGCGAAGTCGCCGAGCGCTACGGCGTCGTGGTCGATCCGCACACGAGCGACGGCCTCAAGGTCGCTTTCGAGACCCGCGACTCGGGGGCGCCCGTCGTTTGCGTCGAAACGGCGCTGCCCGCCAAGTTCGCCTCGACGATCCGCGAGGCGCTCGGCCGCGATCCCGATCGTCCGGCCGCCTACGCGCGGCTCGAAGAGCTGCCGCAGCGCTTCGACGTGCTGCCGGCGGACGCCGCGGCGGTCAAGGATTACATCGCCGCGCGCGCGGCCTAGCGCTGTCCGGACCCGCCGATGGCCGACTCCACTCCCATCCGCCAGGCGCTGGGCGACTTCGGGCGCAACCTGATCGCGGGCTTGCGGCTCGCGTTCGGTCTCCCGGTCTCGCTGCTTTCGTTTCGCGTGAGCGTGCGGCAGATGGTGCTGCTCGCCGCGCTCGGCATGCTGGTGGGCGCAGCCAATGACTTCGTGCGCGCGGGCCCGGGCTCGAGCTTCTCGCCGCACGCCGTCGTCTACGAAGGCTTCGAGATCGCCGTCCTGCTGCTCACGGCCGCCGTGCTCTCGGCGTGGTACCGGCAGCCGCATCTCAGGCTCGCAGTGCCGGTGATCGTGCTGGCGAGCGATCCGGCGCTGGGCGTCGCGAACCTGATCCTCGCGCTGCCCGGCAACCAGGGATTCGTGTTCGGCTACTGGATCCAGTGGCTCGGCTTCTGGCTGCTCGTCGCGTGGATCGCCGTGATCTACTGGCGGTCGGTCGCCGTGGCGCTCGTTCCGCGGCAGCCGCGGTTCTGGTGGCGCTCGCTCGCCGGCGGGCTGCTGCTCCTCATCGGCGTGCCGATCGCGATCTGGGCGGACCAGCCCTGGTTCGTCTCCAACTCTCCGGGCACCCCGCCGCTCGCGGCCTCGGCCAATCCGGCGAGCGAGGACGTGCTGATCCAGCAGCCGCAGCTGCTCTACGACGCGCTTTCTTCGCTCGAGGACGAGCGGCCCGGGATCACGGATCTGTACTTCGTCGGCTTCGCCCCCTACGCCGGGGAGAACGTCTTCCGCAAGGACGTCGAGGTCGCCCGCGACCTCTTCGACGATCGCTTCGACACCGACGGCCGTTCGGTGCTGCTGATCAACAATCCGGACACGATGCTCGACACGCCGTTCGCGACCGTGAGCAACCTGCGCGCGACCTTGTCCGAGATCGGCGACATCATCGATCCGGACGAGGACGTGGTGATGGTGTACCTCTCCAGCCACGGGACCCGCGACCACAGGCTGTCGATCGAATTTCCGCCGCTGCAGCTCGACGCGCTGTCGCCGCAGGCGCTCAAGGAGATGCTGGACGACGCGGGGATCAAGTGGCGGATCATCGTCGTCTCGGCCTGCTATTCCGGAGGCTTCATCGAGCCGCTCAAGGACGACCGCACCCTGATCATGACCGCATCGGCGGCGGACCGCACGTCGTTCGGCTGCGGCGCGGAAAGCGAGGCGACCTACTTCGGTGACGCGCTCTTCCAGCAGGCGCTGCGCTTCGAGGACTCGTTCCTCAAGGCCTTCGAGGACGCGAAGAAGATCATCGCGGATCGCGAGCGCTCCGAGAAGCGCAAGCCGTCGAATCCCCAGGTCTTCGTCGGCCGGGCGATGGCCGCTAAGCTGCCGAAGCTCGAGGCGGAGCTGCGCTCGCGCCGCACCAGCGGTACGATCTGAGGCCATGGCGTCCGCTGCCACCGCCGGGCCGCTCTCCGGCCTGAAAGTGCTCGAGCTCGGGCAGCTCATCGCCGGTCCGTTCGCGGCCAAGATGTTCGCGGAGTTCGGCGCCGAGGTCGTCAAGATCGAGCCGCCGGGCACCGGCGACCCGCTGCGCCAGTGGCGGCTGCTCCACGACGGCACGTCGCTGTGGTGGTACGTGCAGGCGCGCAACAAGAAGTCCGTGACCGTGGACCTGCGCGCGCCGGAAGGCCAGGAGATCGCGCGTCGGCTCGCGCGCGATGCGGACATCGTGATCGAGAACTTCCGTCCCGGGACGCTCGAGAAATGGGGGCTCGGCTACGAGGCGCTGGCGGCGAGCAATCCGGGGCTCATCATGGTTCGCCTCTCGGGCTTCGGGCAGACCGGGCCCTATCGCGACCGGCCCGGCTTCGGCGCGGTCGGCGAATCCATGGGCGGCATGCGCCACGTCACCGGCTTTCCCGACCGGCCGCCGGTGCGCATGAACATCAGCATCGGCGACGCGCTCGCGGCGCTGCACGGCGTGATCGGCGCGCTGATGGCGCTGCATCACCGCGACAAGCACGGCGGCAAGGGGCAGGTGGTCGACGTCGCGTTGTACGAGGCGGTGTTCAACATGATGGAGAGCCTCGTTCCCGATTATGATCTGTTCGGCGAGATCCGCGGCCGGATCGGCACCGGGCTCACCAACATCGTGCCCTCGAACACGTACCCGACGCGCGACGGCAAGAGCGTCGTGATCGCGGGCAACGCCGATTCGATCTACAGGAGATTGATGCACGCCATCGGCCGGGACGATCTCGGGCAGGACCCGGCGCTCGCCAGCAACGTCGGGCGGGTGCAGCGCACGGCGGAGATCGACGGCGCGATCGGCGACTGGGCAGCGGCGAACGACCTCGACGCGATCCTCGCCGCGCTCGAGGCGGCCGACGTGCCTCACGGCAAGATCTACACCGCCGCGGATATCGCCGCCGATCCGCAGTACCTCGCGCGGGAAATGATCCGCACGGTGAGGCTGCCGGACGGCACGCCCCTCAAGCTGCCGGGCATCGTGCCCAAGCTCGACGCCACGCCCGGCGGGATGAGCTGGGTCGGGCCCCCGCTCGGCGCGCACACCGACGAGGTGCTGCGCGGACTGGGCTACAGCGCCGGGGAGATCGAGCGCCTGAGAGCGGCGGGGACCGTCTGAGCCGGCGGGTCTCCGGATCCCCGCGTTTCGCTTCGCTCATCGCCGGGCTGCCGCGTTGACAGCCCAACGACGCTGTGTGAGCATCGCCGCAGCCACGGAAGCGCCGCCTGCAAGAGCGGCTCCGTGATCGCAGACTCTCCCGCATTGGAGGAAACGATGAAGCTCTTCCGTTCCCTGGTTGTCGCGACTTGCGCGGCTATCTTCGCGCTGCTCTGCGTCGCGGCGCAGGCGCAGGGCAAGCTCGAGAAGCCGAAGGTGAGCATCGCCGTCGGCGGCAAGGCGGCGTTCTACTACATTCCGCTCACGATCGCCGAGCGGCGGGGCTACTTCAAGGATGAAGGCCTCGAGGTCGAGATCAGCGACTTCGCGGGCGGGTCGAAGGCCCTGCAGGCCGTCGTCGGCGGCAGCGCGGATGTCGTCTCGGGCGCCTGGGAGAACACGATCGATCAGCAGCCGAAGGGGCTCAACATGCAGGGCTTCGTCAAGATGGGACGCTATCCTGCGATCACCGTCGGCGTGGTCAAGGCGAAGGCCGCGAGCTACCACTCGCCGAAGGACCTCAAGGGCATGAAGATCGGCGTCACCGCGCCCGGCTCGAGCACCAATCGCGTCGCGCAGCGGCTGATGGTCGAAGGCGGCCTCAAGCCCGACGACGCGGCGTTCATCGGCGTCGGCACCTCCTCGGGCGTCATCGCGGCGGTGAAGAGCGGAGAGATCGACGCGGTGTCGAACATCGATCCGGTGATCACGATGATGGAGAAGTCCGGAGATATCGTCGTCATCGCCGACACGCGAACCGAGGAGGGGACGCGCAAGGTGATGGGGTTCTCGGACCTTCCGGCCGCGGCGCTGTACGCGCCCGTCGATTTCGTGAAGAAGAATCCCAACACCGTCCAGGCGCTGACCAACGCGATCGTCCGCGCGCTGATCTGGCTGCGGACGGCCACGCCGGAGCAGGTCGCCGAGACCGTCCCGCCGGACTATCTCCTCGGCGACCGGGCGCTGTACCTCGCGAGCTACGCCAAATTCAAGGACGCGATCTCGCCGGACGGGCTGTTCACCCAGGAAGGCGCCGAGAACACGCTCAAGTTCCTCGCGGCATTCAATCCGGCCGTCAAGCCGGGAGAGATCAAGCTCGCGCAGACCTACGACAACAGCTACGCGCAGAAGGCGCTCGCGAAGTACGCCAAGTAGGCAGCGTCATCGTCGCCGCGAGGGCGGAGACCCGGCGCGTTCGAAGAGAGACACCGGGTCCCCGCTTGCGCGGGAGCGACGCCACGCAGGGCATACGCCGACGCATCGATGACTCCGGCGCTCTCGCTCGATCGCATCACCTGCACCTTCGCCTCGCGCGAGCGCCAGGGCGAGCGCTACACGGCGGTCAGGGACGCGACCTTCGCGGTCGGCGAAGGCGAGTTCGTCTCCGTCGTGGGCCCCACGGGCTGCGGCAAGTCGACGCTCCTCAACGTCGCCGCCGGGCTGCTGGCACCCTCCTCCGGCGAGGTGCGCGTGCTGGGCGAGCCGCTCGCCGGCATCAACGCCAAGGCGGGCTACATGTTCCAGGCCGAATCGCTCATGCCGTGGCGCAACGCACTCGACAACGTGGTCGCGGGGCTGCAGTTCGCGCGCGTCGATCGCGGAGAGGCCGAGCGGCGCGGACGCCAGTGGCTCGAGCGCGTCGGCCTCGCGGGCAGCGAGAAGCGCTATCCGCACGAGCTCTCGGGCGGCATGCGCAAGCGCGTCGCGCTGGCGCAGATCCTGATTCTCGATCCGCGGCTGCTGCTCATGGACGAGCCGTTCTCCGCGCTCGACATCCAGACGCGGCAGCTCATGGAGAACGAGCTTCTCGACCTGTGGTCCGCGGACCGCAAGTCGGTGCTGTTCATCACCCACGATCTCGAGGAGGCGATCGCGCTTTCCGATCGCGTGATCGTTCTCGCGGCCGGACCGGCGACGCACCCGATCGGCGACTATCCGATCGACCTTCCGCGGCCGCGCGACGTGAACGAGATCCGCCTGACTCCGCGCTTCCTCGAGCTCCACACCGAGATCTGGCACAAGATGAAGAACGAGGTCCTGAAGGGCTATGCCCGAAGCCGCAAGGGCTGAGGCCGATTCCGCGACGAAGAGGACGAGCGTGCCGTCGCGCGGCCGGCTCGCGCTCTACCACGCGCTGCTGCTCGCCGGCATCTTCGTCTTCTGGTACGCGATGACCGAGCCGGGACTGATCCCGCCGTTCTACTTCGACGATCCCACACGCGCGAAATTCTTCTTCGGGCAGCCGCTGGAGGTGCTCAAGCGCATCTGGGTCTGGTTCTCGAGCGGCACGATCTACCTGCACCTCGGCGTGACGCTGATCGAGACGATCCTAGCTTTCGCCATCGGCACCGCGCTCGGCCTCGGCCTCGGGCTCTGGCTGGCGCTCTCGCCGACGGCGTCGACGCTCGCCGACCCTTACATCAAGGCGATGAACGCGATGCCGCGGGTGATCCTCGCGCCGATCTTCGCCGTCTGGTTCGGGCTCGGGATCACCTCCAAGGTCGTGTTCGGCGTGACGCTCGTCTTCTTCATCGTGTTTTTCAACGTCTACCAGGGCGTCAAGGAGGTGAGCCCGGTCGTGCTCGCCAACGCCCGGATGCTGGGCGCATCGGGACGGCAATTGTTAAGGTTTGTTTACCTTCCGTCGGCGACGAGCTGGGTGTTCTCGAGCCTCCACACCTCCGTGGGTCTCGCCTTCGTCGGCGCGGTCGTCGGCGAATACCTCGGCTCCGCACGCGGCGTGGGCTACCTCATCCACCAGGCCGAGGGCGTGTTCGACATCGACACGGTGTTCGCGGGCATCCTGGTGCTTACGCTGTTCGCCCTGATCCTCGACCTCGTCGTAACCTGGATCGAGAACCGGCTCCTCGTCTGGCGCCCGCGAGCGGCCGAGACCGAATCGCTCTAAAGCCGGTGCCCAACGCTCGCTGCGGCGACGGAAGCGCGCTCGGGAACCGAATCCACCGCCTGCTGTCAGGACCTACCTGCTTCTGGCGCGCCCTTCCGATCCGCTTTATCCTTCAACCCTCTCCCGCCCGCCGCGCAAAGCATTCCATGTCGCTGGTCCAGATCGCGCTCAAGCGTCCCTACACGTTCATCGTGATGGCGATGCTCATCGTGCTCGCGACGCCGTTCGCTCTGCTCAACATGGCGACGGACATCTTCCCGGAGATCAACATCCCGGTGATCAGCATGATCTGGAGCTACAACGGGCTCCCGGCGCAGGAGATGGGCCAGCGGATCGCCGGCCAGAACGAGCGCGGACTGACGACGACCGTCAGCGACATCGAGCACATCGAATCGACCTCGCTCGCCGGCATCACGGTCATCAAGTGCTTCTTCCAGCCGACCGCGAACATCCAGACCGCGCTCGCTCAGGTCGTGGCGGTCGAGCAGACGCAGATCCGGCAGCTTCCACCGGGCATCACACCGCCGCTCATCATCAAGTATTCCGCGTCGAGCATCCCGGTCGTGCAGCTCGGCCTGTCGAGCCCTTCGCTTCCGGAGCAGACGCTCTTCGACATCGCGATTAACATCCTGCGCCCGCAGCTCATCACGATCCCCGGCGTCGCGATCCCGTTCCCCTACGGCGGCAAGAATCGGCTGATCTCGGTGGATCTCGACACGCAGGCGCTGCAGGCGCGAGGCCTCTCGCCGGCGGACGTGATCAACGCCGTGAACGCGCAGAACCTGATCCTGCCCTCGGGCACGGCCAAGCTCGGCCAGACCGAGTACACCGTGAAGATGAACGGCTCGCCGGACGCGATCCGCGGGCTCAACGACCTGCCGGTGCGGACGGTCAACGGCGCGACCACCTACCTGCGCGACGTCGCCTACGTTCGCGACGGCTATGCGCCGCAGACCAACGTCGTGCGTCAGGACGGCTCGCGCGGCGTGCTGCTCTCGATCCTCAAGAACGGCGGGGCGTCGACTCTCGACATCGTCTCCAACCTGCGAGCGCTGTTGCCCCGCGTCGCGCAGACGATGCCGCAGGACGTGCACGTGACGCCGCTCTTCGACCAGTCGCTGTTCGTCAAGGCGGCGATCCGCGGCGTGATGAGCGAGGCGCTGATCGCCGCGCTGCTCACGGCGGCGATGGTGCTCCTGTTCCTCGGCAACTGGCGCACGACGCTCATCATCGCGCTCACGATCCCCCTATCCATCCTCGCCTCGATCCTCGCGCTGCAGCTCCTCGGCGAGACGCTCAACCTGATGACGCTCGGCGGGCTTGCGCTGTCGGTCGGGATCCTGGTCGACCAGGCGATCGTGACGATCGAGAACATCGAACGGCACCTGCACATGGAGAAGCCGCTGGACGAGGCGATCCAGGTCGGCGCGGGCGAGATCGGCGTGCCGGCCTTCGTCTCGACCCTGTGCATCTGCATCGTATTCGTGCCGATGTTCTTCCTCTCCGGCGTGGCGCGCTTCCTGTTCGTGCCGATGGCCGAGGCGGTCGTCTTCGCGATGGTCGCTTCTTACCTGCTGTCGCGGACGCTCGTTCCCACGCTGGTGATGCTCCTGATGCGCGGCGCCGCCGAAAAAAGGGCCGACGCCGGGGACGCGAGCCGCCTGCACCGGCTGCATCAGCGCTTCGACCGCGGCTTCGAGCGCGTGCGGCGGGCCTATGCCCTGGCCCTCTCGGGCTTCCTCGCCCATCGCGGCGGCTTCGTGCTGGTCTTCCTCGGCTTCTGTCTCGCATCCTGCCTGCTGTATCCCGTGCTCGGGCGCGATTTCTTCCCGAGCGTGGACGCGGGCCAGATCCGCCTGCACATGCGCGCGCCCACCGGCACCCGCATCGAGGAGACGGCTCGGCTGGCCGACGAGGTCGAGGCTGCGATCCGGCAGATGGTCCCGCCGGACCAGCTCGAGACGATCCTCGACAATCTCGGGGTCCCGAACAGCGGGATCAATCTCTCGTACAGCAACGCCGGCACCATCGGGACGCTCGACGGCGAGATCCTGCTCTCGCTGCGCGAGGGGCACCGGCCGACCGAGGAGTTCGTGACCCGGCTGCGCAGGGAGCTGCCGCGGCGCTTCCCCGGCGTGGAGTTCTTCTTCCAGCCGGCCGACATCATCACCCAGATCCTCAACTTCGGCCTGCCCGCCGCGATCGACGTCCAGTTCTCCGGCAGCGATATGGTCGGCAACGCCGCGCTGGCCGGGCAGCTCGTGAAGGAGATCCAGAACGTGCCCGGAGCTGTGGACGTGCACGTCCACCAGCGCCTCGACGGACCGGCGCTCGACCTGCAGATGGACCGCACGCGCCTGCAGCAGATGGGGCTCACGGCATCGAACGTCGGGCAGAACGTACTGGTCTCGCTGTCGGGCAGCTCGCAGACGCAACCGGCCTTCTGGCTCAACCCGCAGAACGGCGTCGTGTACAACGTCACCGTGCAGACGCCGCAGTACCGCGTCGATTCGCTCGACTCGCTGCTCAACATGCCGATCGCAGCGGGCGGCGGGACGGCGACGAACGCCGTGCCGCAGCTCCTCGGCAACCTGGTTGAGGCGAAGCCGGGCCAGCAGCTCGCGGTCGTCACGCACTACAACATCCGTCCGGCCATCGACGTGTTCGTGAGCGTCCAGGGCACCGACCTCGCCTCGGTCGCCGGCAAGGTGCAGCAGCTCGTGGCGGACATGCAGCCGAAGCTGCCGCGCGGAAGCGACGTGACCGTGCGCGGCCAGGTGCAGACGATGCAGTCCTCCTTCATCGGCCTCGGGGTCGGATTGGCGATGGCGATCGTGCTCGTCTACCTGCTGATCGTGGTCAACTTCCAGTCGTGGATCGACGCGGCGATCATCGTTGCGGCGCTCCCCGCCGCGCTCGCCGGCATCGCCTGGATACTGTTCGTCACCGGAACGACGCTGAGCGTGCCGGCGCTGACCGGCGCGATCATGACCATGGGTGTGGCGACCGCCAACAGCATCCTGGTCGTGTCGTTCGCCCGCCAGCTCGAGGAGGCGGGAGCTCCGCCGCTGTCCGCGGCGCTCGAGGCCGGCGCGACGCGCATCCGGCCGGTGCTCATGACCGCGCTCGCGATGATCATCGGTATGATTCCCATGGCGCTGGGCCTGGGCGAAGGCGCGGAGCAGAACGCGCCGCTCGGGCGGGCGGTGATCGGCGGCTTGCTGTTCGCCACCGTGTCGACGCTGTTCTTCGTGCCGGTGGTCTACGCCGGGGTTCACCGCAGCCTTGCGCGGCGGCGCGCTGCGCGCGCGGCGGCAGGCGTTCCGGCGGCCGCCGATTGAACAGGATCCACTTCGAGCGATGACCGAGAAACATCACGCCGGGCTCAGCATGCACCCGGTCGAGACCGAAGACCCGGCGGAACTGCTCAAGCGCCGGCAGGTGATTCGGCGCACCAAGATTCTCGCCGGCGTCATTCTCATCGTGCTCGCGATCGGCGCCGGCCGCACCGTCGTCTCCAGGATGTCCAGCGCCCGGTCGCTCGAGGCGAGCGCTGCGCAGCAGTCGCGCCAGTACGTGAAGACGGTGGCGCCCAAGAAGCTCGACGCCGCGCAGACGCTTTCCCTCCCGGGCACGCTTCAGGGCTACGTGCAATCGCCGATCGCTGCACGGGCGAGCGGCTACCTGAAGCGCTGGTACAAGGACATCGGTAGCCGGGTGGAGAAGGGCGAGCTCCTCGCCGAGATCGAAACGCCGGAGATCGACCAGCAGCTCTCGCAGGCCGTGGCGGCGCGGCAGCAGGCGGCCGCGAGCCTCGATCTCGCGCGGAGCTCGCTCGAGCGCTGGGAGAGCCTGCGCAAGCGCGACGCGGTGTCGCAGCAGGAGCTCGACGAGCGGCGCAGCGCGGCGGCACAGGCGAGCGCGAATCTCGCCGCCGCCGACGCCAACGTCGAGCGGCTGCGCCAGCTCGAGGGATTCAAGCGCGTGGTCGCGCCGTTCGCCGGCGTGATCACCCGGCGCAACGTCGACGTCGGCGACCTGATCGACGCCGGCGGCGGGCAGGGCACGCGTGCGCTGTTCCAGCTCGCGCAGACCGATCCGTTGCGCGCCTACGTGAGCGTGCCGCAATCGTACTCGCAGCTCGTCAAACCCGGGCAGCCGGCCGTGGTCACGCAGGCCGAGCTTCCCGGCCGGAGCTTCCGCGGGGAGGTCGCGCGCACCTCGGCCTCGATCGACACGACCACGCGCACGATGCAGATCGAGGTGACGCTGCCCAACAAGAGCGGCATCCTCCTCCCGGGCGCGTTCGTGCAGGTCTCGCTGCCGCTCGCGGCGAGCAACGCGCTGGTGATTCCGACCAACGCGCTGCTTTTCCGCCGCGAGGGGCTGCGCGTCGCGTCGGTCGATTCGTCGGGGCGCGTGCGCCTGCGCGGCATCCAGGTCGGCCGCAATTTCGGCGAGACGGTGGAAGTGCTCGACGGCGTGGGCACGAATGACCAGCTCGTCCTGAATCCGCCGGACTCGCTTGCCGACGGCGACGAGGTCGCGGTCGTCGGCCCCGACGGCAAGCCTGTGCCGTGATCATGCCCGGCGCGAGCGCGCGGCTCACGGCTGTCGGCATCGGGCTGGTGCTCGCGGCATGCGCGGGACCGGACTATCGCCGGCCGGCGGTCGACATGCCGGTGGCCTGGAAGACCGAGCCGCCGTGGCGCGAAAGCGCGCCGAACGATCTCGCCTCGAAGGGCGAATGGTGGGCGCGGTTCGACGACCCTGCGCTCGCGAGCCTCGAGTGGCAGGCGCTCAAGGACAGCCCGACGCTTGCCGCGGCGAACGGCCGCCTCGCGCAGGCCCGCGCGACGGTGGCCGCGGCCTCCGCGTCGCTCTTCCCGCAGGCCGCGCTCGCGGCGCGCGCGGCCCGCTTCAAGATCTCCGCAGACCGGCCGCTCACCAACTACCAGTCGCCCAACTTCTCGACCGTGCAGAACGACTTCGCCTCCGCGCTCACGGTGAGCTACGAGGTCGATCTCTCCGGACGCATCCAGCGCACCATCGAAGGCGCGCGGGCGTCGGCCGAGCAGTCCGCGGCGGATCTCGAGAACACGCGGCTGCTGCTCACCACCGACCTCGCCTCGGCCTACTTCAACCTTCGCGAGCTCGACATCGAGCTCGACGTGCTCGAGCGCTCGATCGACCTGCAGCGCAAGTCTCTCGACCTCGCGACCGCCCGCCACGACCTCGGCGCCGCGTCGGGGCTCGACGTCGCTCAGCAGCAGGCGCTGCTCGACAGCACGCTCACCCAGGTCGACGTCCTGCGCAAGCAGCGCTCGCAGTTCGAGCACGCGATCGCGACCCTGATCGGCACCGCCGCCCCCGTGTTCTCGGTCGCGGCCGACGTGCGCCCGCTGGTGCCGCCATCGATACCGATCGGGGTGCCGTCGGACGTGCTCGAGCGCCGGCCCGATGTCGCTTCCGCCGAGCGGGCGATGGCCGCGGCCAACGCGCAGATCGGCGTCGCCAACGCCGCATTCTATCCGAGCATCTTCCTCACGCCCGTCGCCTACGGCGTCGAGAGCGTTGCGCTGTCGAGCCTCTTCAGCGCGCCGAGCTTGCTGTGGTCGATTGGCGTATCGGTGGCGCAGCCGCTCTTCGACGGCGGACGCATCCGGGCCAACGTCGATTTCGCGCGCGCAGGCTACGACGTCGCCGTGGCGAACTATCGCCATGTGGTGCTGACCGCCATGCAGGAAGCCGAGGACGGCATCACCGGCCTCGCCTCGCTCGAGCGCGCGTCGGCGCAGGCGCAGGTCGCGATCGACAGCACGCGCCGCGTGCTCGACCTCGCGCTGAGCCGCTACGAAGGCGGCGTGGCAACTTACCTCGACGTGATCACCGCGCAGCAGGGCTTGCTCAACAACGAGCGGCTTGCCGCTCAGCTCCAGGGTCAGCAGCTGTTGACGTCGGTGTTCCTCGTGAAGGCGCTCGGCGGCGACTGGCAAGGGGCGCCGAGGCTCTCCAGCGCCGATCGACCGCGGGGCGCGGATTGACCCGACGCCGCCCCGCGCGGTAGAATTCGAACCCTATCGCGGGGTGGAGCAGTCTGGCAGCTCGTCGGGCTCATAACCCGAAGGTCGAAGGTTCAAATCCTTCCCCCGCAACCACAAAATCAAAGGGCTACGTCTCGAAGCGAGCGTAGCCCTTACTATTTCGTGTAAGCACTTTGTAACCGGTTTGCTGCTATAGATTGTTGCGGATGCTCTCGTAGGTGGCGTGAGCGGGATGTCGCATTGTTCGCCTTCCAAGCGATGTGCGCCATGTAGGTAAGCATGTGCAAACAGGAATCGGTTGGCACATTGGAAAGGCGCACGAGGTCGTAGTCGTTGATGTCGTAGGCCCGTACGGCGAGCACTAGGGTCCGAGGCGGAGCGTCCACTTCCGGAAAGCGAGCGCGAGTTCCGCCGGGAGTTCTGGCGTGATCTGGTCCGCGTGAATCGCGAGGGCGTGGCAGGGCTTGGGCGGCGGCGCGAGCAGGCACTTCAGGAGATCGCGATCCGCCGCGCCCGGGCGCTCTCCGAATACGTGCCCTTAAGCGATCTTGATCCTGCGGTGGTGGCGAGGCTGAAGGCGGACTCGCTCGTCATCTCTCCGGACGGTCAGCCCTCGCTCATCGCCACCGCCCATGATCTGCTCGAGGACTGGGCGATCCTTGAGTGGTTCGAGGAGCAACACCTTGCCGATGCCGACTCATGCTGCGGCACCCAACGGGGTTCTATCTGGCGAATAACGGAGTCGATACGCGCACCATCCGGGCGTATCTCGGCCATCGGAACATCAAGCACACAGTTAGATACACGCGGCTCGCGCCAGATCGGTTCCGTACCCTTTGGCGTGACTGAATCGCGCACCGGACCGCCTGGGAGTCCGTTTCCCTCGGATACCTTTCGGCGCGGGGTGGCGGGTAGGGTGATGCATCGTCGGAGGCCGAAAACCGTTGGGAGGCGACTCACGACCTTTCTCCGTCATACGCCGGACAATGTCCATGACCTCCAAAGCGCCTCGGTTCGTTGGCCGGCAGGCCGGTAGCCACTCGTACAAGCTTTGTCGGTCAGAATGTTCTTGTATTCTTCTCCGCTTCTTTCGGAACGATTTCACAGTAAACTCCTGCGGCGAGCTTCCACGAAAGGCAGCCCTGAATGAGCGACACGGTGCGCGGAGATGGCGCGATCCGCCGCGACGGCCCCTACGGCCGCAGCGTGGAGAATACCTTCGCGGGCGTGCTGAGCTTCATGCGTCGCAAGTACACCCGGGACTTGAGCGGCGTGGAAGTCGCGGTGAGCGGTATTCCGCTCGACCTTGCCACGACGTTCCGTCCCGGGGCGCGTTTCGGACCGGCGGCGATCCGTGCCGCCAGCGTGCAGCTCGCCGAGTTGAAGCCGTTTCCCTGGGGCTTCGATCCGTTCGAGACGCTCGCGGTGATCGACTACGGAGACTGCTGGCTCGACGCGAACCGGCCGGCGACGATCACCGCGACGATCATGGACCACGCCCGGTCGATCCTGGCCAGCGGCGCAATGATGCTAACCTTTGGTGGCGATCACTACATCACCTATCCGCTGCTGAAGGCGCACGTCGAGAAGCTCGGCCGGCCGGTGAGCCTGATCCACTTCGACGCCCATCGCGACATGTGGCCAGACGAAGGGCCCGACAGCGTCAACCACGGTACGATGTTTTACCGCGCGGTAAAGGAAGGACTGATCGATGTCGAGCATTCGGTTCAGGTGGGTATCCGCACCTGGACAGACGACGCACTGGGCGTCGAAGCGTTAGACGCTCCGTGGGTTCATGCTCATGGCCCGCGCGTTGCATTGGAGCGCATCGTTGAGCGCGTCGGGGCGCAACCCGCGTACCTCACCTTCGATATAGACTGCCTGGATCCAGCCTACGCCCCTGGAACCGGAACGCCGGTTCCTGGCGGTCTCACCAGTGCGCAGGCACTTCACATCGTTCGCGGCCTCGAGCCGGTGAATCTAATTGGCACGGACATCGTCGAAGTCGCTCCCCCTTACGACCAGAGCGAAATCACCGCGCTCGCGGCGGCGCACCTCGCGGCAGATCTGCTGTGCGTTCTTAGGAATCGCAAGCTGACCAAGGGCTGATCGATCCTCGGGCCCGAGCCTCGAAGGACCATGTTACTCGTCACCCGACGTCCACGACGTTCAATTAGCCCAAACCACGTTTCGCCTCAGGCCGCCGCCTGCATCGCCTGGTAGCGTTCGATTGCCGCGCGGGCGTTGAACAGCATACGCTCGGGACCGAGTCGTTGATCGAGCCTAGCACGTCGCACGACTTCGAGAGCGCCAGGGTTAAGGCAGACCAGCCATACGACGGCACCGCGCTCGGTCGCACGCTTCTCGCCCTCCATGAGCGCCTGCAATGCCGAGTATTCGATGTCGGGTACGCGGCTCATGTCCAACGCGATCACGCGCGGCTTGTACTTATCGATCAGCGCGTTGATCTGCTCCCCCACATATTGCGTGTTGAGAAAGAAGAGGCACGCCTCCGGCCGCACGATGAGCAGACCCCTCGAACGTCTCGTCATCGGGGTGTTCGGGCGACAGCGGCCGCAGCACGTCGGCTCCCAGCTTGCGACCGACGACGGAGATGCGCGGGTGGTCGGTCTGGCTCGCCAGACCGACCAATCATCGACACGATAATCGCTACCAGGATGCCGTTGAGCGTGCCGAGCGTCAGCACGCCGAGCCCGGCGATGACTGCCCAGCGAAACTCCATCGTGTGTACGTTGCGGATGGCACGGAACTCGGCAGGCTGGATCAGTCCGACCGAGTAGACGATGACCACTGCTGCGAGCGTCGCATTCGGCATCAGTCCCAACAGAGGTGCCAGCAACAGCATCGTTGCCAATGCGACACCGGCACACACCAGCGACGCCTTCTGCGTCTTGCCACCTACGGCGCGGACCACGGCTGTCTGCGACGTGCCGCCTCCCGACGGCATGGTGCCGAACAGTGCGCCTGCAAGAGCCCCGGCTCCGGTCGCGATCAGCTCGCGGTTCGCATCGATCGGAAACTCGCCCGGCCGGGCGAAGGCGCGACCAGAGCGCGCGGTGCTGCCTGCCGGGGCTCGCTGATTACGCCGCAGCGAGAGCAATCGTTGCGCTTGCGGCGCGAGGCGTTGCTGCTACAGCGTCACGGTTGCACTTATTCCAGCGGCCGTCGGCCCCTTAGCTTGACCTGCGTCAACGACGTGCCGCGAGCTGCAAGGCAATGTGACCGTCATTCGCCCATACGGCGAAAAGCGCTTCTTGGGCGGAGCAACCGATCGACCGATCAATTCCCTTGTCATCGCGTGGTTATCTAGGGAGACCCAAGATGCCCCAAATCAAGGATACCGGCGTACCGATCCGTCGGTTCGTCCTGGTGCACTCCACGACCTGGAATGCAGGACCGGCGGGACGTCGACACCGCTTGACCGACGTCCTCGCCGCCGTCACCGCCTTGATCGCGCTGTTCGTCTTCGTGCCGCGCGCGCACGCCGACGAGCTTTCCGACCTCAAGGCCGAGCTCAAGAAGCTCGAGCAGAGGATCCAAGTACTCGAAACCGAAAAGGCCGAAGCCAAAGCGGCGCCCGCGCCGAGCGAGACCAAGCCGCCGGTCGAGGCCGTCCAGCCGCTGCCCGCCTCCGCCGCTGCGCCCTACATTCCACCCGCGACATTGAAGGACAACGAAAGCGCCGCGCAGCGCGTCGACAACGCGCCGATCGATCCGAAGCTAAAGGGCTTCTTCAAGATCCCAGGCACCGACACGATCATGAAGGTCGGCGGCTACGCCAAGGTCGATTTCATCTACGACGCGAAGCCCATCAGCAGCTTCGATTATTTCGTCACCGCCGCCATTCCGACGTCCGGTCCCGACACCCAGCGCGGCTCGCAGTTCACCGTGCAAGCCAAGCAGACGCGGCTCAACCTGGACTTCCGGCGCGACACCGAAGCGGGACCCGCACGGCTCTACTTCGAAGGCGACTGGCTCGGCAACGCGAGCTTCGGGTTCGATCCGGGCAGCTACCAGTTCCGCCTGCGGCACGCCTTCGGCCAGCTCGAGAATCTCGGGGCGGGCTACAGCTTCAGCGCCTTCATGGACAACGACGCGCTTCCGGACACCCTCGACTTCGAAGGTCCGGGCGCCGCACCGTTCCTGCTCCTCGCCCAGGCGCGTTACACCTGGAAGGTCAACGAGCACACTAACTTCACCCTCTCCGCGGAGGCGCCGTCCGCGGAAGTCACCGCTCCGGTCGGCAGCGGCAAGTCTACGTTCCCCGACATCACCGCGCGCGTGCGCTACGAAGCGGACCCCGGTCATGTGCAGCTCGCAGGCCTCTACCGACGCTTGAACTGGCGTAGCGGCCAGGGGCCCAGCGACAGCACCGACGGCTACGGCCTGAATCTCGCCGGCAGCCTCAAGACCTTCGGCGACGACTACATGGTCGCTGGGGGGGTATGGGGCAAGGGCATCGCCCGCTACGTCTCCGACCTCTCCGGCTCGGGACTGGACGCCGTAGTCGATGCGAGCGGCAACCTTCAGGCGCTCGAGGAATACGGCGCGTATGCCGGCTACACGCACTACTGGACGCCGAAGCTCCGCTCGACCGGCGTGATCGGCTGGCTCGGGATGAACAACAAGTCGTTCCAGTCGCCGACGTCGTTCAAGGAAACCCAGTACTACTCCGCGAACCTGATCTGGAACCTCGCGGGATCGCTCAACGTAGGGGCCGAATTGCTCTACGGCAACAACAAGACCTTCGACGGCAACAGCGCCAACGACACGCGGATCCAGATGAGCGTGCAGTACGACTTCGTCCGTTAGGCTCGACCCGCTCTTGGCTTGAACAACCAACCATGATCCCGCGCGACGTCAAAGCGCCGACGATCCCGATCCCCTTCCACAAGCTGCTGAAGGTGGTGGCGCTCGTCGACGGCGCGGATCCGCAAGCCAAGCAGCTGCTCGACCATATCGCGGCGGAGAACTTCGAGGTCGAAGTGAGCGACCGGTTCGAAAGGGACGTCTCCGAGGACGCAGCGGTCGGCGCCTACATCGCGTTGGTCGACGGCGATCGTCTCGACAAGGCGCGGAAGCTCGCGCTCTCGGTTCGTGCCATCGGTTTCCGCACCCCGCTCTGGGGGCTCGCGGACTCGCACCGCATCTCCGATATTGCCGTGGTTGGCGGCTTGGGCGAGGTCGACGGCTACATCTACCTTGGTCAGCAGACCCCTGCGTTCTACGCCAAGCAGGTCATTGCCAGCCTCGTCAAATATGGCAGGGAGCTGCTGCCCCCCTTCTTCGGCGGGCTCATGGCCTACGACGGCGAGGCCAACGTCGCCTTCGCCTGCCCGGGACACCAGGGCGGTCAGTTCTACCGGAAGTCCCCTACGGGTCAGCTCTTCTTCAAGCATTTCGGGGAGAGCGTCTTCCGCAACGACCTCTGCAACGCCGACGTGGACCTGGGCGACCTGCTCATCCACGAAGGACCCGCCGCGGAGGCGCAGCGCTACGCCGCCAAGGTGTTCGGCGCCGACAAGACCTACTTCGTCCTGAACGGGACGAGCACCGCCAACAAGGTCGTTACGAACGCTGTGCTCCGGCGCGGAGATCTGGTTCTCTTCGACCGGAACAACCACAAGTCGCTGCATCAAGGCGCGCTGGTCCAAGCCGGCGCGATACCGATCTTCCTGCCGACCTCACGCAACCCCTTCGGCATGATCGGTGCCGTCGATTGGGAGGCGTGGGACGAAAACTACTTGCGCGAGCAGATTCGCGCGAACCCGCTGGTGAAGGACCCGCAGCGCCACCGTTGGAGCGGCCCTTCCGGCTCGCCTGCATCCAGCTCGCCACCTATGACGGCACGATCTACAACGTGCGCAAGATCCTTGAGAGGATCGGCCACCTTTGCGAGTACGTTCTCTGGGACGAGGCCTGGATCGGCTACAACGCCTTCCATCCACTCTTCGAGGACCACAGTCCCATGCGGCTTGCGAACCTGAAGGCTGAAATGCCGGGCCTGTTCTCGACCCAGTCGGTCCACAAGCAGGGCGCCGGCTTCTCGCAGGCCTCGCAGATCCATAAGCGCGACGAGCACATCCGCGGCCAGAAGCGCTATATCGAGCATAAGCGCTTCAACGAGTCGTTCCTGATCCACGCGTCGACCTCCCCGTTCTATCCCCTGTTCGCCTCGCTCGACGTGAACGCGAAGGTGCACGAGGGCAAGGCGGGCGAGATGCTGTGGGACCGGTGCATCGAGCTCGGCATCGAGACCCGCAAGAAGCTTCGCCAGTTCGTTCACTACTACGGGCGGACCGGCCGTAGCGCCGAGGAGAAGTGGTTCTTCGATCCCTTCGTGCCCGACGTCGTGACCCTCCGCGCGTCGAAGTTCAGCGACGACGTGACGGCGGTCGCCTGGGAGAGCGTTCCGACGGAGGTGATCAAGCGCGAGCAGCAATGCTGGAACTTCCATCCCGGCAGCAATTGGCACGGCTACGCGGGCTACGCCGACGGCTACGCGATGGTGGATCCGAACAAGCTCACGCTTCTCACCCCCGGCATCGATCGCAAGAGCGGCCAATACTTAAGCTTCGGCGTCCCCGCCACGGTCGTGGCCAACTACCTGCGCGAGCAGCACGTCGTGCCGGAGAAGTGCGACTTGAACAGCGTGCTGTTCCTGATGACCCCCACGGAGGACGAAAGCAAGCTCAACACGCTCATCGCCAAGCTCGTCAATTTCAAGAATCTTTGGGATCGCGATGCCTCGCTTCCCGAGGTGCTGCCGACCGTGTGCGCCGCGCACCCCGAGCGCTACGCCTGCTCACCCTGCGACGGGTATGCAGGGAAATGCACGACTTCTACCGCGAGGCGAACGTGAAGGAGCTGCAGCGGCTGTGCTTCCGGGCGTCGAGCTTCCCCAAGATCGCCATGTCGCCCAAGGATGCGTACGAAGCGCTGGTCGCGAACGACGTGGAATACGTCCCGCTCGAAAAGGTCGAGGGTCGGATCTCCGCGACCCTCGCGCTGATCTACCCGCCGGGTATCGGCGTGGTCGTGCCCGGCGAACGCTGGGACGAGAACGCGACTCCGATGCTCAGATACTTCCTGGCGTTCCAGGAGTCGTTCAACCGCTTCCCTGGGTTCAACTACGAGGTCCAGGGCGTGTTCCAGGAGCGAGTGGACGGCCGAATCAAGTTCTACACCTACGTGGTCCGCGACTGACCGTCTCGACGACGAATGGAAGGAGGTAACACCATGCAAGCGCCGAAGAAGATGAGTCTGATGCAGCTGACTTTCATCGTCGCGGTGAACATGATGGGCTCGGGAATCATCATGCTGCCGACGAACATGGCCAAGGTCGGAGCCATCTCCCTGCTGTCGTGGATCGTGACGGCGCTGGGCTCGATGGCGATCGCCTACGGGTTCGCGCAGGCGGGGCTTTTCAACCAGCGCGAGGGCGGCATGTCCGCGTACGCCGAGGACGCGTACGGCAAATCCGGCTACTTCAACGTCTTCTATCTCTACTTCCTATCGCTCGCGATCGGCAACGTGGCGATCGCGATCTCCGCGGTGGGGTACCTGGCCACGTTCTTCCCTTCGTTGTCGGCGACGCCGATCGCGACCTGCGTGAGCGTGATCGCATTGCTCTGGATCACGACGGTGGCCAACTTCGGCGGCCCCTCCATCACCGGCCGTATCGGCTCGGTCACGGTCTGGGGCGTGATCCTTCCGGTCGGGATGCTCTCGGTCATCGGCTGGTTCTGGTTCAAGCCCGACACGTTCGCGGCGGCCTGGAATCCGCAAGGGATGAGCCTCGCTCAAGGCATGGGGTCGAGCATCGCGCTGACACTCTGGGCGTTCCTGGGCATGGAATCCGCAGCGCAGAACTCGGCGGCGGTGGAAAACCCCAAGCGCAACGTCCCGCTCGCATGCATGTTCGGCACGCTGGGCGCCGCGGTCATCTATATCCTTTCGACCACCGTGATCCAGGGCATCGTGCCCAACGCGGACCTCGCGAAGTCGACCGGACCGTTCGGCCTCGCGTACGAGCAGATGTTCAACCCGACCATCGGATCGATCATCATGGGCCTGGCGGTGATCGCATGCCTCGGCTCGCTGCTCGGCTGGCAGTTCACGATTGCCCAGACGGCTAAGTCGGCTGCGGATGAGCGCATGTTCCCCGCGCTGTTCTCCAAAGTGAACAGGATGGGCGCGCCGATTACGGGAATGATCGTCATGGGCGTTGTGCAGTCGCTGCTGGCGCTCTCCACGATCTCGCCGACCTTGAGCGAGCAGTTCAGCGCGCTCGTCAATCTCGCGGTCGTCACCAACGTCGTTCCGTACATCGTCGCGCTCTCGGCCCTGTCGGTCATGATGCGGACAGCCCGCGTGAGCGAGGGAGTCTTCAAGCGCAACATGATCATCATCGTGGTCGCCATGCTCTACAGCGTCTATGCGGTCTATGCGTCCGGGAAGGATGCGGTGCTTGGCGGGATGCTGGCGCTCACCATCGGTTACGTGATCTGGGGTTTCATCGCGCCCCGCTTCGCGGCTAAGGAGATGCCCGCGGCATCCGTGAGGCCGATGTCTGCGGCGGCCGGCGCGCGGGCAGCCTGAGCACGATCATCGGGAACGCATTCCAGATAGGAGACAAACATGAAGCGCGCACAATCGGCAAGCCCTTGCGAAGATCGCGTTCGCATCGCGACTGTCGCGATCGCATTCCTCACCGCGGCATTTCTGCCGCTCGCGCACGCCGCGGGCACGCTGGATCGCGTGCGGGACGCGGGCAAGGTCAACCTCGGTTACCGCGCCGACGCCCGGCCGTTCTCGTTCAAGGACGAGTCCGGCAACGCCGTGGGTTATTCCGTCGCACTTTGCCAAAAGATCGTCGAGCAAGTGAAGACCGACCTCAAGCTCCCGACGCTGAACGTCGTGTGGGTACCGGTCACCCTCGAGGGCCGCTTCCAGGACGTGCAGCAAGGCCGGGTCGACCTGCTTTGCGGAGCGGACGCGGAAACGCTGGCGCGAAGGAAGGAGGTGTCGTTTTCCATTCCTGTCTTCCCGGGTGGCATCGGTGCGATGCTCCGCGCCGATTCGTCCTTCAGGCTGCGCGACGTCTTGTTGAAAGGCAGGCAAGCCGGCCCCTTCTGGCGGGCGTCGCCGGCGGAGATTCTGCAGAAACAGGTCTTCGCGGCCGTCCCCGGCACGACCGCGGAGCGCTGGCTCGGCAGCCGGCTCAACGATCTCCAGATCGATTCGAAGGTCGTTTCCGTCCCTAGCTACGACGCTGGTGTGAAGAGCGTGCTCGACCGCACCGCCAATGTCTTCTTTGGTGACCGCGCCATCCTCCTCGACCTCGCGAAGCGCAGCCCTGCGGCGGGAGATCTGATCGTGCTCGACCGCCGCTTCACCATGGAGCAGATCGCGCTCGCACTGCCGCGCGGAGACGACGATTTCCGCCTGGTCGTGGACGCGACGCTCAGCCGCTTCTTCGGGACGGCGGAGTTCCGGGCGCTCTACACGAAGTGGTTCGGAGAGCCTAACGCGGACGCCTTGGCGTTCTTCCGCTCGAGCGGGCTGCCGGATTGAGCGTCGGCGCTGGCACCCCGCTTAGCCGAGCGCAGACGTACCCAGCGACGGTTCGAGGATTGTCCGACGTAGCGCTCGGCAGCGTCTCGCTGCCGGGCGCACCATGGTCGCCATATCGAAAAGGACCGACACGATGTATCTCAGCCTGAAGTTCCCCATCCTCATCGCCCATTCCGAAGTAGGCGCCAAGACTGTAGCCGGCACTCGCCTGAGCCAGCTCCAGCAGGAGCTCGAAAAGAACGGCTGGAAGTCGATCGCCGTCGACAATCCGTCCGACGCGCGCATCATCGCCGGAGGATATCGGGGCCTGTCCGCGATCCTGTTCGGCGGCAAGGGCCGTGGCCAGGATCCGGAAGAGCTCAAGCGCAACGTCGGCCTGCTCAAGGCGGTGCACGAGCGTGCGCCGGGCCTGCCGATCATCGCGCTCGGCGAGCAAGGCGCGATGATCGAGGCGGCTTCGCCCGCCGTAGTCGACGCGCTGCGCGACATCCACAGCGTACTCTACCTCTACGAGGACACGATTCCGTTCCTCGCGCGCCAGGTGATGCGCGCCGCGTCCGATTACCTCGACGACTTGCTGCCTCCGTTCTTCAAGGCGCTGGTCAGCCATGCCGAGCGCTCCGCGTATTCCTGGCACACGCCCGGCCACGCGGGCGGCATCGGCTTCACCAAGTCCGCCGTCGGGCTCGCGCTGCACGAATTCTTCGGCGAGAACACTGTTCGCTCCGACCTGTCGGTCTCCGTTCCCGAGCTCGGCTCGCTCCTCGACCACACCGGACCGGTCAAGGAGGCGGAGCATTACGCGGCGCGCGTCTTCGGCGCCGATCACACTTATTTCGTGACCAACGGTACCTCGACCGCGAACAAGATCGTCTGGCATTCGATGGCCGGGCGCGACGACCTGGTGATCGTCGACCGCAACTGCCACAAATCACTGCTGCATTCGCTGATCATGACCGGGGCGACGCCGATCTACTTCTTGCCCTCGCGCAACGACTACGGCATCATCGGTCCGATCGGCCTCGACCAGTTCTCCGCCGAGGCGATCAAGAAAAAGGTCGCCGCGAGCCCGATCGCGCGGGGAGCCAAGGGCAGAGTGCGCATCGCGGTGGTCACCAACTCCACCTACGACGGCCTGTGCTACAACGCCGAGCTCATCAAGAAGACGGTGGGAAACGCGGTCGATGCTTTGCACTTCGACGAGGCTTGGTACGCCTACGCGGCGTTTCACGAGTTCTACGCGGGCCGCCACGGCATGGGCGTTCCGCGCGGCTTCCCGCGCTCGAAACACCCCCTCGTGTTTGCGACGCAGTCCACGCACAAGCTGCTCGCCGCGTTTTCGCAAGCCTCGATGATCCACATCCAGGAGTCGGAAGAACAGAAGATCGACACGACGCGCTTCAACGACGCCTTCATGATGCACGGCTCGACGTCTCCGCACTACGGGATCATCGCTTCGCTCGACGTGAGCTCGGCGATGATGGACGGCGCGAGCGGCCGCTCGATCGTGGCCGAGACGCACGACGAAGCGATGCGCTTCCGGCGGGCGCTCGCCTCGATCGGCAAGGGCTACAAGCCGAGCGACTGGTGGTTCAAGGTCTGGCAGCCGGACAACCTGAAGCTCGATGACGCTCCGAAAACCGCGGACTGGGTGCTCGGTCCGAAAGCTTCGTGGCACGGCTTCCCGAATTTGGCGGAAGACTACATCCTGCTCGACCCGATCAAGGTCACGTTGCTTACGCCGGGATTGGAGAAAGGGGCGAAGCTAGGCAAGACCGGCATACCGGCTGCCGTGGTCACCAAGTACCTCTGGCAGCGCGGGCTGGTGGTCGAGAAGACCGGGCTCTACAGCTTCCTCATCCTGTTCTCGCTCGGCATCACGCGGGGCAAGTGGAGCACGATGGTGGACGCGCTGGTCGATTTCAAGGCCGACTACGACGCGAACCTGCCGCTCGCCAAGGCGCTCCCCGGCGTGGCCGCGTCGGGCGGCCAGACCTACGCCGGTTGGGGCTTGCGCGATCTTTGTCAGGCCGTCCATGAGAGCTATCGAGAGAACGACACGGCGCACGCGATGAACGCAATGTACACCGAGCTGCCCGAGCCGGCGATGAAGCCGGCGGATGCCTACGACCATCTCGTACACGGGCGGGTGGAGCCGGTCGCGATCGAGAACCTGCGCAACCGGGTCGCCGCGGTCATGCTGGTCCCCTACCCGCCGGGGATTCCACTCATCATGCCCGGCGAGCGCTTCAAGACAGCATCGATCGTCGATTATCTCAAGTACGCGCGCGACACCGACGAGCACTTCCCCGGATTCGAGAGCGACATCCACGGATTGCGCTTCGAATACCAGAAGGGCAAGAAGATCTGGATGGTCGACTGCGTGAACGGATAGGAAACTCCCATGATCGGACGAACCAACGTCGCGCTGAAGCGGCGCGCATTAGTCATTGACGAAGACCTCCTTCGCGCAGGAACAGCCGGGGGCCGGGCGACAAGCGGCATTGTGGATGAACTCCGCGCCCGCGGCATCGAGGTGGTCGAATCGGCGTCGCCCGAGGACGGCATCGCGGTGATCCACGCGGACGCGGCGATCCACTGCGTGTTCGTCGACTGGAACCTGGGCAAGGTGGCGCCCGACGGATCGCGTCCGGCCAGCGACGTGCTGCGCGCCCTGCGCAAGCGCAATGAGCACGTTCCGGTCTTCCTCATGGCGGATCGCGTGGCCAAGCGATCGTTGACCATCGAGGTGATGCAGCTCGCCGACGAGTTCGTCTGGAAGCTCGAAGACACGGCGGATTTCATCGCCGGCCGCGCCGTCGCGGCGATCGACCGCTACGGCCAGGAGGCCATGGCGCCGTTCCTGCGGGCCATCCTCGCCTACGATCGAGACAAGGAATACTCCTGGGCGGCGCCCGGACATCAGGGCGGCATAGCGTTCACGAAGTCGACGGTCGGCCGAGTGTTCTTCGATTTCTACGGCGAGAACCTGTTTCGCACCGACACCGGCATCGAGCGCGCAGCGCTGGGATCGCTCCTCGGCCACAGCGGGCCGATCGGCGAGAGCGAGCGCAACACCGCACGGGTATTCGGCGCGCATCGCTCGTACTCGGTGCTGAACGGCACGTCGGCGTCGAACCGGATCATCTTCAACGCGGTCGTGGGCGACCGCGAAATCGCGCTCTGCGATCGCAACTGCCACAAGTCGATCGAGCAGGGTCTGATCCAGAGCGGCGGCATTCCCGTGTTCTACGTTCCTTCCCGCAACCGCTACGGGATCATCGGTCCGATTAGCCCCAAGCAGTTCACTGCCGCGTCGATCGAGCAGCGCATCGCCGCCAACCCGCTGGTCAAGAAGGCGGCAGGCAAGAAACCTGTCTACAGCGTGATCACCAACTCGACCTACGACGGCATGTGCTACCACGCCAAGCGGGTCTACGAGTTGGTGGGGAGGACCGTCGACCACGTGCACTTCGACGAGGCGTGGTACGCCTACGCGCGCTTCAACCCGATGTATCGCGATCGGTACGCGATGTTCGGCGATCCCAAGGACCATCCCGCGGACGGGCCGAACGTTTATGCGACCCACTCGACACACAAGCTGCTTGCGGCCCTCTCGCAGGCATCCTTCCTACACGTACGCGACGGGCGAAACGCCATCGATCATTACCGCTTCAACGAGTCGTATTGCGCGCAGGCAAGCACGTCGCCGCTGTACAGCATCATCGCTTCGAACGACGTCGCGACCGCGATGATGGACGGTCGCGGCGGTCATAGCCTCACGCAGGACGTGATCGAGGAAGCGGTCGACTTCCGCCTCGCGCTCGCGCGCTGCCGGCGCGAATTCGCCGCAAAGAAAGACTGGTTCTTCGCGCCTTGGAACGCCGAGGAGGTCACGGACCCGAAGACCAAGAAGCGCGTGCCGTTCGACGAAGCGCCGCGCGAGCTTCTCGCCACCGAGCCGGCGTGCTGGGTGCTGCGCCCCGGCGACAAGTGGCATGGCTTCGAGAAGCTCGACGAGGGCTGGTGCCTCCTCGACCCGATCAAGCCCGGCGTAGTCTGCCCGGGCATGCAGGACGACGGCAAGCTCGCCGCCCACGGGGTTCCGGCCGCCATCGTCTCGGCCTACCTCGGTAGGCACGGCATCATCCCGTCGCGCACGACCGATCACATGGTGCTGTTCCTGTTCTCGATGGGTGTGACCAAGGGCAAGTGGGGCACGCTCATCAACACGCTGCTGGACTTCAAGCGCGACTACGACGCCAACGTGCCGCTCGCGACTGCGCTGCCCATGGTCGTGGCCGCGGCGCCGGACCGTTACAAGAACATGGGTCTCCACGATCTCGGCGACGAGATCTGGCAGCACATGCGCGACAGCCGTCAGGGTCACTGGCAGGCGCAGGCATACAGCAAGCTGCCGACGCCGAAGATGCCTCCGCGCGAGGCGTTCCGCATGCTCATGCGCGGCGAGGCCGAGGCGCTACCGCTGGAAAAGATGCCGAACCGCGTCGTCGGCGTCGGCGTCATCCCCTACCCGCCCGGCATCCCGGTGGTGATGCCGGGAGAGAGCATCGGCGGCGCCGACGAGCCGTGGATCAAGTTCATCCGTTCGCTCGAGGAGTGGGGCGAGCGCTTCCCGGGCTTCGAAGGCGAGCTCGAAGGCGCCGAGCTCCGCGATGGCAGGTACCATATCTACTGCTTGAAGTGAAGCGGCGGGGCTTGCTCTGGGTCAAAGCCGGCGGTCGAGGGGCCGTGAGAACCCGCACGTATCGCAACTCGCCTTAGAGGCAATCATGAACTACGGAAAGTTGATCGTCGCCGCTGTCCAATCCACTCAAGGGCCTGCAGCAATGCAGGCCCTTGGCATTTTCAGGCTTGTGCCGTATTTGTGCCGTGAATGACGACTCCTCGGCATGCAACGCACAGAGGCGTTCCGCATAAGCTGCCAGGTGTTTCGGGGATGAATGCGCGTACGGCTGCACCATCTCCGCACACTCGGCACGGATTCGCTACGCGCCAGTTCCGCGGTTCCGACGCACCGAAATCAGGTTCAACGACTGAAGCATCCCAGGGCGTACAATGGGTTCTCCCGGTACGTTGCCGCGCACGCAGGACCGACGCGCCGCGGCGAGGATGGGAGTGCTGCGGGAGAAAGCAGTGGCCATCATCAGGGGCCGCGAATGCGGCAGAACCGTGAGCAGGCTGGCGGCTGTCCGGGCGGCTTGGGGTTTGCCGCCAGCTTCGGGTATCGACGTCATAGGGTCCTCCCGTTTGCTGACACGTCGTGACTTATTGCTGGGTAGCTTCTGGAGTGGGCTGAAGATGACGGCGCTCGACCCGGTGAGCGGCAAACCGAAGGACGTCAAGGCGTTGACTAACTTGGCGCAGCGCGCCGTCGGCAAGCCCGGCGCCGTCGAGGCCGCTTTCCTGATCCGGCGCGGCGGGGGTATTACCTGTTCGCCTCCTACGACTATTGTGCTGTTTCAAAAGTGCGACCATGTTGCCCTGACGAGATTTGGTTTCGAAGTCGGCAAGCGCTGTAACTGAATTGATTGATGTGCTACGAGTCTTTCCGCGCACGCGTTGACTCCAGTGGCGCTGACCTCCGACAGGACTGAGATGCAGCGACGGCCATGATTACCCCGACCCGCGAGATCACCCTTCGATTCCTGGCTGCACCGTTCGACGTGGCCCGCATCAACGGGAAGGTTCACCACGGCAAGATCCTCGAATGGATCGACAAGGCCGGCTACGCTTGCGCCGTCGGCTGGTGCCGGTGCTACTGCGTGACCGCCTATGTTGGCAACATCCGCTTCTCTCGCTCCATAGAGCCGGGACATATCGTAGAGGCCACCGCCAAGGTCATCTACACCGGGCGAACCAGCATGCATGTGCTGTGCCACGTCCAAGCCGCGGATCCCCGCGACGGGTCCCTCTTCGAAGCGTGCAGTTGCCTTCTGGTGTTTGTCGCCATCGACGAGCACGGCAAGCCTCGCCCCGTCCCGGCGTGGATGCCAAGCGAAGCCGTCGACCAGGCTCAGGCGGATGAGGCCAGACGCGCGATGGGACTGCGATCGGAAGTCGAATCCATGATGAGTGCGCAGACCTATGACGACGCCTCGCCACGCGCCCGCTCGGTCACGCGTTTCCTTGCCGCACCTACCGATGTCAATTGGGGCGGCAAGGTGCACGGCGGCAACGTCATGCACTGGATCGACGAAGCCGCGACACTGTGCGGCACCAAGTGGACCGCCGCCGAGTGTATTTCGATCTACGCCGGCGGGGTCCGCTTCTACCGACCCATGCAGATCGGACACTTGGTTGAGCTTGACGCACGTCTGCTGCATACCAGCGAGCACACGATGCACATATCGATTCACGTCAGATCCGGCGATCCAAGAACCTCCGAAATACAGCTGACCACGCACTG
This sequence comes from Casimicrobiaceae bacterium, assembly GCA_035501595.1. Classification (GTDB taxonomy): domain Bacteria; phylum Pseudomonadota; class Gammaproteobacteria; order Burkholderiales; family Casimicrobiaceae; genus PALSA-1003. Next base: position 54,120 of record DATJVX010000031.1, on the reverse strand, counting down.
CCTCACGGTCGTCACTCCCCTCGACGACGATGGCCACCCTGCGCCGGTTCGTCCCTGGCAGCCTGAAACCGCCGAGGATCACCGCCTCGACAAGCATGCCGTCGAGCTCGCCAAAATCCGGGCCCGCCTCGACGGATCACCGCTTTTCGGGCGCGCCAACGAAGCACCCCTCTGAGGCTGGGAGCTTCAGACTGCACAGCAGCCAACCATCCGCTATCGGCCAAAAGAGGACAGGGCGGCGCGCGTCGATTTGTATCAGCAGATCCGTTCGCGTCAAGCGACGTCGGAGCGGATCGCCGAGCAGGATAGGGTGTACAAATGCCATCGACCGTCACCGACAGCTTCGAAGCCGCTTGACGGCGCATCGGCAAGGACGTTGTCGACTCTATTCTGCAGGATGTCTCGGGCGTATCCGCAAATGACCAGCACCCAATCGCCTGGCTTGTCCGGCGTTCCGCGGATTCTCTGCTCGGTCGTCGTTTCGATTCCGGGAGTTTCATGCCGAAGGAGATGGGCTCCGACGATTCCAGGCTCCGCGCTCAAGCCTTCCAATTGACGCGAAAGTGATGCCACAAGCGCTTCGGCGGTTCCTTCAATCGAGAATCGAAGGGTGCTGACGTAGCGCGTGATCACGCCGCCACAAGAAGCCACGACATGGCTCTGTGCCCGTACCATCTCGCGATGATGCGGCATCATAGCCGCCGACCAACGTGTGGGCGCATTCAGTCGTGCTACATAGGCGGGAGACGATAGCACCGAGAAATCTTCGAGTTCATACAAGACGAAGACGCCCTGCCCATTGCCAGCGTCCGTCCACCGCGAGCCGCGGAGAAAGCCCGGAATTGCCAAGCGTTCGGGGAAGTGTTCGTGCGTATGCCAGTCCTCGAACTCAGATCTCAACTCTGACGCCATGTTCCACCACATGGCGAGCGCAGCTTTTCCGAGCAATGGCATGGTGATGATTTTGGTAGTCGCTGACCGTGCGCCCAAACCTGGCCGGCGGGCCAATGTCTCCCGTGGCCCTTACGCGCCGACGTCAACGGCAGCGGCGAGGCGCGCGCTCTTTGCAATCGCGTCGAGCGTCATCGCGATGTCGACCGACTCCTCGGGCGTCGTGCCGGTCCAGGCCGACCATCCGAAACGCACCAGGTCGTGGAATGACTCCGCCTCGGCGAGGAAGCCACTCGCCGTTGCCGTCTCGACGATCTCACGGGAAGCATCCCAACCCGTGCCGCGCTTCAGCTCGAGTTGCGCCGGGAACGCTGCGGAAGTGTCGTTCAGATAGGTCGTGAAGATCGAGCCCGCGTCACCTGCAATGAAGGCGTGGCGATGACGTGCGGTTGCGAAGCTGCAGGAGATCTGTGCCATCAGATCATCGGGGAACTCGAGGGTTGCCATAGTCGTTGAGTCGACGCCAGACGGCGCTCGAATCGAGGCTGCAAGCACGCGTTTCGGACGCGCGCCGGCGAGCATCCTGGTCAGGCTGACCGGATACGATCCCGCGTCCATCAGCGCACCGCCTGCAAGGTCGGGCGCCATCCGGATGTTCGCGGCGTCGGAGAGGGGAAATCCAAACGCCGCCTGGATGAGCCGAAGTCGACCGATCGCGCCGGCCGAGAGAAGTTCGCGGAGCCTCAGGGTCTGCGGCTGGGCGCGGTATGGGTACGCCTCGACCAGATAGACCCCATTGCGCTGCGCGGCGCTGAACATGGTGCGCGCTTCGTCGGCTGAAGCGGCGAGCGGTTTCTCGCACAGGACATGCTTCCCCGACTCCGCTGCGCGAACCGACCAATGTGCATGCAGGCTGTTGGGGAGCGGAACGTAAACCGCGTCGATCTCGGGATCGGTGAGAAGCGCGTCGTAGCTGGGATGAAAGCGTGCGACCCCGGTGTCGCGAGCGAACGCCGTACCGCGTGCCTCGTCACGGCTCGCGACCGCGCGCACGACGACCTTCGCCGAAGGCTTGACTGCATCGATGAAAAGCTTCGCGATGCGAGCAGCGCCGAGGACGCCGATGCGCAGGCGGCCGGACGAGTCCGTCATGCGCCGCTCCGACGACGCATCGGTCAACGCCAGTCCGGCTTGGCGTCCAGAACGCAAGCCATCTGGGAGACGCAGTCCTGGATATGCGTGGCCAAGGTCGCTTGCGCTCTCGGCGCATCGCGGGCAAGGGCGCATTCGAGCAGGACGCGATGCTCGTCGGCGGCGGCCTGGCCGCGAAACACGGCGGCGATCATCTGGTAGCGCAGAAATTTGTCGCAGATCGACGCGTAGGTGTCGAGCAAGAGGCGCGACCCGCACGCGCCGATCAATGCGCGATGAAAGGCCCAATCGTACTTCCGCCAGGTTTCGGGCGGATAGGGCGCTCCCGCCGCCATCTTCGCCTCCGCGCTCGCGAGCATGTGGTGGGCCGCGACCACGCCTGCCTCCCACTCGAGGTCGCCGCGCGCGAAGGATTCCTCGATAGCGTGGCCCTCGAGCAGGCGCCGCATCGCGGCGATCTCCCGCAGATTCGTCGAGGAGACGACGGGCACGTGGAAGCCGCGCGATCCTTCGGCGACGAGCAGTCCTTCGGACGCAAGCCGGCTGAACAGCTCGCGGAGCGTGCTCACGCTCGTGCCATAGGCGCTTCGCATTCTGTCGAGCGGAAGCTTGCCGCCGGGGGGGAGTCGGCCGAGCACGATATCGGAGCGGACGCGACGGTAGGTGGATTCGCCAACCGTGGTGTCGGCAGCGAAGGACGCAAGGGTCGGGCTGCCCGAGCCTCCGGTCCCGCGAGGTTTCGCCTTCGCACGGAGCTCACCGCGCAGGCGGGACCCCCCGCCTCGGGAACGATTGCTCATCGGTGCCCCCTGCGCCATTGTGTTTCCGACAAAAGTCAGACTATCATAGGTATTGCGGTCTATACAATAAACAATAAAGAAACATATATTATGTCTCCATCGGCTGAACACTGGAAAAAGGAGGAATTCATGAGGCCAAAGGTCACGCGTCGCCAGATGCTCGCGCTGGGCGCATCGGTATTCGCCTGCGGCGCGCTCCCGCGCGCGTTCGGGCAAGCGAAGGTCAAGCTCCGGTTCAGCGCCGCATTCACGGAACAGGATCTCCGTGCCGAGGCGTACAAGAATTTCGGCGCCGCCATCAAGGATGGTTACGACTTCGAGCCGTACTGGGGCAACACACTGTTCAAGCAGGGCACGGAGCTCGTCGCGTTGCAGCGCGGGAACCTGGAGATGTGCAACCTCGCACCGGCGGACATCTCGAAGCAGATTCCGGCGTGGTCGCTGATGACCTCGGCCTACCTGTTTCGCGACGTCGATCACCTGAAGAAAACCTTCAAGAGCGACGTGGGCAAGGAGTTCTCCAAGATGGCGCGCGACCAGCTCGGAATACAGGTGATCACGCCGGTTTACTTCGGATCGCGCAATGTCAACCTGAAGCCCGACAAGCCGATTCGCACGCCGGCGGATCTCGCCGGGATCAAGCTCCGGATGCCTCCCGGGGAGTACTGGCAGTTCCTGGGCGAGTCGATCGGAGCCAATCCGACGCCGGTGGCCTACGCCGAGGTGTACACCGCCCTGCAATCAGGCGCGATCGACGGGCAGGACAACCCGCTCGTGGCGAGCAAGCTGATGAAATTCGACGAGGTGACGAGCCAGTTCGTGATGACTTCGCACGTTCTCGGCTACGACGTGATGGTCGTCACGACCAAAATCTGGGACGCGATGCCGCCGGAGCAGCAAGCCCGCTTCCAGGCGGCGGCAGAGAAAGCGGTCGACGACTACACGGCCAAGTTCGTGGCCCAGGAGAGGGATGTCGTCGAATACTTCAAGAAGGAGGGGAAGAAGGTCTACACGCCGGACATCGCCGCCTTTCGGGCCTTTGCGCAGAAGAAGTACGTCGACAAGTACGGCAGCGACTGGCCGAAGGGCGCCCTCGAGAAGATCAACGCGCTGTAACCGCCGCACTCGAACGTCGCGGCGGCTCTGAATGGCGAATCGAGCATCGCCCGTAGCGGTGTTCGCGGCGGCTGTCCTGCGCGCCGTTTCGGCCAGCGACGGGAAACGGGAAATCCGGTGAAACGCATAGGCCTCACGACTGCGTCGCGCTGGTTTAGGCGCCGCGCGAACGACCTTGCCGTCCTGCTGATGGGGTTGATGTTCGCTTCGTTCCTGCTGCAGATCGCGTTTCGCTACGTGCTCAACCGGCCGCTGGGCTGGACCGAGGAAGTGACCGTCCTCTGCTGGGTCTGGGTGGTGCTCTGGTGCGCCGCGTTCGTGCTTTCCGACCGGGAAGAGGTCCGCTTCGACATCATCTACACCATGGTGCCGCCGCGCATCCGTCACGTGTTCACGGCGGTGTCGAGCATCGCGTTCGTGATCTTGCTGCTGCTGTCGCTGCCGGCGTCCTGGAGCTACGTGACGTTCATGAAGCGTGAGCACACGGCGTACCTTCACATGCGTCTCGACGTGATGTACTCCGTGTACGTGATCTTCGTGGTTGCCTCCGTCATCAAGCATGTCCGGATCGCCTGGCGCGCGCTCTTCCCGCCACCGGCTGATGTCGAAATCACGACCCGCTGAGCATCGTGCCAGGCAATTTCACCCTGTGCGTGATCGTGCTGGTCGCGCTGGCCGTCCTTGGTCTGCCCATCGGCGCATCGATGATCGCGGCGTCGGTCTTCTATTTGCTGATCGCGGGGCTCGATCTCGGTACGGCCGCGGAGCAGATCCTGAACGGCCTCTTCAACAGCTATGTCCTGCTGGCGGTCCCGCTGTTCATCATCGCGGCCGACCTGATGAACACGGGGAGCCTGACAAACCGGCTGCTCAAGTTCTGTCTCATGCTGGTGGGGCGATTCCGCGGGGGCCTGGGGCACGTCAACGTGGTGGCCAACATCATCTTTGCCGGCATGTCCGGCTCGGCGATCGCGGACGCCGTGGGCATCGGCAGAGTCATCATCGGCATGATGACCCAGGGCGGGAGGTATCCGGTGGGCTACGCCGGCGCGATCACGGCATCGGCCGCCATCATCGGTCCCATCATTCCGCCGTCGATTCCGATGGTGATCTATGCGCTGGTCTCGGACACGTCGATCGGCTACCTGTTCCTCGGCGGCGTCGTGCCGGGGCTGTTGCTCGGCATCGCGTTCATGATCGCGAACACGGTGATTGCGAGGCGCAGGAACTATCCGGTCGAGCCGCCCGTGCCGCGGCGCGAGATTCCGAAGGTCACGCTCGACGCGTTGCCCGCGCTGATGCTTCCCGTGGTGCTCCTGTTCGGCATCTATGGCGGCGTCATGACCCCGACGGAAGGCGCCGCGGCGGCGGCCGCCTACGCGCTGCTCGCCTCATCGCTCATCTATCGCGCGATGACGTGGAAACAGCTGTACAACGTGCTGCTGTCGAGCGCGAAGGCGGCGACGTCGGTCGGCACGCTGATCGCGGGCGCGCTGGTCTTCAACTACGTGGTGACCATCGAGAACATACCGCTGTCGATCCAGGGTTTCATCGCCGGATTCAACCTGACGCCGATCGGGTACCTGTTGCTGATAAACGCCGTCCTGCTTGTGCTCGGCTGTCTCCTCGAAGGCTCGACCATCCTGCTCGTCATCGTGCCGATCATGATCCCCGCTGCCAAGGCGCTCCACATCGATATGGTGCACTTTGGTGTCGTGGTCGTCGTGAACGTCATGATCGGGCTCCTGACACCGCCCTTCGGGCTGCTGCTGTTCGTCATCGCGAACATGACCCGGCAGCCGCTGATGGTCATCGTGCGGGAGGCGTTGCCGTTCATCGTGATGGCGATCGTAGTGTTGGTGATGATCACGCTCATGCCCGAAGCGGTCCTTTGGCTGCCGCACGTGATGGGCTACAAAGGATAAAAATCGCGGTCTCGTCGTAAGCTCCCCCAAGGTCATGACAAAGCCTATCTACGTGCTGAACGGCCCGAACCTCAACCGCCTGGGCAAGCGCGAACCGACGATCTACGGCACGACCACGCTCGCCGAGATCGCTGTCCAATGCAGGGAAGAGGCCGGGGCAATCCCGATCGAGTTTCGACAGACGAATAGCGAGGCCGAGCTCATCGACTGGATCCAGGAGGCTATCGATTCAGCGGCAGGAATCGTCATCAATCCCGCCGCGTACTCGTTCACCTCGTTGGCGATCCTAGATGCACTGAAGATGTTTCCGGGGCCGATCATCGAGGTCCACATCACGAACATTCACCGGCGCGAAGAGCACTATCATCGTTCGTTCGTTTCGAAAATCGCGACCGCGGTGATTGCCGGCCTGGGCCCCAGGGGTTACCGCTTGGCCGTCTCCGTCATCAAGGAAATGGTCGCAGGCGGCGAAACGGCATGAGGCGTTCGAAATTAGAGCCTCTTGACTGCGATGGTTGATACGCGTCCGAGCTTCATCTTCCCCCCTTGAGCCACAAGTTGCAGTTGGCGAGACGAGTGATTCTCACCGTCACCCCTGTGGGAACAGACGCCTCTACTTCCTGGCATCGCGACGACCTCGACGGCAGGGAGCTCAAGACCGCGTACCGCGCCAGCGTCGATGCCTTTCGCGCTGCGCTTCCCGGCTTGCCGCGATCCGGCCGCGTCGTCGGCGGTGGTACGCCGGGGTATCTCTTCGCGCCGCCCGGCGCGGGTCCGTTCCCGACGATCCTCCACATCGGCGGCTACGACAGCACGGCCGAGGAGCTGTACGCGTCGGTGTATCCGGCCCTCGACCGGGGCTGGGCGTTCGTCGGCCTCGACGGCCCCGGCCAGGGCAGCGTTCTCTACGACCGCCGCGTGCCGCAGCGCCCCGATTGGGAGCACGTACTGCCCGGCATGTTCGACATCGTCGCCGGCCAGCCGGAGGTCGACGCCCGCCGCATCGTGCTCGTCGGCCGCTCGTTCGGAGGGCTGCTCGCCCCGCGCGGCGCGGCAGGCACGCCGCGACTCGCCGCGCTGATCGTCGACCCGGGCCAGTACGACATGGCTGCGGGCGTCGCCGCTCGCCTCGGCCCGCTGTGGCAGCACGTCGACGATCCCGCGGCCAAGGCGAAGTTCGACGCGCTGCTCGAGACCCCCGCCCTACGGACGCTGCTCGGACCGCGGATGGTGACGAACGGCGTCGCCGATCCGCAAGCCTACTTTCAAGACATGCGCCGCTACACCAACGCCGGCCTGGCACGATCGATTGCGTGCCCGAGCTTCGTCACCGACAACGAGACCGACCTCGTGTCGACCGGTCAGGGCCGGCAACTCTACGACGCAATGACGTGTCCGAAGACATTCCGCAGATTCTTCCGCGCCGAGGGCGCCGAGGGCCACTGCGAGGGCATGGCGCCCATCGTGTTCTGGACGGCCGCGTTCGACTGGCTCGACAGGACGGTGCACTGAGCCGGCACGGCGCAGGTTTTCATCGTCGATGCCGGCTGGTCTGACGAATTCGGAAACCTCGATATTTTGCTGAAGCCGCAATGACCCATCCGGCTTGAGGCACACGCCTCTGGGATGTCCTTTTCACCCTTCGTTACGACAAGCTGTTCAGCCCGACGAAGCTCGGAACGCTCGGTGTTTCGGAAAGCCGCCCGAGACCCTCTTCAGCGCTCTTGCGCCGCGCCGGGTCGATGCGCGGGGTGTGCATCGCGGCCGCCAGCGAATCCGTAAGCAGATCGAACTGCCACAGGTCCGGGTGACGGTCCGAGCCAAGCGCTGCGATGAGAGCATCCCTCCTGCCCGCAAGATCGAGAAGCGTGGCGCGATCACGGGTCAGCAGTATGTCCGCCCAGGCGAGGTGGATCTCGCTGCGCAGGGTCGAGGGCTTCGATGGACCAAGCGAGCCACGATTGTTCTCGAGGGCCTCCGCCAGCAACGCTCTCGCCCTGCGCGGATCGCCCTGCTGGAGAGCGCAGCGGGCGAGGCTGTCGAGGATCTCGGCGACATAGGTGCTCGGCGAACCGCCGACCTCGCTGCGCGTCTCGGCGAGCGCTATCTCGAGCACGGGACCTGCTTCGCGGCAGCGGTGCGACTGCACGAGCGTCTCGCCGAGAATCCACCGTGCACGCGTCTTGAGGTTGTTGAGCCCCGGGTATTTCTGCACCAGGTATGCGACGCCTGGAGCCGCCAGCGCTTCGGCAACGTCGAGTCGATGCGCATAGAGCGCGAACTTCGCCTTGGTCAGCTCCGATACCCTGACATTCTCGTCGTCCGCGCCCGGCTGACGCCTGAGCGCATCGATGTTGACATCGACCACGGCGATCGCCTTGTCGAGGTCGCCGCGCAGCGCATAGGCCTGCGCCAGGAGGTTTCGCGCCTTGATGGTCCGGTCGTAGCCCGGGCCGATCAGGGCATCCATCCTGCCGATAACCGGTTCGAGAACGCGGATCGTCTCGTCGATCTCGCGAAGATTGAAGTAAGCGCGGGCGATGTTGAGCTGGTTGACGAGAGGGTCGATCTTGAGGACGCCGGCTGCGGACTGCTGGATGACGATTGCCTGCTGGAAGGTCGCGAGCGCGCGCGGGGAGTCTCCACGGTTCAGAAATAAGACCCCGAGGTCGGTCAGCGCGTTGGCGTAGTGAACGGTCTTCTGCGCCTTTGCGGCCTCCAAGTCCGCGAGCGCCTGTCGCAAGTCGCGCTCGGCGCCTTCGCTGTCGCCGAGTTGGCTCTTCGCCCATCCCCGGCGATCGAGCAGGCGGCCAACCCACGTGGAATCCCGGGTGCGATGCGACAGCGCGAAAGGCAGATGGCCATCGATCCAGGCGACGGCTTCCGCGTGCGCGGCCCCTTCGGTGAGCGATTCCGCGACCAGGCTCACGGCCGCGAGATAGTCTTCCGGATAGCGTTCGCGCATGGGGTCGAGCAGCTCGACCGCGTGCGTCGTATACGGGCGCGCTTCCGCGGGGAGGCCCAGGCCGATATACACGCCACCAATCTCGGTGAGGAGCAGCGCCTTCGTGTACGGGTCGCCGCGGAATTCCTTCTCCAGCCGCTGGCCGCTGCGCGAAAGCAGCTCGGCCGCCGTCAACTTGGCGCCTTCGCTCTGCTGCGGATCGTTCTGGGTGAAGACGTTGCGCAGGAAATCGCCGATGGTGTCGGCGCGCTCGCGCTGCAGCGTCTCTTCGTGCGCCTTGAGCAGCGCGACGACGCTGGTCGCGGCCAGCGCGAGGGTGAACGCAGACACGAGGGTCGAAGCGAGGACGTGCCGGCGCAGGAAGCGCAAAGCGATCCGGGCGCGCGACGGACGTCGCGCCAGCACGGGATCGCCGTGCAGATAGCGGGCGATGTCCGAGGCGAAGGCCTCGGCGCTGGGATAGCGCGCGGCCGGTGCCTTGGCGAGCGCCTTGAGCACGATCGTATCGAGATCACCGGAGAGCAGGCGCTTGAGCTTCCTAGACGTTGTCGCGCGCTTCGCCGCGACGTCGCTCGTAACCGCAGCACTCGGCCGGGCGATGTCCTGGGTGAGAATCGCCTCCTCGATCTCGGCCTTGCTGCCGCGCTTCAAGCGATACGGCGGCACGCCGGCGAGAAGCTCGTACAGCACTACGCCGAGGGAGTAGACATCCGAGGCGGTCGTGAGCGGCGCACCGCTGATCTGCTCCGGCGCCGCGTAGTCGGGCGTGAGCGCGCGCCCGGCGATCTGGGTGAGCGCGGTGTCCTGCGTCGCGCCGTCCGTCATCAACTTCGCGATGCCGAAATCGAGCAGCTTGACGTCGCCTTCGGGCGTCACCAGGATGTTCGAGGGCTTGAGGTCACGATGCAGCACCAGGTTGGCGTGCGCGTACTGCGCCGCCGCGAGCACCTGCAGGAAGAGCTCGAGGCGCTTCGCCACCGACAGCTTCGCCCGCTCGCAATAGCTCGTGGCGGGTTCGTCGGCGACATACTCGAGGGCCAGATACGGCTGGCCGTCGTCGGCGAAGCCTGCATCGTAGAGGCGGGCGATGTGCGGGTGGGCGAGGGGGCTGAGGATCTCGCGCTCGCGGGCGAAACGCTCCGCGAGCGCGGCGCGAGAGGCGGCGAGGACGGGGAGCTTGAGCGCCACGGCGCGCTTGACCAGTCCGTCGGCGCGTTCCGCGAGCCATACCGCGCCCATGCCCCCGCGACCGATCTCGCGGATCAACCGGTACGGGCCGACGATCGTGCGCGCGGCGCGCCCGGCTTCGCGCTCCCGCAGCGCGAAGAAGGGCAGGGTACCGACCAGATCGGCCGTGGACACCGCCGCTGGACGAGCGAAGAGCTCCTCGAGCAGCGGCTTGAGCGGGGCGTGCTCCGCGGCGAGCGTGGCCACCCATGCGGCCCTATCGGCCAGCGGTAGTGCCAGCGCCTCGTCGAGCAACTGCGACAGCGAGCGCCAGTTTTCTGCGGCAAGCTTCATACAGAGGGCATTACGCAAAAATCCACCTGAACCCGCTAGCAAGCAGGCACGCCGGGCGGTCGGCGGTCCCGCCGGCGGCACCCCAGCTACTTGAGCGCGATCGCCAGCAGCAGTCTCGCCTTCTCCCAATCGCGCTGCACCGTCCGGGTGGAAACGCCCAGCGCCGCGGCAATCTCCTCTTCGGTGAGGCCGCCGAAGTAGCGCATCTCGACCAGGCGCACGAGGCGCTCGTCGGCAGCAGCCAGCTGCTCCAGCGCGTCATGGATTCGGACCACGTCGGCTTCCGGCGACGACGGCTGATCGCCGGCCTCGGTATCGAGCGGCAGCTCCACCGCGCCGCCACCGCGTCGCTCGGCGAGCCGCTGACGAGCGAAGTCGACGATGATGCTGCGCATGACCCGGGCAGCGTAGGCGAGGAAGTGCGCCCGGTTCGAGATGCTGAGCGCCCCGACCTTCACCAACCGCAGGTACGACTCGTGCAGAAGCGCGGTCGTATCGAGCACCGTGATCGGCGCGTGGCGGCGCACCCGCGAGCGCGCCAGGTCGTGCAGCTCCGGGTAGAGCTCCGAGAACAGCCGATTCAGCGCGTCGTGCTCGCCGCGGTTCGCGCGCTCGATGAGCTCGGTGATGGAGCCTGGGGACGGCGCGAAGGTCGTAGTCACGAATCGCGGCTCGGCGGATGACGGTTTCCTGACACATTGTACGTATAGCGACTCAGAGGAGGCCACTTGGCGTCGGCCTGAGGCATGCGCCTGTGCGCGTCGGCGGGCATGAAGGCGGCGCATCCCCTGCTGCTGCGTGGACTTTGTAGTCGACATGACTTCGCGCCCCGAGGCGCCGGGACCTTCCGAAGCCGCGTCCACGGGCCGGATGGCGGCTCTGGCGCACCGTTCACGTATAGCGAACTGAGGTCATCCATCGCGGGCGCCGGTACCGCTGCGCCGGGAGGAAAGCGTTCATGGGGCTGCACAAGCTTGGATGTTCGGCTGCGCTCGGTCTCGCGCTCGCGGCCGTTGCCGGCGCACCGCGGGCGGCGGTCTTTACCGTCGACACCACCGTCGACGATCCGAGCCTCACCGCCTGCGACGACGTCACGCCCGGCGACTGCAGCCTGCGCGGGGCGATCGTCAAGGCCAACGGGCTGTCGGAGCCAGTCACGATCAACGTCCCGGCGGGGACGTACATCCTTGCCCAGGGCGCGCCATGCTACTTCGACGGCAACGTAAGCAACTTCCCTGTTTCGACGCAAGCGCTGTGTCCCATCGGCACGCTGAACATCGTTGGAGCCGGCGCGGAGTCAACGATCATCGATGCGAATCAACCCGGCGGCAACAGCGGGGTCCAGGCGCCGGTCATGATCGTGGCGATGACGGCCTCGGTGCGGGTCAGCGGCGTCACGATGCGGCACGGAAATTTCTCGGTCGGGAGCCTCTTCGGTCTGGGTGGCGGCATCAACAACGCCGGCACGCTCGTGCTCGAGGATTCGATCGTGAGCGACAACTTCACGAGCGGCGCCGGAGGGGGCATCTTCAACCAGCGCGATCTCACGGTCCTGCGCAGCACGATCACCCGCAACATCAGCTTCTCGGGGGGCGGCGGGATCGTCAACACCAATCTGGTCGGAACCTGTGTGGTCGCGAGCCCCTGCCACGACGGGCAGGGCCTGCTCAGGATCGCCGACAGCACGATCAGTGACAACACGACGATCCTGTGTTGCGGCGCGGGGATCTTCAACGCCACCGGAATGGTCGACATCACCGGCAGTACGATCAGCGGCAACTCGACCAACGCTTCCGGCGGCGGCATCGCCAACTCGGCGTGGAATATCAATCTGACGAACGTCACGGTGAGCGGCAATCGCGCGCGAATCGGGGGAGGGATCTCGGGCGGCGGTGCGGCCTCCACGATCTCTCTCGACAATGTGACGGTGGCCAACAACACTGCACAGGACGAGAACGATCCGAGTTTCGGACTAGGCGGAGGGGTGCTCAACGGTGCCGCCGGCACGATGACGATCGCCAACACGGTCATCGCGCACAACTTCGCCGCGGGGCTCTGCAGCATCAATGGCTGCTCCCCTGCGGGCAACGACTGCTCCACCGACGCTCCGCATGGGGGCCCGCTGACCTCCCAGGGGTACAACCTAGTCCAGGATACGGGGGCTTGCGACATCGTCGGCGACACCACCGGCAACATCCTCGGCCAGGATCCGAAGCTCGGCGTCCTGACCGACAACGGCGGCCCCGCCTTCACGCACGCGCTCGCCTCCGACAGTCCCGCCGCCGATGCCGGCAGTCCAGCAGCGCCGGGCAGCGGAGGCGCCGCCTGCGCGGTCACCGACGAGCGGGCGCTTCTTCGTCCGATAGGTCCCCGCTGCGACATCGGCGCCTATGAACGCAGCGGCGCATTCACGGTCGCCAACATCCTGCCAGGCAGCGGTGGCAACACCGGGCAGGTGACCGCGCACATCGGCGGCGGCGGCTTCGTCGACGGCGCGAGCGCCCGGCTCCGGCGGCCTGGGCAGTCGGACATCGTCGGCTCGCTGACGCAGGTCGACGTGGGAGGCGCCTCGATCGCCACGACGTTCGACTTGACGGGCGCCACGCCGGGCGTCTGGAGCGTCGTGGTGACGAACCCCGATTCGACATCGAAGACGCTGAGCGGCGGCTTCACGGTCAACGCCGGCGTCGGCCCGAGCGTGTGGGTGGACGTCATGGGATACATCAGGCGCCACGGACCGTCGACGGTCATGATCCTGTACGGGAATCGCGGCGACACCGACGCGGTGGGCGTACCGCTGTCGCTCTCGGTGCCGAGCGGTTACCCGTGGAGCCGCTTTTTCGACATCTCGCCGCCGCCGGCTCAGCCCGGCGAGCTGCGACCGGACTGGAACCTGGTCTCCGAGCTCGTGGGCCAGCCGGGGCAGCCCGGGTTTCTCAATGCCCCGCTGCTCCTGCCCATCGTTCCGAGCGGCTTCAGCGGCGTTCTGCGCCTGGACTTCGACCTGCCCGCCGATGCAACGGACAACGTGATGTTCGCCGCCGCCGGCGATCCGGTCGGCACGCCGCAGACCGAATCGGCGTTCGTCGATCAGGCGGTGGCCGGCGCGCAGAGCTTCGCCACACAGGGCTTCGGCGTTACGGTCCCGGCTTCGGTCGTGAGCGCTCTCCGGCAATACGCGACGACGCAGCTGCACGCGATGATCGCCAACGGACAGGCGGCGTTCACGGCGAGCCTGGGGACAGCGCCACAGATCTACAGCCTCGATCAGCTCCAGATGGATCTGTTCTTTTTCATCGTGCCGCGTGTGCCGCCGATCGCGTCGTCGGGCGAAGCGTCGAGCTCCAGGAGGCCGGCGTCATGGCGATGAAGATCCTGCGCCTGGCTGCGACCCCAGTGCTGCTGGTGCTCCATGCCATGCTCATGTCCGCGGGAGCGCATGCGGATACCTGCAGCGGTAGCGTGCTGTCCGAGGGATCGAGCTGCGGCGACAAGACGCCGATCGGACCGGCGGCGTGCCCCGACCCCTTCCCGGCGGGCTGCGACGCGTTCTTTGGTGAGAAAGGTGGCGGATTTATCGATCTGCTCGAATGCGGCTGGGGCGGCCTCGGCAGCCCGATCAGCCCCTGTCGCTGCGAGTCGCTGCCCGGAATGAAGGTTTCGTCCAACGGAAACTGGTGCATGCCCGAGAAGCCTGACTGCAGCGACCACGCCACGGTCGGGGCTCTTTCAGCCATAGATCCACACTGCCGGAAATGGCCGATCACTCCCAAGAAGGCGGTCGATCCGAACGACAAGCTGGGTACGCTGGGGGTGTCCGACCAGGAGTTCATCGGCGCGGGCGCGCCGCTCAACTACGCGATCCACTTCGAGAACCTGGCGACCGCGACGGCGCCGGCGCAGATCGTCGTCGTCACCGACCAGCTCGATGCACAGCGCTTGGATCTCGCGACGTTCCAGCTCGGTCCGATCACGTTCGGCGCGGTGACGCTGGTGCCGCAGCCCGGTGCGCAGGCCTTCGCCGGTGGCGTCGACCTCGGCCTCGAGCAGGACCTGCAAGTTGTCGTGAACGCCGCGCTCGACCGGAGCACAGGACTCGTGACCTGGCGCTTCACGTCCATCGATCCTGCAACCGGGCAACTCACGGACGATCCCGACGCCGGGTTCCTGCCGCCCAACGTCAATGCGCCCGCCGGCGAGGGAAGCGTGGTCTTCACCGTGATGCCGAAGAGCGGGCTCGCGACCGGCACCGCGATCCGGAACCAGGCGCAGGTGATCTTCGATACCAATGCGCCGATTGCGACGCCGACGTGGCTCAACACGGTCGATCGCGATCCGCCGGTGACGCATGTGGCAGCGCTCGCGGCAGTGCAGAGCGCGACGACATTCCCCGTGCAATGGACCGGAACCGACGCCGGCGCCGGCATTCGCGACTTCAGCGTGTACGTCTCCGACAACGGCGGTCCGTTCATGCTGTGGCAGAGCCAGTCGATCGCGTCGTCCGCGAACTTCGCGGGCGCGGTCGGACACAGCTATGGGTTCTTCGCGCTCGGTACCGATCTGGTCGGCAACGCGGAGGCTGTGAAGACCGCCGCAGAGGCGACGACGCAGGTGGTGAGCGCTCCCGCCTGTGCGGTCAATGTCAGCGCGCAGCTGCAGGTGACCCGGTCCGGCTTCGGGTACAACCTCGCCACCCAGCGCTTCACGCAGACGGTGACGATGAAGAACGTCGCCGGAAGCACGGTGGGCGCGCCTCTCTCGCTCGCGCTCGACAACCTGAGCACCAACGCGACCGTCTACGCCCCGAGCGGCATGACATCGTGTGCGGCACCGGCCGGGAGCCCCTTCATCAACTGGTCCGGCAGTCTCGCGCCGGGCGCGAGCGCTACGATCGTGCTGCAGTTCACCAATCCGACCAAGGCGGGCATTACCTATGCGACGCGAGTGCTTGCGGGGAGCGGTGGGCGCTAGGGAGGAAGCACCATGAAACGATTTCCGGGAATGTTCGCGATTCTGTCGCTGCTTCTGTTGGCGCAGCAATCTGCGCAGGCAGGCGTCGTCACGGGGTCGGTGAGCCTCGACACGTCCGCGCTCGCGGGTACCTACGAGATTGCATTCGTGTTCACCGACGGCAGCGGAGCCGGCGACGCCAACAACACGGTGACGCTCAGCGATTTCCTGTTCGGCGCAGGCGGGTCTCCCGGGACGGTGGACGCGAGCCTGTCGGCAGGCGGCGTGGGCGGCGACCTGGCGTCGGGCGCGTCGCTCATCGACAGCGCATTTCTCAACATCTTTGCTTCGTCGTTTACGCCGGGGAGCGTGCTGTCGTTCGATTTTGCGTTGACCACCAACGTCGACCCGGGAGGAACACCCGACCAGCTCTCGATGGTGCTGCTGGGCGGCGACGGTACGCCCGTGGCCAGCACGGATCCGAGTGGTGCCGATTCGCTGCTGACCGTGGACATCGACTCGACCGATCCGGTGTTCGCGACCTTCGCGAGCGATCTTACGCCTGCACCGATCGTGACCGAAGCCACGACCGTCCCCGAGCCACCGAGCCTCGTCTTGCTGATCATGGCTTTCGGGCTCCTCCTGTCGGAGAGACGGCGGGCTTCTGCCGGTCGGTGACAGGCTCCTCGACTTCCCGATAGAGAGAATTGGACGAGCTGCGCGTTGGCAAGGCCGTGGAGACGGACGACGAGCTTCATCGCCCTCGGGCCAGGAGCGGCCCGTCACGCGACGTCAGGACTCCATCCTGCAGCACCAGAAAAAGTACATCCCGCCGAATGCCGACGGATTCGCCTGCTCGTACCGGTCCCAGGCGTCGAGGTCGTCGGCGCGACGATCCGGAAGCATCTCGTGGAACCGTTGCTCGGTTGCCGATGAAGAGTCCATCTTGAGGAAGCGCAGGCCCAATTCCCGCAGACATGCCTCGATCCGCGGAAGGCTGTACTGGTGCTCCTGAACGTGCATGATCAGGTCACGGCAGCCGTCGAGGGTAAAGAAGTCCGCGAACATCAGGGCAGTCTTCGCCGGATGGCCGGCCGGCAGCTCGATGATCGCCCGGCGGCCGCGACGGATGCCTTCGCTCGACAGAGGCAGGCCCAGCGACCGCAGATACTGCGCCGCGTGCTGCAGGCCGCTGCGCGCCTTCTCGCTGTACAGGGCGATCTGCATCACTCCACCGGGCTCGAGCAGGTCGGTCAGAATGCGCCAGCCCGCCATCGGATCTCGCAGGTGATGGAGCACCCCGCAACACTCGATGACGGCGAAGCGCTGATCGAGCCCCGCGAGCTCGAGGATGTCGGCTTGACGATACGTGACGTTGGAGATGCCGAGGCGCTCGGTCATCCGCGCGGCATAGGCAAGGCTCGCGAGACTGAGATCGACAGCGAGAATTTCACTTTCGGGATAGGCTCTCGCGGCAAGAATCGAATGCTGACCGGTGCCGCAGCCGGCGATGAGAACGCGCGCCGGCGGGCCTGAGCCGACCTGCCTATCGCGACCGAGACCGAGAAAGAGCTCGCGGATCGAGGTGGGCTTGGGAGACTGGACGCTCGTCCACCGCGGGTAGGGGTTTTCCTCGTATTGACCGCGGACCGCCCGCGAAACCGCGTCGTCGATCGAAGTGATCGACGGCAGCGTTGCGGCGATCCGCAGCTCGCGCTCCCTGTCGGCGAGCTGCTCCTGGAGGATGGGGCGAAACGCTTCGGTCCAATCCGTGCCGGGCTTGTCGGCGAGGCGCTCGCTTCCCCTCAGCGTCGTCAACGGCTCGTATAGCGCCACCGTCGCCAGCGCCGCCTCGACGCGCCGCGCCTCGATGCGCGCGCTCCGCAGGGTCTCCTGGAGAACATCTCGGAGACTCGCCACGCGACGCAGCTCGTCGTCGTCGGCGAAGAATGCATAGCCGGAAAAGAAGCATTGCCGCGCCAAGGCGCAGAGGAATTCCCTCGGGACAGCCGGGTCGTCCGCAAGCGGACCCGGCTGTGCTCCGAGCCTGAGCAGAATGCGACGCCGCGCAAGCGTCAGGACCTCTTCGATCCCCACATCGGGTATCGCCATCCGTGGCAGGCACGCCAGCAGCAGGGGATCGCGAAGAAAGGCGTCGACCACCTGATCGGGGCGTGCGAATGGATCTTCGTCCTGCCGAAGCGCCATCTGCAGCTGCCGAAAGCCGTCGGTCCTCTTCAGGAGCGCGACGATGGGCGTACTGAGGAGCTGGGTGGAGATGTTGTCGTCCGCGCACACGCGCACGAGAAAATCCCGCGCCTTCTCGGGCACCGAACGGAGCGGGACGCCGCCGAGCGCTTCGGCGAGGGCGCGACGCGCATCGGCGTTCTGCGCGTAACGCTGCACAGCGTCGAAGAGCAGATCCAGCGCGTCGGAGTCCCGGCCCTGGAGCCGCAGCACCGACGCGAGGTTGACCTGCGCTTCGACGTACCCCGGCCTGGCCGAGAGAGCGCTGCGGTAGCTCGCCTCGGCTTCCGGGAACCGTTTCAGGGTTTGCAGGAGGGCGCCCAGGCGATTGTGCGCGAGGGGGTTCCCCGGCTCCAGCGCCAAGGCCTGCCGCTGGTACGCGATGGCGGCATCGAAGCGGCCCGTCTTCCGCGCCAGGATTCCCGCATTGAAGAGCGCTCGCGCGTAATCGTCCCGCTCACCGATCGCGCTTTCCAGGGCTGCGAGCGCTTCGTCGTCGCGCCCCAGCTTTTCCAGCGAATCCGCCAGGCCCACCCAAGCCTCGGCGAACGGAGTCCTGCAAAGCAGCGCGGCGCGAAAGGACGCCTCGGCCGCCGCGTATTCGGCCAGCTTGAGCTGCGTCAGGCCACGGTGGTAATGAGCGGCGGCATGCCCGCGGTCGAGCGCGATCGCCCGCGCGTACGCTGCGCTCGCGGCACTCAGTTCGCCGGCCGCGTCGAGGGCGATCCCGAGATTCACGTGGGCAGGAGCGAAATCGGGGTCCGTCTCGGCGGCGCCTCGGTAGTACTGCGCGATGGCGCGAGCATCCAGCAACTCGCGACCCGGCAACGCGATCGGAGTCAGATCGGCGGGATCGAAGCGCGAGTCGTGAGCCTCGAAGTAGTCGAGGAGCCGCCATGCATCCCCCCACGACGGATCTCTTCGTCCCTGCAGCACTCGCAGGTGGAGCCGCTCGAGCAGCGTCGCGTCCCATTTGAAACCGTGCACCTGGACCCACCCGGAGATCGTCTTCAGGTGCCGGGGATCGATCAGGGCCTCCTTGCCGCCTCCGACTCGCACCGGTGCCCGGGCGAGCACGAGTTTGCGCGGATCGCCGCGAGCCAATGCCGAGGTCGCGTTGCAAACGTTCGGGTACGCATTCCAAAGCGATGTGTCCGCGTCGAAGGCGGCCAGACTGTAGTCCGCCGCGACGCGATCGACGAGGATTCCGCGCAGATAGTCGACGCGCTGCGCCTCGCACTCCCTGACGATCTCGGAAAGCGGCGCGGGGTAGACCTGAAGCTCGTCGGCGTCGCATGGGACGACCCAGTCGTCGTCGCCGAGATTCTGGGCGACGACGCCGCGCTCGTGTCGGCGCTCTGCCTGCGCGCTCCATTCGTGCTCCCAGCGGTAGCCCACCGGGATGCTCAACGAGGCGAGCATCGCGAGGAATCGTTCGTACTCGCGATCGCTCGCCTGCGGCGCGACGCCTGGCTCGAGCTGCAGCGTCAGCAGGAAGCGCTCGACGCCGATGCTTCGATAGTGGTGAACAAGCTGCTGCAGCCAGTCGATCCGCCGCGGCTCGAGCATGCATACGAGAGCGATCATCGGACCCAGCCAGGCATCGAGCAGTGGCGTATTTCCGAGCGAAAGTGCTGCACCAGTCGCATGTTACAATTCCTCGGCAGGGATAAGCGGGGGGCGCCAAAACATGCCGGATTGGCGGTGGTTGCTGCGCGTTTGCATTGCGCGGCCGTCCTGTGCGTCCTCGCAGCTCCGAGTCCTCGCCGCCATCGCGGCCGTTGCCGTGGGCGCGATCGCAAGCCCCGCCCTCGGCGGCACCAATACCTGGACGACCAACGGCCCGTATGGCGGGCTGGTGACGGTCCTTGCCGTCGATCCGCAAACGCCGGCCAACCTCTACGCCGCCGGATTCAGCGGCGTGTTCAAGAGCGCGGACGGCGGCGGCACCTGGACCCGCTCGAGCGACGGCATCCCGAACCCGAGCGTCGACGCGCTGGCCATCGACCCGGCGACGCCGACGACGCTCTATGCCGGCTTGCGCCAGGGGCAGGTCGTCAAGAGCACCGACGGGGCGGCCAGCTGGGCGGTTCTCGCCAACTCTCCGTCCATCGTCACCGCGCTGGCAATCGATCCGCAGGCGACGGGCACGATCTACGCGGGGCAGGACCAGAACGGCCTGCAGAAGACCACCGATGGCGGCGCCACGTGGAGCTCGATCGGTGTCGCCACGCTACCGAGTTTCCCGACGTTCAGCGCGCTGATCGTCGATCCCGATACGCCGACGACGGTCTACGCCGGCGAGAGTTCGAACGGCATCTTCAAGAGCACCGACGGCGGTGTGACGTGGGCGGCAGCCAACACGGGAATGACCGGTCCGGTGTTTCAGGTGCTCTCGATGGCCATCGATCCGAAGACGCCTTCCACGCTGTATGCGGTGGTGTTGACCAGTGGCAATCCTGGGCTGTTCAAGAGCACGGACAGCGGCGGGACGTGGACGAACATCCTCGCCAATGGCACGAACATCATCGAGACTGTCGCCGTCGATCCGAAAACGCCGTCGACGATTTACGTCGGGCAATTCGTCGGCACCGGTGCGAGCGCGCTGATCAGCACCAACGGTGGGTCGACCTTCACGCCGATCCAGACCGGCATGCCCAGCAAGACATCGGTGGACGTGTTCGCGATCGACCCGGCGACCCCGGCGAAGGTCTACGCGGGTACCGGCAACGGTGTTTACAAGACGACGAACTCCGGCGGAGCGTGGTCCGAAACGATCAATGGCTTGGCGCTGACCAATGTGACCGCGGTCGCGGTGGACCCGGCGACACCGACCACGATCTATGCGGGGACCTCGGCGTCCGGATTGTTCAAGAGTACCGATAACGGTGGCTCGTGGGCCTCCATCAACACCGGAATCGGCAACACCGGCAACGGGTCCTGCCTGGTGCCCTATTTCTCGGCGCTGGCGATCGATCCGGTGACGACGACGACGGTCTACGCAGCGACCCAATGCACCGATTCCAAAGGCGTCTACAAGAGCGTCGACGGCGGCGCGCACTGGAGCGTTGCGGCGACCGGGTTGCCGCAGTTCCATGATATCTACGGGCTGGCGATCGATCCGCTCACCACGTCGACGCTCTACGCGGCTGCCGGCAATTCCGGGATGTACACGAGCACCAACGGTGGCGGAAGCTGGAGCGCGGACGCCGCCCACAGCCTACCGGCCGGCAATTTCGGCGTCACCGTGGCGGTGACCAATGCTCCTTCGGCTGTGGCCACTGCCGCGCGCCATGCTTCGATCACTGAGGCTCGGCGATCGACATCGCTCACGCGCGCTACACCTGCCGGCGGACCACTGCCTCCCTCGCGGGCGGTGGCTACCATTGGTGGAGACGGCTTTTCGCTGGACATCGATGGCAGCATCACCGTGTACTTTTTCCAGGACGTCTGTCCGGAGCTATCCGCGCTAGCTGCTGCTAATTTCATTGACGTCTCGGAGAGGTCGTTCTTTTTGGCGTGCCTCTCGGAATTCCTCGATAAGCAGGGGAAGGGCCGCAACGGGTTTCTGTTTAAAATCGTCGTTCAGGGTCCCCAACAGGCCGTCGCCGACTCAACTACTCTACGCACGAGTGCGCGTTCGGGAAAGGCGAATCCTGCTCGCCTGTCCGCGAAACCGATTGCTGACGGCGGGGCAACCCCTCTGGTCTCGAATTGGGGTCAGCCTAATGACAGTAGTGAGGCCGTCGCCGCCTGTTCGCCGGCGCGGTCCATTGTGAGTAACCCACTTGACCCAGCCAGCGGTTCATTCTATGCCGGCGCTGCGTGCGGCGTCCTCAGCGCAATCAACCATGGCCAGCAAGTCGTCACGATGAACAACGGCCTGCCGCCGAACCTGCAAATCAATGCGATCGGCATCACGCCGGCGGGCAATATGCTCTACGCGGGCGCGACCAACGGCGGCGTCTACCAGTTCACGCTGGCCGCCCAGTCGGCGACGCAGGTGGTCTTCGCGGACGTCAACTCCGGATCGAGTCCGACCGCCGGCGTGGGATTCGACGTCGTCGTGCGGGCCGCCGCGTCGGACCTGTCGGCGCAGAACGTCGCGAGCGCCACGACGGTCCAACTCTCGCTGGCGACCGGCGTCGGCACGCTCGGCGGCGGCTCGAGTTGCGTGATCCCCGCCGGCTCGAGCCAATGCACCGTCATCGGCGTGACCTACAGCGTGGCCGACAGCCCCGTCGCGCTGACGGCGACCCGCACCGCAGGCGACGCACTGACGCCGAGCAACAGCCCACCCTTCAGCGTCATCGCCGCCGAGGCGCCCACGCAGCTGGCGATCACGAGCGTCAACGGCGATGCGAACCCGGTCGTCGGCGCGGCGTTCGACGTCGTCGTCGGGGCACAGGCGGCAGACTCGTCGACGCAGAACGTCGCGGCCGATACCACGGTACAGCTCTCGGTCAGCACCGGCGTCGGCACGCTCGGCGGCACGACGAGCTGCCTGATCCCGGCGGGATCGAGCGGCTGCACAGTCACGGGCGCGACCTACAGCCAAGTGGACACCGGGGTCGTGCTGACCGCGACGCGCACCGCCGGCGACTCGCTGACCCCCGGCAACAGCGCGCCCTTCGACGTCGTCGCCGTCGGCAGCGAGCCGACTGCGACCACGACGGCTGCGACCGCGATCGGACAGGCGGGCGCGACGCTGAATGGCACGGTGAGCGCCAACGGCGCGGCCACCACGGTGACCTTCGGCTACGGATTGACCACCAGCTATGGCACCAGCGTCGCGGCGGGCCAGAGCCCGCTCGCCGGCAGCGCAACCAGCGCTGCCGTGTCGGCGGTCGTCACCGGGTTGACCTGCAACACGGTCTATTACTTCCACGTCGTCGCCAACAACGGCACGGGTGGCGACATCGACGGCGGCGATCTCAGCTTCAAGACGTCTCCATGCGGCACTCCTCCGACGACGACGATCACGGGCGGCCCGACCGATCCGTCGAACGTGTCCAACCCGCAATTCACGTTCACGTCCAGCGTACCGGGATCGACATTCCAATGCCGGCTGGACGGCGGCCCGACTTTCGCTTGCTCATCGCCGACGACGGTCCACGTGGGCAACGGGGTCCACACGTTCGAAGTACAGGCGATCGGACCCGGGAACAACGTCGACCCGGTCGGCGCGACCTTCACCTGGATGGTGCAGGGCGTCTCGAACAGAGGCACATCGATCCCAACGCTGAGCGAGCGCATGCTCGTGCTGCTGGCATGGTTCGTCGGGCTCGCCGGCGTCCTCGCATGGTGGAAGCGCGAGGCCTGACCGAGCGGGATCATCGAGCCCGGACTAGGGACTTCCGAAGCTTCCTCGCCGCGGCGAGCGTAAGATCTTCCGGCAAGCTGCGCTCCGTGAGCGCAGGCGGGCGCCCTGGAGTCGCATTGCCCCTGCCCGGCGACTGTCGGGACCTGGGTCCTCTACGTCGAGACAGCAGCGAGTCGAGATGGATTACTCCGTCCTTTCGTTGGTGGTGATTCTTTGCGCGACGGTCGCGGCACTGAGCGTCGCCGCACAACGCCTGCGCGTGGCGGCGCCGATTCTCCTGCTGGTGGCGGGCGCTGCCGTCGCTTTTGTTCCCGCCGTTCCGCAGGTTGCGCTCGATCCAGAGCTCGTGCTCGTGCTGCTGCTGCCGCCGTTCCTGTATTCCTCGGGTGTCGGCATGAGCTGGCGCGGGTTCCGGTCGAATCTGCGCCCGATCCTGCTGCTTGCCATCGGCTGCGTGCTCTTCACCGCTGCGGCGGTGGCGGCAGTGATGCACTACGCGCTCGGGTTCTCGTGGGCGGTCGGTTTCGTTCTCGGCGCCATCGTATCGCCGCCCGACGCAGTGGCGCCGATGGCACTTCTGCGTTCCATGCGGCTGCCCAGGCGGTTGGTCACGGTGCTGGAAGGCGAGAGCCTCGTCAACGACGCGACGGCCCTCGTCACGCTCGGCCTCGCGATCAACGCCGTGGCGAGCGGAACGTTCTCGCTCGTCGGCGCTGCGTCGGAGTTCCTCGTCATCGTGATCGGAGAAGTCGCGTTCGGCATCGCCGTGGGCTGGGCGATGCTGCGCTTGCGCCACGTCGCCTCCGACGCCCGGGCGGAGGTCATGCTGGCGCTGATCACTCCGTTTCTCGCGTTCTGGCCGCCGCACGCACTCGGCGGTTCGGGTGTCGTCGCCTGCGTCGCGGCGGGTCTGTACGTTTCGTGGAACGGCCGGCGGCTGATTCGTCCCGACACCCGGCTGCAGGGCTATTTCATCTGGGATTTGCTGACCTGGGCCATCGAGGCGCTCGTGTTCCTACTCACGGGCCTGCAGGCGCGCTCGGTCGTGGTCGGCCTCTCGGGCGAGGGACTGCATCGGGCGTTGATCGCTGCCGTAGCCGTGACGCTGACCGTGATCGCGGTGCGCTTCGTCTGGGTCTACCCGGCAACCTACCTGCCGCGCTTGCTCATGCCCAAGGCCTGCGCCTCGGATCCGCCACCCGACTGGCGGATGCCTTTCCTCGTGTCCTTCACCGGACTGCGCGGTGCGGTCAGCCTGATCGGCGCGCTCTTGATCCCGGCGTTCATTGCGGGCAAGCCATTTCCGGACCGCGACGTGGTGCTGTTCGCGACCTATGCCGTCATCGTGGTGACGATCGTGGTGCTCGGGATGACGCTCGGGCCCGTCGTGCGTCTGCTGGGGCTTAACGAGGCAGGCGCCGACGAATTCGCGGCCAATCGACGCGACGAGCGACAGGTTCGTCTCGAAGCGCTCGATGCGGTGCTCCAGCGCCTCGACGGCGAATCGGGCGCACCGGTTGATGCGCTGCGTCGAGCCTACGCGGACCGGCGTGCGCGGATTGCCGCGTCGGAGGGCGCATCTTCGAATCCGGATACGGCCGCGCGCTGCGCACTCGAACTGGTCCTGATCGGCGCCGAGCGTGCATCGATCGCGGCATCGTACGAAGAGAATCGCATCACCGACGAGTCACGCAGACGCATCGAACGCGAGCTCGATCTCGAGGAAGCACGCGTGCGGCACACGATGACCCTGACGCCGCGATAGGTGCCGGGGCGGATGCGGTCGGCCTGCCGCCTGCGACGTCAATCGATCGGGGGCGTCGAGGCGGCTCCCTTCCGTCTGAGCCGGTGAGCAGCCTGCTCGGCGCGATTGCCGCAGACCGCCATGCTGCACCAGCGTACGCGGCTGGCATGACTGTCACCGAAAGCGATCGCCAAGTTTCCCGAGGAGGCAGGCATCGCCCGCTACGGCTCACCGGAGGAGATCGCCGAGCTCATGGCGTTTCTCGTCTCGCCGGGTGCGAAATGGCTCACAGGCTCGGCCCCGCGAATGGACGGTGGCGAGGTGAAATCGATATGACCCGTCGATTTCGAGACCGGTCGAAGGCCGGTGACTTCACCTGTTTGCCGTCGACTCCCGCCAGGTGGTTGACGGAGATCAGGTGCCAGTCACGAACTCCGGGCGGAATCGTAGTGCCGTAGATCGGCGGGGCATCGCTCTGAGCCAGCCTGGGACCGTACCGTGTGAGGCTGCGGCGCGATGCTACGTGCTTTCGATGCCCCCTTGAGGCATCCCCGCTGCGACGCTCGCGGCTGCGGCAGGCGCTGTCGCCGCCGCCCAGGCATCCAGCCCTCCCGCCAGCGGTCGCACCCAGGGATAGCCCCGGCCAAGCAGTATCCGCGCGGCCTTGGCGGCGGAAGCTTCGTTCGGACAGCCGCAGTACACGACGATCTTCCGGTCGCGCGGCAAGCCGTCGCGGTTCGCCTCGATGGCATCGAGAGAGATCGCCGTGGCCTCGGGAATCTGCCGCGCGTCCACCCGCCGCCTGGTCGAGCCGCGCACGTCGACGACGAGAGGCTGCTCGCCGGCGGCGATCAGTGCCCGCAATTCCTCGACCGAGATGCGCGCGATGTCGGGTGCGCGTGCCACGCGGCGACGCCACCATCGCCAGGCGATGTAGATCGCGAACGCGCAGATCAACACCGCCAGGGCTGGCCAGCCTGACCTCCTGAGCGCGTGCAGAACGGTGTCGATCTGACTGCGCAGGAGGATCCCGATGCCGAGCACGACCAGTCCGTATAGCGTGGCACCGGCGGCCGTGAGTGCCAGAAAACGGCCCCAAGCCATCCCCAGTGCCCCGGCAAGAGGCGGCGCGATCAGCGAGACGCCGGGCAGGAAGCGTCCGACGACGAGCGACGACCAGCCCCAGCGGCCGAAGGCTCGCTCGGCGCGCGACACGCAGGTATCCGCCGTCAGCGAGAACCGGCACAGGAGCTTCAGCACGCCGGCGCCGTAGCGCCGCCCCGCGGCGAACCAGACCGAGTTGCCGATCAGCGTGCCGCCCGCGATGGCGCCGACGAGAACGAGAAGGTCGCTGGAGCGATGCAGCCCGCGCGCGCCGAGCACGAGCGCTGTCGGCAGGACAGGCAGGGGCACGCCGAGCTCGTGCAGGAGCGTGTTGCCGGCGAGAATCCAGAACGAATGGAACGTGGTCAGTTCGCTCACGGCGCCATCATAGACGCATACCGGCGCGTCCGCCGCCGATTGCGCGCGACCCGGCCCGGGCGTGCCAATCGACCTCTCTGAGGGCACAATGCACTTTCCAGCCACCGAGTCTGCATCGATCTTCATGGACAAGCCCGATTCGCTGCTCGAAGAGCTCCGTACCGAATACGAGGCCGCCCGGGCGTCGCAGGGCCCTCCGGCGAACGTCGAGAGCTTCCAGGCCATCGACGCACGCATGCGCAAGGCCTTTCGCTGGCTGGAGAAGGCGGTCACCTATCTCAGCGGCCTGAAGCCTCCGATCGCGCATCGCTTCGATGTCGGCCACGGACTGGTATTCGACTCGCCACGATTTGCGCGCGGCTCGGTCGGGCAACACGAGCATCGGATTGCGGGCTTCCCCGTTCTCGACGAGATCAGCCTCTACTACGACATCTCGGCGTCGAAACCGGTGTCGCTGGAAGTCGCTTCAGGCATGGTGGATGTCGCCGAGAAGGCGCTCGACGCGGCGGGACTGCAATACACGAGCCGGCGAGTCGAGTCGGCCGACGGAGCCGTGCGGAAGTGCTCGTTGACCGTGCCGCCGGCGATTCCGGCGCGCGTGTCGTTCCAGGTGGACTACCAGACCGGCAGCGTCGCCGTTGCGCTCGTCAACGTCGATCGTCTGGACCGGATCACGCTGGAGTTCCACAGCAAGGACATCGAGGAGCCGGTCCTCGAGGATCTCGTCCGGCTGATGCTGGGGCGCGACTCGTCGTTTTTGCGTCGGGCGCCTCTGGCGGGCATGCACCGGCCGTCTCCGGTCGGGCCATGATGCGCGCGCGGTAAGGCCCTGAGAACGATCGGGCGCGATCCTCGGCCGATGGGCACATCCCAACCCTCACCTGCGGAGTCCGCGCCACCTGCGGCGCCTTCCGCGTGGAGTCCCCTCCAGAGCGCGCTCTTCCGCAGTCTGTGGATCGCCACGATCGTCTCGAACGTCGGGAGCTGGATGCAGGACGTAGGCGCCGGCTGGCTGATGACCGAACTTTCTTCGTCGCCTTCATTGGTGGCGCTCGTGGAGGCCGCAGACAGCATTCCGATGATGCTGCTCGCGCTGCCGGCAGGCGCGCTCGCCGACATCGTCGATCGGCGGCGGCTCTTGATCGCGATCCAGGTTTATCTGCTGATCGTCGCTGGTGCTCTCGGCGTCCTGACCCTGCTCGGCTCGACCACCGCGTGGGCGTTGCTCGGATTCACCTTCGCACTCGGCGTCGGCGCTGCGGTCATGATGCCGGCGTGGTCGGCGATCGTACCGGACCTGGTGCGCCCGGACGAGCTGCCGGCAGCGGTGGCCCTGAACAGCGTTGCCATCAACGTGTCCCGGGCGATCGGCCCGGCCATCGCCGGCGTGCTGGTGGCGGCTGTTGGCCCATGGCTGGTCTTCATCCTCAACGCGGTCTCGTATCTGGGAGTCATCGCTGCGCTCGCTCGCTGGCATCGCGAGCCCAAGAGAAGCACGCTGCCCGCCGAGCGGTTCATGAGCGCGATGCGAGTCGGATTGCGTTTCGTCACCCACGAAGATGCGCTGCAGGTGGTGCTTGTCCGCGGCAGTGCTTTCTTCGTGTTCGCCAGCGCGACATGGGCGCTGTTCCCTTTGATCGTGCGGCGCGAACTGGGGCGCGGACCGGAGATCTACGGGCTGCTGCTCACGTGCATCGGCGTCGGCGCGGTCGCCGGAGCTGTCATCCTCCCGCGGGTACGCGCGCGGGTCTCGCCCGATGCGCTGGTCGCAGGAGCGAGCACGCTGTATGCCGCCGCCGCCCTCGCCCTCGCTCACCTTCAGAATATCGGCTTGCTGGTGCTGGCCATGCTCGCGACCGGGGTCGCCTGGATCTCGATCCTCTCCGCGCTGCAGGTCGCGGCGCAGTTGACGTTGCCGGCATGGGTACGGGCGCGCGGACTGGCGGCGTTCGTCGTCGTCCTCATGGGTGGGATGGCGCTGGGAAGCATCCTGTGGGGACAGGTCGCTACGCGCATTGGCATTCCCGCAGCGCTGACGTCAGCGGCGATCGGCATGGTGCTGGCGAGTGCCCTGACCTGGAAGTTCAAGCTGGGGGAGCACGACGCGCTCGACTTCACTCCAACCATGGATTGGCCGCTGCCCGTCCTGGCGGAGACTCCCGAGCCGGACATGCCGGTCCTGGTCACGATCAGGTATCAGGTCAGGCCGGACAAGCGCGCGGAGTTCATCGCGGCGATGCAGGACGTCAGGAAGATGCGGCGCCGCAACGGAGCCTACTTCTGGCAGCTATTCCACGATTCGGAAGAACCGACACACTTCGTCGAGACCTTCATGGACGAATCCTGGATGGAGCATCTGCGCCAGCACGAGCGCGCGAGTGTCGCGAGTCGGGAAATCCAGCAGCGGGCGAAGCAGTATCTGGTCGAGGGCACGACGACCCGATCCTCTCACTTTCTCGGCGAGCGCGAATCCTGAGCGCCGCGCCGACTGGAATCCTCCCCCTGCGCAAAGAATGCGACGAGCCTCGGAATCACCTGGCCCGGTGCCTCATCGATGAGCCAGTGACCCGATCCCGTGACGATCACGCCGTCGACATTGACGGCGACCATGCGGGCCTGCGAAATGAGGAAATCGCCGCCCGATTTCTCGCCGCTAAGCACCAGTATCGGCATCGTGAGCTTGATCCTGGCGAATTCGGCATTGTCCCGTGCATCCTGATCGAAGGCCCGGAACACCTCCATGCCGGCCTTCATCGCGCCGGGCCGGGCGTACTCGCGGGCGTAGAAGCGCCGATCGGCCTCGGAGACGGACTTCGCGGGATCCGCTGCGAAGTCGTTCCAGAAGTGGTCCAGGTAGATGCGCTCGCGCCCCTTCACGAGCGCGAGCGGCGTGGGCCCGTAGAAGTGAAAATGCCACTTATCCTGAAGCAGGAACAGATTCGTCGTGTCGCCGACCCCGGGGATGAAAGCGTCGAGCAACGCAATGCGATCGACCTCGGCGGGATACTGCGCGGCGTAGGCGTACGCCACCATCAGGCCGATGTCATGCCCGGCGATACCCGCCTTGCCGATGCCGAGCGACCGGGCGAGCGCATGGACGTCCTGCGCCATGGTCTTCTTGTCATAGCCGCCTTCTGCTTTGGTCGTGTCGCCGAAGCCGCGCAGGTCGGGTGCGATGACACGGTGCGTCTTGCCGAGCTCAGCCATGAGCGGCCGCCACATGTGGCTCGTCTGCGCATAGCCATGGAGAAGGATTACGGTGCTTCCTCCCTCTCCGGCGACGAGGTAGTGCATTTTCAGTCCGTTCACCTGCGCGAAGCGGCTTTGAATTGCCGCCTGCGCCGACGCGTGGGTCGCGGACAGGGCCGCGATGGCACCCGCCATCGCGACAAGCGTTGTAACCAGGGTTCGCATGGGACGGTGATCTTTCAATGAGTGAAGCTCCATTGAACCGCATTGCGCCAGGCGCGATAAGCCCCCAGGGACGATCTCACTGTTCGGGAGGAGCGAACAATGAAGTTTGAGAGCATCGGCGCCTTCGTCGCGGTGGCGGAGGCGGGATCCGTAAGCGGCGGAGCGCGACAGCTTGCGCTGTCCAAGTCGGTCGTCAGCGAGCGCCTCGCGGAGCTTGAACGCTCGCTCGGGGCACGCCTCGTCCAGCGGACGACACGCAAGCTCGCGCTCACCGAGGACGGCGCGGCCTTCCTGATCCGCGCGCGGCGCATCCTCTCCGAGGCCGAGGAGGCACGTGCGGAGCTTGCGGAGCGCCACGGCGAGCTGGCGGGTCCCCTCCGGATCTCGGCGCCCGTCAGCTTCGGGACACTGCATCTCAGCCGGGCGATCTTTCCGTTTCTGCGCGCGAACCCGCGCATCCGCCTGACACTTGACCTGGACGATCGCTTCGTCGACGTGGTGGGCGAGGGCTATGACGCCGTTATCCGGCACGCGCGCATCGCGGACGCGCGCGTGGTGGTGAAGAAGCTCGGAGCAAGCCGACGCTATCTCGTCGCGTCCCCCGGGTATCTCGGGAGTCACGGCGCGCCGGCCTCGGTCGACGAGCTGCAGCAGCACAGCGCAATCATCTATGCGCGACGCGAAGCCGATTGGCGCCTTCGGACCGCCAATCGAGAAGTGGTCGTCCGTCCCGAGCGCTGTCTCAGGCTGAACAACGGAATCATGATGCGGGACGCGGCCGTGGCCGGTCTCGGCATCGCGCTGCTTCCGGCTTATCTCGTGCAAAGCGAGCTCTCCAGCGGGCTTTTGCAAGTCGTCGATGTCGATGCGGCGACGGAAAG
Source organism: Casimicrobiaceae bacterium (assembly GCA_035501595.1). Classification (GTDB taxonomy): domain Bacteria; phylum Pseudomonadota; class Gammaproteobacteria; order Burkholderiales; family Casimicrobiaceae; genus PALSA-1003. The sequence continues at coordinate 23,709 of DATJVX010000031.1, read as the reverse complement.
CGCGGAGGTGTTTGTCGCCTACCCGACGGCCCGTGCCTCGGCGAAGCTGCGTGCCCTCGTCGATTGGCTGCGGCGGGCGTTTGGTACACCGCCCAGGTGGGAGAGGTGAGGGTGACCGCTACGGCACAGCATCCGGGGCGGGACCTCAGGGGGCCGAATGACGGCGACGCCGAATCTCGGCCAGGGACCCGCGGCGCGGCTCTCGGAGCTTCCTCGACCTATTCGAGCTCCATCGCGATCTCGTCGACGTAGCACCAGCTCCAATACTCTCCCGGCTCGAGCGACGTCATGATCGGGTGATCGGTCGAGCGGAAATGCCTGGTGGCATGCTTGTTCTTGGACTCGTCGCAGCAGCCGACGTGGCCGCAGCTGCGGCACAGCCGAAGATGCACCCAGGTATCGCCCATGGCGAGGCATTCCTCGCAGCCGGACGTGTTCGGCGTGCTGGTCAGGACGGAGTCGAGGTGGCTGCATTCCATGGGCATGGTAGGCTGCTCCGGATAGTTGGCCCTGCCGATTCCCGGTCGTGCGCTGTCGAGGGCTTCAGCGGGCGCCGGTCAGGTAGCTATGGATCGACGGGACGACGGCGGCTCCTTCGCCGATCGCGCCGCCGACGGGCTTGACCGAACCGGACCGTACGTCGCCGACAGCGAACACGCCCGGAATATTGGACGCGAGCGCCGTCGGCACGCCGTCTGCCGTCGAGCAATCGTGGCCCGTGAGCACGAACCCGTTGGTGTCAAAGGCCACACCGCAACGCTTGAGCCCCTCGGTTTCTGGATCGGCACCGATGAACAGGAACAGGTTGCGGGTAGACCGCGTTTCCTCCGCGTTCGTTCTCCTGTCGCGCCAAGAAACCGTCGTTAGCCCGCTTTCAGCGTCGCCGTCGACGCCCGACAACTACGTATCGGTTCGCAACTCGACGTTCGGCATGACGGCTTCGTGACGGGGCCCCGCCTGTGGTGGCGCTGGCTGCGGGGCGGTCGGGCGCATCCGCCCGTATCGGTTCCGTCTGCCGAGTTGCAAAAACCGTATATACCGTATATCATGCCGCCAGTCTGCAACGCGGATCGTGTTCCGAGATGGTGGAGCCCGGTGACGGGACGAGTGTGACAGCCGGAGGGCCGGTGCAACGGCCGAGGGTGAAGCTCGCGTTCGACAAGGTGATCCGCGACAGCTTCACGATGCCCGCGGCCGACTATGGGCGGATCGAGGCGCTCAAGAACCGGTGCATCGGGCTGGGCGTCGCCATGAAGAAGAGTGAGCTGCTGCGCGCCGGGCTCGCCGCGCTGCAACGCTTGCCCGACGATGGACTGATGCAGATTGTCGGATCGGTCGACAGCGTCAAGACCGGCCGTCCGCCGGGCAGGAAGAAAGGTAAGAAGAAGCGGAAGAAGGAAAAAAAACGGAAGCGGACCAGGAACTCTGCCAGGAGCTAGAGAAATGATCGTATGCGAAACCGAGCCCACGGAACGCGCTGCATGCGGGTCCCAGGTCGTGCTCGATCTCTACGAATGCGACACGACGCATCTCGACGACCTGGAATGGGTGAAGCGGACGCTGGTGGCGGCAGCCCGCATGGCCGGCGCGACCATCGTCGAGACGGTGTTCCACAAGTTCGCCCCGTGGGGAATCTCGGGCGTCGTCGTGATCGCCGAGTCGCATCTCGCGATCCACATCTGGCCCGAGAACCGCTACGCCGCGATCGACGTCTTCACCTGCGGCGAGAGCGTGCTGGTCGAGGTCGCGAGCGCCCACTTGAAGCGCGAGTTCGGCGCGAAGCGGACCGTGCAGCGGCGCTTCAAGCGCGGTGACCGCTTCTCGCGATCCCGGCCCGCGAAGATCACGGGCGCCGGCACGCACGCCGTCTCGACTTCGCCGGCGTAGACCGGTCGCCGCCTTCGGCGCCGGCGCACGCGTCGGTTTGCGCTAGCGGGTCGGACAAAGCGATACGCCGCGAGCGTTCATCCATCACCCGGATCGTCGCGCGCTGACTTGTCCCGGGCGAGGATGCGATCGACCGCCGCCCAGTGATCCTGGTGCGTCCAGGTCGCAACGAACTGGTCTTGTTCGATCGCGCGGCGGTCGTCGTATGCTTCGCCGCGACGCGCGGCGAGCGTCAGCGCCTTCGCGCCGCGCAGGGTGGCGGTCGACTGCTTCAGCAGCGGCGCGATGAACTCCTGGAGGGCCGTCGCGAGCGACTCGGCGGGCGCCGTGGCGTCGGCGAGACCCCAGTCGAGCGCGGTCGCCGCGTCGATCAGCTCGCAGCGCGAGGTCATCCGCAACGCGCGCGCGGGTCCCACCAGCGCGGCGAGATCAGCGCCGCCTCCCCACGCCGAAGTGATCGCGAGGCGGCCGTGGATGTAGCCGATATGGGCACCATGGCGCATCACGCGCATGTCGCAGGCAACCGCGAGCTCCGCGCCGCCACCCAGCGCATCGCCGTTGAGAAGCGCGACGACCGGTACCGGGAACGTGCGAATCGCGTCGAGCGCGGCACCTGCCGCCATCGCCATGGCGCGAACGTCGGTTTCGGCGCGCACTTCGGCAAGATCGCGCAGGTCGCCACCGGCGGCGAAGTACCGATCGCCTGCACCGCTCAGGACGGCGCACGCGAGCTCCCGGTCTTCACGCGCGCCGAGGAAGATGTCGCGAAGCCGCGCCAGGACCGCTCGCGACAAAGGGTTGTGCTTTTCGGGCCGGTTCAGTGTGACGCGCAGCACGCGGCCAGCGCGTTCGACCAGAACATCGCCGTCAGTCACGGGGTCGCTCCTCCAGAGTCCGCGGCGCCTGGGTGAGGGGCGCCGCGCGCCTTCGCTCGTCCGATTTCATCCGGTGCGGCAGTGCTTCCATGGCGATCGTGCTTTCAGCCGACTCGGAACCTGTTCATATTGTTGAGTGCTTCTCCCGGCTTGGCAAGCTGCATCCGCCGCGGTTGGCCGGAGGATGGACACCGAGGCGGGCGATTCGCGATTAACATTCGTTCGCAATTTCATCCGGGAGCGACCGATGATGACTCGATGGATGCAGGTCGATACCAACATGGCGGCGCTCCTGTGCGTCGCAAGCGGGATCGCCGACGCGATCGGATACGTACAGGCAGGGGTCTTCGCCGCCAACATGACCGGCAACACGGTGCTCGCCGGCGTCTCGCTGGCGCACGCGGACTTCACGACCGCGCTCGAGCGTGGCATGACGTTCGTGACGTTCTTCGCGGGCGCGATGCTCGGTCGGCTGTCGCTGCGCTACGCCGGGAACGCATGGTTGCCGCTCTTCCTGGAGGGGTCGATCCTCGCGTTATCCACGCTGCTCACCCAGCCGTCTCGGGCGGTCCTGTGGATTGCCCTCGCGATGGGCCTGCAAGCGACCGCCGTCACGCGGTTCAAGGGCGCGGCCATCAGCACGATCGTTCTGACCAGCACCCTGGCAAGGCTTGGCGAGGCCGCGCTCGACTTCATCGCCACGCACAAGGCGCTGGCGACGGCCGACCAAAACAATCCGACTGCATTGCTGGCGATCACCTGGGCAGCATATGCCATCGGTGCCGTGCTCGCGGTGCTGTTGTTGCAAGTGACGAGCCTCCCGCTCCTTGCAGCATCGGCCGTCGTCCTCGCACTCAGCTTCTCGTGCTGGCATGCGAGGCGGTAGCCTCCGCGGTCGGACGCCGGACTCGACAGCCACGCGGCGGCATTCGCTTCGCGTCAAGCCGGACGCCGCGGCACGACGAGATCCGCCCGGCGCGGGCTACTGCGCGTCGCGCGCGCGCCGCGGCGGGTAGATGCCCGCCAGCCGGGCGATCAGGATCGCCACGTAGAGCACGCCGATGATCTGCTCGACGATGACGATCGAGCGCACCTTGGCGCCGATCGGGGTCAGGTCTCCGGGGCCGTTGCTGGTGAGCAGGCCGAAGCTCATGTAAAGAAGGTCGTAGAACGTGCGCGACTTATCGCCCGCGCGTGCGCCGAATGCGCCCGGATCGACGAGCTGCACGAGCAGGTAGGCGTAGGCGAACATCATGGCGATCATGAGGTAGACCGACGCCGCGCCGAACAGCTTGTCGTCGGTCATGACGTCGGAGCTGAAGACGTAGCGCAGGAGATACACGATAGCCACGAGGTAGAACGTGGCGTGAAAGATGTTCGACCAGATGCGGACGGTCTCCGGATCGCCGTAGCCGAACGTGATGCTGCTCTGGAACACGAACGCCGGGATACCGAGAAGCAGCGCGATCACGAAAGGCGACGTGGTTCGCCCGACGGCGGCAACCGAGGCGATGAGCACGAGGACCTGCACGGCCTGGACGAGCACGCGGCCGTGGAGCGTCTCCGTGAGAAACGGCGAGGCGACGATCAGGACCAGGATCGACAGGAAGAGATAGAAGCAACGCTGCCGGAAGATCCTGGCGAAGCTCGATTGCAGCTTGTGGATGGCCATCGCGAACGTCCCCTTTCGCGAAAGTTCGCATTGCGGTCCGTAATATAGTCTCGGGCGACGAATCCCGCGATGAGGGCTCGACGGCGGAGTCGAAGCCTCGCGCTCCGATGCGCGCTCGACCCGTGAGCGGCGGCGCGCAGCTCCCGGTGCGCCGCGGGTCGCTTGCACATGTCTTACCGGAGTGGTACATCGAGCGCTGCGGGGCCGCTCGAACGAAGCGCCTTGCGACGACCTCAGACAGGAGGGACCATGGTCAGACGCACGGTACTGTATAGCAGCAGGGGCAAGAAGCTCTATGCCGTCCGCGACAAGGCAGGGAAGTTCAAGGACATCCAGCAGTACTCCCGCGCGCATGCGATGGACATCAAGCGCAAGAGCAAGGCGGAGATGGCGGCCGGCAGCAAGAAGGCGAAGAAGGAGGCAGCGAAGAAGTCGACCGCGAGAAAGACGGCGCGGAAGTCCGCCGTCCGCAAGACCGCGAGCAAGACGACGAGAAAGACCGCCGCGAGGAAGACCGTCAGGAGATCGGCCAGGAAGACCGCGCGCAAGCCCTCGAAGCACGGCTGAGGTCGATCGACGCGCCGAGGCAGCTGCAGGCACGGAAGCGGATCGAGAAAGGGACGGTCCAGCGACGTCGGCAGGGCCTTGCCGGGTGTTGCACTCCGCCCGTGTGCAACATCCGGCTGCATGCGTACGCAAATTTCCCGCGGGGTTCGCAAATCGCAGCTGTCGCTCCAAAGATTTCGTCCACGGGCGACCTGGGATGTAGATCGCTGCGCCGTGGACCTCGGCGCTTCGGCGGCTCGCTCGCCTCCACCTTGACCTTGGTCAAAGCACCCCCCCTTGGAGCTCGTATCATCGAGCCGTGCTGCGATCTGATGCCGATGTGGCGTCTATGTGGCCGGTATGTCGCCGAAGTCGTCTGACGCGGCTCTGCTCCCCGTCGAGCCTTCCGATTGACCCTCATCTGGAGTTCGTATGGCCAACATCACCCGCTACGATCCATTCCGCGACCTGGTGCGTTTCGATCCGCTCGGCGCCTTCGACGACTTCTGGCTCAGCCCCCCCGGCCGTTCCCTATGGAAGGGGCTTCCGGAGGAGGCGCAAATCAAGGTCGATGTGCGCGAAGACGAGAGGACGTACCGTGTGAAGGCGGATGTTCCCGGCGTCAAGAAGGAAGATATCAAGGTCTCGATCGACGGCAATCAGGTTTCCATCAGCGCCGAAGTCAAGGGCGAGAAGGAGGAGAAGAAAGGCGAGACCGTGATTCGCACCGAGCGGTATTACGGCGGGCAGTATCGAAGCTTCACCCTCCCTCACGATGTGGACGACGGCAAGGCGGAAGCCAAATGTCAGGATGGCGTGCTCGAGCTCACCCTTCCGAAGAAGGAAGGAGGGCGGTCCAGGCAAGTGACCGTCAAGTGACGCGGGGACGACGCGTACTCGGCAAGGCCGAAGGGCTCCCCCCGCGTCTCGACGAATTGCTCGCCGGATACCCGAAGCTTGGGGATGCTTGCTGACGGCCGTCGCGAGGGGTCGGACCCTGCCATGGCGCGAGGCGGCACAGCGTGCGCGCACAACGGGAACGGTGCAGCCGGCCCCTCTGGCCGACGTGAGGCGACGTCGAGCCGCGTCGGCGACTCCTGGGACGCGGTCGCGTCCTCGCTCATCCTGAGCGATTGGGCGGCGCACGTCGCAACGATCTGGTGGACGCGCAGCGGCGGTCCAGCTTCGATCGAAGCCACCTGCCAGGCGCGCCTGCGGGCGCTCGTGGATTTCGCACGAACCCACTCCGAGGTCTATCGGGAGGCCTATCGGGACGTGCCTGACAGCTTCGTGCTGCGTCAACTGCCCGTGATGAACCGTCGGACGCTGATGAACCGTTTCGACGACTGGGTCACCGACCGCGAGATCACCCGGGTCGACGTCGGAGCATTCCTGGCGGACCGGGGCCATATCGGCTTGCGCTATCTCGGCCGGTACATCGTCTGGACGAGCTCCGGAACGTCGGACGAGCCCGGAATCTATCTGCAGGACGCGGATGCCGTGGCGACCTATGACGCACTGATCGCCTCGCAATTGATCTCGTCGTCGCTTTTCGCGCGTTGTGCCTGGGGCTCCCTGAGCCGGGGCGGGCGAGCGGCGCTGATCGCGGCGACCGGCGACCATTTCGCCAGCATTGCATCGTGGGAGCGCGTCTGCCGCGCGAATCCATGGCTCGCGGCGCGCGGTTTCTCGGTCATGCAGCCGATCGCGGAGCTTGTCGCCGGCCTCAACGACTATCAGCCGGCCTTTGTCGCGAGCTACCCGACGATGCTGCTGCTGCTCGCCGAGGAAATCCGGTCGGGACGATTGAAGATCAAGCCGGCGATTCTCTGGTCCGGCGGGGAGCACCTGCCGGTCGCCGCTCAGCAGGAACTCGAGCGCGCCTTCGGTTGCCCCGTCGTGAACGAATACGGGGCCTCGGAGTGCCTGAGCATCGCCTTCGGCTGCAGCGGCGGATGGCTGCACGTTAACGCCGACTGGGTTGTCGTCGAGGCTGTCGACAGCGCGTACGAACCGGTGGCCCCAGGAGAGGCTTCGGCCACGGTGCTGGTCACGAATCTCGCCAACCGCGTCCAGCCGATTCTTCGCTACGATCTGGGGGACAGTATCGTCGTGAAGCCGGAGCCCTGCTCCTGCGGCAGCCCGCTGCCAGCGATCCGCGTACAAGGGCGGTGCGATGCGCTTCTGTCGCTGCACGATCCCCGAGGCAAGCCGGTTGGCCTGCTGCCCTTGGCGTTGACGACCGTCGTCGAGGAGGTTCTGCAGGCCCATCCCTTCCAGATCGTTCAGACCGGTTCCGCCGAGCTGACCGTCCGGATCGCGATCGGCCGGGGCTCCGCGCGGCAGGCTGCGTGGCACGCGGTGGAGCAGGCGCTGCGCGGGTATCTGTTGCGTCAGTCGCTTCCCAATGTCCAGCTCGTGCTGGACCCGCATGGCCCGGCAGTCGACCCGCGCACAGGGAAGCTGCGGCACGTCGTCGTCGCGCCGTCCGTATAACGATCGAGGCCGACGACCGATGGCTCGAACCACGACCCTGGGCCGCGCCCCTGGCTCGCCGCGCCCGAGGGCGTCGACGCAGGCCTCCAGGCCGGTCACCGCCACGCCGCCCGTGGATCCCGCCTTTCTTCGCGATTCCTACGCCTCGACCGCGCTCGCCGACTCGATCGATCGGTCCATGCAGGCGATAACGGCACGCTATACGGCCGGTCTTGCGCCCCTGACGCTGGCCGGCGCCTACGCGGACTTGGCCGCCCATCTCGCCTGCGCGCCCGGCAAGAGAATGCAGCTCGCCGAAAAGGCGCTGCGCAAATGGCTGCGCCTTGTTCAGTACGCCGCGCGCCGGTCCGTCGAGGGCGAGCATTGCGCACCGTGCATCGAGCCGCTGCCCCAGGACAAGCGTTTCAGGGGCGAAGCCTGGCGCAAGCTGCCCTTCGACCTCGTATACCAGTCCTTTCTGCTTACGCAGCAGTGGTGGCACAACGCGGCGACGGGGCTGCGCGGCGTGACGCCCGAGAACGAAGACATCGTCGCCTTCGGCACGCGGCAGGTGCTCGACGTGTTCTCGCCTTCCAACAGCGTGCTGACCAATCCCGAGGTGCTGGAGCGCACGTTCGCCGAGGCCGGAATGAATCTCTGGCGCGGCGCGTGGAACCTTGTCGAGGACGCGGAGCGCGCCTGGGCCGGCCGCAAGCCAGTGGGGACGGAAGCCTTCCAGGTCGGTCGCGACATCGCGGTCACCCCGGGCAAGGTGGTCCATCGCAATCGCCTCATCGAGTTGATCCAGTACGCACCTGCCGGCCCGAGCGTGAGGACCGAGCCGGTGCTCATCGTGCCGGCCTGGATCATGAAGTACTACATCCTCGACCTGAGCCCGCAGAACTCGCTGGTTCGATACCTCGTTGAGCAGGGCTACACCGTATTCATGGTCTCCTGGAAGAACCCCTCGCCGGACGATCGTGATCTCTCGATGGAGGATTATCGCCAGCTGGGCGTCATGGCGGCACTCGATGCGGTCAAGGCCGTCGTGCCGGAGCGCAAGGTTCATGGGGTGGGCTACTGCATCGGTGGAACGCTGCTCGCGATCGCCGCTGCTGCGATGGCCCGGGATGGAGACGCGCGGCTTCAGTCGCTCAGCCTGTTCGCGGCGCAGACCGATTTCACGGAGGCCGGCGAGCTGAAGCTCTTCATCAACGAGAACCAGCTCGTGTTCCTCGAGGACGTGATGTGGGAGCAGGGCTTCCTAGACAGCCGTCAGATGGCAGGCACGTTCCAGCTCCTGCGCTCCAACGACCTTGTGTGGTCGCGCATGGTGCACGCCTACCTCATGGGGGAACGCGAGCCGATGACCGATCTCAATGCCTGGAACGCGGATGCGACGCGCATGCCTTATCGCCAGCACGCCGAGTACCTGCGGCGGCTCTTTCTCGATAACGATCTCGCCGAGGGCCGTTTCCCAGCGGGGGGCAAGCCCGTGGCGCTGGCCGATCTGCGCGTGCCCATTTTCGCGGTCGGCACGGAAACCGACCATGTCGCGCCCTGGCGGTCGGTGTACAAGCTGCATCTGCAAACCGACGCCGAGATCACCTTCGTCCTGACGAGCGGAGGGCACAACGTGGGGATCGTCTCGCCGCCGGGCCATCCGAACAGGCATTACCGCGTCGCCACGAAGCACCCCGAAGATCGGTACGTCGATCCGGATCGCTGGCTGGAGACCGCCGCATTGAGCGACGGCTCGTGGTGGCCGGAGTGGATCGCCTGGCTGGACGCGCGCTCCGGCGGGCGGACTGCGCCTCCGTCCATGGGCGCCCGCGGATATGGCCCTCTGTGCGATGGACCCGGAAGCTACGTGCTGCAGGATTGAGCGGCAGACGCCGACCCGATGAAGCCCGAGGCGGCGGGTCGATGCTAGAGATCCTCCCCGTGCCGCTCCGCCCATTGCTTGGCCTTGGCGATGGCGATGCGGATCGCCTTGCCCTCGTCCATGCCGCCATCGAGCAGGGCATTCGCGATCTCGATCGCCTTCTCGCGCACGGGCGGAGAGAGATGCTTCATCGAGGCCGGGAAATAGTCGGCGTCCCAGGGCATGATCGCAAGCGCAACCTCGATTCGGAACCGACAGGGCCGCCCGCGGCGACGGCGGGGCGTCGTCAGATGAACGACCGACAGCCTAACCGATCAGGGCTTCTCCGATCTTTGATCCAGCGCATCCGGCGGAGTGGAGGGGGTTTGATTCCGCGCAAGAGCCGCGCCCCGCTCCCGGGCTATGCTTGTCACATCAATGTCGCAAGCGATGCACGCCATGATGACCTATCAGACGATTCTCGCAGTCCTCGGCGAAGATACCGACTCCCGGAGCCGCCTCGGCATCGCGATCGGCCTGGCGCGCGACTTCGACGCGCGGTTGGTCGGGATGTATCTGTCGAATGCACCGGTGATCACCCCGTCGGTGGCCGCCGTCCTGCCGGACGAGGTCGTCGCGAGATACCTAAGCGGCTCCGGCGACGCCCAGTACGCCGCGGAGCAGGCATTCCGCGACGCCGCCAAGACCGCCGACTGGCGGGATATCGAGTGGCGCGCGCCGTCCGGGCCGCCGATCGAGGCGGCGGTGGCGCACGGCCGCTGCGCGGATCTGATCGTCATCGGCCAGCCGCAGGCGGGCGAAGCTGGCTCGGGATTCGCCTCGCAGCTCGTCTCGGCTGCGCTCATGGAAACGGGCCGGCCGCTGCTCGTCGTTCCCTATGTCGGCGTGCCGGAGAGCATCGGCAAGCACGTCCTCGTCGCCTGGGACGGCGGTCGCGAGGCATCGCGCGCGCTGGCCGACGCGATGCCACTCCTGCGCCGCGCCGCCCGGGTCACGGTGGGTTGTCTGGACCCGGGCGCTTCCGAGCACGGTGCCGACGCGGCGGGTCGCGAGCGGCTCGCGGGCTACCTCCGTCGGCATGGCATCGGCGCGGGAATCGAATACGACAGGCTCGGCCCTGGCGATATCCCGGTCGGCGACTGGTTGCTCTCGCGCGTCGCCGACCGTGGCGGCGATCTCGTCGTGATGGGCGGATACGGCCATCCGCGATGGCGAGAGCATGTGCTGGGTGGCGCGACGCGCACGCTGCTCACGAGCATGACGGTTCCTGTGTTCATGGCGCATTGAGGTCGAGCCACCACAAGGGAGGCAAGCATGTTCCGCAGGATCCTGGTCCCGATCGATGGCAGTCCGACCTCGAATCGAGGGCTCGAAGAAGCGATCGCGCTGGCGAAGGATCAGACGGCGCGCCTGTGCCTCGTTCACATCGTGGACGAGCTGGTGATTACACAGGGTTTCGACGGCACGATGTATGTGCCGCCGAGCTATGTCGACAGCTTCGTCAAGGCGCTGAGCGAGAGGGGCAGGAAGCTGCTCGCGAAGGCGGAGGCGCAGGCGCGAAAAGGTCACGTCAAGGCCGAGACGGTGCTGCTGAAGACGGCGGGCCAGCGGGTCGCCGACGTCATCATCAAGCAGGCGAAGAAATGGCGGGCCGACGTGATCGTGCTCGGTACGCACGGTCGTCGAGGGCTGTCGCGCGTGCTGATGGGCAGCGACGCAGAAGTGGTTGTTCGCGAAGCGACCGTCCCGGTGCTGCTCGTGCGTTCGCCAGCGGGCAAGCAGCGGTCGCGCAGGCGCTGATTGGGCCAGCGCGCGGAACGGGCTGGTCCTGGCCGCGATTCCCCGTGCGATTCGCTTCGCACGAAACTTGCTCGAGATCAATACGCGCCGAGGCCTGCAGGTCTAGGATCAAGCTATTCTTCGATCGATGGTGATTCATGCGGCGCTTCACAGCAGTGGAACTCGGGCTCGTGGCGTTCTGGCTGGGCTACGGAGTCATCGCGCTGTGCGTGGTGTATCTGGCGATTCCGCCCGTAAGCCGGGTGCTGCTTCTGATCCTTGGCGGATATTCGATCCTGGCCGCGCCGGTATTGGTTATTGCCTGCCGGCGTGGCAATCGATTCGCGAGGAACAAGAAGCCGGCTGCGTAGCGTCGCTTTGCGTTGGGGAACGGGTTCTCTCTCGAAGCGCGAGGTTCGCATCGACCGGTCGACCTCGCTCGTGGTGAGCGGAATCGTACTCGTCGGGCGGGTTCGACGGCAGGGGCAAGGTCCGTCCGAGCCGTTTCAAACCAGGATCCGCGGATACATTCTTCCCGCGATGGCGACCAAGAGCGCCAGCGCACCGACCAGCAGGGCCAGATCCGTCGGCAAGCCGAGCCCTGTCCCTCCGCCGCCTGCCAGCATGAGCGCCCTCAGTCCGTCGACTTCATACGTGAGCGGATTGACGTGCGCGACGATTTTCAGCCAATCGGGCATCATCTCCGTCGGATAGATCGCGTTGCTGGCGAAGAACAGCGGCATCGTCAGGACCTGCCCAATGCCCATGAAGCGTTCGCGGGTCTTCACGATGCACGCGACGATGAGCGAAAAGGTCGAGAAGACGCCCGCACCGAGCAACACGAGAAAGAGCACTCCGGCCAGTGCCGTCGGATGCCAGTTCATTCGGACGCCGAGCGCGAGCGCAAGAGCGTAAATGATGACGGCTTGCGACAATGCCCGGGCTCCAGCCGACAGCGCCTTGCCGAGGACCAGCGCGGTACGGGGCGTCGGGCTCACCAGGAACTTGTGCAGAATCCCGAGATCCCGCTCCCAGATCACCGAAATGCCATAGAAGATGGCGACGAAAAGCACGCTCTGCGCCAGGATTCCGGGCGCGAGAAAATCGATATACTCGAGGCTGCCCGTCGGGATGGCGCGGATGTGGGCAAATACTTCGCCGAACACGAGAAGCCACAGCGTGGGCTGGATGGCCCGCGTCACGAGCTCCGTCGGGTCGTGCAGGAGCTTCCGCACCTCCATGTCGGCGACCGCGAGCACCTTGCGGCAGTAGCTGGCCGCGGCGCGTGCAAGGCTGTACGGAGCGATGTCGTCCATCAACCGAGGCGGCGCAGGTTGAGCCGAGCATTGACGGTCTCACGAAAACCTTCCGCGTTCTCGGGTCCGTCTTCGGTATAGAAGGCGAATACCTCGTCGAGGCTCTTTGCGGCCGTGGCCGCCGCGCTCAGCTCGGGGAGCGTGCCAAGCGCAACCAGTTTTCCTCGCCGAAGAATGGCGACGCGGTCGCAGAGCTGCTCGATTTCGTCCATGTAGTGCGAGGTCAGGACGATGGTGGTGCGATAGAGGCCGCGCAATTGCTTGATGCGCGTCCAGACGATCTCGCGCGCGACCGGATCGAGACCCACGGTCGGCTCGTCCAGGAAGAGCACCTTGGGTCGATGCAGCATGGATTGCGCAATTTCCAGCCTGCGGATCATCCCGCCCGAATACGTGCTCACGAGCTTGTCGGCGGCATCGTTGAGGCCCATGAAGGCAAGCCCCTCGTCGATACGCTGCCGCTGCAATCCGGTCGAAATATCGTAGAGGCGGGCGAAGACCTGCAGATTCTCGCGGCCCGTGAGCTCTCCATCGGCGGACAGCGCCTGCGGGACGTAACCGATGATCGCCCGGATGCGCGCGGGCTCGCGAGCGACGTCGAAGCCGCCGACCGTCGCCTTGCCGGCCGTCGGCGGCAGGAGCGTCGTCAGGATCTTGATGAGCGTCGTCTTGCCTGCGCCGTTTCGACCGAGCAATCCGAAGACCTCACCCTCGCGAATGGAGAGACTTACAGCATCCAGTGCCACGAGCGTGCCGAAGCTGCGGGTCAAGCCGACGGTGGTTAGCACATCCGAACTCAAGGCGTTCCTTGGGTCGCACTCCCGGGTTCGAACCGCTTCCGAAGGCGGCAATCAGCTTTCCGGCTCAATCGATCGCAGGCATCCTGGCGAGCGATCGCACCGAGGATCGGTGCATTCGTCCTGGGGCTCGCCGGATTGGAACGGTGTTCTTGCTTCCCGCCGCGGACCATGCGATTTGTCGCGATAGAGTGAGGCCGGATGGCTCGTCGCGCGTTGACGACCGTCAAGGTCTGATCGATCCGTCGGCATCGCTGCGGCAGGCCGCGAGGACGGACACTGGGAAACGGCCGTGGCCTGCCAGGCGCGTCCTCGGATCTCCCTGCTTCGCCAGAGGCGATAGGATGGCTGACGCGGGCTCATCGATGCAAGCAGGGATCAGGGCAGGGCGGGCCGAGGCGTCGGATCGAGCGGTTTCGCCTTGACCCGGATCAAGAAGGAGGGTGGCGCCCGGGGCTATGCTCGTTTCAATGAGGATTTCGCCGTTTGCGAGCCGGTTTTCACCTTGGCGCTCGCATCGGTCGCGGGATGGTGTGACTGCTGATCCTTGCTCGATGCTTACGGCTGGGTAGATGCCATGCCCAGAGATGGCATGAAAGTCGAACCGTCCGCCGATGAGCGGAGTGACGGGTGGGTCCGAGCTTTGATTCCAGGCAAGGCCGTGGGGAAGCGCCTCGTGCTCTCCATTGCAGCGGTCGTCGCGATGGCCGTCGCCGTCGTCGCCTGGCGGGCGATGGACCAGGCAGGCAACGGGGACAGGTACCGCGTCGAGCCGGTCGTGATTCGAGACATAACGCAGTCGGTCTCCGCCAACGGTACGCTCAACCCGGTCGTTCTGGTCAACGTCGGCACGCAGGTCTCCGGAACGGTCAAGAAGCTCTCCGCCGATTTCAACGATCACGTGCAGGCGGGCCAGATCCTTCTCGAGCTCGACCCGGCGCTGCTCCAGGCGCAAGTCAATCAGGATCAGGCGAACGTCGCGAATGCAAAGGCGGTGCTCGATCTCGCGAGCGCCAACGAGGCACGGAGCCGGACCCTGTGGGAACAAGACTCGATCGCCAAGCAGGCCCTCGATACCGCGGTTCAGACGCGCGAGTCCGCGGAAGCGCAGCTCAAGCAGGCCGAAGCCACGCTGGCGAAGGACAAGGTAAACCTGGACTACGCGGTGATCCGCTCGCCCGTGTCCGGTGTCGTCGTCAACCGGGCCGTCGATCTCGGCCAGACGGTGGCGGCCACCTTCCAGACCCCGACCCTGTTCCAGATTGCACAGGATCTGTCCAAGATGCAGATCGACTCAAGCTTCGCCGAGGCCGACGTCGGCAACATCAAGGCCGGCCAGCCCGTGCAGTTCACGGTCGACGCTTTTCCAGACCGCGTTTTCACCGCCCGCGTCAAACAGGTCCGTCTCAACGCCACCACCCAGCAGAACGTCGTTACCTACGACGTCGTCGTGGCGGTGGACAATCCTGACCAGATTCTCATGCCCGGGATGACGGCCTACGTAAACGTCCAGGTCGCGCGGAGCGTGCAAGCCGTGGCGGTTCCCAACGCAGCGCTGCGTTTCCGGCCGGCCGACGCGGAAATCGCTTCCAGGGAGAGTGCGCAGTCACGCAACGATGCCCGCGTGGCAACGGTCTACGTCACGGAAGGCGGCAAGCTGAGGGCGATCGCCGTCCACACGGGCATCAGCGACGGCAGATTCACCGAGGTCGTTGGCGATGGCGTGAAGCCCGGCGACCAGCTTGTCGTCGGGTCGGTGGTGGCACGGAACGACTCGCCGCCGAGCACTTTGCGCTTGCGGGCTTTCTGATGGGCGAGGCGTTCCTCCTTCGCACCGAGCAGCTTTGTAAGAGCTACGAGACCGCGGCCGGCTCCGTGCCCGTGCTCAAGGATGTCGACCTCGCCATCCGCCGCGGCGAGATGGTTGCGATCATGGGACCCTCGGGGTCCGGCAAGTCGACGTTCATGAACATCCTGGGCTGTCTCGATCTGCCGACGAGTGGCCGTTACACGCTGGAAGGGCGCGACGTCGCCGCTCTGGATTCCGACGAACTCGCCCGACTGCGCAACCGCGTCATCGGCTTCGTTTTCCAGGGTTATAACCTGTTGCCGCGAGCCACGCTGCTGGACAATGTAGCCCTGCCCCTGCTTTACGCCGGCGTGCCCAAGATCGAGCGAAGCCGACGTGCATTGGAGCTGCTCGGCCAGGTCGGGCTCGACAAGTACCCGGACTACGTTCCCGGCCAGATCTCCGGCGGCCAGCAGCAACGCGTAGCGATTGCGCGCGCGCTGGCCAACCACCCGCAACTCATTCTCGCCGACGAGCCGACGGGGAACCTGGATACCAAGACTAGCCACGACATCATGGCGCAACTCGCACGTCTTCACACGGAGGAGGGCATAACGATCGTCGTGGTCACGCATGAAAGCGATATTGCCGGATACGCCGAACGGCTCGTTCGGTTCGTCGATGGACGGATGGTCGACGATGTCGCCGTTTCTCGGCGGGCGCTCGCGGAAGCACCCGCATGATCCGGACGATGTTCGGAGAGGCCTGGCACGCAATGGGTGCCAATCGGCTGCGAACGTTCCTGACCATGCTCGGCATGATGATCGGAGTCGCGGCGGTGATCACGATGCTCGCCGTCGGTCAGGGGGCGCAATACTCGGTGGACCAGTCGATCGCCTCCATGGGCAGCAATCTCTTCATAGTGATGTCGGGATCGGCCACCTCCGGCGGGATTCGCATGGGAATGGGCGCGGCTCCCACGCTGACGACGGGTGACGCGGACGCTATCGGGGAGCTCGCATCGATCGCCGCGGTAGCGCCTGTTGCGCCGGGCACCGCACAACTCGTCTACGGCTCGAACAACTGGAGCACGATGGTCGCCGGCACGACGCCGGGCTTTCTAGTCGTGCGCGACTGGGATGTCGAGTCCGGATACGCGTTCTCCGACGCAGACGTACGCTCCGCCACGCGTGTCGCGCTTCTCGGAAAGACCGTGGCCCTGAACCTGTTTGACGACGCCGACCCGGTGGGCAAGACCGTTCGCATCAAGCAGAGCCCGTTCCTGGTGATCGGCGTCCTCGCATCCAAGGGCCAGAGTCTCGATGGCCGCGACCAGGACGACACGGTGCTGATCCCGGTGACCACCGCGCAAACGCGCATCTTCGGGACTCAGTTCCCCGGAAGCGTACGGTTCATCGTCGCACAGGCCGTGTCTGCGGACGCCATGCGGGCAGCCGAGACGGACATGACGCGCCTCCTTCGGCAGCGTCATCATCTTGCCGAGCGTACCGACAGCGACTTCGACATCCGCGATCTCACCGCATTGGCCAACGCCGCAGCACAAACGACTCGCGTCATGTCGATCATGCTGGGCGCAATCGCGTCGGTGTCGCTGCTCGTCGGCGGCATCGGGATCATGAATATCATGCTCGTATCAGTCACCGAGCGCACGCGCGAGATCGGCATCCGCATCGCGATCGGTGCGCGACAGCGGGACGTACGCGCGCAGTTCCTTCTGGAGGCGATCATTATCTCGCTCCTCGGCTGCGTGGTCGGAGTTCTACTCGGAGTAGCCGCAGCGGTCGCGGCGAATCTGATCGCGTATGTGCCCGTCGTCATCACAGGCGCCGCGGTATTGCTCGCCTTCGTCGTGGCCACGAGCGTGGGTGTATTCTTCGGCTTCTACCCCGCCAACAAGGCGGCGCGGCTCAAGCCCATCGACGCGCTGCGCTACCAGTAGTCGATCCAGACCGTTCCCCTTGCGTTTGACGGCAAGCGCGCCTGCTCAGGTGGCGCTTTCGTCAGGGGTCGATCCCTGAGCCGGGCTCGTCTCGTGGTGTTTCGTCTCGCCGCGCCTTTCGCGAACGATCTCCTCGAGCTGGCGCGTGGTCGAGGCCAGAGCATCGCGAAGGGCGACATACACGTCCTCGTCGTGGTGCCGGTTGGAGACGATTTCCCCGTGACCGGGCACACGCACGTCGATCCGCACTTCGAACTGGCGGCCCTGCCGATGGTGCTTGCGGAACTCGTTCAGGGTGACGCGACAGCTGGTGATGCGCGGATGAAAGCGTTCGAGCTCGGCCACCTTTTCCCGTATTCGCGCTTCCAGAGCGTCCGACCGCGGCATGTTGTTGACCGTTATCTGCAGTGGGATTTGCATGGCTAGGCCTTCACGTGATCAGCATCGGAACGCAGGATGAAGCCCTACTCCATCTCGCCCATGGCCGGCGGGTTCGCCAGTTCGGCTTTCGGCTTCTCCACCACGACGCAGTCCGTCGTCAGGATGAGGCTCGCGATCGAGGCTGCGTTCTGCAACCCGAGGCGGGTCACCTTGGTCGGATCGATGATTCCCATCGCTACAAGGTCACCGAACTCGCCGGACGCGGCGTTGTAGCCGAAGCTGCCGGAGCCGGTCGCCACGCGCTCAAGGACGACCGACGGCTCAGCACCCGTATTGGCGACGATCTGGCGAAGCGGCTGCTCTACCGCGCGCCGGACGATCGCGATCCCCGCATCGCGAGCGAGCGAGTCCGAGGGCAGGGAATCGAGCACGGGGCGCGCCCGCAGCAGCGCGACTCCGCCGCCGGGGCCGATGCCTTCGGCCATGGCGGCCCGGGTCGCATGGAGTGCATCCTCGACGCGCGACCTTTTTTCCTTCATCTCGACCTCGGTGGCTGCGCCGACCTTGATCAGCGCCACGCCTCCCGAGAGCTTCGCCGCGCGCTCCTCGAGCTGCTCGCGGTCGTAGTCGCTCTTCGTTTCCTTGATCGCGGCTCGGATCGATGCGATCCGCGCCTTGATCTTCAGGGGATCGCCACCGCTTCCTATCAAGGTGGTGTTGTCCTTGTCGATCTCGATGCGTCGCGCCCGACCGAGCTCGCCGAGAGTGGCTTTCTCGAGCTTGAGACCCGTCTCCTCGGAGATCAGCGTCGCGTCGGTCAGGATCGCGATGTCCTCCAGCATCGCCTTGCGCCGATCACCGAAACCGGGCGCCTTGACCGCACAGCACTTGAGCACGCCGCGGAGCGTATTGATCACCAGCGTGGCCAAGGCTTCGCCCGTGACGTCCTCGGCGATGACCAGCAACGGACGGCCTTCGCCCGACGCTTGCTCGAGGAGCGGCAACAGGTCCCGGATGCTCGAGATGGATCGGTCGTGGACAAGGACGTAAGGGTCGTCGAGCGCAGCGCGCTGGCGTTCGGGATCGTTGATGAAATAGGGCGAGAGGAAACCGCGGTCGAACTGCATGCCTTCGACCACCTCCAGCTCGTTACTCGTCCCGCGGCCATCCTCCGTCTTGATCACGCCGTTCTCGCCGACCTTCTCCATCGCCTTGGCGATCATCTCGCCGATCGAAGCATCGCCGTTGGCGGAAATCGTTCCGACCTGGGCGATCTCCTGCGAGGATGCGCATGGACGAGAGTTGCGCTTGAGCTCCGCGACGATCGCTTCGACCGCGGCGTCGACGCCCCGCTTGAGCTCCATCGGGTCGAGGCCGGCCGCGACGTACTTCATGCCTTCGTTGACGATGGCCTGCGCCAGGACGGTTGCAGTCGTCGTGCCGTCGCCCGCGGTTTCGGAGGTCTTCGACGCGACTTCTCGCGCCATCCGGGCACCGAGATTCTCGAACTTGTCCTCGAGCTCGATCTCCTTGGCTACGGCGACGCCGGAATTGATGATGGTGGGGGGCCCGAAGGCACGCTCGAGGGCGACCAGCCGCCCTTTGGGACCCAGGGTGACCTTCACCGCCTCGGCCAGGATGTTGAGGCCAGCTCGCACCTTCTCCCGGGCATCGTGATGGAACCTAATGAGCTTCGCGGGCATCGTCAGTCTCCGAATGGGCGGGCATTCGCTCGCGACAGGCGAATGCTCGGGTATGCGACTCGATCGTAGGCGATAACCGCAGCTTGGCCGTTGACCCGCGTCAAAGCGGGGCGGCGTCGCCGGGATCGAGATGTTCGCCGGGCGAGCACCCGCATCGGCGCCGCGGCCGCCCAGGGCTGTTACCGACTGTTACACGGTGTTTCCCCCGGTGCATCGCAGGTTTTCCGTCGCTGGATAGGCTTCTTCACGTACGCGGGAGCAAGCAACCAGGGCTCCGCGGCCGCAAATTCCTGAAGGAGGCCCACAATGCCAGCAACGATGCCGAACGGCCATGAGCGCCCGCCCGTGTCCGGTCCGATCGCAGCCGCGTCACTCGAGCCATTTCCCGCTCGCATTCCCTTTGCGGATCCGCCCGGTTCGCCGCGGCTGAACGTCACGTGCAGTCGTTGCGCCTTGCGGGGCGCCTGCGTCCCCGGCGGTCTGAGTCCCTCGGAGCTGGCGGAGTTCGAGAGGGCGGTTCAGGTTCATACGAAGCGCAGGATCGGATCCAGGCGGTATCTCTATCGTTCGGGCGATGCCGCGCGCGCCCTCTACGCACTTCGGTCGGGATTCATCAAGACATCGATCACGATCGACGACGGTCGGGAGCAGGTGACCGGATTCCACATGATGGGCGACATCGTCGGCTTGGAGACCCTCCTCGGAGAGCGGCACGGCAGCGATGCCGTTGCGCTCGAGAATGCCGAGGTCTGCGAGATTCCGTTTGCGGCGCTCGACGAGCTTTGCGTCGACATGCCGGGCCTGAAGCGCAGGCTCTATCAGATGGTCGGACGCGAGTTCCAGCATGAGCGGGAGAGCCGAGTGCTCCTCGGGACGATGCGCGCCGAGGAGAGGCTTGCAAGCTTCCTGCTCGAGCTCGGGCAGCGGTACGCGACTCGGGGGTATTCGGCCGTGCGCTTTCTCCTGCGGATGAGTCGGGCCGACATCGGGAGCTATCTCGGCTTGCGCCTGGAGACGGTGAGCCGGCTGTTCTCGCGGTTTCAGACGCAGGGTCTGCTTCGCGTGGAGCACAAGTCCGTGGAGATCCTCGACGCGAGCGCCCTGAGATTCGTCATCGGGCGCATCGTCAACTGAAGGGCGCGCACCGGCCCTGTCGAAGAATGGTCGAGTCCGAACTCCTGCGGTCCAGGGTCTGCATCGTCGACGACGACAGCGATGTCGCGGAGGTGCTCGCGCGCGTCGTGCGGACCGTAGGCCTGCAGCCGGAGGTCTACGATTCCGCCGAGGCCTTCTCGCGATGCGCGGATTCCTCGCCGATCGGCTGCTTGCTTCTGGACGTCCAGCTGCGCGGGATGAGCGGGCTGGAATTGCTGGTGCGATTGTCGAAGGGGCAACGCCCCTATCCCGTGTTCCTCATCAGTGCCGCGCACAATGCCGAGACCTCGGCGGCGGCCAGGCAATACGGGGCCGTCCTGGTCGAGAAGCCCTTCGATGGCCGAGCGCTCGCGCGGCGCGTGCTGGCCACGATCAGGGCGGCGAGACCCGAACGGCCGGGCTAGTCTTCGGAAAGACCGAGTGCCGCACGGAGCATGCGGGCAAGGTCTGCCTTGCGGAATGGCTTCTGGAGAAAGTGAGCGTCCTGCCTGAGCTGCTCGTGGAAAGCCACCGTGTCCCGCACGTGTCCGGACATGAACAGAATTCTGATGCCCGGAGAGACACTTCGGGCTTCGCGAGCGAGGTCGGGACCGCTCATGCCGTACGCCAGCACGACGTCGGTGAGCAGAAGCTGGATGCTCTCGTCCCGCGCAAGGAGGTCCAGCGCGGTGTCCGCGTCGGCAGCCTCGACCACCGGATAGCCGAGCCCGGTCAGCATCCTTTTCGTTGCCTGGCGGACCTCGTCGTCGTCTTCGACCAGGAGTATCCGTTCGGTCCCGGTGGGGCTGGCAGTCCGATCGGCAGACAGCTCTGCTTCGCTCTTCGCTGCCACCGGCAGGTACAGCTTCACCGTTGTGCCGTATCCGGGTTCGGCGTAGAGGGTGACGTGCCCGCCCGACTGCTTGACGAAGCCGTAAACCATGCTCAAGCCGAGGCCCGTGCCCTTTCCGGCCTCCTTCGTCGTGAAGAAGGGCTCGAACGCGTGGGCCATGACCTCCTTCGTCATTCCCATCCCGGTGTCCGATACCGCGACCGAGACATAAGCGCCCGGCTCGAGGCCGCCGTCGCGATGGAACTCGTCGGCGCCGACGAGCCTCCTGCCGGTCTGGATCGACAGGCGCCCTCCCCGCGGCATGGCGTCGCGGGCGTTGATGGCGAGGTTGAGCAGCGCGGTTTCGAGCTGCCCCGCGTCGACGAGCGCGTCGGGAAGATCGGGGGCGAGCGATTCGATGATTCGAATATTCTCGCCGAGCGTCCGTGCGAGCATCCCAGTCATGCTCCTGACGAGCTCGTTGACGTTCAGCGATGTCGCTTCCAGGTGCTGCCGCCGGGCGAAGATGAGCAGTTTCCGGGTGAGGTCTGCGCCCCTCTGCGCGGCGCGCGTCGCGCTCGCTGCCAGCTCCAGCGTCGACGATCGGGGCGCGAGCTCGTCCTCCAGAAGCTGGAGGTTGGCCAGGATGACCGTGAGCAGATTGTTGAAGTCGTGTGCGATGCCGCCGGTAAGCTGTCCGACGGCCTCCATCTTCTGCGCTTGCCTGAGGCCATCCTCTGCGGCACGGCGCTGCGTGATGTCGCGGTTGGATTCGAGCACCAGCCGGTCTCCGCCACGCGTCGAGATCAGCACCATGCGGCTCTCCATGACGACGGGACGGCCGTCGCGGGTCGCCTGCAGGAGCTCTCCCTCCCAGCGACCTTCACGGATCAGCGTCTCGTCGATGTGGCGCATTCCAAGGGGATGCTTCGAGCCCAGCAGGTCGTGGCAGCTGCGGCCGATCGCTTCCTTGCGCAAGTAGCCGTAGATCTCGGTGGCCGCCTTGTTCCAGAAGACGATGCCCCGCTCCGTATCCCAGGCCAGCATCGGCTCGCTCGCGAGATCGAGCATTTCGGCCTGACGCCGCATCTGCTCGGCGTCGCTCTCACGCTCGGCGACCTGCGCGGCGAGCTCGGCGGTGCGCTCGCGAACGCGGTCTTCGAGCTCGTCGCGAGACTTACGGAGCGCATCCTGCACGGCCTTTCGATCCGTGACGTCGCGTACGGCCGCCGAAACGAGCGTGCGGCCGAGACGGCGCAACGGACTGAGGCTGATCTCGACCGGGAACTCTCGTCCGCTTTTGTGGAGCCCCCAAAGATCGAGGCCGATGCCCATGGGCCGAGGCACGGGGCTCGAGACGTAACCGTCGCGATATCGCGTGTGCGGGTCGCGGAACCGCTCGGGCATGAGCTTCTCGATCGGCTCGCCCTCGAGCTCGGAGGCCGCGTAGCCGAACAGCCGCTCGGCTTGTGGATTGACGGCCAGAATCGTTCCGGCGGGATCGATCACGACGATGGCGTCGGGCGCGCTCTCGAAGAGCGCGTGGTAAAGCTCGGGCGCCAGCGCTCCCCGCGGCACCTCGCGCTCCGGTGTCACGACCGCTCGACCCTGGGCGTGAAAAGATAACCTGCCGCGCGCACCGACTTGATGATCTCCGGACGCTGCGGATCGGCCTCGATCTTGCGACGCAGCCGCCCGACTTGAACGTCGATCGTGCGGTCGAACGGCCCCGCCTCGCGGTTGCGGGTCGCCTCGAGCAGCTCGTCACGCGACACGACGCGCCCCGGAGCCTTCACGAACGCCGCCAGCAACTCGAACTCGCCCGTGGTCAGGTCTACCGGTTCTCCGCAAGGCGACTCGAGCCGGCGCGATCCCAGGTCCAGCATCCAGCCGGCGAAACGAACGACATCGACCGGGGAACCCTGCGGCGACGTTGCCTTCTTCTCGAGGGTCCGCCTGAGCACGCTGCGCACGCGCGCTCCGAGTTCGCGCAGATCGAAGGGCTTGGTGATGTAGTCGTCGGCTCCGACCTCGAGGCCCACGATGCGATCGACCGGTTCTCCGCGGCCGGTAACGACGATGATCGCGACCGGCGAGTGCTCGCGCAGAGCGCGCATCAGTGTCAGGCCGTCTTCGCCAGGGAGCCCCAGATCGAGCAGGACGAGGTCGACGGAAGCGCCGGCCATGATCCGGCGCATGGCCGCGCCGCTTTCGGCCAGGGAGACCCGGTAGCCCTGTGTGGAGAGGTAGCGCCGGAGGACCTCGGTGATCGCGGGCTCGTCGTCGACCACCAGAACGTGTGCCGAAGCGGTCATTGTCGAGAGGCTGACCCGAAGTCGAGTCGAGATCCGTTCGATCCCGCATTCTAGCATTCGGGCCAAATTACCGACGCCTGTCTCCATGACTCCACGAACCATCCCATCCGGAACGGCGCGGCGTCGGCGTGCAGGGCCGCGAGGGGCGCGCAGCACATGCCGGGTTCGCGTATTGATTCAGATCAATCGACCTCCGGTTCAGCTTGCTAGAATGACGAGCGTGGGACCAGGATCACGATGGGATCATGGCACGACGAACCGTAACGCGCTCACCGGATACGCCTCCCGGAGGCGTGACGCGCTATCGCGATCGCATCCTCGACGACAAGCGCGTCGATCCGTATCAGGCGCGCGGCAAGTATC
>DATJVX010000030.1:0-150324 GCA_035501595.1 Casimicrobiaceae bacterium | reverse complement strand
TACCGCATCGATCGCCAGATCAGCCGCGGTGGGTTCTCGATCGTCTATCGCGCCTTCGACGAGGGTGGCGGCCCCGTCGCCATCAAGGAATACCTGCCGTCGTCGCTGGTGCTGCGCACGGAAGGCGACATCGTGCGGGCGAGCACCGCGGAGAACCTGACTTCGTTCCGCTACGGGATGAAGTGCTTCTTCGAGGAAGGCCGGGCGCTCGCCAAGATCAATCATCCGAACGTGGTGCGGGTGCTCAATTTCTTCCGCGCCAACGAAACGGTATACATGGTGATGCGCTACGAGCGCGGGCGCACGCTGCAGCAGCAGATCCAGATGCGGCAGGACCAGGTCTCCGAGCGACTCGTGCGGCACGTGTTCATGCACCTGCTCAACGGCCTGCGCGAAGTGCACACGCACAAGCTGCTGCACCTCGACATCAAGCCGGCGAACATCTACCTGCGCACCGACGGCTCGCCGGTGCTGCTCGATTTCGGCGCGGCGCGGCAGACGCTCACCAACACGCGTCCGAAGCTGGCGCCGATGTACACGCCCGGCTTCGCGGCGCCCGAGCAGTATCGGGAGCCCGACCGGCTGGGTCCGTGGACCGACGTCTACGGCATCGGCGCGAGCATGTTCGCGTGTCTCGCGGCGTTCGCACCGCAGGCGGCCGACGCGCGGACCAGCGAGGATCATCTCGTTTCGGCCAAGAAGATCTGGGCCGGCGCCTACTCGGACAATCTGCTCGAGGTGATCGACTGGTGCCTTCGGCTCGATCCGCTCGAGCGGCCGCAAAGCGTGTTCGCGCTCCAGAAGGCGATCCGCGACATTCCGCCGCGCAAGCGGAAGCTGACGCTGCTCAACACGCTGAAGAAGAAGCTCTTCAGCGAAGTCGTCTAGCGCCCGGGGCCTCCGCTTGCGCTTCACCATCTTCCAGGAGAGCCGCAAGGGCAAGCGCAAGGTCAATCAGGACCGGCTCGCCTACACCTACAGCCGTGACACGCTGCTGCTGGTGGTCGCGGACGGCATGGGCGGTCACGCCGGCGGAGAGATCGCGGCGCAGATCGCCGTGCGGCTGTTCATCGAGCGCTTCCAGCAGGAAGCCAAGCCCACGCTCAAGAACCCCCTCAAGTTCCTCCAGGACTCGATGCTGCGCGCCCACCAGGCGCTGGGCTCGTACGCCAACCAGTTCTCGATGCTCGAGACGCCGCGCACGACTTGCGTGGCCTGCGTCGTGCAGTCGAACTACGCCTACTGGGCGCACGTGGGCGATTCGCGGCTCTACCTTTTCCGCCAGGGCGGCCTGATCGGCCAGACCAAGGATCACTCCAAGGTCCAGTACCTGCTCGATCAAGGCATCATCGGCGCGCACGAGGTGGCCGATCATCCCGATCGCAACAAGATCTTCAGCTGCCTCGGCGGTCTGGTCGATCCGGTGATCGACCTGTCGCGAAGGACCCCGCTGCGCAACGGCGACCTGATCGTGCTGTGCACCGACGGCCTGTGGAGCGTCTATCCACAGGAGGAGATCGCGCGGGCCCTGACAGGGACGCCGATCCTCAAGGCGGCGCCGACGATCATGCGCGAGGCGGAGCTGCGCGGCGGACCCGAAGGCGACAATCTTTCGGTGGTCGTGGTGCGCTGGGGACCGGAGACGCTGACCGACGAGCCGACCACCACCATCACCGAGACCCTGAGCCTCGGCGAGTTCCAGACGGAGATCGACCGCACCCTGACGCTGACCGATCGCAAAGGCGCGCAGCGCGACCTGACGGACGACGAGATCGAGCGGGCCATCGAGGAAATCCAGTCGACGATCAAGCGCTACCGACGCTGAGGCTAGCGCGCAAAGGCGCGGAGCAGGCGCGCGGAGGCGTCGAGTCGGAGCGCCCCGGGGATTGGGCGCGAACCGACTTTGAGCGACAATAACAGGATGAAGCGGCGTTTGGCGTAGCGACGGGTCCGATCAGGGATCGTTTCAGCACCGGCCGCCATGCGCCATCTGATCCTCGATACCGAAACCACCGGGCTCGATCCCGCCCTGGGCCATCGCATCATCGAGATCGCGGCGGTCGAGGTGGTCGATCGCCGCCTCACCGGCCGCAGCCTCCACTATTACCTCAATCCCGAGCGCGAGATCGATGTCGGCGCGACCGACGTGCACGGGCTCACCTGGGACAGTCTGCGCGACAAGCCCCGCTTCGCCGACGTCGCCGCGGAGCTCGTCGAATTCGCGCGCGGCGCGCAGTGGGTCATCCACAACGCGCCGTTCGACCTCGCGTTCCTCGACGCCGAGCTCGGGCGCAGCGCGCTGCCGCTGACCGCCGGGATTTGCGAAGGCGTCGTCGACACGCTCGCGCTCGCCCGCGAGCAGTTTCCCGGCAAGAGGAACGGCCTCGACGCGCTATGCGAGCGCTTCGGCGTGGACAACGCCCAGCGTACACTGCACGGCGCGCTCCTGGACGCGAGGCTGCTCGCCGAGGTCTACCTCGCGATGACCCGGGGCCAGGAGAGCCTGGTCATCGATCTCGCGCCAGCGGCCCCCGCGGTGTCTCTGGCCGGTCCCCGGGTCCTTCCGCCGGTGCGAGTTCTCGAGCCCTCCGCACAGGAGTGGGCACTGCACCGAGAATACCTGACGGCGATCGCGCGGGAAGCGCGCGGCGGCTGCGTCTGGTTCGCCCTCGAGGAGTCGAGCGCGCTGGTCCCGTCCGCCTGAACGCGCCGGCCGTAACAGAACCGTCATGCGCGACCCAGATACTGTGTCCGCCTCGCCGCCTTCTACGTCGGTGACCTCGACTGCTACGACTGCGGGTCCGGCGTCCGGCCGCGAGCCGGATCCGCCGCCGATCAATCGCGAGCTTTCGATACTCGCGTTCAACCGGCGCGTGCTCGCGCTGGCCGAGGACCCGGCCACGCCGCTGCTCGAGCGGCTGCGCTTCCTCTGCATCGTCAGCAGCAACCTGGACGAGTTCTTCGAGATTCGCATCGCGGGGCTGCGCGAGCAGTTGCGGCTCAAGGCGCCGCTGGTGGGCATGTCGCTCGCGGAGCTGCGGACCAATCTGGTGGAGATCAGCCAGGGAACGCAGCGGCTGGTCGGAGAGATGTACGGCGTGCTCAACGGGCAGATTCTCCCCGCGCTGGCCACGGCGGGCGTGCGCATCGTGCGCGGCTCGGAGCGCACCGCGCCGCAGCGCGCCTGGGCTGCGGAGTACTTCCACAGGGAGATCCGGCCGCTGCTCACGCCGATCGGGCTCGATCCGGCGCATCCCTTCCCGCAGGTGGTCAACAAGAGCCTCAACTTCATCGTCGAGCTGTCGGGCCGCGACGCATTCGGACGCGAAACGAGCGTAGCGATCGTCAAGGCGCCGCGGCTCGTCCCGCGCGTGATCAAGATGCCGCCCGAGGTGGCGGGGGCCGACAACACCTTCGTGCTCCTCTCCTCGATCATGCACGCACACCTCCACGAGCTCTTCGCCGGGAGGGACGTGGTGAACTACTCGCAGTTCCGCGTCACCCGCGACGCCGACCTGTGGATCGACGAGGAGGAAGTGAAGAACCTGCGGCAGGCGCTCGAGGGCGAGCTGCCGCAGCGCCAGTTCGGGCTGGCGGTGCGGCTCGAGGTCGCCTCGCACTGCGCCCAGCACCTGGCGGCGTTCCTGCTGCAGCAGTTCGAGCTCGGCGAAGCGGACCTCTATCGCTGCGAAGGACCGGTGAATCTGGCTCGCATGTCGGCGCTGATCGACCAGGTCGACTTGGACGAGCTTAAGTACGCGGGATTCGTGCCCGGGCTTCCGGACCGACTGCGCGAGCAGCCGGACGTGCTCGCCGTCATCCGCCAGCACGATGTCCTGCTTCACCATCCTTATCAATCCTTCGAGCCGGTGGTCGAATTCATCCGCAAGGCCGCGGACGATCCGGACGTGATCGCGATCAAGCAAACCGTCTATCGCACGGGAGTGAACTCGGCGCTCATGGAGGCGCTGATCGAAGCGGCGCGTCGCGGCAAGGAGGTCACCGTCGTGGTCGAGCTCCTGGCAAGGTTCGACGAGGAGGCCAACATCAACTGGGCGGAGCGCCTCGAGGAATCGGGGGCCCAGGTGGTCTATGGCGTATTCGGGCTCAAGACGCACGCCAAGCTCGCGCTGCTCCTGCGGCGCGAGAAGAACGCCGCGGGGCGCACGCAGCTGCAGCGCTACGCCCATCTCGGAACGGGCAACTACCACCCGCGGACGGCGCGCCTGTACACCGACTTCGGGCTCCTGACCGCCAATCCCGACATCTGCGCCGACGTCGAGGAGGTCTTCCTGCACATCACGAGCCTCGCCAAAGCCAACCGGTTGAAACGGCTCTGGCTGGCGCCGTTCACCATGCACCGGCACCTCCTCGACGCGATCCGCCGCGAGACGCGCCACGCGCGGGAAGGCAAGCCCGCGCGCATCGCGGGCAAGATGAACGCGCTGCTCGAGGAAGCGGTCGTGCGGGCGCTGTACACGGCTTCGCAGGCCGGCGTGAAGATCGAGCTGGTCGTGCGCGGCGCCTGCGCCCTGCGCCCGGGAGTGAAAGGGGTATCCGACAACGTCCGCGTGCGCTCGATCGTCGGGCGGTTTCTCGAACACCACCGCGTGTGGCTGTTTCACAACGACGGCGCCGAGGACGTCTACCTGGCGAGCGCCGACTGGATGGGGCGCAACCTGTTCCGGCGGATCGAAGTCGCGTTCCCGATTCTCGACCCGGCGCTCAAGGCGCGCGTGATCGACGAGGGCATCAAGCCGTATCTCGCCGACAGCCAGGACGCCTGGGAGCTGGGCGCCGACGGGACGTACGCCAAGCCGAAGGCGAAAGGGAAGACGACCTCCGCGCAGCTCGAGCTGCTCGACCGAATGGCGGACAAGACCGCCGCCGGCTTCTAGCGATGGACTTGATCCTCTGGCGACACGCCGAGGCCGAGCCAGGGGAGCCGGATCTCGGGCGGCGGCTCACCGCCAAGGGCATCAAGCAGGCCGAGCGCGTCGCGGCATGGCTCGATGGGCACCTGCCGGATACGACCCGGATCCTGGTGAGCCCCGCGGACCGGGCGCAGCAGACGGCGCTCACGCTCAAGCGGAAGTTTCGCGTCGTTCCCGAGCTCGCTCCCGGCGCCACCGCCCGGGACGTGCTCCACGCGGCGGGATGGCCGGACGCGCGCGAGCCCGTGCTGATTGTCGGCCACCAGCCCACCCTCGGCGAAGCCGCGGCCTCGGTGCTCGCCGGCGAGGAGCGGCCGTGGAGCGTGCGCAAGGCGGCAGTCTGGTGGCTGTCGAACCGGGTGCGCGACGGAGCGGCCGGCGTCGTGCTCAAAGTGGTCGTCGGGCCGGACTTCGTCTAGCTACTGACGGGCGGCCTTCCAGGGATAGCCCAGCGATTTCCACTGCGCACGCTCCTTGGCGAGCAGGTGCGCGGTCAGCGGGTGAGCGTGCAGCCAGCGCTCCGGCACGTCGAGCGAGACGCGGCGCCGAACCTTGAGCCGAATCCGCGGCAGCGAGATCGGGGCGCGCGCGTGATGGAACAGGACCGCGAGGCGAAGCGCCAGGAGCTGCAGCCGCACCGTTTCGTCGCCGAGGGTGGCGGCCACCTTGGCGAGCCCGCCGCGGCAGCCGAACACCAGGAGAGCGAGACGCCCCTGTTCGCCGGCGGAGAAGCCGGGCATGTCGGCGTGCTGCAGAATGTAGGCGCCGTGCTTGTGAAAGCCGATGTGCGAGACCGACATGCCGATCTCGTGCAGCGTCGCCGCCCAGCGCACGAGGCGCAGCTGCGCGGGATCGGGGCGCCCGAACACGCGGCGGTACAGGCTCGTTGCGAGCGCGGCCACGCGCGCGGCGTGCTCGCGATCGATGCTGTAGCGCTTGACGAAGCGCTCGACGGTCACGCCCCGGATGTCGGCGTCGATCGTGCGGCCCAGGAGGTCGTAGAGCACGCCCAGCCGCAGCGCTCCTCCCACCGGGTCGATGCGCTGGACTTTGAGCTCCGCGACCGCCGCCGACATGATCGCGAGCCCCGCGGCGAGCACCGGCGATCGCTCGGGCTTGAGCGCATGCAGCGACAGCCGGTCGATGTGGCGCGCGGCAAGCATTCGCGCTTTCAGCCGCCCAAGCCCCGCGGGCGTGATGCCGCCGCCCGAAAAGCCGTTCTGCTCGAGAATCTCCGCCAGCGCGGCTGCCGTCCCTGAAGAAGCGTAGGCGTCGTGCCAGCGCCGCGGCCCGAACTCGCCGGCGATCGCCTCGATCTCGACATGCGCCGCGGTCTCGGCGGCCGCGAAGGCATCCGCCGTCAGGCGTCCGTCGGCGAAGAAGCGCTGGGTCATGCCGACGCAGCCGATCTTGAGCGATTCCAGGCGCTCGGGCTCGAGCCCGCGGCCGATGATGAACTCGGTGGAGCCGCCGCCGATGTCGATCACCAGCCGGGGCTCGACGGAGCGCGGGAGCTCATGCGCGACGCCGAGATAGATGAGCCGCGCCTCTTCGTGTCCGCTGATGACGTCGATGGGGAACCCGAGCGTTCGCTCGGCCCGCGGCAGGAATGCACGCGCATTCTTCGCGACGCGGAAGGTATTGGTCGCCACCGCGCGCACGGCCGAGGGATGCAGCCCGGCAAGACGTTCGCGGAACCGGGCGAGGCACTCCAGCGCCGCCTTCATCGCCGAAGCCTTGATCCTGTCGTTCGGATCTAGGCCGGCCCCGAAGCGCAGCGTCTCCCGCCACGTGTCGAGGCGATAGATCTGGTCGCCCTCGACGCGGCCGATCTCGAGTCGAAAGCTGTTGGATCCGAGATCGACCACGGCGAGCGTTCGCGCGGGCGCGGCGGAAGACGGGGGGCGGGCCATGGCGTTGCGAAGGCTAGCAGAAACGCTTCGCGAGCGTTGTCTTTGGGGCTTCGGATGTTTCTGCTACGCTCGCGTGTCCCCGCTGCGGCGCGACTGCCATGCCGGTCGACTACCTCAAGAGAATCCTCACGGCGAAGGTCTACGACGTCGCGGTCGAGTCGCC
Source organism: Casimicrobiaceae bacterium (assembly GCA_035501595.1). Lineage (GTDB taxonomy): Bacteria > Pseudomonadota > Gammaproteobacteria > Burkholderiales > Casimicrobiaceae > PALSA-1003. The sequence goes on along the minus strand of DATJVX010000030.1, from coordinate 143,314 downwards.
GCTCGAACGGGCGCCGACCCTCTCGGCCCGGCTAGGCAACCGCGTCCTGCTCAAGCGCGAGGACCAGCAGGCCGTGTTCTCCTTCAAGCTTCGCGGCGCCTACAACAAGATGGCGCACCTGCCCGAAGCCGAGCGCGCCCGCGGCGTGATCGCCGCTTCGGCCGGCAATCACGCGCAGGGCGTCGCGCTCGCCGCCCAGCGGCTCGGCTGCCGGGCGACGATCGTCATGCCGATCACCACGCCCTCGATCAAGATCCAGGCAGTGTCGGGACGCGGCGCCAAGGTGGTCCTGCACGGCGACTCGTACAGCGACGCCTACTCCCGGGGGATCGCGCTCGCGCGCGCGGGCGAAGCCCGGTTCGTCCACCCCTACGACGATCCCGACGTGATCGCCGGGCAGGGGACCGTGGGCATGGAGATCCTGCGCCAGGAGCAGGGCGCCATCGACGCGATCTTCGTCCCGGTCGGCGGCGGCGGGCTCATCTCCGGCATCGCGGCCTACGTCAAGCGGGTCCGGCCGGAGATCCGCGTGATCGGCGTCGAGCCGGTCGATGCGGCGACGATGACGCGCTCCCTGGAGGCCGGCCGCCGCGTGCGCCTCGAGGACGTGGGGCTGTTCGCCGACGGCGTGGCCGTGAAGCAGGTCGGCAAGGAGCCCTTCCGGATCTGCCGGGAGCTCGTCGACGAGATGGTGCTGGTCGACACCGATGCGATCTGCGCGGCGATCAAGGACGCCTTCGAGGATACGCGCTCGATTCTCGAGCCGGCGGGAGCACTCGCGATCGCCGGCGTCAAGGCCTTCTGCGAGCGCCAGCGCCTTCGTGAGCGGACCTACGTCGCGATCGCCAGCGGAGCGAACATGAACTTCGACCGGCTGCGCTTCGTCGCGGAGCGCGCGGAGCTCGGCGAGGCGCGCGAGGCGATCCTGGCGGTGACGATTCCCGAGCGGCCCGGCAGCTTTCGCGAGTTCTGCGGGCTGCTCGGCAAGCGCAGCATCACGGAGTTCAACTATCGCTACGCCGATGCCCGGATCGCCCATATCTTCGTCGGCGTCGAGGTGCGCGGCCGCAGCGAGACCGCCGAGCTGTTGCGGGCGATGCACAAGCGGCGCATCGAGGCCTACGACCTTTCCGACAACGAGATGGCGAAGCTCCACGTCCGCCACCTCGTGGGCGGGCATGCGCCGGAAGCGAAGCACGAGACGCTTTACCGGTTCGAGTTCCCGGAACGCCCGGGCGCGCTCATGCAGTTCCTCGACAGCATGAGCCGGGGCTGGAACATCAGCCTGTTCCACTACCGCAACCAGGGGGCCGACTACGGCCGCGTGCTGGTCGGCATGCAGGTCCCGCCGTCGGATCACGCCGAATTCCAGCGTTTCCTCGCCCGGCTGGGGTATCCCTGCATCGAGGAAACCGCGAATCCCGCCTACCGGATGTTCCTCGGGCGCTAGCCGCGTCCGCGGCCCGCCCAGAGCCGGAAGCGTGCCCTTTGGACCGGCCGCGGCCGGTGCGCAACGACCGGAACTGACCAAAAACGGCAGTTTCGCGCAGGGTTTGCGCGAAGTGGCTGTTGTAAATCGCTCAAGTGGCTCAGCTTTGCCGGTTCTGGCAAGGATTATGCTCTAGGCATTTACTTACGTCCTGTGGCACACTCTGACGAGGTCGACATGCAAGCGATGACAGCTCGGGTTCGATCGATCGACGATACGGGAGGCCGTGAATTGCCTGATGCGGCGGCACTGAAGGGCGTGAAAGTCATGGTGATCGACGACAGCAACACGATTCGTCGCAGCGCCGAGATTTTCCTGCTCCAGGCAGGCTGCACGGTGATCCTGGCGGACGACGGCTTCGACGCGCTGGCCAAGATCGCCGACCACCAGCCCGACCTGATCTTCGTCGACATCATGATGCCGCGGCTCGACGGCTACCAGACCTGCGCGCTCATCAAGAAGAATGCCAAGTTTCACCCGACGCCGGTGGTCATGCTCTCGTCGAAGGACGGCTTGTTCGATCGGGCCCGGGGGCGCATGGTCGGCTCCGATCAGTACCTGACCAAGCCTTTCACCAAGGAGAGCTTGTTGAAGGCGGTGGCGACCCACGTCAAGGCGGCCGCGCATCAATCGAGTTGAGGGGACTCGGGCGCCGGCAGTCGCGGCGCGCAACGAAGGGGGGCGAAGGCGGGACACCATGGCAATCAAGCGCATTCTGATCGTCGACGATTCGCCGACCGAGCGCCACGTGCTCAACGACATGTTGACCAAGGCCGGATACGAAGTCGTGGCCAGCGACAACGGCGAGGACGCGATCCTGAAGGCGAAAACGGTGAAGCCGGACCTCATCCTGATGGACGTGGTCATGCCCGGCCTCAACGGCTTCCAGGCGACTCGCGCCATCAGCAGGGATCCGTCGACGCGCGCCGTGCCCATCATTCTGTGCACCTCCAAGAGCCAGGAAACGGACAAGATCTGGGGCCTGCGCCAAGGGGCGCGCGACTACATCGTCAAGCCGGTGAAGCGCGAGGAACTGCTCGCCAAGATCACCGCCTTCGGCTGAGCTCGCACCCGCCTCCATGGCCCGCGCCGCGAAACTCGATCTGCGCGCTTTTCAGCAGGAGCTGGCGACCCGGCTCGCAGCCAAGACCGCGGCGCAGATGGAACAGTCCCGGCTCGGGCTCGCCTGTGCCGGCGAGCAGTGGCTGATCCGGCTCGCCGACGCCGGCGAAGTGATCGCGCTGCCGCAGACCGCCAGCGTGCCGCTGACCAAGCCCTGGTACCTCGGCGTGGCCAACATCCGGGGCAATCTCTACGGCGTGATCGACTTCGCGGGCTTCCTCGGCCATCCGCTCGAGCCGGTCTCCGGCGGAACGAGCCAGACGCGGCTGGTGCTGTTCGGGCCGCGGGTGGGCGAGCTGCGGGCAGGGTTGGTGGTGCATCGGGTGCTCGGCCTGCGCAACCTCGCGGAGCTCGCGCAGGGCGACGCGCCGGCGGGGGCGCCGGCATGGTACGGATCGCGCTGGAGGGAAGCCAGCGGCACGGTCTGGCAGGAAATCGACTTCGCTCGACTGGCCCAGGACCCTGCGTTCCTGCAGGTGGGGCTGTGACGAGACGGATGAACGCACGCGCGAGCGTCGTTCGGGATGGGAGGCAAGATGGCGCTTAGTCTGAATCTCAAGAGCATGCTCAGCACGCGACCGGCGCGAGGACGTGGCGCCGAGGAGCCCGAGCTCGAGATGCCGACGACCACGCAGGTCAAGATGAGCCCGCCGGCGCCGGGTTACGACCCCCTTGCGTCGGTGTCGATCATGGAGCAGCTGCGCACGGCGGCGGCGGAAAAGCGCCAGCCGGGACGGATCCCGTTCATCGGCCATCTCCCGGCCGCGAAGCAATACCAGATCCTCGGCATCCTGATCGGCGTCTTCGTCGTCCTGGGATTGCTGGCGCTGTTCCTGTACATCACGCTCACCGCCAAGGCGGCCTCCGGGGCGGGCACGGCCACCGAGATGCAGATGCTCTCGCAGCGCCTCGCGCGCGCGACCTCGCTCGCCGTGCAGGGCCATGCGACCGCCTTCGACGCGGTGAAGGATTCGCGCGATCGCTTCCGCGCCGACCTCGATGGGCTGACCAAGGGCGGCGTCGTGGCGGCCGGATCGGATGCGCTGCAGGGACAGCTCGGCGAGATCAGCACCCGCTGGGATCGCGTGGAGAAGTACGCCACCCAGGTGCTCGACAACCAGGCGAGCCTCGTGTCGCTGTCCAAGGGGCTCGACGGCATCAACCAGGCGAATACCGCGCTGCTCGAGCTCGCCCAGCAGGCAGCTTCGCAGGCGGCTGCGGGCGGGGGCGGCGTGCGCGAGATGGACTTCACCAGCCAGCTCGCGATGCTCTCACAGCGGATCGCGAAAAACGCCAACTCGCTGGTCTCGTCGGACGAGATCGACCCCGAAGTCGCGTTCCTGCTTGGCAAGGACACCGGCACGTTCCGCGACATCCTGAACGGGCTTCTCAAGGGAAGCGACCCGCTGAAGCTCACGGCGGTGCGCAACGACGAGGCTCGCGCGACGCTCACCGACCTGCAGAAGCGCTTCGCGGGCTACGAAGCGGGCGTCAACGCGATCCTGCACAACATGCAACGGCTGGTCGTCGCCAAGGAGGCCGGTCGCGGCATCAACCAGGAGTCCGAGCCGCTGCTCAGCGAGACGACAAGCCTCGCTTCCAGCTACGAGGGCCAGAGCGCCGCGCGCCTGGGCGCGCTCGGCGCGGCCATCTTCTTCGCCGTGTTCGCGCTGCTATTCGCCGGCGTGCTGGCGAAGCTGCTCTACGACGAGCAGCGCGTCAGCGCGTTCGAGAGCGAGCAGGAGAACAAGCGCAACCAGGAGGCCATCCTGCGGCTCCTGAACGAAATGGGGAACCTCGCCGACGGCGACCTGACGGTCCAGGCCTCGGTGACCGAGGATGTGACCGGGGCGATCGCGGACTCGATCAACTTCACGATCGAGGAGCTGCGCACGCTGGTCAAGGGCATCAACAGCGCGACCGACCAGGTGGCCAAGGCGACGACCGACGCGCAGTCGATTTCCAATCGACTCTACGAGGCCGCGCAGCGGCAGAACCGCGAGATCCAGCAGGCCTCGGCGTCGGTGCTGCAGATGGCCCAGTCGATCAACGAGGTATCGCAGAGCGCGGCGCAGTCGGCGCGGGTGGCGCAGCAGTCGCTCGCGGCTGCGGAAAAGGGCGGCCAGGCCGTGCAGAACCAGATCGCCGGCATGAACGAAATCCGCACCCAGATCCAGGACACCGCCAAGCGCATCAAGCGCCTCGGCGAATCCTCGCTCGAGATCGGCGAGATCGTGGAGCTCATCTCCGACATTACCGAGCAGACCAACGTGCTCGCGCTCAACGCCGCGATCCAGGCCGCGTCGGCCGGCGAGGCCGGACGCGGGTTCACGGTCGTGGCCGAGGAAGTGCAGCGACTGGCCGAGCGCTCGGGCGAGGCCACCAAGCAGATCGACGCGATCGTGAAGACCATTCAGGCCGACACGCAGGATGCCGTGGCCGCTATGGAGAAGAGCACGGTCGGCGTGGTCGAGGGAACGAAGCTCTCTGACGCCGCGGGGCAGGCGCTGGACGAAATCCGGCGCGTCTCGCGCGAGCTCGCCGAGCTGATCGGCGGCATTTCCGCGCAGACCCAGAAGCAATCGGCGTCGGTGTCTGACGTCACCCGGGGGATGCAGGGCATCCTCAAGATCACCGAAGAGACCACCGAAGGCACCAAACAGACCAACGTCTCGATCGGACAGCTCACCAAGCTGGCGGCCGAGCTCCGCAGCTCGGTGGCGGGGTTCAAGGTATAGCCCCCGGCCTGCTTCTTGCTTAGGGGATCCGGCAGTATTGCTCCCTAGCGCTAACGCATGGCCACCGACCACGCACCGGAATTCGATCTCGGCCCCCTGTCATGGGTGCAGGGCGAGATCGATCAGGCCCTCAGCCGAGGGGTCGAGGCCCTCGAGGCCTTCAAGGCGAGCCCGCGCGACGCGACCCAGCTCAAGGTCGCGCGCACGCATATTCACCAGGCGGCGGGCGCGATCCAGATGGTGGGGCTCGACGCGGTCTCGGCGTACACCGAGGAGCTCGAGCGCCAGCTCGCCCGCATGGAGGAGCTTCCCTCCGCCGAGGCGGTGGCGGCCTGCGATCTGGTCGACCGCGCCTGCCGCAAGCTCAAGATCTTTCTCGACGAGCTCGTCGGCGGGGCGCATCCCGTTCCGCTGAAGCTCTTCCCTGAATACGAGCAGATGCAGCAGGCGCGTGGCCTCAAGGCCGTATCGCCGACCGACCTGTTCTTCCCCGATCTCTCGGCGCGTGCGCCGAAGATTGCGAGCTCGAAAGCGGTTACGCCGCAGCGCCTGCAGTCCTACCTGGTCAAGCAGCGGCGCCTGTTCCAGCGCGGACTGCTTTCGTGGCTCCGCGGCGACGAGGAAGCGGCGCGCATGATGCGCGACGCGGTCCAGGGCATCGAGGACGTCCAGACCCATTCGGCGCAGCGCTCGTTCTGGTGGGCGGTCGGCGCGCTGCTCGAGAGCATCGTCGAGAAGGGCGTCGATTCCGGATTCGGCGTGAGGCAGCTCTGCGGCCGCATCGACCTCCAGATCCGGCGCTTCATCGAAGGCTCGACCAAGGTCGCCGATCGCATGCGGCGCGAGGTCCTGTACTACGTCGCGATCAGCGCGCCGGTCGGTCCTCAGGTCCAGGCCGTGCAGCGCGCCTACCGGCTTCCGGCACTGATCCCCAGCGCGGAGGTGCTCTCCGCCGACGTGGTGCGCGTGCAGCCGCACCTTCGTGATGCGCGCGAGGTCCTGTCGACCGCCAAGGATCTCTGGCTCAAGCTGACCGGCGGGCGCGCGGAAAGCCTGCCCAAGCTCAAGGCGACGCTCTCGAGCCTGCGCGACAAGACCGCCGCGGTTGGCGAACCCTCGCTGTCGAAGCTCGCGAGCACGCTCTCCGCCCGGCTGGAGAAGCTTCCTTCGGGTGCGATTCCCGAGTCGCTCGCGATGGAGTACGCCACGGGGCTGCTCCTCGCCGAGTCGGCCATCGAGAACTTCGCGGCGCTGTCAACCGATTTCCCGAAGCAGGTCGAGGCGATGATCGCCCGTCTCGATGCCGCGCAGGAGAAGCGTGCGGTGACCGGCGCCGGCGCGCCGATGCTCGACGAGATGGCGCGCAAGGCGCAGGAGCGCCTCCTCCTCGCTCAGGTGGCGCGCGAGATCCAGGCGAATCTGCGGCACATGGAACAGGTCCTCGACGCGTTCTTCCGGGACAACGAGAAGCGCGGCGAGCTGGCGACGCTCTCGCAGGATACGCGCCAGATCATGGGCGCGCTCAAGATGCTCGGTCTCGATCACGCGGGCGAGCTGCTCGCGCTGTGCCAGCAGCAGATCGAGGAATATGCGAAGCCCGATACGCCAGTGGCCGGCGAAGGCCTGGAGCTCCTCGCCGAATCGCTCTCCGGGCTGGGCTTCTACATCGAGGCCGTCGAGCAGCAGCGCCCGGATCGGGAGCGGCTGATCGAGCCCCTGCTCGCGAAGCGGCTCGGAACCGCAGCCCCGGCCCCGATCGAGGAGCCCGATACCGTCGAGGAAGCCGTCGAGGAATTGAAGGCCTCGCTGCCTGCGACCATCGCGGCGCTGCAGCGTTCGGCCGGCGAGGCCAGCGTTCGCGAGCGCCTGGCGCAGGACCTCACCGCGCTGAAGAACGACGCCGAGCTGATCGGCGACGAAGTCCTGCAATCCGACGCCGACGCCGCGCTGGGCCTGCTCGCGAGCGACGGCACCGGTGACAGCGATGCGCTCAAGGACGCTATCGCGGCGATCGCCTCGGGCAATGCCGCGGAGCCCGCGCCCGCCCCATCCGGTGAAACCCAGAGACTGCTGGAAACCGCGGCCTCGGAGCTCGACGCCGAGCTGCTCGAGATCTACCTCACGGAAGCCGACGAAGTGCTCGACGGCGTCGCGTTGAGCGCGGCGCAGCTCAAGGCGCAGCCCGACGATCGCGAAGCGCTGACCACGGTTCGGCGAGGGTTCCACACCCTCAAGGGCAGCGGCCGGATGGTGGGCCTGACCGACCTCGGCGAGATCGCCTACGAGGTCGAGAAGATTCACAACCGGTTGCTCGAAGAAGAGCGCCCGGCGACGCCGGCGGTGCTCGCGATGATCGACACGGCGCAGAAGAGCTTCCGCGTGTGGGTCGACACGCTGCGCCGCAAGGGCCGTGTCACCGCGGATCCCCAGCCTCTGCGCGCGGCGATCGCCGCGGTCGAGGCCGAGTTGCCCGTCGATTCCGACGATGCTCCCGCGGCGGCGCCGGTGCCGAAGGCTCCGCAGCCGACGCCCGAAGTCTCGCCAATCGAAGTGCTGGAGCTCGACGAGACGCCGTCGGTCGATCCGGTGCTCGGCGGCGCGGAGCTTGGAATCCTGCCGGCTGCCGACCCCGAGATCTCGTCCGGCGCCGAGATCATCGAATTCATCCCCGAACTCGCTGCCGCTGCCGAGCCGCTCGCCGCGGCGACCTCCGCAGCCGACGAGGTCACCGTCGGCGACGTGACGTTGTCCGGGGCGCTCTACCGCATCCTCTGCGACGAGGCGCAGCTGCATCTCGCGACCCTCGATTCGGAGCTCGAAGCCCTGCAGTTCGATACGGCGCAGGCGCCATCGCAGGCGATGATCCGGGCGGGCCATACGCTCTGCGGCATTCACCGCACCGGCGGATTCCCGCTGGTCGCGGGTGTGGCGAAGGCGCTCGAGCAATGCCTGGTCGGGCTGGAGGAGCGCGGCGCGCCGCTGCCCTCGACCGCTCAGCCGGTCCTCGCGCGCGCGATCGCCGGGTTGCACGCGCTCACGGCGCGCGTGCGCGCCCGTGACCCGTTCGACGCGGGCGACGAAGCCGAAGCCGCGGAGATCGGGGCGGAGCTCGAGACGCTGCGTCACGAGGCCGCGCCCGCCGCCACCGCACAGGACAGCGAAAGCTCCGCCGAACGGACCGCGGCGGCGGAGGAAGCGGGCGAAGCCCCCGCCAACGAAGACCGCCCACCCGAGCCGGAACCGCCCCCGATCGCGCCGGTGGTCGTGCTTACGCCGCCGCTTGCACCGAAGCCGCCGGTCACGGTCGAGTCGCCGATCGCCGTCGCGCCGCCGGTCGAACCCGAGCCCGCGCCTCTGGCCCCGGCGAGCTTCGCCGCCGCCACGGCGGCGCCGAGCGTCCCGTCCGACGACACGCTCGCAGCGGTTCGCGACGAAGTCGACGAGCAGGTGCTGCCCATCTTCCTCGAGGAGGCGACGGAGCTCTTCCCGCGCGCAGGCGAGCAGCTGCGTGCCTGGCGACAGAATCCGGGACAGAAGGAGACTGCGCAGGCCCTGCGCCGGACGCTGCATACCTTCAAGGGCAGTGCGCGCATGGCCGGCGCGATGCGTCTGGGCGAACTCACGCATCGGATGGAAAGCAGACTGCTTGCCGGCGATGTGCTGGCCGAGCCCACGCCGGAGCTCTTCGAGGCGCTCGACACCGATCTCGATCACGTCGCGTTCGTGCTCGATCGCCTGCAGAAGGGCGAATCCAACACCGAGCTGCCGTGGATCGCCGCGGAGCCTGCGACGCTCGCGGCGAAGGAGCCCGCGGCGACACCGCTCAGCGCAAGAGAGCCTGAGCCCGCGAAGCCGGCGAGCAGAGAACCCGCGTCCGCGGCGCCCGTCGCGAAGGAACCTGCACCCGCTGCGCCGAGCGCCGTGGTCAGGCCGCTGGTTCAACCGAGCACGCCGCCCGCGGCGCCCGGGGTCGAATCGCCCGCGGCGCCGGTCGAAGGCGAAGCCTCCCGGGCGGCGATGCTCCGCGTGCGCGCCGATCTCATCGATCGCCTGGTCAACGAGGCGGGAGAAGTGGCGATCGCCCGCGCGCGCGTCGAGGGAGAGCTCCGTTCGCTCAAGAGCAACCTGCTCGAGCTTACGAACAGCGTGATTCGACTGCGCTCGCAGGTCCGCGAGATCGAGATCCAGGCCGAATCGCAGATCCAGTCGGGGACGACGCAGGCGCGACCGGGCGGCGCGGATTTCGATCCGCTGGAGTTCGACCGGTTCACGCGCTTCCAGGAGCTCACGCGAATGCTGGCCGAGGGCGTCAACGACGTCTCGACCGTGCAGCAAGCGCTCCTGCGCAACATCGACGACGCCGACGCGGCGCTGCTCGCGCAGGCGCGCCTTTCGCGCGACGTCCAGCAGCAGCTTTTCTCGATCCGGACGGTTCCGTTCGGGAGCCTCTCCGAGCGGCTCTACCGGATCATGCGCCAGACCGCGAAGGAGCTCGACAAGCGCGCCAACCTCGAGATTCACGGCACGCAGGTCGAACTCGACCGCTCCGTGCTGGAGAAGCTCGTCGGACCGCTCGAGCACCTGCTGCGCAACGCGCTCGATCACGGCGTCGAGAGCCGCGAGACGCGGCGCGAGCGCGGCAAGCCCGAAACCGGCGAGATCCTGCTGACCGTGCGGCAGCAGGGCAACGAAATCGCCATCGAGATCGCCGACGACGGCTCCGGCCTCGACTTCGAGCGCATCCGCGCCAAGGCGCAGGCACAGGGCCTGATCGCCCCCGACGTCGAGCCGACCGAGACGCGACTCGTGGAATGCATCTTCGCCGCGGGGTTCTCGACGGCGACCAACATCACGCAGATCTCGGGGCGCGGCGTGGGGATGGACGTCGTGCGCTCGGAGATCGCGGCGCTCGGCGGACGGGTCGAGGTCGCGACCGTGCCCCAGCGCGGCACGACCTTCACGCTGTATCTGCCGCTCACCCTGGCGGTTGCGCAGACGGTGCTGGTGCGCGCCGGCGGCCGCGTGTGGGCACTGCCGTCGACGATGGTCGAGCAGGTCCAGCAGATCAAGGACAAGGACCTGATCAACCTTTATCTCAGCCGCGAGGTCAGCTGGCAGAGCCGGAAGTATCCGTTCTTCTACCTGCCGCGGCTCCTCGGCAATCTCGGCCACAATCCCGAGACGCTCCGCTACAACTCGGTGCTGCTCCTCAAGAGCGGGCAGAGCACGGCCGCCGTCCACATCGACGAGATGATCGGCAACCAGGAAGTCGTCGTGAAGAACATCGGCCCGCAGCTCGCGCGGGTCTCGGGCATCGCCGGCGCGACGGTGCTGGGCACGGGCGAAGTCGTGCTCATCATCAACCCGGTCCAGCTCGCGCAGCGCTTCGACGCGGAAGCCGCGGCTCCTGCCGCGGTGCGCACGGCCCAGGTCGCAGCCGCCGCCGCGCCGGTGGCCGGACCGGCGCTCGTGCTCATCGTCGACGACTCGCTCACGGTGCGCAAGATCACGAGCCGCCTGCTGACTCGCGAAGGCTTCGACGTTCTCACCGCCAAGGACGGGCTGGACGCGATGCAGGTGCTCTCCGAGCGTGTCCCCGACGCGATCCTGCTCGATATCGAGATGCCGCGCATGGACGGATTCGAGTTCGCGAAGACGGTGAAGGCCGACGCGAAGCTGGCGGGCATTCCGATCATCATGATCACCTCGCGCACTGCGGAAAAGCATCGCAGTCGCGCGCAGCAGCTCGGCGTCGAAGCCTACCTCGGCAAGCCTTACCAGGAAGAAGAGCTCCTGCGGCAGCTGCGCGGGCTGCTGGCTCTCAGCGCCGCCTAGGCGCCGTCGGGCGCTGTGCGCGGCGCCCGCACCCGACGCATCCATCCTCCACGCGGTTCCCGCGGCTCCGCCCCGGCTCGTGCGGCCGGCAGCGTTTGTTTACAATGAACGCGAACGAACCTGAAAGCCGGAGGAGCGACGCATGGGGCAATACGCCACAGAGAACATTCGTACCGTAGCGCTGGTGGGCCACGGGGGATCCGGCAAGACCACGCTCGCCGAGGCGCTGCTCGCGCGTACCAAGGCGATCGCGGCGGCGGGGAGCGTGGAACGCGGCACGACGGTCAGCGACTTCGATCCCCTGGAGAAGTCCTGGCAGCATTCCCTGCGCACCTCGGTCCTGCATCTCGACGCCGACGCGACGCGCATCCACCTGCTCGACACGCCCGGGTTTCCGGACTTCATCGGCCAGGCGATCGGCGCACTGGACGCGGTGGAAACCGCGGCGGTGGTCGTGAACGCCCAGACCGGCATCGAGATGATCACCTCGCGCATGATGAGCTGGGCGAAGGAGCGCAATCTCTGCCGCATCGTCATCGTAAGCAAGGTCGACGCGGAGAACGTCGATCCGCAGAGCGTGCTCGAGGGCATCCGCTCGGCGTTCGGCAAGGAGTGCCTCCCGATCAACCTGCCGGCCGACGAGGGCAAGCGCGTGGTGGACTGCTTCTTCAGCCCGGAGGGAGAGTCGGACTTCTCCTCGGTCGCCGACGCCCACCAGGCGCTGGTCGATCAGGTCGTGGAGGTCGACGAGGCGTTGATGGCGCGGTATCTGGACCAGGGCGAGATCGCGCCCGCGGAGCTGCACGCGCCCTTCGAGAAGGCGCTGCGCGAGGGGCACCTCGTGCCGGTGTGCTTCGTGTCCGCGCGTACCGGCGCGGGTGTCGCTGAACTCCTCGACGTGCTCGTGAAGCTCGCGCCGAATCCCGCCGAGGGCAATCCGCCCCTGTTCTCCAAGGGGCGAGGCGACAAGGCCGTCGAATTCCACTCCGAGCCCGATCCGAAGAAGCACGTGCTGGCGCATGTGTTCAAGGTCGTCATCGATCCCTTCATCGGCAAGCTGGGTGTCTTCCGGGTGCACCAGGGCACGGTCACCCGCGACACCCAGCTCTTCGTAGGCGACGGCCGGAAGCCCTTCCGCGTCGGCCACCTGCTGATGCTCCAGGGCGGCAAGCAGGTCGAGGTCGATCGCGCCGTGCCCGGCGACATCGCGGCGGTGGCGAAAGTCGACGAGATCGAGTTCGACTGCGTGCTGCACGACTCTCACGACGAGGATCAGATCGCGCTGCGTCCGCTGGAGTTTCCGACGCCGATGCACGGTTTCGCCATCGCGCCCAAGAAGCGCGGCGACGAGCAGCGCATCTCCGACGTCCTGCACAAGATGATTGCCGAGGACCCGACGCTCAAGCTCGAGCACGACGCCAACCTGAACGAGACCGTCCTGCGGGGACTGGGCGAGCTGCACCTGCGCTCGGTGTTCGAGCGGATGGCTTCGCAGTTCAAGCTCGAGATCGATACGCGGCCTCCGCGCATTCCGTATCGCGAGACGGTCACGGCCAAGGCCGAAGGTCACCACCGGCACAAGAAGCAGACCGGCGGCGCGGGCCAGTTCGGAGAGGTCTACCTGCGCATCGAACCGCTGCCGCGGGGTTCGGGCTTCGAGTTCGTCGACCAGGTGAAGGGCGGCACGATCCCGACGCAGTACATTCCCGCCGTGCAGAAAGGCGTGGAACAGGTGCTCACCGCCGGGCCGGTGGCGGGCTTTCCGCTGCAGGACGTCCGCGTGATCGTCTACGACGGCAAGCACCATCCTGTCGACTCGAAGGAGATCGCGTTCGTCACCGCGGGGCGCAAGGCGTTCCTCGACGCGATCGAGAAGGCGCGTCCGATCGTGCTCGAGCCGATCGTGAACATCGAGGTGCTGTGTCCCGAGTCGAGCATGGGCGACGTCGCGGGGGACTTGTCCGGGCGCAGGGGACAGGTCACCGGAACGAAGTCGCTGCAGCCGGGGACGCTCACGGTGGACGGGCAGGCACCGCTGTCGGAGCTCGACGGCTATGCGGCGCGACTCAAGGCGATGACCGCCGGTCACGCGGCGTGGACGATGTCGCTCTCGCACTACGATCCCGCGCCTCCCAACCTGCAGCAGCACCTCGCGGGCGAATACGCGAAGCACCGCCGGCACGAGGAGGAGGCCTAGTTCGACGCCCGCCGGCGCCGCCTTTCGCACGCGAGCGGCGCCGGGTCCGATTTGTGCCGCATGGGGGCGGGGTTTACAATGCGAGGGATGGGCGATGCACGGGTCAGCCTGACCCACCACTTCCTGATCGCCATGCCGAGCATGGCCGATCCGCACTTTGCCCATACCCTGATCTACGTCTGCGAACACAACGACCAGGGCGCGCTGGGGATCGTGGTCAACAAGCCGATCGACATGACGCTCTCGGCGCTCTTCGAGCAGATCAACATTCCGCTCGCCGACTCGGGGATGCGCGAGACCAAGGTGCACTACGGCGGCCCCGTGCAGATCGATCGCGGGTTCGTGCTGCACCGCCCGCTGGGAAGCTGGCAATCGACGCTCGCGATCAGCGACAGTCTAGGGCTCACCACTTCGAAGGACATCCTCGAGGCGGTCGGCCACGGCAACGGCCCGACCAACGTGCTGGTGACGCTGGGTTACGCCGGCTGGGCGGCCGACCAGCTCGAGCAGGAGATCGCCCAGAATGCCTGGCTCACCGTCGCCGCCGACGCCGACGTGCTGTTCAACGAGCCGGCCGAGAAGCGGCTGCCTGCGGCGATGAGGCTTCTCGGTATCGACTTTTCGCGCCTGTCCGACGCGGTCGGACACGCGTGACCCGTGGCAGTGAACGTGACGGCGTCCGCGAATCCTGCGGGGAGCGTTCTCGCCTTCGATTTCGGCACGCGCCGCATCGGCGTCGCAGTCGGCGAGACCGAGGTCCGCGTCGCGCATCCGCTCGGGACGCTCGCGAACTCGCGCGCCGGCGAGCACTTCGAGCGCATCGCGGAATTGATCGCCGCGTGGCAGCCCGTGCTGCTGCTGGTCGGCTTGCCGACTCACGCCGACGGGACGCCGCACGCGATGAGCGCCCGCGCCCGCGGCTTCGCGGCGCAGCTGCGCCGTCGCTTCCGGTTGCCCGTGGCATTCGGCGACGAACGCTTCACCACCCGCGAAGCCGCGGCGTCGCTTCGCGCCGCGAGCCCTTCGGCGCGGATCCGCAAACAGGCGCGCGATTCGGTCGCCGCGCAGATCGTGCTCCAAGACTATCTTGATGCCCGTCTCGCTCCCTGACGCGGAAAGCGTGCTCGAGCGCCTCGCCGGCCGGATGCGCGGTGCGATCGCGCACGACGCCAAGCTGGTCGGCATCTATTCAGGGGGCGCGTGGCTCGCCGAGCGCCTCGCCCGGATGATTCCGGGGGAGCATCCGGTCGGCTACATCGACGTGTCGTTCTATCGCGACGACTACGCCGAGCGGGGCCTGCGCGCGAACCCTGCGACGACGTCGCTGCCCTTCGAAGTCGGCTCGAGCCGCATCGTGCTGGTCGACGACGTGCTCTATACCGGGCGCTCGGTCCGGGCGGCGATCAACGAGCTGTTCGACTACGGCCGGCCCCAGGCGATCGAGCTGGCGGTGCTGATCGACCGGGGAGGGCGCGAGCTGCCGATCGATGCGACCTACGTCGGAGAGCGGCTGGCCGTTGCGCACGACGCGTCCGTCGTGCTCAAGCGAAGCGAGGACGGAAGGCTCGCGCTCTCGCTCGAGAAGGCAGGGGATGCACCCCGTGCGTAACCCGCAGCTCAACGACGACGGCGAGCTGCAGCACCTGCTCACGCTCGAGGGGCTGCCGCGTGAGGTCATCGGGCGCATCCTCGATACCGCCGTGCCCTTCGTGTCGATCGCGGAGAGGGACGTCAAGAAAGTGCCGCTCCTTCGCGGCAAGACGGTCTTCAACCTCTTCTTCGAGAACAGCACGCGCACGCGGACGACCTTCGAGATCGCCGCCAAGCGCCTGTCGGCGGACGTGATCAACCTGAACATCGGCGTGTCCTCGACAACCAAGGGAGAGACGCTCCTCGACACGATCGACAACCTGGTGGCGATGAACGCCGACATGTTCATCGTCCGGCACGGCCAGAGCGGAGCGCCGCACCTGATCGCCCAGCACCTGTCGGCGGGCCGCAGGTCGCACATCCACGTTGTCAACGCCGGAGACGGCCGGCACCAGCATCCGACCCAGGGATTGCTGGACCTGTTCACGATCCGGCACTACAAGCGCGATTTTCGCGAGCTCACCGTGGCGATCGTCGGCGACGTGCTGCACTCGCGGGTGGCGCGCTCGCTCATCCACGGTCTCACCACGCTCGGGACCGCGGAGGTGCGCGTGATCGGACCGCAGACGCTCCTTCCGACCGCGGTGGAGAGCCTGGGCGTGCAGGTCTTCCGCGACATGCACGAGGGGCTCGCGGGCTGCGACGTCGTGGTGATGCTGCGCCTGCAGAGCGAACGGATGAAGGGATCGCTCCTGCCTTCGTCGGGAGAGTTCTTCAAGCACTACGGGCTCACCGCGGAGAAGCTGAGGCTCGCGAAGCCGGATGCGATCGTCATGCATCCGGGGCCGATGAACCGCGGAGTGGAGATCGACTCGGCCGTCGCGGACGGCAGCCACTCGGTGATCCTGCCGCAGGTCACCTTCGGCATCGCGGTGCGCATGGCGGTGATGAGCATCCTCGCCGGCAACTGAATGTTCGAGCGATGAGAATCGAGATCCGAGACGGCCGCCTGGTCGACCCCGCGAACGCGGTCGACGGACGGACCACGCTCTACATCGAGGGCGGCAAGGTGGCGGCGGTCGGCGAAGCCCCGCGCGGATGGCGGGCCGAGCGCCTGCTCGACGCCGGCGGCCTCGTCGTCTGCCCGGGGCTCATCGACGTCTCGGCACGGCTGCGAGAGCCGGGCCTCGAGCACAAGGCGACGCTGGAGTCCGAGATGACCGCGGCGCTGGCGGGCGGCGTGACGAGCCTCGCCTGCCCTCCCGACACCGATCCGCCGCTCGACGAGCCCGGCCTGGTCGAGATGCTCAAGCACCGCGCCCGCTCGCTTCACGGCGCGCACGTCTATCCGATCGGCGCGCTCACGGTGGGCTTGAAGGGCGAGGCGATCACCGAGATGGGCGAGCTCTCCGAAGCCGGCTGCGTCGCCTTCTCGCAGGCCGACGCGGTGCTGGGCGACACGCAGGTGCTGCTCAGAGCGCTGCAGTACGCGGGGAGCTTCGGCTACGCGGTGTGGCTGCGTCCCCAGGACGCTACGCTCGCGCGCGGCGGCGTCGCGCACGACGGGGAAGTCGCGACCAGGCTTGGACTCTCCGCCATCCCGTCGTTCGCCGAAACGGTGGCGCTCGACACGATCTTCGAGCTGGTTCGGGCGACGGGGGTGCGCGTCCACCTCGCGCGCCTGTCGACCCACGAGGGCGTGGCCCGGGTGCGCCAGGCGAAGAAGCAGGGGCTTCCCATCACCTGCGACGTGGCGATCCACCACGTCCACCTGTGCGACGTCGACATCGGCTGGTTCAACGCCAACTGTCACCTCGTTCCTCCGCTGCGCGGCACGCGCGACCGCCAGGCGCTGCGCGCCGGGCTCGCCGACGGAACGATCGACCTCATCTGTTCCGACCATGCGCCGGTGGACGACGACGCGAAACAGCTGCCCTTCGCGGAAGCCGAGCCCGGCGCGACCGGGCTTGAACTGCTGCTGCCGCTCACGCTCAAGTGGGCGCAGGAGGAGAGGTTGGCGCTCTCCGCGGCGCTCGCCCGCGTCACCGTCGCCCCCGCGCGCGTCCTTGGACTGTCATCGGGTCACCTGGGGATCGGCGCCGAGGCCGATGTCTGCATGTTCGATCCGCTGGCGCCCTGGCGGGTCGAGCCTTCGGCGCTCAGGAGCCAGGGCAAGAACACGCCTTTCCTCGGCTTCGAGCTTTCCGGCCGCGTGCGCTACACCCTCGTCGGCGGGCAGGTCGCGTACGAACTCTAGCGCCGACCGGCTCCAACCGAGCCGAGTTGAGGAGTCCTTCAAGACCCGTCCACCGCTTCCGTCTTTCAGCTCCGAGACCGCCGCGCAGAAGGTCCGCCTGGCCGAAGACGCCTGGAACACCCGCGAGCCCGCGCGCGTCGCCCTTGCCTACACCACCGACAGCCGCTGGCGGAACCGCGCCGAGATCTTTCAGGGTCGCGACGCGATCGTCGCCTTCCTCACGCGCAAGTGGAATCGGGAGCTCGACTACCGCCTGATCAAGGAAGTCTGGGCCTTCCGCGAGAACCGCATCGCGGTGCGCTTCGCCTACGAATGGCACGACGACAGCGGCCACTGGTTCCGCAGCTATGGCAACGAGAACTGGGACTTCGCCGGCGAAGGGCTGATGCGCTTGCGCATCGCCAGCATCAACGACATGCTCATTGCAGAGAGCGAGCGGAAATACCACCGGCCGCTGGGCCGGCGTCCCGACGGTCATCCGTCGCTGAGCGACCTGGGGCTGTAGGTATCGCGGCTGCGGAAAATCGGGCCCGCGCCTCTCCGACGCGAGCCCGACGAGAGCGAAGCCGTTGCGGCGCCGCCGTCAGCGCGCGGCCGAGTTCGAGAATCGATCCGTCGCCGGCGCCTGTCGGCCTTTCTTACACAGTGCCGATGGAGGCAGGCAGGGCTCCTTGCAACCTGTTCATCTGCAATACGATTCGCGTTTGGCACGCTAACTGCTGGTCGCAGCCATCCGGTCTCTTGGGGGGAAGCCGAATGCTGCGCCGCGTTCTTGCTTTGCGCTGGGTTGCGCTTTGTCTGGCCTGTCTGTGCACGACAGCCCTTGCGTTGCCCGTCACGTTGAGCGGATTCCTGAACGATCCGAGCAATCCGGCACTGGTCGCGTGGGACCTGACTGCGCCCGGGTTCGCCGACGACAACGAGATCGCCAACAACGTCGCGCTGTACCAGATCACGGTGGGCATCGACGAGGACGTAACCTTCACCAGCACGGGCTTCGCGCTCGGCGGGATCGCTCCCTACTTCACGCTGTTCGCGGGCTCGGACAACAGCGCCACCTTCGTCGACTCCAATTACAACGACGCGGTCCTCGGCGACGGGGGCGACTTCCAGATGACCGAGCATCTCACCGCCGGCGTCTATACGGTGGCCATCGGCGCTTTCGAGAACATATCGTTCGCGGAGAACTTGGGGAGCGGGACGCTCGGCGACGGTTTCATCGGGCTCGGAGATCCGAGCCAGCTCGGCGATCAGCGCGAGTACTACTACGAGCTCACGGTGGCAGCAGCGGGGACGCCGCTTCCCGAGCCCGCAACCGGCGCGCTCTTCGGCGTCGCGGCGCTTGCGCTTGCCTTGGCGCGACTCCGGGCGCCGAGATCGACGCGGCGAGCCTAGCGCGGTCCTTTCGGCGCGCTGGCGCCCGAGCTACTTCCTGGGCAGCCTTCCTAGCAGGTAGAACTCGTCGTTCGGGCGCATGGCGATCAGGTTCGCCATGCGGTTGGAGAGCGCGAAGAATGCCGTGATCGCGCCGATGTCCCAGATGTCTTCGTCGGTGAATCCCTGCGCGCGCAGCTTGTCGTAGTCGGCGTCGACCAGCTCCGATGAGCGCAGCGCCAGCTTGAGCGCGAAGTCGAGCATCGCTTTCTGACGCTCGGTGATGTCCGCCTTGCGGTGGTTGACCGCGACCTGGTCGGCGACGAGGGGGTGCTTGGCGTAGACGCGCAGGATCGCGCCGTGGGCGACGATGCAGTACAGGCAATCGTTCGCGCCGGACGTGGCGACGACGATCATCTCCTTCTCCGCCTTCGTCAGGCCGGATTCGCGGAGCATGAGGGCGTCGTGGTAGGCGAAGAACGCCCGGAGCTCGTCCGGCCGGTGAGCCAGGGTGAGAAAGACGTTGGGGATGAACCCCGCCTTCTCTTGGACCTCGAGCATGCGGGCGCGGATGTCCTCGGGCAGGTCCTCGAGCTTCGGAACCGGGTAGCGGCTGATCGATGGCGCGTTCATGACTGCAATCCCGTCGTCATTCGGAGTAGCGGCCGGTGATCGTCGACCATGCTGCATTTCGCGGTCCCCGTCTAGTCACGTCGCGACCTGCCGCGCCGCCGTCGCCCGCTGCCTGAACCAGGCGACGGTCATCATGAACAACGCCGAGAGCACGATCAGCATTGTCGCCGCGGCGGTGATCGTCAGGCTGATGTTGTCGTTGATCCCCGAGAACATCTGACGGGGAAGCGTTCGCTGCTCGGGTCCGGCCATCAGCAGCACGACGATGACCTCGTCGAAGGAGGTCGCGAACGCGAAGACGGCGCCCGAGGCGACGCCGGGAAGGATCACCGGCAGCATCACGCGGCCGAAGGCGATGACCGGATTCGCGCCGCAGACCAGCGCCGCGCGCAAGAGGTTGCGGTCGAAGCCGGCGAGGGTCGCCAGTACGGTGATCACGACGAAGGGCGCGCCGAGCGCCGTGTGCACGAGGATGAGCCCGGTGAAGCCGTCGGTGAGATGGAGTGGCGCGAAAGCGAAGTACGCGCCAACCGCGATGATCACCACGGGAACCACCATCGGCGAGATCAGCACGGCCAGCACCAGCCCGCGCAGCGGAAAGCTCGCGCGCCACAGGCCGATGGCGGCGAGCGTGCCCAGGATGGTGGCGAGCGAGGCCGCGATCGAGCCCAGGAACAGGCTGTTCTCGAGCGCGTGGAGCCAGAACGGCGAGGTGAAGAAGTCTTCGTACCAGCGCAGCGAGAATCCCGGCAGCGGATAGTAGAAGAACGAGCCGGAGGAGAACGACAGCGGGATGACGACCGCGATCGGCGCGACGAGGAAGAAGAGCACTGCGTAGGCGACGACGGCCTGCAGCAGGTCGACGAGGCGCTGGCCCGGCGTGCGCGTGTCGTTCGTCATGCGAGCCGCATCCGGTCGAAGCCGACCAGCCGCTGGTAGACGGCGTACAGCGCCATCGTCGCGGCCAGCAGGATCAGCGCCAGTGCGGCCGCCATGCCCCAGTTGATCGTCTTGCTCGCGTAGAACGCGATGAAATACGGGGTCATCTGGTCGTCCGCGCCGCCGACCAGCGCCGGCGTCACATAGAAGCCCAGCGCCTGGATGAACACCATGAGGCAGCCCGCGCCGATGCCCGGCAGCGTCTGCGGCAGGTACACCCGCAGCCACGCCAGGAACGGCGGCGCGCCCAGCGAGGCCGCGGCGCGAAGGTACGAGGCCGGGATCGCCTTCATCACGCTGTAGAGCGGCAGGATCATGAACGGCAGCAGCACGTGCACCATCGCGACGTAGACCGCGAACCGGTTGAAGATCATCTTCAGCGGCTCGTGGATGAGCCCCGCGTGGAGCAGCGCGCCGTTGACCACGCCTTCGCGCTGCAGCAGCACGACCCAGGCGACGGTGCGCACGAGCAGCGACGTCCAGAACGGCAGGAGCACGAGGAAGAGCAGGATCGCCGCCCTGGTGCCGGACTGCCTCGACAGATACCAGGCGGTCGGGTAGCCGACCAGCAGGCTGACGAGCGTGACCATGCCGGCGATCCAGAGCGTGCGGCCGAGGATCATGCGGAACACGACCTCGTCGTCCGGCTCCTGGGCGATGTGGCCGGTCGCGTCGCGCTTCAAGTCGACTGCGGCGAGCAGGAAGAAGTCGGTGACTGGCCCCGAGGCGCGCTTGATCGCTCCCCAGGTTTCGATCTCTCCCCACTTGGGATCGATCGCGACGAAGGCCTCGCGAGCGCTGCCTTCGATCGCGTCCGGCAGGCGACGGCCGGTCGAGAAAAGCAGCGACCGGTAGCCCGTGACGTCGTAGTTGAGCCGTGTCGCCGCCGAGGCGAGCGTGCCTTCGGCCCGTGCAGTGCGAATGTCGTCGGCGAGCGCGACCCAGACGGGCTCGGGCGGCAGCGCCTTCCCGTCCCAGTCCTGCAGTGCCGCCGTCACCCGCGGAAAGATGCGCCGGATGTCGGTGTCGACGAAGCTCTTGGTCAGGAGAGCGCCGATGGGCCCGACGAAGGTCAGGAGCAGGAAGACGAGCAGCGGCAGCGTCAGCGCGAGCGCGCGCAGCTTGACCTTGCGCTCGGTGCGCGCAAGACCGCGGGCGAGCCCGCGGTCCCGCGCGATCGCCGTCGCGGTCGTCATCGCGCTAATGCATTACTTCGCGACCCAGGCGTTGAAACGCTGGTTGAGCTTGTCGAGGTTCTCGAGCCAGAACTTGTCGTTGATATACAGCGCCGTCCTCGCATTCTCCGGCGCCGTGGCGAGGTTGGGCAGCACGTTCTTGTCGATCAACCCGGTCGCCGCCTTGGTCGTCACGCCATAGGGGATCTTCGGAGGGAGATTCTTCTGGTTCTGCGGGTCGTTGACGAACAGGAGGTACTTCTCAGCCTCGGCCTTGTTCGGCGTGCCCTTCATGATCACCCAGGAGTCGATCGTGTAGAGATTGTTCACCCAGCTGATCTTGAAGTTCTTCTTGTCCTTGTCGTTCGCCGCCGCGATGCGCCCGTTGTAGGCGTCGACCATCGCCGCCTCGCCCGAAGCGAGGAGCTGCGGCGGCTGCGAGCCCTTTTCCCACCAGATCAGATTGGATTTGAGCTGGTCGAGCTTGGCGAACGCGCGGTCGACGCCCGCAGGCGTGCCGAGCACCTTGTAGACGTCCGCCGGCGCGACGCCGTCGGCCATCAGCGCGATCTCGAGCGTGGTCTTCGGCCCCTTCCGAAGCGCGCGCTTCCCCGGCCACTTCTGCACGTTCCAGAAATCGGCCCAGCTCTTCGGCGTGTCACCCTTGATCTTGTCGCCGTCGTAGGCCAGGATGAAGCTGTAGACGATCGCGCCGACGCCGCAGTCGTTCACCGCGTCGGACATGTACTTGTCCTTGCCGCCGAGCTTGGCCCAGTCGAGCTTCTCGAACAGGCCTTCCTCGCAGCCGAGCAGCAGTTCCTCGGACTCGACCTGCACCACGTCCCAGTTGTTGTTGCCGCCCTGGATCTTGGCACGCAGCGTCCCCACGCCGCCGTCCCAGCTTTCCTCCGCCAACTTGTTGCCCGCGGCCATGTACGGCTTGAAGTAGGCGTCGCGCTGCGCGTCCTGATAGGCCCCTCCCCAAGATACGACCGTGAGGTCGCGCGCCTGAGTGCCGAGCGCAATGCCGGCGAGGATCGCTGCCAGCAGGATTTGCGAGAACCGTTGCATCGTGCCCTCCTTGTCGTGAAATGAAATCTGTGCTGCGTCGATGAACCCGGTGCCGCTGGGCGTCGGCGTCGACTGCTTCCGCCAATCACTTCTGATCGAGCCGGAAGACGCGGCAGTCCGCCGCGCGCCAGCCGAGACGCACGGCGGCGCCCAGAGCCGGCGTGTGTGCCGCGTCCGACTTGACCACGATGTCGCCCACGTCGCGCACGGCGATGCGCAGGCGCACATGATCGCCGAGATAGATCGCTTCTGCCAGCGTGCCGTCCACGGCGCAGTCGGCCGGCGCATCGCCCAGCACGATCTGCTCCGGACGCACCGATACCAGCGCGGGCTCGCCGGGCGCGAGCGCCGCGCCGAGGGTGCCCGCGAGCATCATCCCCCCGTTCACGCGCACCGCGCAGCGGCTGCCGTCGATCCGCTCGACCGTCCCGGCGACGCG
Organism: Casimicrobiaceae bacterium; assembly: GCA_035501595.1. GTDB lineage: Bacteria > Pseudomonadota > Gammaproteobacteria > Burkholderiales > Casimicrobiaceae > PALSA-1003. The sequence continues at coordinate 120,455 of DATJVX010000030.1, read as the reverse complement.
GTTGTTCTCGCCGATGAAACGGGCCACGAAGGCGTTCGCCGGGCGCTCGTAGATCGCTTCGGGAGCGCCGATCTGCTGGATGCGCCCCTGGTGGAAGACGGCGATCCGGTCCGACATCGTGAGAGCCTCGCCCTGGTCGTGCGTGACGTAGACCATGGTGACGCCGAGCTGGCGGTGGAGCCGCCGGATCTCGAGCTGCAGCTCGCCTCGCAGCTGCTTGTCGAGCGCGCCGAGCGGTTCGTCCATCAGCACGAGCTTGGGCTCGTAGACCAGCGCCCGCGCCACTGCGACGCGCTGCTGCTGCCCGCCGGAGAGCTGCGCCGGCCGCCGATCGGCGAGCGCGCCGAGCTGCACCATCGCCAGCGCGCGCGCCACGCGCTCGTCCGTCTCGGCCTTCGGCAGGCGGCGCACGGACAGCGGGAAGCCCACGTTCTCGGCCACCGTCATGTGCGGAAACAGCGCGTACTGCTGAAACACCATGCCGATCTCGCGCCGGTGCGGCGGGAGCTTCCGGATCGATCGTCCCTCGAGCAGGATCTCGCCCGCGGTCGGCGCCTCGAAGCCGGCGAGCATCATCAGCGTGGTCGTCTTGCCGGAGCCGGATGGACCGAGGAGCGTCAGGAACTCGCCGCGAACGATGTCGAGATCCAGATGCTCGACGACGCGATTCACGCCGTCGTAGGTCTTCTGGACGCCGACGAAGCGTACCAGCGTGTCGTCCGCGGGCCGGTCAGACATGCTGGCCGCCATCGAGATGGATCTCGGCGCCGTTGACGTAGGAGGCCTGCGAGCTGGCGACGAACCAGATCAGGTCCGCGACCTCTTCGGGACGGCCGAGCCGGTGCATCGGGATCTGCTGGTCGACGATCATCTGGGTGCCCGGCGAGAGGATCGGCGTGTCGATCTCCCCGGGCAGGATCGCATTCACTCGCACTCCGCGCGGCCCACCATCGTACGCCAATTCGCGGGTGAGGGCGGCGAGGGCGGCCTTCGAGGTCGCGTAGGCGGCGCCGGCGAAGGGGTGCACGCGGATCGCGGCGATCGACGAGACGTTGACGATCGAGCCGCCGGCACGCTCGAGCTCGGGCATGAACGCCCGCGAGAATCGCAGGGCGGCCCAGAAGTTGACCGCGAACACCTCGCGCCATTGCGCGAGATCGGTATCGAGCGAGCCCAGCCGCGCACCGCCCTCCGCCTTGGGCGAAAGCCCGGCATTGTTGACCAGCGCATCGAGGCAGCCGTCGGGCAGAAGCGCCCGGATCTTCGGGATCGCCTGCGCGATCGCGTCGTCGTCGCCGAGATCGACTTCGATGTGGTTAGAATCGCCCTGCGGCCAGGGGCACTCGTCCGGGAACGCCGTGCGCGCCGCGGTGATCACGCCCCAGCCGCCGCGGAAGAAGCGCTGCACGGTGGCGTGGCCGATGCCGCGGCTCGCGCCGGTGAGGAGCAGCGTCGGCTTGCGCTCCGCCATCGCGCTTCCGGGCGCGCGCTCGGAGTCAGACCGCGAGGCCGCGCTCGCGCAGCATCGCGAGCGTATCGTCGAGCGCGCGTCGAGTCTTCTCGAGCAGCTCGTCGATTTCCTTATCGCTGATGATGAGCGGAGGGGAGAAGGCGATGACGTCTCCCGCCATGTTGCGCAGGATCGCGCCGTGATGCTGGGCGCGCTTCACGAGGTGGGCGCCAGCGCCCGCCTTCGGGTCGAAGCCGGCGCGGCTCGGCTTGTCCCGGACGATCTCCAGCGCGCCGATGAGACCGACCCCGCGCGCCTCGCCGACCAGCGGATGCTCGCTCAGGCTCCGCAAGCCGGCCTGCAGCCGCGGGCCGACGCGGCGGACGTGCCCGACGATGTCGCGCTCCTCGTAGATCCTGAGCGTCTCGACCGCGACCGCGGCCGGCACCGGGTGCGCCGAGTAGGTATAGCCGTGACCGAAGACGCCCAGCTTGTCGCTCTGCTTCACGAGCGCGTCGTAGATCTGCTTCGACACGAGCGTGGCCGACATCGGCACGTAGCTGGCGGTGAGCGCCTTCGCACAGGTGAGCATGTCGGGCTTCAAGTTGTAGGTCTGCGATCCGAACATGTTGCCCGTGCGCCCGAAGCCGCAGATCACCTCGTCGACGACGAAGAGCACGTCGTGCTTGCGTAGCACCGGCTGGATCCTGTCGAAGTAGGTGGCGGGCGGAACGATCACGCCGCCGGCCCCCATCACCGGCTCGGCGAAGAAGGCGGCGACCGTGCCCGGACCTTCGCGCACGATCAGCTCGTCGAGCTCGACTGCGAGCCGGGCCGCGAACTGTTCCTCGGTCTCGCCCGCTTTGCCGAAGCGATAGTAGTGCGGGCAGCCGGCGTGGATGAAACGGCCGCGAGGGAGGTCGAAGTCGTTGTGCACGAACGGCAGGCCCGTGATGCTGCCGGCGGCGATCGTCATGCCGTGGTAGCCCTTCTGCCGGCCGATGATCTTCTTCTTCTCCGGGCGGCCAACCGCGTTGTTGTAGTACCAGACGAGCTTCACCGCCGTGTCGTTGGCCTCGGAGCCCGAGTTCGCGAAGATCGCGCGCGCGAGGCCGCCGGGTGCCATGGAGATGAGCTTCTCGGCGAGCTCGGTCGCGATCGCCGGGACCTTGCCCGCGAAAGCGTGGTAGAAGGGCAGCTCGAGCATCTGCCGGTACGCGGCTTCCGCGAGCCGGCGCTCGGAGAACCCGAGGGACGCGCACCACAGCCCCGCCATGCCCTCGAGGTAGCGGTTGCCGTGCTCGTCGAAGACGTAGACGCCTTCGCCTCGTGCGATGACGAGCGGTCCCTCCGCCTCGACCTGGCGCAGATTCGTGGAGGGATGCAGGTGGTAGGTGAGATCGCGTCTTGCGGCAGGGGTGAGCGTCGCGGCCTGCGTCATGGATGCCCTTGAATTCGGTTCGGCAGGGGCAAGGATAGGGCATCCGCCGCCCCCTGACCAATGATTTGCGTGCGGCTCAGACGATACGTCAGGTGATCACCTGGTCCGCGCGCAGGAGCAGCGGCTGCGGAAGGCTGACGCCGATCGCTTTGGCGGTCTTCAGATTGATGGTGAGCTCGAACTTGGTCGGCTGCTCGACAGGAAGTTCGGCGGGCTTCGCCCCCTTGAGTATCTTGTCCACGTAGACTGCCGCGCGCCCGATGAAATCCGCCATGTTGACGCCGTAGGCCATCAATCCGCCCGCCTCCGCCATCTCCCGGAAGTTGCACATCGTCGGCAGGCGCTGCTTGATGGAGAGCTCGGCGAGCGTCGTGCCGTGGGCGAGAAAAGTGGAAGTGCTCGAAAGGAGGAGCGCCTGGGCGCGCTCCCGCGCCATCGACGCGAACGCGCTCTCGAAATCCGCGGGCCCGCGCGCGTCCACGTGCTGAAGCCGAACGCGTCGGGATCGCGCGGCCGATTCGAGGATCGCCTCCCCCTGGGCGAGCGAGCTCGAGTCCACCGGGTTCCACAGGACCGCGACGCGAGAGGCAGCGGGGACGGCCTCGTGCAGGAGGTCGAGCTGCTTGCCGATGATGCTCGGGTCCGGGGCGAAGGTCGTGCCCGTGACATTGCCGCCGGGCCGCGCCAGGCTTGCGATGAGCCCCGACTCGACGGGATCGATCGGAAACATCATGACGATCGGGATGCTGCTCGTAGCGTTCTTCGCCGCGATCGCCGCCGATTGCGCGGGCGCGACGATCAGGTCGGCCTTCTGCCGGACGAGCTCCGCGGCAAGACCGGGCAGCCGCTCGACCGCCCCGTCGGCCCACCGGTACTCGATGGCGAGATTCTGGCCTTCGACCCATCCGAGCTCGCGCAGCTTGCTCAGGAATGCCTCGAGCACATGCTCGACGGAGGCGCGCGTAGGCGTGCTGAGATAGCCGATGCGATACGACCTGCCGGTCTGCTGCGCGAGGGCGCGCAGCGGCAGCAGGAGGGCCCCGTTCGCGAGGGCGCCGAGGAGCGCGCGCCGATCCATCAGCGGGTCATGCCCGCGCCCGATCGCGCTCTCGCCCGCCGGCGTCCACCGCTGCTCGGATCGGCCTCAAGGCTTCGGCGGCACGTAACCCGAGGCGACGTCGGCGCCCGCGCCGAAGAAATGGCGCTCCATCTGCTCGGCCAGGTACTTGCGCGCGCGCGGATCGGCGAGGCTGAGCCGATTTTCGTTCACGAGCATCGTCTGGTGCCGCAGCCACTGCTGCCATGCTTCCTTCGACACATTCTCGTAGATTCGCTTTCCCAGCTCCCCCGGGTACGGCGGAACGTCGAGCCCCTCGGCCTCGCGGCCGAGCTTGATGCAATGAACCATGCGCGCCATCGATACACCTCGGGCAGGAAGCAACGAACGCGAATTGTCGCACGCGGACCGCAAGCGACTGGAGCGGCGGCCGGTGCGGCGGTCGGACCGGATCCCTTGACGCGCCGGACCCGGCGGCCGCTCTCCGGTGCCGAATTGATTCTCGCATTTTTCCGAAGTACCATGGAGTCGTGCACGACAAAAGAAGTGAAGTACAGCCGGGAAGCCATCTTCGGCCGGTGGCGGGGCACAGGAGAAGGGAGCTGTTCAACCTGGGAGCCCCGAATGAAGAAACGAACTGCCCTGGTCGCCGCGACGGCGGCAATACTCGCCCCACTGGCCGCGCATGGCCAGATGACCAGCGACCAATTCAAGAACTGGTGGACCTACGAGCAGAGGACCTACGAGCCGAGCACGTGGTGGGACGACCGCTGGTATGTCACGCCCTTCGTCGGCGGCGTCGCCGAAGACAGCCGCCATCACACCGACAATGGCTGGCAAACGGGAATAGCGGTCGGGAGACCGCTCAATCCCGCATTCAACGTCGAGCTGCGGCCGTTCTACGAGCACGCCTCGGGCAACACTGGTCCGGCGCTCAAGCAATGGGGCGCGACCGTCGACGGCCTGTGGTTCTTCCAGCGCCGCTACGGCTACGACAACTGGAATCAACCGCAGCCCTACCTGGTGGCGGGCCTCGGAGCCGCGCGCGACGACTGGAGCTTCGTCGCCAATGCCGGCGCCGGGATCGTGGTGAAGTTCTCGGATTGGGGGCGGTTCGTCGGGGATGTCCGGTACCGCTACGAGAATGCGAGCCCCCACAACTTCAACGACTGGATCTTCACCGTCGGTCTGCAGATTCCCCTGGGAGCGCCACCCCGCCTGGCGGAGGCTCCGCGGGCTGCTCCGCCGCCGGCACCGCGGGTCGAACCGCCGCCGCCTCCTCCTCCGCCGCCTCCGCCGCCGAGGCCCCAGCCCACCTCGCGCAGCTTCACGATTTCGGGTGACGGGATGTTCGAATTCGACCGGGCCGATCTGACCGCCATGGGACGAACCCGCATCGACGAGATCGTCCGGACGGCTCGCGGCGCGGGCTTCAGCGCGACGTCGATCGCGCTCACCGGCTACACCGATCCGCTGGGGTCCACGAAGTACAACCAGGCGCTCTCGGAGCGGCGGGCGGCCGCTGTGCGCGACTACCTCGTGTCGCAGGGCATCTCGCCGAGCATCGTGAGCGCCGAGGGGCGCGGCGAGGAGGACCTCAAGGTCACCGAGGCCGATTGCCGGGCGAGGGGCGAGGCGAAGACCCGCAAGGCGCTGATCGCGTGCCTCGCGCCGGACCGCCGCGTCGAGGCCATGATCACGGGGATGCAGCAGCCGGCGCCCTGAAAGCACGCCCGGCTCTCAGGCCGACCTCCCGACGCCATCGATTCGCCCCGCCGCAACGGCGGGGCTTTTCTTTCGCCGATCGTCGGGCGCCGCAACGCTAGTCGAGGCTCTTCTCGTAGACCAACGAGCGCCGCTGCCAGTTGTACAGGTCGCGCTTCTGGGTCGGGAGCCTGGCGGGAGCGCTCTCCACGAATCCGCGCTCGAGGAACCAGCCCGACGTGCGAGTCGTGAGCACGAAGAGCCGCGTGAGTTTGAGCTTCCTGGCGCGCCGCTCGATCTCGTGCATCAGCGCCTCGCCGTAGCCCTCGCGGCGGAAGTCGGGATGCACCGCGAGCGCAGCCAGCTCGCCCGCGCGCTCCTCGGGGAAGGCGTAGAGTGCGGCGCAGCCGACGATCGCGCCGTCATGCTCCGCCACGACGAAGCGCTCGATCTCGACCTCCAGGCGCTCGCGCGAGCGGCGCACCAGGATACCTTCCGCTTCGAGCGGCCCGATGATCGAGAGGATGCCGCCGACGTCGTCGATCGTGGCGCTTCGCAGGTGCGCGAGCGGCGAGGCGGCGACCATGGTGCCCACGCCGTCGCGGGTGAAGAGCTCGAGCAGCAGGGCCCCGTCGCGGTGCCGGCTGATCAGGTGCGCGCGCTTGACGCCGTTGTCGCAGGCGCGGACCGCGCACGGAAGGTAGTGCAGGACGTCGGGAGCGAGCTTGGCACCGCGCTCGAGCAGGTCCTCGGCCTGCCGCGTCGAGAGCTCGGTCAGCAGCTGGCGCCGCCCGTTGCGGACGCCGTCGGTTTCCATGAGAAAGATGAGCTTGTGCGCCGACAGCCGCACCGCGACCTGGGTCGCGACCTCCTCGAGCGCGAGGTTGAAGATCTCGCCCGTGGGCGAATAGCCGAGAGGGGAGACGAGGACCAGGTCGCCGTCGTCGAGGCGCTGGCGCAACGCCTCGATGTCGATGCGGCGCACCTCGCCGGTCAGCCCCATGTCGATCCCGTCGAGGACGCCGATCGGCCGCGCCGTGATGAAGTTTCCGCCGACGACGCGGATGCGCGCACCCGCCATCGGCGAATTGGCGATGCCCAGCGACAGGAGCGCCTCGATGCGGCTGCGCGCGTGGCCCATGCCCTCGAGCACGCAGTCCATCGTCTCCGCGTCGGTGATGCGCAGCCCGCGGTGATAGCGGCTCGCGATGTTCTGCTGCTTGAGGATCGCCTCGATCTGCGGCCTCGATCCGTGAACGACGACGAGGCGGATGCCCAGGCTGTGCAGCAGGTTGAGATCGTGGACGATGCCGAGAAAGGTCTCGTCGGCAACGACTTCGCCGCCGAAGGCGATCACCAGCGTCTTCCCGCGCAGCGCGTGAATGTACGGAGCCGCCGAGCGGATCCACGGCACGAACGACGCGGGATCGAAGCGCATCTAGGGACGAAACCGGCCGGTCGGCGCGCCGGGCCGGAAAGGCCGCTCGAAGCGCATGCGGTTGAGCTCCGCCGGCCGCTTGCGGATCACGTGCTCGGCGAATCGCGCGAGCGTCGCGTAGCTGTCGTTGCGCACGAGATGCGCGTACCTGAGCTCGTCCGGCGCGCGCGTCGGATCGCACACGAAGTCGTCCCTCCGCCACTGGACCTGCCGGCCGTGGAACCAGGCGACCATCTGCTGCTCGCTCATGCCCTGCGTGGCGCCGCGCAGCACCATGTCCTCGTAGCAGCGTCGCCAGTGCGTCGCGAGACTCCGCTCCTCGGCGTGCGGACGACCTGCGGCGAGCAGCGCGAGGTAGCCCAGGATGGTCTTGTTGGCGATCTGGGCGGCGGAGCGCACGGGGTAGTGCGCGAGCCCGATGCCCGCGAGCGCCGGCAGGGGAAGGCGCGCGGCGGGCGCGCCGATGCGCAGCAGGCCGTGGCTGCCCTGATCGAGAACCAGCGCAGGATCGTCCGCGAAGGCCCGCGTCAGCACGACCTTCTCGATCGTAGCCTCGTCGCGAAGCCGGTGCCGGATCCGGCGCAGCGGATTGATCTCGCCTGGAGCATCCTCAGCCGTGGGCACGAACGTGCGCCAGGCGAGCCTCGCGGCCGGCACGTCCGGCGGCAGGGAGCCGAGCGCGGCTTCGATCGACTGGCGTTCGTCGGGGACGAGAAACTCGTCGGCATCGAGGACGAATACGAAATCGGACGGCAGCGCGGCGTGTGCGCGGCGCGCGAGCCAGGTGAGACGCTCGGCCTGCAGGTACGCCGGCTCGTCGTCGATGACGAGCGTCATCGGCAAGCCTTCGGCTCCGAGCGCCCCGAGGATCTCGTCGGTGCCGTCCTCCGGGCAGTGGACGATCACGAAGAGATGATCGAGTAGGCGCAGCGTATGGCGCACGAAGGCCTCGACGATATCCGCGTCGTTCCGGATCATCGATATGCCGACGATTCTCAGCGTGCGCGCCACGGGCGGAGAGTCTATTCAAATCGGCGGCGATTCTCAATGCGCAGCGCGGTTCGCCTATAATCGGGCTGCGTTCCGTCGATCCGCATGTCTTCCCCGCTCCTAAGCGATCTCAACGCCGAGCAGCTCGCCGCGGTGACGCTGCCGCACGGCTCGGCGCTGATTCTCGCCGGAGCCGGCAGCGGGAAGACGCGCGTGCTGACGACGCGGATCGCGTGGCTGCTCGCGACGGGACAAGCGAGCCCGCAGTCGATCCTCGCGGTGACGTTCACGAACAAGGCCGCCCGCGAGATGCTCGCCCGCCTTTCCGTGCTGACTCCCGTGAACATCCGCGGCATGTGGATCGGCACCTTCCACGGGCTGTCCAACCGGATGCTCCGCGCGCACTATCGCGACGCCGGGCTGCCGCAGCTCTTCCAGATCATTGACACGCAGGATCAGCTGGCCCTGATCAAGCGCCTTTATCGCACCCACGGCATCGACGCCGATCGCTTTCCGCCGCGGCAGCTGCAGGCGCTGATCAACGACTCGAAAGAGGGCGGCCGGAGGCCCAACCAGGTCGAGGCGCAGGACGAGTTCACGCGGCGCCAGGTCGAGCACTTCGCGCTCTACGAGGAGGCCTGCGCGCGGGAAGGCGTGGTCGACTTCCCCGAGCTCCTGCTTCGCAGCTTCGAGCTTCTCACCCGGCACGAGCGACTGCGCGAGCACTACCAGCGCCGGTTCTCGCATCTGCTGGTCGACGAGTTCCAGGACACCAACGAGCTGCAGTATCGCTGGCTCAGGCTGCTCGCCGGCCGCGATGCGGCGGTGTTCGCGGTCGGCGACGACGACCAATCGATCTACGCATTCCGCGGCGCGAACGTCGCCAACATGCAGCACTTCGAGCATGATTTCGGCACGCCGCAGGCGCCGGTCAAGCTGATCAAGCTGGAACAGAACTACCGGTCCCACGGCCACATCCTCGACGCCGCGAACGCGCTCATCCGGCACAACCGGAGCCGGCTCGGAAAGGATCTGTGGACCGCGGACGCGCGAGGCGAGCCGATACGGGCCTTCGCGGCGCCGAGCGACCTCGACGAAGCGGCATTCATCGTCGACGTCATCAGAGGCCTCGTCGACGAAGGCGTCTCGCCCGCGGAGATCGCCCTGCTCTACCGGTCCAACGCCCAGTCGCGCGTTCTCGAGCACGCGCTGTTCAATGCCGCGATGCCCTACCGGGTGTACGGCGGGATGCGCTTCTTCGAGCGCGCCGAGGTCAAGCACGCGCTCGCCTACCTGCGCCTTCTCGCCGCTCCCGACGACGACGGCGCGTTCCTGCGCGTGGTCAACTTTCCCCCGCGCGGCGTGGGAGCGCGAACGCTCGAAACGCTGCAGGATCACGCGCGTCTCGCCGGGACCAGCCTGTGGCAGGCCGCGTGCTCGACCAAGGTGGCCGGGAAGAGCGGCGCCGGTCTCGCGGCCTTCGTCCGCCTGATCGAGACCATGCGCGTCGCGACCCAGGGGCTCGCGCTCGGCGAGATCGTCGAGCACGTGATCGACGGGAGCGGGCTCGGGTCTCACTACGCGGCGGGGAAGGACGGCCGCGAGCGCGTCGAGAACCTCGAGGAGCTCGTCAACGCCGCGGAGGGCTTCGTGCGGGAGGCGGCGCTCCAGGTCGCCGGCGAAGCGGAGGCCGAGACCGGCGACGCGCTGACCTCTTTCCTCGCGCACGCGGCGCTCGAAGCGGGCGAGACGCAGGCCACCGAGGGAAGCGCCGCGCTGCAGCTCATGACGGTGCACGCCGCGAAAGGCCTGGAGTTCCACACCGTCTTCGTGAGCGGGCTCGAGGAGGGCATCTTTCCGCACGAGAACAGCCTCTCGGAGTACGACGGCGTGGAAGAGGAGCGTCGCCTCGCCTACGTCGCCATCACGCGCGCCCGAAGGCGCCTCTACCTGACTCACGCGCAGAGCCGGATGCTGCACGGGCAGCTTCGCTACAACGTGCCGTCGAGATTCTTCGACGAGGTTCCCGCGGCGCTGGTGCGCTGGCTCTCGGCGAAGCGCGTCGACAGCACCGAGCGCGCGCCGAGGGCGGAATCCGGGGGCTACGAGGCGCGCAGCGCCCCGGCCTGGCGCATCGGTCAGAGCGTGAAGCACGCGAGGTTCGGGCTGGGGATCATCATCGACGCCGAAGGCCGCGGCACCGATGCGCGGGTCCAGGTGAACTTCCGCGACGCCGGCGTGAAGTGGCTGGCGATCGAATATGCGAAGCTTCAGCCGGCCTGACCGCCGACGGCCGGCGGCTCGTCGGGATGGAATACGTCGCGATAGGCGACGTAGTCGGCGATCTGGAAAGTCGCGAGGAAAACCAGCATGTACGGGAAGACGACGCCGATCCCGATGACCGCCCCTGCCGTATCTCCGACGGTCCTGGCGAGCGTCGCCCCGAGCGCGGGTAGCACGCCGCCGTAGAAGAGCACGGCCAGCCCGAACACGCTCGCGGGCCGCCAGTTCACGAGCGCGGCGCGCAGGCTGGTCTTGAGCGCGAGGAACGGTCCGGCGTCGTGGAAGACGACCAGCGCGGGCGCGAACCACAGCGCGAGAATCGTCGGCAGGCCGCACAGGACGCCGAACAGGAAGGCGAGCTGCAGACGGCCGCTCGTCTGCATCTCCTCGTCCGGCTCGTCGCCGCCGGAGAGCCAGGCCACGAGCGCGCCGCCGTCGACGAGCGACGTTGCCCAGACCGCGAGCATCATCCCCGCAAAGAAAGCCAGGCCGAGCGGCAGCAGCGCCCAGAGATTGCTTCGAAAGCCTCGGAAGAGGTCGCGAAACGCGGGCCTGCCGCCGCGCTCCTGGCTCCACGCGGCGGCGAGGAACCCCACTGTCAAGACCGGCTTCAGGATGGAGGCCGCGAGCTTGCCCAGCGAGGGCCAGGGGCCGAGCTCCGCCAGCGCGACCAGCAGATAGTAGACGACCAGCAGCAGAAGCCACGGCAGCGGTGCGGCGCGGAACATCGCGTAGGCTCGGCGCAACCAGAACAGGCCGCGGCGAGCGTCGCGGCGCACGAAAGCGATGCCGGAGGATGGCGCGTCGGAAAGGTTCACAGGTCAGGGAAGCGCGGCTCGGCGGCGACGCGGCTCCTCAGTATGCGCTCGAAAGACTGCGGATCGTGCGCGTGGGTGAGCTCGCCGGCTCGCGGGATGTGCAGGTCGTAGAGGCGCGACAGCCAGAAGCGCAAGGCCGCGGCGCGCAACAGCGGACCCCATAGCGCGCGCTCCTCGAAGCCGAGCGGTCGCAGCGCGTCGTAGGCGCCGACCAGCGCGCGCACGCGGGCCGGGTCGAGATGGCCGGAGCGGGCGTCGTCCGGCTGCAGGCACCAGTCGTTGACCGTGATCGCGAGATCGTAGGCCAGAGCGTCCGTGGCCGCGAAGCCGAAGTCGATGATTCCCGACACGTCGTTGCCGACGAAGAGCACGTTGTCGCAGAACAAATCGCCGTGGATCGCCGCCCTCGGCAATCGCGCCTTGGCGAGCCCCGACTGGTACTTGAGCTCGGAGGCGACCAGTGCCTCCTGCTCCGCCGTGAGCTGCGCGCGCACCGCACGCGCGGCCTGCCGCCACCAGCCCGGGCCGCGCCGGTTGTTGAGCCGCCCGCGGTACGATCTCGCCGCGAGGTGAAGCTCGGCGAGCGCGCGGCCGACGGCCTCGCAGTGCTCGGCGTCGGGATCCTCGACCGGCGCCCCGTCGAGGCGCGCGACGAGCCCGGCCGGCTTGCCGTTGAGAAAGCTCCACAGCGCGCCCGTGCGATCCGCCTCCGGCGCTGGAACCTTCACGCCGGCGCGGGCAAGGTGCGCCATCAGATTGAGGTAGAACGGGAGCTCGTCCGGAGGCAGGCGCTCGTAGAGCGTGAGGACGTAGCGGCCCTTCTCGGTGGTGAGAAAGTAGTTGCTGTTCTCGATGCCGGAGGCGATCGGCTCGAAGGCCTGAACCGTGCCCAGCGCGTAGCGCGTGAGCCACGCGGAAAGCTCCTCGGCGGTGACGGCGGTGTAGACCGACATTCTCCAGCGCGACCGCGCGCGGCGCGGTTGCGATCCCTCTCGTTCGGCGCTCAGCTCAGAAGGAGAACAGCACCCACAACGGGACCCGCAGCCCCGTGTCGAGACTGTCGCGACGGATGAACGTCCCGTCGCTGTTGGCCACGAGATAGTACGGCCGTCCGTGCACCGGAGTGACCTTGACCATCGTCAACCTGCCGTTGACCCGGTACTCCTCGACCGTTTCGTGCTCGCGCTGGATGATCGTGACCTGCGGCTGAAGGTCCGGATCGTTGGCGATCTCGGGCGGCGGAGGGGGCGCCTCGGGCAACGGCTGGAGGTCGGGCGGAGGCGGTGCTTTTTCCGCCGCCGCTGTCAGCGCGATCCCGACAACGAGCACCCCGGCGAGCATGGCAAGGCAATGACGCATTGGGCGAGATCTCGGGCGAGCTGCCATTCTAGCAAATGGCGGCGACGCCGCGGATTGCGACAGTAGCTTAGAGGTTCAACATCTTGTCGCGTTCCGCGCGCGTCGGCTGGAAGCCCCGGGTCTCGTAGTAGTCGAAGATCGCCTCGACGATCGCTTCGGGCTCGTCTATCACCTGCATCAGGTCCATGTCCGAGGCGCCGATCATTCCTTCGCCGACGAGCTTGTCGCGCATCCAGTCGAGCAGGCCCTTCCAGAACTCTGCGCCGACCAGGATGATCGGGATCTTCCGGCTCTTTCCGGTCTGCACCAGCGTGAGGCATTCGGTCAGCTCGTCGATCGTCCCGAATCCGCCGGGCATCACGACGTAAGCGGACGCGAAGCGGACGAACATCATCTTGCGCGCGAAGAAATAGCGGAAGTCGATCGAGACGTCCTGAAACTCGTTGCCGCTCTGCTCGTGCGGAAGCAGGATGTTGAGTCCGACCGCCGGCGAGCGACCGCCGAACGCGCCGCGATTGGCTGCTTCCATCGTTCCCGGACCGCCGCCGGAGATCACCGCGAATCCGGCGTCGGACAGCAGGCGCGCGATCCATTCCGCCTTGCCATAGTAGGGATGATCGGGCCTGATTCGCGCGCTCCCGAACAGGCTCACGGCCGGACGCACGCCGTTCAGGCGCTCGGTCGCGATCGCGAATTCTGCCATAATGCCGAGCACCCTCCACGCTTCCTGCCCGTTGGTCGAGTACATCGCCTGAGGGTCGATCACCTCGGGAATCTTGCTGGTCGGAATCATGCCGAAGCTCATCCTGGTTGACGGCTCGTCCTACCTGTATCGCGCATTCCACGCGCTGCCGGATCTGCGCACGTCGCGCGGCGAGCCGACCGGCGCGATTCGAGGGGTCGTTGCGATGTTGCGCCGATTGGTAGTCGACGGCAACCCGGATTACTTCGCGGTCGTCTTCGATGCGCCCGGAAAGACGTTTCGCGACGACTGGTATCCCGATTACAAGGCCACCCGCCAGCCGATGCCCGATCCGTTGAGCGCGCAGATCGCTCCGCTGCACGAGCTCATCCGCGCCCACGGCTGGCCGCTGATCATGGTCGAGCGCGTCGAGGCCGACGACGTCATCGGCACGCTGGTGCGCCGGGCCGAATCGCTCGGGATCGAGTCGTTGGTCTCGACGGGGGACAAGGACCTCGCGCAGCTCGTCACTCCTCGCGTGACGCTGGTCAACACGATGAGCAACGAAAAGCTGGATGTGGCCGGTGTCGTCGCGAAGTTCGGCGTCCGTCCGGATCAGGTCCTCGATCTCCTGACGCTCACGGGCGATGCGATCGACAACGTTCCCGGGGTCGCGAAGGTCGGCCCGAAGACCGCGGCGAAGTGGCTCGAGCAGTACGGTACGCTCGAGAGCGTCGTCGCGCACGCGGGCGAGATCGGCGGCGTGGTCGGCGAGAATCTGCGCTCCGTGCTCCACTGGCTGCCGCAGGCGAAGAAGCTGCTCACGATCAAGACCGACTGCGAGCTGCCGTTCGGGCCGGGCGACCTGGCGCTTCGTCCCGTCGATGCCGAGGCGCTCAGAGGCCTCTACGAGCGCTTCGAGTTCAGGCAGTGGATCAGCGACATCGAGACCGGAAAAGGCTCGGCCGCGCTGCCGCCGTCGGACGAAGCGGGGGCTGCGGTCCGCCCCGAACCGCGGCCGAGACCCGAGCGCAGCTACGAAGCGCTGCTCGATGCCGCGGCCCTCGACGCGTGGCTCGCCGCCGTCGAGCGCGCCGCTCTCGCAAGCTTCGGCACGCACGCGATCGGTTCCGATCCCATGCGGGCGAGCCTGGTCGGGGTTTCGTTTGCGATCGAGCCCGGGCGGGGGGCGTACGTGCCGCTCGCGCACCGCTATGCGGGGGCGCCGGCGAGCCTGCCGGCGGAGGCGGTCCTCGCGCGGCTGAAGACCTGGCTCGAGAACCCTCGGGCGAAGAAGCTCGGGCACGACCTCAAGCGCGACCAGCACGTGCTCGCCAACCACGGCATCGCGCTCGCCGGCGCGCAGGAAGACACGCTGCTGGAATCGTACCTTCTCGAGTCCCATCGCTCGCACGATCTGGACGATCTCGCTGCCCGCCATCTCGACGTGAGGATCACCGCTTACGACGAAGTCGCGGGAAAGGGCGCGAACCGGATCGACTTCGATCAGGTGCCCGTCGAGCGCGCCGCCGAGTATGCGGCCGAACGCGCCGACGTCACGGTCCAGGTGCATCGCTTTCTCTCCCCGCGCATCGCCGCCGACACAGAGCTCGAGCAGCTGTACCGGTCGATCGAGATGCCGACGCGCGAAGTGCTCTTCCGCATGGAGCGCAACGGCGTTCTCGTCGACGCGCGCCTGCTGGCCGAGCAGAGCCGGCAGCTCGGCGAGCGGCTCGTCGCGCTCGAGCAGCAGGTCTTCCAGCTCGCCGGCGGCCCGTTCAACCTCGGCTCTCCGAAGCAGCTCGGCGATGTCCTGTTCGAGCGCATGAAGCTGCCGGTGGTCAAGAAGACGGCGACCGGGCAGCCGTCGACCGACGAGGACGTCCTCGAAGGGCTGGCGGCCGACTACCCGCTGCCGAAGCTCGTCCTGGAGCACCGCGGTTTGTCGAAGCTCAAGTCGACCTACACCGACAAGCTGCCGCAGATGATCAATCCGCGGACGGGCCGGGTCCACACGAGCTTCGGGCAGGCGACGGCGGTCACCGGAAGGCTCGCGAGCACCGATCCGAACCTGCAGAACATACCGGTGCGCACCGCGGAGGGACGGCGGATCCGCGAAGCCTTCGTCGCGCCGCCCGGCCATGCACTGCTCTCCGCGGACTATTCGCAGGTCGAGCTTCGGATCATGGCGCACCTTTCGGGAGACGCGTCGCTGCGCCGCGCGTTCGAGGCGGGCGAGGACGTCCACCGCGCGACGGCGGCGGAAGTCTTCGGCGTGCCGATCGCGGAGGTGACCCCCGATCAGCGCCGCTACATCAAGGCCGTGAACTTCGGGTTGATCTACGGGATGAGCGCGTTCGGCCTCGCCGCGCAGCTCGGGATCGAGCGCGGCGCGGCGCAGCAGTTCATCGATCGCTATTTCGCGCGCTACCCGGGCGTCGCCGAGTACATGCGAAGCACGCGCGAGCTGGCGCGCAGGGAGGGCTTCGTGAAGACGGTCTTCGGGCGGCGCCTGTGGCTGCCCGACATCAACGCCGGCGGCGGTCCGCGGCGGCAGGCCGCCGAGCGCGCTGCGATCAATGCGCCGATGCAGGGCACGGCGGCGGATCTCATCAAGCTGGCGATGGTCGCGGTGCAGGCGTGGCTTGACCGCGAGAAGCTCGGCGCGCGGTTGATGCTCCAGGTCCACGACGAGCTCGTGTTCGAGGTTCCCGACGCCGAGATCGAGCGGTTGCGAGCGGAGCTACCGAAGCTGATGGCGGCGGTGGCGAGCCTCGAGGTCCCGCTGGTCGTCGACGTCGGCGTCGGGCCGAACTGGGATCGCGCGCACTAGGAGCCGCGACCATCCGTGGCGAAGTCAGTTGTGTCGCGTAACGTTGTCGTGCACATGAAGAGCTAGTGCCGGGCCTCGCCACGCGGCTGCAACCGTTCATGGGTCCGCCGGGCCCGTTTGTAAGTCTGACAAGCTGTCGCCCACCACGCACGTTAAGTTAGCTCGTCGTCGTTCCTCCTCTCTGGCGTGCTCGTTCCAGCACACGTGGGACACTTGGCGCTGCTGCGCTCCTTGATTCGCCAGGGTGCGGCGGAGGGAAGCTTCGATCGGACGCTCGCCGCCGATGCGCCCGGAGCGGTCGAATTCTTCGCGCGGCTGAAGCGCGCGCTGGTCAGCGGCTATTTCGTCGAGGAAGATCCGAACACCGGTCAAGTCCAGTCGGTGCCGGTGCCCGGCTACGTATTCTGGCCGGATGATCGCAACAGCGGCTCGCCTCCGGTTGGCTTCGGGCTCTTCCGTGCGCTCGAAGGGGGCTACGAGCTTTGGCTTGCCGGCCTCGAGTTCGAGCGTCGCGGCGACGGCCATGGACGAGCGCTCGTCGAGGCGCTGCTCGCCACGCCGCCGGGAAAGAAGACCTGGGTCCTGCGGATTCCCCGCGGCTCGCGTTACACCGCCGTCGTGCAGCATCTCCTCGGACCGTACGGCTTCGATCACGCGGGCGACACCGCGCATCTTCGCTGGTTCGTTCGCCGCAGCGCTCCGGGGTCGGTGACCGCGCGGGTCAGCGCTGCGCTCGCCGGTCACCCGCCGCCGAACTGATCGGCCGATTCCGTGGGATCCGCCCGCACGCCCCTGGCGTGCGGCCTCAAGGCGACGCGCCGCCGCCGGCTCGACGCGCCTCCGGTCAGCCGCTGTCCCTGTCCTCGAAGATGTCGCAGTACGACGCGTAGATCGAGGTGACGGAGACGGGCACGAGGACAAGCCAGCCCAGTCCGAAGGGGATCGAAGCGACGATCACGAGGACGATCCCGATCGCGCCGTACGCGAGAAAGGGCACGACGTTGCGCAGGCAGCCGGCGAACGACGCCTTCATCGCCTGCGGCGCGTCCATTCCGCCGAGCATGATCAGCGCGGGTGCGAACCAGATCGCCATTACCAGCGGCACCAGAAGCAGCAGGAAGAACAGAAAGCCCAGCAGCACCGCGACCACCGCACTGCTGAAGGCGATTCCCTCCTGCGTCCAGTCGGTCGAGCCGGTGATCACGCCGAGAATCGAGACGCCGAAGATTGCGATCATGATCCCGCCGATCGCCACCGAGATGACGACGAGCAGCACGGTGTAGATGATGCCCGCTTTCAGCAACGCGCCCGCGCGCTGGCTGAACCCCGCGACGAGATGGGCAAAGAGCAGAGGGTTGCCCCGATCGATCGCGCGGCATCCGACCATGAGCCCGCCGATGAACAGCGGCCAGAGCACCTCGCCGGCCAGGGCGATGAGCTGCCCGAGAACCGGAAGGGTCCCGGCGGCGCTGGCGATCAGGGCCGCGGCGCAGAGCACGAGCGAGATCAGCAACCAGTTCGCGACGCTCGGCGTGAACAGGCGCCAGCCTTCGATCCACCACGAAACACCCCGGCCGGCCGCGACCGTCCGAGGCTCCGGAGCGGCGGGGACGGGCGGGATCGCGGGTACGCTTGCGGTCGACTCGTTGGCCATCGTCAATCCTCCTCTGGCTCCTGGAGCAGCCTCCGGGGCACCCGTCGGCAGACCCGCCCTGAGGCTCCGATTTGGGTTGCGCGCCCTCTCTTACCCCGAAGCTCGACGAACAACGAGCTCCCCGCCCGGCGCTGCCAGGACACCTTAGCACACGGCCCATGGGCGCGCGCCTGGGCCTGCCCCTTGCTTGGCGGTTCGCCCTCGCCCCTTTTTTTCCCCAGCGGCTTGATTTGGCGCGGCTTCTCCCCTATTATTAGCACTCGCTCAGAAAGAGTGCTAACAGGGCGCAGAGTTCAGGTACCTTGCCTTCGCCCACAGGGCGGGCAGGCCATGCGATTGTTCGATACAAATTTCCATGGAGTGAGCACTAACATGAAGATTCGTCCTCTACACGACCGGGTGATCGTCAAGCGGCTCGAGGAAGAACGCAAGTCGGCGGGCGGCATCGTCATCCCCGACACGGCGGCCGAGAAGCCGTCGCAAGGCGAGATCCTCTACGTGGGTCCCGGCAAGACCGACGACAGCGGCAAGCTCGTCGCGATGGGTGTGAAGCCCGGCGACAAGATTCTGTTCGGCAAGTATTCCGGCCAGGAATTCAAGATGGACGGGCAGGATCTGCTGCACATGCGCGAAGACGACATCATCGGCGTCATCGCCTGAAGACGGGCGCAATTCACCGGTCAACATCACAAGCATCTAGGAGCTAAGGAAAATGGCAGCCAAGGACGTACGCTTTCACGATAGCGCACGCGACAGGATGATGAACGGGGTCAACGTGCTGGCCAATGCGGTCAAGGTCACGCTGGGCCCGAAGGGTCGGAATGTCGTGCTCGAGCGCAGCTTCGGCGCCCCGACGATCACCAAGGACGGTGTGTCGGTCGCCAAGGAAATCGAGCTCAAGGACAGGTTCGAGAACATGGGCGCGCAGATGGTCAAGGAAGTTGCGTCCAAGACCTCGGACGTCGCCGGCGATGGCACGACCACGGCGACGGTGCTCGCGCAGTCGATCGTCGCGGAGGGCATGAAATACGTCGCGGCGGGCATGAACCCGATGGATCTGAAGCGCGGCATCGACAAGGCGGTCATCGCCACGGTCGAGGAGCTCAAGAAGATCAGCAAGCCGTGCACGACCAGCAAGGAAATCGCCCAGGTGGGCTCGATCTCGGCCAACGCCGACGAGTCGATCGGCAAGACAATCGCCGACGCGATGGAGAAGGTCGGCAAGGAAGGGGTGATCACGGTCGAGGACGGCAAGGGCCTCGAGAACGAGCTCGAGCTGGTCGAGGGCATGCAGTTCGACCGCGGCTACATCTCGCCGTACTTCATCAACAATCCCGACAAGCAGGTCGCGGTCCTCGAGGATCCGTACATCCTCCTGCACGACAAGAAGATCTCGAACATCCGTGATCTCCTGCCGCTGCTCGAGCAGGTCGCGAAGGCCGGACGGCCGCTGCTGATCATCGCGGAAGACGTCGACGGCGAAGCGCTCGCGACGCTGGTGGTCAACAACATCCGCGGCATCCTCAAGACGGTCGCGGTCAAGGCGCCCGGGTTCGGCGATCGCCGCAAGGCGATGCTCGAAGACATCGCGATCCTTACGGGCGGCACGGTGATCGCGGAAGAGCTGGGGCTCAAGCTGGAGAACGCGACGCTGAAGGACCTCGGCCGCGCGAAGAAGGTCGAGGTGGCCAAGGAAGACACGACCGTCATCGACGGCGCGGGCGACAAGTCGGCGATCGAGGCGCGGGTCAAGAACATCCGCGTGCAGATCGACGAAGCGACCTCCGACTACGACAAGGAGAAGCTGCAGGAGCGCGTGGCGAAGCTCGCCGGCGGCGTGGCGGTGATCAAGGTCGGCGCGGCGACCGAAGTCGAGATGAAGGAGAAGAAGGCCCGCGTCGAGGACGCTCTGCATGCGACGCGTGCGGCCGTCGAGGAAGGCATCGTGGCCGGCGGCGGCGTGGCGTACCTGCGCGCGCGGGCGAACCTGAAGAAGATGAGCGGCAGCAACCCCGACCAGGAAGCGGGCATGAAGATCGTGCTGCGCGCCCTCGAGGAGCCGCTGCGGCAGATCGTCGGCAACGCCGGCGACGAGCCCTCGGTCGTGCTCAACAAGGTCGTCGAAGGCAAGGGCAACTTCGGGTTCAACGCCGCGACCGGCGAATACGGCGATCTCGTCGAGATGGGCGTGCTCGATCCGACCAAGGTGGCGCGCTTCGCGCTGCAGAACGCGGCGTCCGTGGCCGGCTTGATGCTCACGACCGACGCCATGGTGGCCGAGCTGCCGAAGGACGAGAAGCCGATGGCTGGCGGAGGCATGGGCGGGATGGGCGGCATGGGCGACATGGACATGTAAGTCCGGCAAGCCCGGCAATCGCTGTCGAAAAGACGACGCCCCGCGAAAGCGGGGCGTCGTCTTTCGCGGTCCCGCGAATGCGGGCCGTCGTCATCTCCGGCGCCGAACCGCCTATTGCAGCGGCACGCGGAACACGGCTCCGAAGTAGGTGAGGCCGTTGTTCGGCTCCTTGATCGCTCCGTTCGAGACGTGCTGGACCAGCGCCCCGACCTCGTAGCGATGCTTGTCTCCGAAGCCGAAGCCTACGACGCCGATTTCGCCGAACTGAAATGCCGTGCTGAACCCCCGCTCCGTATTGATGCGCGTCTCCGAGATGAGGTGCGCGCCGATCCCGGCTTCCAGGAACGGGCGTATCGCCGCGACGTCGGGACCGGACCAGTGAAAAATCGGCGTCAGGCCGAAATCCCAGATCGAGCTGTTGCTCGCCGGATGCTCGTGGCCTCGCCAGTAGGCGACCTGAGCGGCGAGCCGCAGGTCGATCCCGGCGCTCTTCAGAGGCGCGCAGGCGCAGATCGAGTCCCAGCGAACCCCGATGCCGTAGATCGCGATGTTGTCGCCGTAGCCGCCGGTGAAGTCGAGCCCGTCGGGCGCGAGCGAGCTCGCCGCCGCGAGCACGGGTGCTCCGGCAAGCAGCAGTGCCAGCGTTCCGGCACGAATCGACCCGCCGGCACGGCGAAAGCGTCGGATCCTCATAGGCTGCCCGGAAATGAGCGGCGCAAAAGAATGCGCCGGTCGCGCTCCCTTGAAGAACTGTCCTCTAGGCGACGACGCATTCTAGGGAACCGTCGCCACGCCGGCAAGCGCGCTTTGCGCGCCCGATGCGGCCTCAGCGGTGATGCGCGCGAAGCTCCGCCTCCACCGGAGAATCGTTCCGGACCTCTGCATCGACCGGAATCTCGCGGCGCACGCCGTCGCCGGTCTCGACGATCAGAGTCAGCGCGACGCGATCGCGGAGCTTGAGAGGGCGGACGAGACGCTCGAGCGTGATGCGCGCTCCGCCGGGCCTGAGCGATACCGATCGTCCGGCGGGAAGGGGCAGCGCGGGCACCGCGGTCGATTCGGGCCCGCGCAGCCGGGCTTCTCCGGCGACGCTCGAGCGCACCCCGAGCAAGCTCGCGGCTTCGCTGCTCGTAAGGACCATGTAGGCCTCGGTCGACCGGACACCGGGCTTGACCCATGGCTGGTTCACGGTGAAGACACCCTGGGCCGCCGAAGCGCCGAAGCACAGCGCGCTGGCGAACGCGAGCAGGGACGCCCGACACCGGCGCTGCAGCGGCTGACTCGCGAGGCGCACGCCCGCCATTCTAGCGGTGAGCGGACCGGGAACCCCCGGGGCGAAGCAAAATGCATTAGACTTGACGCCGTTTCCGCGTCCGGCGCTGGTGCGCGACGCGCCGACGACGTCAAGCACCGCGATTGCGAGGCGCGACGGACCAGGAGGGAGAGGAGCCCGCTCGCATGACCTCGGGGATGTTGTTCGCTCTCGCCATCGGCACGCTGATCGTGTTCGTGCTCGTCGGGCTGATGCGCCGGAGCCGCGACGAAAAGCGGCCCGATCAGCTCGGCGCGGACACCCAGAGCACGGCGGCCCAGTGGACCGAGGGCGAGACGACCCGGCTGCTGTCGAGCGCCGAGGTTCCGGGGCTCTACCTGCTCCGGCCGCGGTTCCTCTCCAAGGCCGAGAACGTCGTCTATCTGCTGCTCAAGGCCGCGTTTCCCAGGCACGAGATCTTCGCCCGCGTGCGCCTCGCCGACGTCCTCCAGGTCAAGATCGGTCCGCAGGGGATGGAGAGGCTGCGCGCGTTCCGCAAGATCGCCAACCAGCACGTCGGCTTCGTCGTCTGCGATCGCGATATGACCATCGTCGCGATCGTCGATGCCAAGGAGCCCGAGCAGGTGCAGAACCCGCGCGACCAGAAGCTCGAGATCATCAAACAGCGCTGCCTTCAGGCCGCGCAGGTCAAATACATCTGCGTGTATCCGCCGACGCTGCCGCGCTATCGCGAGCTGCGCACGCAGGTGCTGGGCCCGGCAGCCGAGCTCGTCTGAGCGTTCGCGCGCTCTGCGCGAGGCGGAGTCTGCGGGCGGCTGCCCCGCATCGTGAGCCAGGTTCCGGCCAGGATCAGCATTGCGCCGAAGAGCATGTCGCGCGTGAGCGGCTCGCCAAGGAGCGCCACGCCCCAGAGCACGCCGAAGAGCGGAATGAGGAAGGTCACGGTCAGCGCGCGCGTCGGGCCGACGTTGGCGATCAGGCGGAAATACAGCCGGTAGGCGTAGGCCGTCGAAGCGACCGCCAGCGCCAGCACGTTCACGGCCACCAGTGCACTCGGTGGCGACGGCAGAGCGCCTCCGGCGGCCGCAGGCGCGAGCACGAGCGTGGCCGCGAGGAGGCTGTACAGCGCGATCGCATGGCTGGGAATCTCGCGCATGCGAACCTTGGTGTAGACCCCGCCGATGCCGTAGCAGAGCGCGGCGCCGAGGCACGCGAGCGTCGCGAGCCACGCCCCCTCGCCGGAGCCTCCCGCCTGCCAGCCGACGACCCAGGCCACGCCGCCGATGCCCAGGCCCATGCCCGCGAGCTGTCGCAGCGTCAGCGGCTCCTTGAGCCACAGCGCGGCAGCCAGCGCGCCGAAGAACGGGCTCGTGGCGTTGAGGATCGCCGCTGTCGACGCGCTCACGTATTGCTCGGCGAACGCGTAGAGCGCGAAGGGCAGGGCGGAATTCACCGTCCCCACGACGAGATAGTCCCGCCAGCGCTCGCGCAGTGGCGGAACGTCGCGCCGCAGCAGCGCGACGGCCAGCAGCGTGACGAAAGCGAGCGCGACTCGGGAAAATGCGAGCCAGAGCGGGCCGAGCGCCGGCACCGCGACGCGAATGAAGGCGAACGAGCCGCCCCAGAGCCCGGCCAGCACGAGGAGCCGGACGACGTCCGATGCCGCCATGGCTTACCCGACGCGGACTCGCGCGGGCGCGGCCCGCGGCTCGCGTTCCACCCCGAGCGGCAGCTGACCACGCAGACCCGCATGGGCGCGCTCGTGGTCGAGCAGCCATTGCTTGCGCCACAGGCCGCCGCCGTAGCCTGTGAGCGTCCCGTCCGCGCCGATGACCCGATGACAGGGCACGATCAGGCACAGCGGGTTGTCGCCGTTCGCGCGGCCGACGGCGCGGACCGCCGCGGGCTTGCCGACGACGGTAGCGATGTCGGCGTAGGAACGCGTAGTCCCTGCCGGGATCGTCAGCAACGCCTTCCACACCGCGTTCTGGAACGGCGACCCGCCGACCGCGATCGGCGTCTCGAACGCGAGCGAGCGCCCGGCGAAGTAGGCCTCGAGCTCCGCTTCGATCTGGTCGAGATAGCGATGCGGGCCGGGAAGGATCGCGCGCTTGAGCTTGCGCTGAAGAGTCTCGAGCTCTCGCTCGAGCCCGCGGCGATCGACGAATTCGAGCAGAGCGAGTCCGCCGTCGTCGGCGAGCGCGAGCATCGGTCCGAGCGGCGTTTCGATCCAGCGCGCATAGAGACAGTCGACGCCGTGCGCGCGGCTCGGTGCCGTGCCGAGGAGGCGATTGAAAGCGGTGCGAAAGCCGCTGCCGGATTCGAAGCCTTGATCGAGCTGAAGGTCGAGCATGGATTTCCCCTGGCGCACGCCGGCGAGGGCGAGACCCATGCGTCGCGCGCGATGATAGGCTTGAAAGGTCATGCCGCAGTAGCGCTTGAAGGCGCGCCGTGCCGTGGAAGGGTCGATGCCGCGACGCTCGAGATCCGCATCGCGCAGCCGCCCCGTGGGTTCGGACTCGACCTCGGCAAGCAGGCGCTCCACCACCGCCGGAGCGGTCCCTCCGCGTTCCAGTGGGCGGCAGCGCCGGCAGGGCCGGAAGCCAGCGTGCAGCGCGGCGCTCGCAGACGGGAAGAACTCGACGTTCTTGCGCATGGGCGTGCGAACCCGGCACGTCGGCCTGCAGAAGATGCCGGTCGTGGCGACGCCGACATAGAAGATGCCTTCGAACGTCGGGTCATGATCGAGCAGCGCCCGGTACATCACGTCGGGTGAGGGCAGGGTGAGCTTGGACATGAGCCGATTATAGGTGCGGCCCGAAGCGCCCGTCGTCGAAATTCGGGCGCGAAATTCGGCGGCCGGGACGCCGCCGGAGGACCCGCGAGCGCGGGCCGGAAGGCGCTATTTGGCGACGAAGTTCAGGTACGCCCAGAGCAGGATCAGCGCACCGATCAGCGACAAGAACCAGCCCGCCGGGTGGAACTTGCCCTCGGGGCTTCTCCAGAACAGACTACTGATGATGCCGCCGACGAGCGAGCCGCCGATGCCGAGCGCGACCGTCATCCAGAAGCCCATCGACACGGCTCCCGGGTAGAAGAATCGCGCGAGCAGACCGACAATGAAGCCGACGACGATCATTCCGATGATGCTCATGATGCCCATGACTCATCTCCCCCGTTGCGCGAGCCCGACGTCGCAGAGCGGCTGTCACGGCATGCTAACACAGCGCACGGCGCTTCACGATCCGTAAGGCGGCACCGGGCCGCGACGACCAAGGAGAGAAGCTCGGTCTCGACGGGAGCGACATGACGAATCGACATTCATGGCTGGCCGGACTGGTTGCCGGGGCGATCGCGACGTCGCCGCTGGCGGTGGCGGCGCAGTGCCGGGCGAGCAGCCCCGACCGCCAAGTCGCGCTGTTCGAGCTCTACACCTCGGAGGGCTGCGACAGCTGCCCTCCTGCCGATCGCTGGCTCTCGGCGCTCGGACGCGGCGCCGACGCGAGCCACGCGGTGGCGCTCGCGTTCCACGTCGACTACTGGGATCGCCTCGGCTGGCGCGACCGCTTCGGAAGCGCAGCCTACACCGCGCGGCAGCACCAGCAGGCCCTGCGGCAGCGCGAAGCCTTCGTCTACACACCGCAGGTGCTCCTGCAGGGCGAGGATTTCTCGTGGCGCGAGCCAGGTCAGCCGGCGGCGGCCATCGCGGCGATCAACGCCATGCCGGCGCGCGCGAAGATCGAGGTGATCGCGGCCCCCGCCGAGCGCGGTTCCGCGACGATCGACGTGCGCGCCCGCATCGGCGAGGCACGTGATCGCGCGCATGCGGCGATCGCGGTCGCGCTGGTCCAGGACGGCCTCGCGAGCGACGTGAAAGCCGGCGAGAATGCCGGCCGGCGACTCACCCACGATCATGTCGTGCGCCAATGGCACGCCGGCGAAGCCCGCTTCGATGCCGGCGGCGAGGCGAGCGAGCACCTCGTTTTGGCGCTGCCCGACGATGCCGGGGCGCTGTCGGTCGTGGCGCTCGTGGAGGACGAGGCTAGCGGGACGGTGCTGCAGGCCCTCTCGCTGCCGCTCTGCGCCGCGCCGCGCTAGAGGCGCGCTTTCCGGCGCCGGCCGCTTCAGCCGGCGGCTCGCTCCGGAATCCGCACGACGTGAACGCTGCAGCGCGCGTTGGCGGTGACGCCCGAGGCCGCCGAGCGCCACCAGGCGAGACCCCGCTCGGAGGGTTGCGGGGCGCCCAGAACGATCAGGTCCACGTGGTTGTTCGCGGCGAAATCCAGGAGCGCGTTCTCCGGATTGGCCGATTCGATCACATGCAGCGACAGCCGCTTCGGCGGCAGCCCCAGCGGCGTGACCCAGTGCCGCAGCCGCGCGAGGTGCTCTAGATAGACCCCCGAAGAGCTTCCGCTTTCGCCGGATCGCTCCGCGGCGACCGCGCGGGCGATCACCGATACGCAGATCAGGCGGAATTCGGAGGAGAGCGACAGCAGATCCGCGGTCGCGCGTCGAAGCGCAGGCTGACGCTCGTCGTCAGGATTCCCCGTATCGACCGCGACCAGGATGATCGGCGACGAGGCGACCAGCGACTTCGGCAAGCTGCGCGGGGCGGGCGGCGCGTTGCGGCTCAGCCACCAGCGTCGCGCCTGCTCGAGGACGCCGGCTTGCGCTGCCTTGGTGGCGCGGCGAGTCGGCGCGACCTGCTCGGGATGGCGCAGATCGAACGCGATGTGCGCTGCCGACTGGTAGCGCCGCTCGGGCCGAGGCTCGAGACAGCGCAGGATGATCTCCTGCAGCCACGGCGGAATGTCGGGTGCGTGCACGCGAGGCGGCACCGGGTCGAGCCAGAGCCGGTCGCGCAATCCAGCCATCGTGGACGGCTCGCCGAAGGGCAACTCGCCGGTCGCCATCTCGTAGAGTATGACGCCCAGCGCAAAGATGTCGCTGCGCGGATCGGAGCGCATCCGCTGCACCTGCTCCGGCGAGATGTACGGTGCGGAGCCTGCCGCGAAGCGCTGTTCCTCGGCGAGCAGATCGGGGAAGTGGGCGTGGAACGCGATCCCGAAATCGATGAGCACCGCCGTGCCATCGGCCTTGAGGATCACGTTGTCAGGCTTGAGATCGAAGTGGATCGCGTCCTGCAGATGCAGGCTGTGCACGGCGTCGGCGACCGCCGCGCCGACGCGCGCGGTGTCCGACGCGCTCATCCGGCCTCGCTCGAGCAGCTGTCCCAGGCTCTCTCCGTCGATCCATTCGGTGACGAGGTACGGCGTTCGCGAAAGACTTCCCACGGCGACGAACCGGGGCACGTGGGGACCCGACAGCGCAGGCAGCAGCATCGCTTCGGTTTCGAAGTTGATGATGCCCTCGCCGGATTCTCCGGGGCCGACGCGGGGCACCTTCGCGATCATCGGAAAGCCGCTGTCGCGTCCCGTGACGCGGAAGATATGCCCCATGGCGCCCGAGTGGATGCGCTCCCCCAGCGTGAAGCCGTCCAGCTCCGTGCCGGTGGCATAGCGCGCGGCGGGCGGCCCGCTCATACGCCCTTGGCGATGCGGTTGGCGATGGACAGGGGCAGGCCGGCTCGCTCGATCTTCGCCGCCGCGGCGCAGTGATCGTAGGGAACGCGTCGGAACGTGATCTGCTCGCGCTCGGTATCGAAGTGCGCATACGCCGCTGCGGGATTGCCGTCACGAGGCTGCCCCACCGAGCCCACCAGCGCGAGCCAGCGACGATGGCGACCGATCGGCACCGGGCTCCCGGGGATCGGCCGGAACACGGAGGCCTTGCCCGGCCGCGCCTCGACATAGAGCTCCTGATCGTGGACGTGGCCGGAGAAGGTATAGGTTGCCTGCGCCGCGTCGATGGAGCGGTGAGCGGCCGCGGGACTGTCGATGTAGTCCCAGCGCTCGGGTGCGGCCGCGGAGGCATGCACGAAGCAGGCGTCCTGCTCGTGCACCTCGAGCGGCAGCGCCGACAGGAAAGCCCTGCACTCGTCCGAGAGGGCTTGCCGGGTCCAGTCGATCACCGCGCGGACCGAATCGTTCATGTAGCGCGGCGTCTTTTCGATCGCCTCGTCGTGATTGCCCTTGATGACGATCGCGCCGTGCGCCGCGTGCGCCGCGACGATGTCGACGACCGCCTGCGGGTCGGCGCCGTAGCCCACCAGGTCCCCGAGGAAAGCAAAGCGCTCCGCACCGCCTTCGGCCGCATGCTTGAGGCATGCGTTGAGCGCCTCGAGGTTGGCGTGGATGTCGGAGAGGAGTGCGATGATCAACGGAGCGCGTCCGCGGCCGTCACGCGGCCACTCTACCCCATCGCGCGGGCTCCCTCCAACGCGTGGGCGGTTCCCTCGTCTGCGCGAGCATCGCGCTCGCGCGCTTCCGAGCCGCGGATCGAGGCGGGCGCGGGATGCACGCCTCGAGGTCGTGTCAGCCGGCGGATCGGGATGTCGACGAGCGCGAGCGGCTCGCCGCGGCGACGGGCAGGAGATATATCTTGTTGCGCTGCAATATCGTACCGCGACGCGATGAATACATATCGCGCAACGGGTAGCTGGGATAACATTGCTCCGCTGCAATGCTCGGGGTAACGTGCGCGGACCGCGGCGAGTGCCAGCCCGCGAAGCGCGGCGCGCAGCGTACCTTTGGATCGCGAACCTTAGGGAGGAGACGATGGAGCAGGTCAAGCGCAAGACGCTCGTGGACGAAGGCTCGCCCGCGAGCATGGGCACCGAGGAACGCAAAGTTATCTTCGCCTCGTCGCTCGGCACGGTATTCGAGTGGTACGACTTCTATCTGTACGCGGTCCTGGCGCCGTTCTTCGCCGCTCTGTTCTTCCCTTCGGGCAATCAGACCGCCGCCCTGCTTTCGGCGTTCGCCGCCTATGCCGCGGGCTTCCTCGTGCGCCCGTTCGGCGCCCTGGTCTTCGGGCGGGTCGGCGATCTCGTCGGGAGGAAGTACACCTTTCTCGTGACCATCGTGTTCATGGGCGGATCCACCTTCCTCGTGGGGCTATTGCCGACCTACGCCTCGATCGGCTGGCTAGCGCCGATCCTGATGGTGACGCTGCGCCTGGTCCAGGGCCTCGCGCTCGGCGGCGAATACGGCGGAGCGGCGACCTACGTCGCGGAGCACGCGCCGCACGACAAGCGCGGCTACGACACGAGCTGGATCCAGACCACGGCGACGCTCGGGCTGTTCCTGGCGTTGCTAGTGATCTATCTGTGCCGCAGCAACATGGATGCGAAGAGCTTCGCCGAGTGGGGCTGGCGGATCCCGTTCTGGGTGTCGCTGGTCCTTCTGGTCTTCTCCATCTATATCCGGCTCAAGCTGCACGAGTCGCCGGTGTTCCAGAAGATGAAGTCCGAAGGGAAGGGCTCCAAGTCGCCGCTGACCGACAGCTTCTTCAAGTATCCCAACAACAAGTACGTCCTTCTAGCGCTCCTCGGTGCGACCGCGGGCCAGGGCGTGGTGTGGTACACGGGGCAGTTCTATGCGCTGTTTTTCCTCACCATCACGCTCAAGCTCGACTACGTCTCGGCGTACACGCTGATCGCGGTCTCGCTGCTGATCGGCACGCCGTTCTTCGTCTTCTTCGGTTGGCTCTCCGACCGGATCGGGCGGCTGAAGATCATCCTGGCCGGCTGCCTGATTGCCGCGGTCACCTACTTCCCGCTGTTCCAGGGGCTCACGCACTACGTCAATCCCGCGCTCGAGGAATTTTCGGCGAAGACCCCGATCACGGTCGCGGCGACCGACTGCCAGTTCCACCTATTCGTCGGTCCCTGGAGCAAGTTCTCGGACTGCGACCGCACCAAGGACTTCCTCACTAAGCAGGGCCTGTCGTTCAAGTCGCTGCCGCCCGAGTCCGGGCAGGCCGTCGTGACGACGATCGGCACGACCCGCCTCGAAGGCTGGGACCAGAAGAAGATCGAGGACACGCTCAAGGCCGCGGGTTACAAGGGTGCGCCGGACAAGAGCCAGATCAACTGGTTCATGACCGAGCTGATCCTGGTGATCATGGTGATCTACGTGACCATGGTCTACGGTCCGATCGCGGCGTTCCTGGTGGAGCTGTTCCCGACGAAGATCCGCTACACGTCGATGTCGCTGCCGTATCACATCGGCAACGGCTGGTTCGGCGGGATGCTTCCGCTGACGGCGACGGCGATGGTGGCCGCGACGGGGGACATCTACTACGGCCTGTGGTATCCGATCGTCGTCGCGATCATGACGCTGATCATCGGTGCGTTCTTCCTGTCCGAAACCAACAAGCGGGATATCCGCACCTACGACCACAGCATGCTCCCCTGATGCCTCTCGACCGGCGGCCGCTGACCGCCTCCTGAGGAGAGCGAAAGGCCCGCGGAGACGCGGGCCTTTTTCATCGGAGTCGAAGACCGTGCGGTATATACTCGGCCGGCCGCCGGAGAGCCGATGAAACGCCTACGCGACTGGATGCGCCAGCTCGGCCCCGGCCTCATCACCGGGGCCGCGGACGACGATCCGTCCGGCATCGCCACCTACTCGCAGGCCGGCGCCCAGTTCGGCTTCCTCACGCTGTGGACCATCGTCTTCACCTATCCGCTGATGGTCGGCATCCAGCTCGTGAGCGCGCGCATCGGCCGGGTCACGGGGCACGGCCTCGCGTCGAACATCGGCCGCAGCTTCCCGCGCCCGATCGTCTACGGCATCGCGACCCTTCTCGTGCTCGCCAACACCTTCAACATCGCCGCCGATATCGCCGCCATGGGCGAGTCGCTCCAGCTCGTGGTCGGCGGCCCGCCGCATGCCTACGCCGTGCTGTTCGGGATACTGTGCCTGCTGCTGCAGGTCTTCCTCTCCTATCGACGCTACGTGCGCTACCTCAAGTGGCTCACCCTCGCGCTGCTCTCGTACGTGCTGGTGCTGTTCACGATCCGGATTCCCTGGCACCTCGTGGTGGCGCACACGGTCACGCCGCACTTCACGCTCGGCGCCGACTATCTCACGGTGGTCGTCGCCGTCTTCGGGACGACGATCAGCCCTTACCTGTTCTTCTGGCAGGCCGCGCAGGAGGTCGAGGAGCTCAACGCCGACCCGAATGCGGGCGCGCTCGCCCATGCTCCCGACGGCGCCGACGGGCACCTGAGGCGGATCAAGATCGATACCTACCTCGGCATGGCCTTCTCGAACGTGGTCGCGTTCTGCATCATGCTGGCGACGGCTGCGACGCTCAACGCTGCGGGAATGACCGAGATCACGACGTCGGCGCAGGCCGCGGAGGCGCTGCGTCCGCTGGCCGGCAACCTCACCTTCCTGCTGTTCGCGCTGGGCATCATCGGCACGGGGCTGATCGCCGTGCCGGTGCTCGCCGGCTCGGCGGCGTACGCGGTGGCGGAGTGCTTCGAATGGAAGCGCAGCCTCGACCTGAAGCTCCTCGAGGCGCGCGAGTTCTATGCGATTATCGCACTCGCGACGCTCGGCGGCGTGGCGCTCGATTTCTCGCCGATCGACCCGATCCGGGCGCTGTTCTGGAGCGCAGTGGCGAACGGCGTGATCGCCGTGCCCATCATGGTGATCATGATGCTGCTCGCAGACGACCCCAAGGTCATGGGCAGGTTCACCGCGAAGCGGTCGCTCAAGGCGCTGGGCTGGCTCGCGACCGGGACGATGGCCGCGGCGGTCGCCGCGATGTTCGCGACCTGGTGAACGACGCGCGTGGCGCACCGGCAGGGATGACGGCGCGGCGCGCCTAGCGGTGCTCTCCGACACGCACGATCTTCAGCGCATTGGTCCCGCCCGACTTCCCCATCGGCTCGCCGTTGGTGAGCACGATCATGTCGCCGAGCTGGACCTGTCCCTTGGCGAGCAGGAGGTCCTCCGCGGCCCTGAGCACGCCCTCGCGGTCGCTGCTCTGCTCGAGGTAGAGCGGGCGCACGTTCCGGTACAGCGCCATCCTGCGCTGGGCCGTCACTTCCGGCGTGAGCGCGAAAATCGGGCAGCCGGCGCTGTGGCGCGACATCCACAGCGCAGTCGAGCCGGACTGCGTCAGCGCGGCGATCGCCTTCACGCGCAGGTGGTTCGCCGTGAACAGCGCCGCCATCGCCACGGACTGATCGATGCGCGTGAAGGTGCGGTTGAGGAAGTCGCGATCGAGCTCGCGCTGGTCGGACTTCTCGGCCTCGATGCAGATCTGGCTCATCGTCTCGACCGTCTCGACCGGGTAACGGCCCGTGGCGGTCTCCGCCGAGAGCATCACCGCGTCGGTTCCGTCGAGCACCGCATTGGCGACGTCGGAGACCTCCGCGCGGGTCGGCACGGGATTGACGATCATCGATTCCATCATCTGCGTGGCGGTGATCGTGAGCTTGTTGCGCTCCTGCGCGAGGCGGATCATCCGCTTCTGCAGCCCCGGCACCGCCGCGTTTCCGACCTCGATCGCCAGGTCGCCGCGCGCGACCATGATCGCGTCGGAGGCGTCGATGATCTCCTCGAGCGCGGCGATCGCCTCCGCCCGCTCGATCTTGGCCACGAGCAGCGCCCGTCCGCCGGCCGCGCGCAGCAGCTGCCGCGCCATGTACATGTCTTCCTTGTTCTTGGGAAAGGAAATGGCGACGTAGTCGGCTTCGATCGCGACCGCCGTCTTCATGTCGTCCATGTCCTTGGCGGTGAGTGCGGGTGCGGTGAGACCGCCGCCGAGGCGGTTGATGCCCTTGTTGTTCGAGACCACGCCGCCAACCTCCACCCGGGTCATGATCTGATTCCCGATCACCGATTCGACGCGCAGCCGGATGAGCCCGTCGTCGAGGAGCAGGATCGCTCCGGGCTCGACGTCCCGCGGGAGCTCCTTGTAGTCCAGCCCGACGCGCTCCGCGTTGCCGAGCTCGCAGTCGGCATCGAGGATGAAGCCCTGGCCCGACTTGAGCGTCACCTTGCCGTCGGCGATCTTGCCGACGCGGATCTTCGGTCCCTGCAAGTCCGCCATGATGGCGACCTCGCGGCCCAGCGCGGTCGCGGTGCTGCGGACCAGCCGGGCGCGCTGTTCGTGGTCGGCGGCCGTGCCATGCGAGAAATTCAGACGCACGACGTCGAGGCCGGCGGCGAGCATCCGCGTGAGGACGTCCTGACTGCTGCTCGACGGCCCCAGCGTGGCGACGATCTTGGTGGCGCGTTCCATCAGTTCGCAAGCCTCATGTCGAGCCCCGGTCGTTCAGGATCGCGACCGCGGGCAGCGTCTTGCCTTCGAGAAACTCGAGGAACGCTCCGCCGGCGGTCGAGATGTAGTCGATGCCGCTCGCGACGCCGAACTTGTTGATCGCCGCGATGGTGTCGCCGCCGCCGGCAAGCGAAAAAGCGTCGGAGCGGGCGATCGCCTCGGCGAGCGCTTTCGTCCCCGCTGCGAAAGCGTCGAATTCGAACACGCCCACCGGGCCGTTCCAGACGATGGTGCCGGCGCGGGCGACGATCGAACGCAGCGCCTGCACGCTCTGGGGGCCGATGTCCAGGATGAGGTCGTCCGCGGCGACGGCGGGCGCAGGCTTCACGTGAGGCGTGGCGCTCGCCGAGAATTCTCCGGCGACGACCACGTCGAGCGGCAGCGGGAGCTTGCCGGGGAACTCCCTCAGGATCGCCTTCGCCTCGCCAAGCAGGTCCGGCTCCGAGAGCGATTTGCCGATGCGGTTGCCCGCCGCGAGAAGGAAGGTGTTGGCGATGCCGCCTCCGACGACCAGCGCGTCGACCTTGGCGGCCAGCGACCTCAGCACCGTGAGCTTGGTGGAGACCTTCGCTCCACCCACGATCGCGACCAGCGGACGCTTCGGGTCGGCGAGCGCGCGGCCAAGTGCGTCGAGCTCTCCGGCGAGCAGCGGGCCCGCGCAGGCGACGCGCGCGAAGCGGGCGATGCCGTGAGTGGTCGCCTCCGCCCGGTGCGCCGCGGCGAACGCGTCGTTCACGTAGACGTCGCACAGCGCGGCCATCTTGCGGGAGAGCGCCTCGTCGTCCTTCTTCTCGCCCTTGTTGAAGCGGCAGTTCTCGAGGAGAACGGCACGACCGGCTTCGAGCGTCGAGAGCCAGAGACCTCCGTCGACCCAGTCGCGCACCAGCGGGATCTCCATCCCGAGGAGCCCCGACAGGCGCAGCGCGACGGGGCGGAGCGAGTCGGCTTCGCTGAACTGTCCCTCGCTCGGACGCCCGAGGTGCGACGTCACCATCACGGCGGCGCCGCGGTCCAGGCTTTCGCGGATCGCCGGGACCGACGCTCGAATCCGCGTATCGTCCGTGATCGCGCCGTGATCGTCCTGCGGCACGTTGAGGTCGGAGCGGATGAACACCCGCTTGCCCGCGACATCGACGTCGGCGAGACGCCGGAACGTCATGGCAGGCTGCCCCGGCGGGGCATCATCCGGCGCGGGCGCGGCCGGCGCCCTCGCGCATCGCGTTGAGATCCTCAAGCGCCCGGCTCGCGGTCGTGACGAACAGGAACGGCAGCACGGCGTGGACGATGGCCGCCAGACCGCCGAGCGCCATCCGCGATCCGAAGCTCAGCGCGAAGCGGAGGTGGTCTCCGTAAGTCTCGCCGACCGACGCAGGGTGAGCGGTGAAGAAATTGGTCATGGTGCCACGCCTACTTTGCGGCCATCATCGCCATCGTTGTATCCAGCATCCGGTTGGAGAAGCCCCACTCATTGTCGTACCAGCTCGAGACCTTGACGAGGCGGCCCGCCACCTTGGTCAGCGTCACATCGAAGATCGACGAGCGAGGGTCGTGGTTGAAGTCGACCGACACCAGCGGACCGTCACTGTAGCCCAGGAGTCCGGCAAGCGGGCCGGATTCCGAGGCGGCCTTCATGATCGCGTTGACTTCGTCGACGCTCGTGTCCCGCGCCGCGACGAACGACAGGTCGACGATCGAAACATTGATCGTCGGCACGCGGATCGCGTAACCGTCGAGCTTGCCGTTGAGCTCTGGCAGGACCAGGCCGACCGCAGCGGCCGCACCGGTCTTGGTCGGAATCATGCTCATCGTCGCGGAGCGTGCTCGCCGCAGGTCCTCGTGATAGACGTCGGTGAGCACCTGGTCGTTGGTGTAGGCGTGCACGGTGGTCATCAGGCCGGTGATCACGCCGATCTTGTCGTGCAAGGGCTTGACCAGCGGCGCCAGGCAATTGGTCGTGCACGACGCATTCGAGATGACCGTATGCGACGCCTTGAGCGTCCCGTGGTTGACGCCGTAGACCACGGTGGCGTCGACGTCCTTGCCGCCCGGCGCCGAGATGACGACCTTTTTCGCCCCACCCTTGAGGTGCGCGGAAGCCTTCGCCTTGCTGGTGAAGAGGCCCGTGCATTCGAGCACGACGTCGATTCCCATCTCGCCCCAGGGAAGCTGGGCGGGGTCGCGCTGGGCGAGCACCCTGATCCGGTCGCCGTTGACGACCAGCGCGTCGCCGTCGACCTCCACCTTGCCGGGGAACCGGCCGTGCACCGTGTCGTGGCGCGTCAGGTGGGCATTGGTGTCGGGGCTGCCGAGATCGTTCAGTGCGACGATCGCGAGATCGTGCTTCTTGCCGTCCTCGTAGTGCGCGCGCAGGACGTTGCGCCCGATCCGGCCGTAGCCGTTGATGGCGACTCTGAGGGTCATGTTGCGATTCCTGGAGGTTGGTTCTGCATGTTGGGAGGCAAGCGGTCGCGCCCGCTAGCGCGCGTCCCGAGCGGCGTCACGGGCGCCCAGCGCTTGCCGCGCGGCCGCGGCGACGCGGTCGACGGTGAAGCCGAAGTGCTTGAACAGGGCGTTCGCCGGCGCGGATTCGCCGAAGCTGTCGATGCCGACCACCTCTCCGTCGATACCGACGTACTTGCGCCAGTAGTCGGTCACGCCGGCTTCCACCGACACCCGGGCGACCCCCGGCGGCAGCACGCGCTCGCGGTAGTCCGCGTCCTGGCGGTCGAAGACGCTGGTGCACGGCATCGACACGACTCGGGCCGCGATCCCGTCGGCGCGGAGCGCGTCGCGGGCGCCCATCGCGAGGGCGATTTCGGAGCCGGTCGCGATGATGACCACGCGTGCGCCTGCCGTGCCGCCCCAGTCGGCGAGCACGTAGCCGCCGCGTCCGATCGCGAGGGTTTCGGCGGGGCCCCGCTTCTGGAAGGGCAGGTTCTGCCGCGTGAATAGCAGGCACGTCGGACCGTCGTCGCGCTCGATCGCGGCTCGCCACGCGACCGCCGTTTCCACCGAGTCGCAGGGCCGCCAGAGGTCGAGCCGGGGGATCAGGCGCAGCGCGGACGCGTGCTCGATGGCCTGGTGCGTGGGACCGTCCTCGCCGAGCCCGATCGAATCGTGCGTGTAGACGAAGATCACGCGCAGGCGCATCAGCGCGGCCATGCGCACCGCGTTGCGCGCGTAGTCGGAGAAGGTGAGGAACGTCCCGACGTAGGGGATGAAGGCGCCGTGCGCGGCCAGGCCGTTGGCGATCGCGCTCATCGCGAACTCGCGCACGCCGTAGTAGACGTAGTTGCCCGCGCTCGTCGCCGTGACGGTCCGGCTTCCCGACCAGTGGGTGAGCACCGAGCCGGTCAGGTCGGCGGAGCCGCCGATCAGCTCCGGCAGCGCCGGGGAGAGCGCCTCGATAGCCTGCTGTGACGCCTTGCGCGTCGCCACGGCTTCGGCCCTGGCGGATTGGCGCTCGACGAGCGAGGCGGCGACTGCGTCCAGCGCCGCCGGCAGGGCACCGCTCGTGCGCCGCAGGAATTCAGCCGCGAGCTCCGGATGCGCGGCCCGGTAGCGCGCGAGCCGGTCGTTCCATTCGTCTTCGAGGCGACGCCCGCGCTCCCGCGCGTCCCAGGCTTCGTACACGGCATCGGGAATCTCGAACGCGGGATGCTTCCAGCCCAGCGCCTTGCGGGTGAGCTCCACTTCGGCTTCGCCCAGCGCCTGGCCGTGCGCGAGCTCGGTGCCGGCGCGATTGGGCGAGCCCTTGCCGATGATCGTCTTGCAGCAGATCAGCGTGGGACGATCGGCGAAGCCTTGCGCCTGCCGGATCGCGGCGTCCACGGCGTCGACGTCGTGCCCATCGATGTCGCGGATGACGTGCCAGCCGTAGGCCGCGAAGCGCTGAGGCGTGTCGTCGGTAAACCAGCCCTTGGTCTCGCCGTCGATCGAGATGCCATTGTCATCGTAGAGGATGGTGAGCTTGCCCAGGCCCAGCGTTCCGGCCAGCGAGCAGGCCTCGTGCGAGATCCCTTCCATGAGACAGCCGTCGCCGACAAACACGTAGGTTCGATGGTCGATCAGCGCGTGCCCGGGCCGATTGAACTCCGCAGCGAGCAGCCGTTCCGCGAGGGCCATGCCCACGCCGTTCGCGAGGCCCTGGCCGAGCGGGCCCGTGGTCGTCTCGACGCCCGGCGTCGCGCCGCGCTCGGGATGGCCCGGCGTTTTCGAGCCCAGCTGGCGAAACCGCTTGAGCTCGTCGAGCGGCAGCGCGTACCCCGTCAGGTGCAGCAGCGCGTACTGCAGCATCGAGCCGTGGCCGTTCGACAGCACGAATCGATCGCGGTCGGGCCAGTCCGGGTTCGCGGGATTGTGGCGGAGGTGCCGCTGCCAGAGCGCGACGGCGATCTCCGCCATTCCCATCGGCATGCCGGGATGGCCGGAGTTGGCGGCTTGCACCGCGTCCATGGCCAGCGCGCGGATGGCATTGGCGAGGAGCGTCGCGTCGGCGCTTGCCGGCGCTGGCGCGGAGCTACGACTGATCGCGGTGGGTGCTGCAGTCATGACCAAGGGAGCGGCGATCGGAAGGGCTTCGCGGAGCCGTTTTGCGCGCCTGCGAAGCGCTGCTGAAAAGCGCTAAAATTATCGCCCAGCCACTGATTTTGGGCAATAATATCGAGTTTTACAGAAGTGAAATCAGGCACCATGCCGGTGAGGGAGTACAACAATGGACGGCATCCATCTGCTCGGAGAATGGTATGGCTGCCCGGCCGCAGTGCCGGCGATGACGAGCGCGGAGCCGCTGCGTGCGTTGTGTCTGCGCCTTTCCGAGGCGTCCGGCATGACGATCGTCGGCGACCGCTTCTTCCAGTTCGAACCGCAGGGGGTGACCGGCACCGTGCTGCTCGCCGAGTCGCATCTCGCGATCCACACCTGGCCGGAGCACGGCTTTGTGACGATCGACGTCTACGTCTGCAATTACACGACCGACAACACCGCCAAGGCCGAACGGCTCTTCCGCAGCATCCAGGACGCACTGACGCCGCAGCACACCCGCTTCCAGGCGATTCATCGCGGGGGAAGCGATGCCTGAGGAAAAGGTCGGCGGCGACGTGCGTCCCGGGCTGCTGACCGAGTACCTCACCGACGATACCGGCTTCTTCGTCCGCTCGATCCGAGAGTTCGAGCGTTTTCAGTCCCCGTTCCAGACCGTAGAGGTGCACGATACGGGCCCCTTCGGGACCCTGTTCCGCCTCGACGGTCATTTCATGACCTCCGAGAAGGACGAGTTCTTCTATCACGAGAACCTCGTTCACACGACGGCGATCGCTCACCCGGCGCCGGAGAAGGCGCTGATCGTCGGCGGTGGCGACGGCGGTTCGGCGGAGGAGCTCCTGAAGTATCCGACGATCAAGTCGGTGACGCTGGTCGAGATCGATCTCGCGGTGATCGACATCGCGCGGAAGTACTTTCGCACCGTGCACCGCGGAGCGCTGGCGGACGGGAGGCTCACGGTCAAGGTCGAAGACGGGCTCGCGTACGTCCGAAGGTCGACCGAGACCTACGACCTGATCGTGCTCGACCTCACCGATCCGGGCGGCCCTTCGGAGCCGCTCTATACCACCGACTTCTATCGCGCCTGCGCGATGCGCCTCAACCCGACCGGCGCGATGACGCTGCATATCGCTTCGCCGGTCGCGCATCCCGACCGGATTCGCACCGGCGTCGCGAGCCTGCGCGCCGCGTTCGCGGTCGTGGTGCCCTATCTCGTGAACGTGCCGCTCTACGGCGGGCTGTGGATGATGGCGAGCGCCTCGGCGTCGCTCAATCCTTCGTATCTCACGCCGCTCGAAGTCGACCGCCGCATCGCGCAGCGGCGGATACGCGATCTGCAGTACTACAACGGCGACATGCACCGGGCATCGTTTGCGCTCCCCAACTTCGTGCGGGAGCTCGTCGCGGCTTCGTAGTCCGGCGTCCATCCGCGTGTCGGCCCCGCTCCTAAGTTGAGCGGCGCGCTTGAACCGCGTCCGCAAGGCCTCATCTAACGGTTGTGTCCTCCCGAATGGATGGACGGGAAAACGATGGCGGCACTCTCGATACCTTTGACCGAAGCGATGCGCGGCGCCGAGTTCGTGCAGGTGAACGGGATCGTATTCGAGACCGGCTACCTGCGGGTGCCTGACGAGTCGACGAACGCCGAGGACGTGGTGATGGAATTGAAGCTCGGACAGACCGAGCTCATGTTCATCCGCGAGGAGCTCGACGGCGCCGTCTACGTGGGCGACGGCGCATTCCGCTTCAAGTCGGGCGCGCTGGTCCGCTTCTTCGCCTCCGCCACCCTGCACTAGACCCCTCGCTCCTTCGCCCTCGAGGCGCGTCCGCGTATTAGAATGTAGAATGCGCGGGCAGGAGTCGCGCATGATCGATCACACGCAGATACGCCGGAGGCTGCTCAAGTCGGGCGCGGCGCTCGCCGCGCTCGCCGCCGCGGGCTGGTTCAGACCCGGCACCGCGGCCGCGGAGAGCTGGAACAGGGGTGCGTTCGAGACGCACGCGCTCGCGGACGCCCGAAGGGCGCTCGGCGCCGACAACGCGCAAAGCGGCAACATCGCGTTCGTCCAGACTCCGGAGATCGCCGAGAACGGCGCGGTCGTCCCGGTCGGGATCGCGAGCAGCATTCCCGGGACCGATTCGATCGCGATCCTGATCGAAAAGAACCCCAACCCGCTCGCCGCGATCTTCGACATCCCGGCCGGAACCGAGGCGGCGATCACGACGCGCGTGAAGATGGCGCAGACCTCGAACATCTACGCCCTGGTGCGGGCGGCCGACAAGTACTACGTCGCCACGAAGGAGATCAAGGTCACGCTGGGCGGCTGCGGAGGCTGACGTGGGCGATCCGATGAAAATCCGCGCTGCGCTCATGGGTGACGAGACCGAAGTGAAGGTCCTCATGAGCCACGAGATGGAGACCGGGCAGCGCAAGGACGGCAAGGGCCAGCTGATTCCCGCGTGGTTCATCCAGAACGTCACCGTGACCTGGAAGGACAAGACCGTCCTCGCCGCGCAGTGGGGCACGGCGGTATCGAAGAATCCCTTCCTCTCCTTTCGCTTCAAGGGCGGAGCGAAGGGCGACAAGGTCACCGTGACCTGGGTGGACAATCGCGGCGACAGGCGCACCGACGAAGCCACGATTGCATGAAGGCTGTCCTGGGCTGCGTGGCGCTGTTGGCGATGGGCATCGCCCCGGCGCTCGCGGCGCAGAGCTCGACCACCGACGAGATCGCCAAGTACCGCGCGGCGCTGCAGGACGGCAACCCCGCCGAGCTCTGGGAGGCCCGGGGCGAAGGCATCTGGAAGGCGCCCCGGGGACCGAAGCGCGCCTCGCTCGAGCGTTGCGATCTGGGCCTGGGTCCCGGGGTCGTGAAGGGCGCATACGCCCGCCTGCCGCGCTACTTCGCCGATGCCGACCGCGTCCAGGACCTCGAGTCGCGCCTCGTCTGGTGCATGACGACGCTGCAGGGTCTGACCGCCGCGGAAGCGCTGAAGAATCGCTTCGGCAACGGGAGCGGGGCGCGGTCCGACCTCGAGGCGCTCGCGGCCTACGTGAGCTCCGAGTCGCAGGGTGCAAAGATGGACGTGCCTCTCGCCCATCCGAAGGAGATCGAGGCTTACCGGATCGGCGAGAAGCTCTTCTACTATCGAGGCGGCACGCACGACTTCGCCTGCGCGACCTGCCACGGCGAGGAAGGCAAGCGGATCCGGCTCCAGGACCTGCCCGACCTCACGACCCCCGAAGGTGCGCGCGCCGCCTACACCACATGGCCGGCGTACCGGGTGTCGCAGGGCGAGGTGCGCACGTTCGAATGGCGCCTCTACGACTGCTTCCGCCAACAGCGTTTCCCGGAGCTCGTCTTCGGCTCCGACGCCGCCATCGCGCTCACGGTGTTTCTCGCGCGCAACGCCAACGGCGCGCCGTTCGCGGCTCCTGCCATCAAGCGGTGAACCGGCGCACTTTCCCCGCAAACGCAGCCGCGGCGATCCTTGTCGCGGCGCTCGTACCCGGGTGCGCCACGACTCCCGGCGACGACGAGCTCGCCGCCCGGACCACGAGGGTGCTGCACGACTCGTTCGAAGCCGCAGGGGAGGCGGGCCTCGAGCGGCTCGACCAGGACGAGACGCAGCGCAGCTGCAGCGCCGCCGCGGGCAAGCCGCTGCCGCGCGATGCCGCGGCGAAGATCGAGGCCGCCAACCTCGCCACGGTGCGCTATCCCGCGGACGGCAAGCTCGTCGGCGACTGGAAGAACGGCGAGAAGATCGCCCAGGAAGGCCGGGGGCGGCAGTTCTCGGACGAGCCCGGCGGTCCGGTCGGAGGGAACTGCTACGCTTGCCACCAGGTGTCGAAGTCGGAGCTGGCCTACGGCACGATCGGACCGAGCCTGTACCGCTATCTCGAGCGGCGAGGGAACACGGTCGAGGCGCAGAGGTACACCTACGCGAAGATCTACAACTCCGAGGCATTCGCCGCCTGCTCCAACATGCCCCGGTTCGGCTACAAGGGCATCCTGTCCGAGCAGCAGATCCGCGACGTGACTGCGCTGCTGCTCGACCCCGCCTCGCCGGTGAATCAGTAACCGCGCGCCGACCCGGGAACGCCGCCGAGCGCGTGCTATAGTCGGCGCGGTGAACCGGCGCGAGTTCCTGCATGTCCTGGCGTCGGCCTC
Organism: Casimicrobiaceae bacterium; assembly: GCA_035501595.1. Taxonomy (GTDB): domain Bacteria; phylum Pseudomonadota; class Gammaproteobacteria; order Burkholderiales; family Casimicrobiaceae; genus PALSA-1003. Next base: position 79,201 of record DATJVX010000030.1, on the reverse strand, counting down.
CGCCGCCGGACTCGCCCTCGATTCCGACGCAACGCGCGCCGCCGAGTCGTTCTACGCGTTGCCGCGCTTCGGCAACGCGCACCTGCTGCACTTCACCGACTGCCACGCGCAGCTGCTGCCGACGTACTTCCGCGAGCCGGACTTGAACCTCGGCGTCGGCGAAGCCGCCGGCAAGCCTCCGCACCTGGTGGGGGAGGCGCTGCTCAGGCGCTTCGGCGTCCGCCCCGGGACGCGCGAAGCCTACGCGTTCAGCTCGCTCGACTTTGCCCATGCCGCTCGGGTCTACGGTCGCGTCGGAGGCTTTGCGCATCTCGCGGCGCTCATCGCGCGGCTGCGCGCGGATCGACCCGGTGCGCTCGTCCTCGACGGCGGAGATACCTGGCAGGGCTCCGCGACCGCGCTCTGGACGCAGGGCAGCGACATGATCGCGGCGACCCGGCTCCTTGGCGTCGACGTGATGACGGGGCACTGGGAGTTCACCTACGGCGCCGAGCGGCTCAAGGACGCCGTCGAGCGCGAGCTCAAGGGCTCGATCGACTTCGTCGCCCAGAACGTGCGCACCGCCGATTTCGGCGACCCGGTCTTCGCCTCGCACGTCGTGCGCGAATCCGCGGGCACGCCGGTCGCGATCATCGGGCAGGCGTTTCCGTATACGCCGATCGCTCATCCCCGCCGCTTCGTCTCCGAGTGGACTTTCGGGATCCGCGAGGAAGAGCTGCAGCGCACCGTCGAGGAGGTGCGGGGCAAGGCGCAGCTCGTCGTGCTGCTGTCGCACAACGGCATGGACGTCGATCTCAAGCTCGCCTCGCGCGTCTCGGGCATCGACCTGATCCTCGGCGGGCACACGCACGACGGGGTTCCTGCGCCGATACCGGTCGCGAACCGCGGCGGCACGACCTGGGTGACCAACGCGGGCTGCAACGGGAAGTTCCTGGCCGTCGTCGACCTCGACGTCAGGGACGGTCGGCTTTCCGACCTGCGCTATCGGCTGCTGCCCGTCTTCGCGAACCTGCTTCCCGCGGACCCCGCGATGGCGGAGCTCGTCGCGCGACTGCGCGCGCCGCATGCGCAGAAGCTCGGCGAGCGGCTCGCGACGACAGAAGGCGTTCTCTATCGGCGCGGCAACTTCAACGGCAGCTTCGACGAGGTCATCCTCGACGCCCTGCGCGAGGAGAAGGACGCCGAGATAGCGTTCTCGCCGGGATTCCGCTTCGGGACCACGCTCCTGCCCGGCGACGCCATCAGCTTCGAGCAGGTTATGAACCAGTGCGCGATCAGCTATCCCTACGTGACTGTCAACGCGCTCACGGGCGAGGCGATCAAGGCGATTCTCGAGGACGTCGCCGACAACCTCTTCAATCCCGATCCGTACTACCAGCAGGGCGGCGACATGGTGCGCGTCGGCGGGCTCAGCTACAGCTGCGCGCCGAACGAGCGGATCGGCGCGCGCATCGGCGATCTCCGGGTGGGCGGCATCCCGCTCGAAGCGGGCAAGCGCTACAAGGTGGCCGGCTGGGCCTCGGTCTCCGACGATGCCGACGTCCTCGCCGGCGAACCGGTGTGGGACGTGGTCTCCCGTCACCTCCGCGCGCGCAAGACCATCGTCGCGCGCCGGCCGAGCCGCCCGCGGCTCATCGGTGTCGCGGGCAATCCCGGGATGGGCCCGCGGCTCTAGAGCACCGTCACCCGCGCGAAGCGGCGCTTGCCCGCCTGGACGACGACGGTCGAACCCGCGGCGACGACGAGCGCCTTGTCGATCACGACCTCGCCGTCGAGCTTGAGGCCACGCTGGGCGATGAGCCGCAGCGCCTCGCTGGTCGATTCGACGACCCCCGCCTGCTTGGCGAGCTGCGCCACGGCGAGTCCTGCGCCGGCGCTGTGCAGCGTGACCGCCGGCATGCTCTCGGGCATCGCCCCGGCCTTGAAGCGCGCTTCGAATTCCGCCAGCGCGGCTTCGGCCGCACTCGCGGAATGGAAGCGTGCCACGATCTCCTGCGCGAGCATCACCTTCGCGTCGCGCGGGTTGCGTCCTTGGGCGCACTCCCGCTTGAGCGCCGCGATCTCCTCCATCGGGCGGAAGGAGAGCAGCTCGTAATAGCGCCACATCAGCTCGTCGGAGATGGACATGAGCTTGCCGAACATCTCCCCCGGCGCCTCGGTCACCCCGACATAGTTGTCGAGCGACTTGGACATCTTGTTGACGCCATCGAGCCCCTCGAGCAGCGGCAGGGTCAGGATGCATTGCGGCTCCTGGCCGTAGTGGCGCTGCAGCTCGCGCCCGACGAGCAGATTGAACTTCTGATCGGTGCCTCCGACCTCGACGTCGGCGTGGAGCGCCACCGAGTCGTAGCCCTGCGCCAGGGGATACAGGAACTCGTGGACCGCGATCGGCTGACCCTCGCGGTATCGCTTGGCGAAATCGTCGCGCTCGAGCATCCGCGCCACGGTGTATTTCGCCGCCAGGCGGATCATCCCGTCGGCGCCGAGGGGAGTGAGCCATTTCGAGTTGTACGCGACCTCGGTCCGATCGCGGTCGAGGATGAGGAAGACCTGGTCGGTGTAGGTGCGCGCGTTCGCGGCGAGCTCTTCCGGCGACAGGGGCGGGCGGGTGACGTTGCGTCCCGTCGGGTCGCCGATCATGCCGGTGAAATCACCGATGAGAAAGATCACGTGGTGGCCCAGGTCCTGGAGCTGGCGGAGCTTGTTGAACTGCACCGTGTGTCCGAGATGCAGGTCGGGGCGGGTGGGGTCGAAGCCCTCCTTGACGCGCAGCGGCTTGCCGCGCTCGAGCTTGCTTATGAGCTCCGTCTCGACGATAAGCTCCTCCGCTCCGCGCTTGAACACGGCGAGATGCTGGGCGCTGTCGATGGAACGGGCTTTCATCGCGTGCATCGTCTGCTACAATCGCGGCGCCCCGCGTTGCGGCAGGCGAGCGTATCGGAGGAGCGGGAAAGTTGCGGATTCTAGCGCAAAGCGGAGCGGGACCCGGGATTGGCCGGGGCATCCTGCGCTTCGCCGTCGCGACGGCCCTGATGCTTGCCGGCATCCTCGCCGCGTTCGGGCTTGCTCCGAACACGACGCTCGAGCCCGTGTCGACCGAGCGCATCGTGCGCGATCTCGCGGCTCCTGCGATCTACGTTCCCGCTTCGAGCGATGGCTACTGGCGCGAGGAGCAGGTGCGCCGCGGCGACACGCTCGGCAGCATGCTGGCGCGCCTCGGCGTCGACGACCCCGCCGCGCAGAGTTTCCTGCGTACCGGGTCCGGCGCAAGCCTGCTCCGTGCGTTGAAGCCCGGCCGGTCGCTGCGCGCGCTCGCCGACGGCGAAGGGCACCTGCTGGCCTTGCGCGCGCAGGCTGCGAGCGGAGAGGTCCTCGACGTCTCGCGCGTGAAGGCCGACGAACCGGCCTTCGTCGCTCGGACCGAGGCTCCTGTCGCGACGGTGGATCTGGTGCTGCGCTCCAACCTTATCCGCAACTCGCTTTTCGAAGCGGCCGATGCGGTCGGCGTGCCGGACGCCGTGACTTCGCAGCTCGCCGGCATCTTCGGCGCCGATATCGATTTCCACCACGATATTCGCAGTGGCGATCGCTTCACCGTGCTCTACGAATCGCGCCGCATCGACGGGGTGGCGGAGGGCAGCGGGCGGATCGTGGCCGCCGAATTCGTCAACAACGGCGTCGCCTACCACGCGTTCCTATGGCGCACCCCCGATGGCAGCGATGGATACTACGACGAGACCGGTCGAAGCCTGCATCGGGCGTTCCTGCGCTCGCCGCTCGGCTTCACGCGCGTCACTTCCGGGTTCTCGCTCGCCCGCTTTCATCCTTTTCTCCAGGCCTGGCACGCGCACAAGGGCGTCGACTTCGCCGCTCCCACGGGAACGCCGGTTCACGCTGCCGGCAAGGGCATCGTGACCGTCGCCGGGCAGCAGACCGGCTACGGAAACGTCGTGATGCTCCAGCACGGCGCCAAGTACACGACGGTGTACGCGCATCTCTCCGGCTTCGCCCCGGGCCTGCGAGCGGGCAAGCGCGTCAGCCAGGGAGAGGTGATCGGCTACGTAGGGCAGACCGGCTGGGCGACCGGCCCGCATCTGCACTACGAGTTCCGGGTCGACAACGTGCAGATGAACCCGCTGACCGTCGCGCTCCCCGAAGGCGAGCCGGTGCCGCCCGAAGAGCGCCCGAGCTACCTGGCGATGATGACGCCGCTCTCCGAAGAGCTGAGCCTCGGCCGGGGCATCGTGCTCGCCGGAGGAGAGTAGGCCGGCGTTCGCGGGAAGCTCCTCGCGTTCGCGAGCGCGCCGGAGCCCCATTTTCGTGGCGGAGCACTACATCGGGCTGATGTCGGGGACGAGCGTCGACGGCGTCGACGCCGTCCTCGCAGACCTGTCCGCCGCTCCGCGGTCAGTGGCTGCGGTTCACGTTGCCTTTCCGCCGGAGCTTCGCGCTGCGCTGAACGCGCTGCAGCGTGCCGGCGAAGACGAGATACACCGCGCCGCGCTCGCGGCGAACGCGCTGATGGACTGCTGCGTCGCGGCGGTCGCCGCGGTCCAGGAACGCGCGGCCGTGGCGCCGAGCGAGATTCGGGCGATCGGGCTCCACGGCCAGACCGTGCGCCACCGTCCGGAGCTGGCCTACACGACGCAGCTCGCGAACCCGGCCCGGCTCGTCGAGGCGACGCGGATCACGGTCGTCGCCGACTTCCGCAGCCGGGACATCGCCGCGGGCGGGCAGGGCGCGCCGCTCGTGCCGGCGCTTCACGCCGCCTTGTTCGCGTCCGCCGAGCGGCACCGTGTCGTGGTCAATATCGGCGGCATCGCCAACGTGACCGACCTTCCGCCGCAGGGGCCGGTGCGCGGGTTCGACACCGGACCGGGCAACACGCTGCTCGATGCGTGGTGCGAGCGTCATACCGGCGCGCCTTTCGACCGCGACGGCGCCTGGGCGGCGTCGGGGCGAATCGATGCGCGGCTGCTCGGCGAGCTCGAAAGCGACGACTATTTCGCCGCGGCTCCGCCCAAGAGCACGGGACGCGATCGATTCAACATGGCGTGGCTGGAGCATCGGCTGTCGAAGTCCGGGGCGCGCCTCGATCCTGCCGACGTGCAGCGGACGCTGCTGGCGCTCACGACGGGGACGATTGCCCAGGCGATCGGAGGTCACTGTCGCGGCGCCGCCGAGGTGCTGGTCTGTGGGGGCGGCGCGAACAACATCGCGCTCCTGCGGGAGCTCGAGACGGCGCTCAGTCCGCGCCGCCTCGCGACGACGGCGACCCTGGGCTTCCCGGTCACCCAGATCGAGGCCCTTGCTTTCGCCTGGCTCGCCCGCGAAGCGTTGGCGGGGAGACCGGGCAACCTGCCCACCGTCACCGGCGCGCGAGGCCCCCGGATTCTGGGAGCGATCTACCGCGCATAGCTCGCCGCTCGGAACTGCCGACCTGGGCACATGCTCGCGAGCGGCCGCTTCGGTGCCGGCCCCAAAGCGAAACGGGGGATGGTGTTGCTGCGTTCAGGCGGAGAACGACGATCCGCAGCCGCAGGTCGAGGTGGCGTTGGGATTCTTGATCACGAACTGCGCGCCTTCGAGTCCCTCCTGGTAGTCGATCTCCGCACCGACGAGGTACTGGTAGCTCATCGGGTCGATGAGCAGGACGACGCCGTTCTTCTCCATCTTGGTGTCGTCTTCGGCGACTTCTTCGTCGAAGGTGAAGCCGTACTGAAAGCCCGAGCAGCCGCCGCCGGTGACGAACACCCGCAGCTTGAGTTCGGGATTGCCTTCCTCGTCGATGAGCGAGCGCACCTTGGTCGCCGCCGCGTCGGTGAAGACGAGCGGGGCAGGCATTTCGGTCATTGCGTTCATTGCCAAGCTCCTTGAGTCGCTTGCTCCAACTTAGCAGACGGAAGCGGTGAGATCAACCATTCGCGGCCGGTGCCTATTCCGCGCTGGCCCGCTTGAGCTCTACAACCGCCGCCGATTCCTGTTCGGCGTGCATCAGCTTTCCCTGCACGATCGCGCCGACATGCATTTCCAGCGTGCGATAGGTCACATCACCGTTGACCCGCGCCTTTGCCTGCAGTTCCAGGTAGTCGTTGGCGAAAACTGGACCCCTGACCGCGCCATTGATCACCACGTGCGAGACCCGCACCTCACCGTCGATGCTTGCCTGCTCGCTCACCACGAGCGTCGCGGGCTGGTTGTCCACGGTGGCCACCTGACCACGGACCGCGCCGTCGATCCTCAGGCCGCCCGTAAAGGTCACATCACCCTCGACCGTCGTCCCGGCCCCGATGAGGCTGTCGATGCGTTTCTGCGGAGCAGCCTTCTTCTGGAACATGGGTTCCTCCTAGCTGAGGTTCAAGCTCCGCGTGGCTTTGGGTGCCGCCTGGCCCGACTCGAGCACCCGAGCCTGCAGGCTTCGCAGCTGCCCGCCCGCGGGAATGCGAAAAGTACCCTCAATACGCTGATAATACTTGAATTTGAGCGTCAGGGCCGGCGCAGTCTCCGGCTGATCCTCGGGCAGCGTGAGCGTCAGGTTGTGGCCGCCAGCGGCGACGCTGGCAAGCAGCGCGAGCTGTCCCGTGAACTCATCCCTCGGGTTGCCTCCGCGGACGACCAGCATGCTGAACCGGTAGGTGTTGTCGTGTTCCTTTTCGGCCGAAAGACGCTGGATCGTGAAGGCTCCGGGCTTGCCCGTATCGCTGAAGAGCTTGCGCAGGAACGCGAGCTCCTCCTTCATCTGCGTGTTCTCGTTCTGAAGCTCGAGCGCCTGCCGCGAAAGCGTCGCCTGCGTGCCGCGGGCGACGTTGAGATCGCTCTCGAGCTCGACGACCTTGCTGCGAAGCTGGGCGGTTTCGTCGCGGGTCTGGTCCGCCCCCGCAACGGGCTGCGGCCCGGCCGCGGCGCGTCGATCGAAGCCGGCCAGGAACTTGCCGAAGTCGAAGCCCCACCACCACATGCCCGCGATCACGGCGATCAGGCCAAGGACGGCTGGCACCCGCCAGCGCCAGGACAGCTGCGTCCTCACCGCCATGTGCGGCGCGCTGATGCCGAATGTCTGGCGCATCCGGCGTCCCAGCGTGCGCATGGTCTGGGCCATCAGGGCAGCACCGGAGGAGCCAGCAGGCCGGTCGTCTCGGGCAGCCCGAACAGCAGGTTCATGTTCTGCACCGCCTGGCCCGCGGCGCCTTTCACCAGGTTGTCCTCGACGATGAGCACGACCGCGATGTCTCCGTTCTCCGGCCGGTGCAGGGCCATGCGGCAGACGTTGGAGGCGCGGACCGAGCGCGTCTCCGGATGGCTGCCGAAAGGCATCACGTCGATGAACGGTTCGTCCGCGAAGCGCGCTTCGTAGAGCGCCTGCAGGTCGACCGCGGGCTTGGTGAGCCGCGCGTAGAGCGTGGCATGGATGCCGCGGATCATCGGCGTCAGGTGCGGCGTGAACACGACCTGGACCCGCTCGCGGCTCACCCCCTGCAGTCCCTGGACGATCTCCGGATGGTGGCGATGGCCGTCGACGCCATAGGCCTTGAAATTGTCCGAGGCCTCGCTGAAGGCAAGCCCGAGCTCGGCCTTGCGTCCGGCGCCGGAAACGCCGGACTTGGCGTCGGCGATAAGGTGCTCCGCGTCGACCACGCCTTCCTCGACCAGCGGCAGGAAGCCGAGCTGGACGGCGGTGGGATAGCAGCCTGGGTTGCCGACGATTCGCGCCTTGCGGATCGCCTCGCGGTGCATCTCCGGCAGCCCGTAGACCGATTCGGCCAGAAGCTCCGGGCAGGCGTGCGGCATCTTGTACCAGCGCTCGAACTGCGCTGCGTCCTTGAGCCGGAAGTCCGCGGCGAGGTCGATGATCTTGACGCCGGCACCGGTGAGCTCGCGGGCCTGGGCCATCGCCACGCCGTGCGGCGTGGCGAAGAAGACGACATCGCAGCCCGAGAGCCTCGCCTCCTCCGGCCCGACGTAGCGCAAGCCGCCGAAGCGCTTGAGCCCGCGCAGGCTCGGGAACATCTCGGCGACGCCCATTCCCGCCTCCCGGCGCGACGTCACCGCGACTACCTCCGCCTGGGGGTGTCCCTCCAGCAGGCGCAGCAGCTCGACCCCCGTGTACCCCGTTCCGCCGACGATGGCGATCTTGATCATGGCCATTCCTCTCGACCCGTTGATTCTAGCACCGCGCACCGCGCTTTATGACAGTGGAATACGACCTGGGCAGCCTCGCGCCCGTCCGTCGTGCGCCAGAAAGCCAAGGGCCGCCTCAAGGGCGGCCCCGACTCGAATCCTTGTGTGCAGTGCCGCCTAGCGCTTGGAGAATTGCTTGCGGCGGCGCGCCTTGTGCAGGCCGACCTTCTTGCGCTCGACTTCCCGGGCGTCACGGGTCACCAACCCGGCCTTGGACAGCGTTGGCTTGAGCTGCGCGTCGTAATCGATCAGGGCGCGCGTGATGCCGTGGCGCACGGCACCGGCCTGGCCGGATTCCCCGCCGCCCTGGACGTTCACCAGGATGTCGAACGTCGCTTCGTGATTGACGAGCTTCAGAGGCTGCCTAACCACCATGCGCCCGGTCTCGCGGGTGAAGAACTCGTCGACGGGCTTATCGTTGACGACGAACTTGCCTGAGCCCTGCCGGATGAACACGCGGGCGACCGCGCTCTTGCGCCGGCCGGTCCCGTAGTAGTAGTTCCCGATCATGGTTGCCTTCTCAGGTCGAGGGACTTGGGCTGCTGCGCCACGTGCGGATGCGCGGGCCCGGCGTAGCACTTGAGCTTCTTGATCATGGCGTAGCCCAGGGGCCCCTTGGGAAGCATGCCCTTGACCGCTTTTTCCAGCGCCCGTCCGGGGAAGCGCTGCTGCATGCGCCCGAAATTCGTCGTGCGCACGCCGCCGGGATAGCCGCTGTGCCGGTGATAGAGCTTGTCGTCGGCCTTGTTGCCGGTAACCCGGATCTTGTCGACGTTGGTCACGATGATGAAGTCACCGGTGTCCATGTGCGGGGTGTAGATGGCCTTGTGCTTGCCGCGCAGGCGCAGCGCGATGGCGCTGGCCAGCCGACCCAGCACCTGGTCGGTGCCGTCGACGAGGTACCATTCGCGCTGAATGTCGCGCGGCTTGGCAGAGAACGTCTTCATGGGCCCTTCGGATAGACCGGGAAAACGGCCCGGTGACGGTCCCTTCCGGCGCCCCGGGTCGATTTTGCAAAGTCTTTAATCATAATATGGAGTTTCCTAGGGTGTCAAATCGAGGAAGCTCCGGGCAGGGTGCTTTCCTGCGGTGCAAAAAAACGCGGCCGGGGGGCCGCGTAAAGCATTCCCACCATAGGAGGAGGATGGAGGAATGACCCGCGGAGAAGCGCACGGAGGCGCTTCGGGCCCGCAGGATGGGTTGATCCTCGCATATTGCAGCGCAGCATGCAAGGCTGCGCTGGCGAGGCGACACCGCGGCTGTGTTTTCGATGCTACAACCTTAAACCATGTCGGCGACAGGGAATTCAGGCGGAACATGCGATGGAAACGATGAAAGCGAGGATCAAGTGGGTCGAAGGGGTGAGCTTCCTGGCCGAGACGGCCAGCGGGCACGCGGTCGTCGTCGACGGTGCGCCGGGGGCCGGGGGGCGGAACCTCGGTCCCCGGCCGATGGAGCTCGTGCTGGCCGGCACGGCGGCCTGCACGGCCTTCGACGTGGTCTGGATTCTCAGGAAGGCCCGCCAGCCGATCGCGAATTGCGTCGTCGACATCGAGGCGGAACGGGCGGCCGAGGAGCCGAAGGTGTTCACCCGCATCCATCTCGTCTACCGCGTGAGCGGCGCGGGGCTGAAGCGGGCGCAGGTCGAGCGCGCGGTGAAGCTTTCGAAGGAGAAGTACTGTTCCGCGACCGCGATGCTCGCCAAGACCGCGTCGCTCAGCTTCGAGATCGTGTTCGAAGAGACGTGATCGCCGGCGCCCGCGACGGCTGCCGCTTCCGAGCGTTTCGCGGGCTCAGCGCCGGTCGCGCAGCAGCCGGATGAGGCTGGAGGTGTCCCACCGCCCACCGCCCTGGGCCTGGATGCGTGCGTAGAACTGATCGACGATCGCGGTGACCGGCAGCGCCGAGCCGTTGGCGCGCGACTCTGCCAGGCAGATGGCGAGGTCCTTGCGCATCCAGTCGACGGCGAAGCCGAAGTCGAACTTGTCGGCGGCCATCGTCTTGCCGCGGTTGTCCATCTGCCAGGATTGCGCGGCGCCCTTGCCGATGACGTCGAGAACCTGCTCGACGTCGAGGCCTGCGTGCATGCCGAAGTTGATTCCCTCGGAGAGCGCCTGGACCAGTCCGGCGATGCAGATCTGGTTCACCATCTTGGTGAGCTGGCCGGAGCCGGAACCGCCCATCAGCGTGACGGCGCGGGCGTAGCAGGCGAGCACCGGCTCGGCGCGGGCGAAGGCGTCCGCGTCGCCGCCGACCATGATCGTGAGCTTCCCGTTCTCCGCGCCCGCCTGGCCGCCGGACACGGGCGCGTCGAGAAAGCTCACCCCGCGCGCCCTGGCCGCCGCGTAGACCTCGCGGGCGACCGCGGCCGAAGCGGTCGTGTGGTCGACCAGAATCGTTCCGCGCTTCATCGAGGACAGCGCGCCTTCGGGCCCGAGCGCGACCGCGCGCACGTCGTCGTCGTTGCCCACGCACATCATCACCAGTTCCGCGTCAGCTGCGGCAAGCGCCGGGGTGGGTTCCGACCGGCCGCCGTGCCGCGCGGTCCACTGCGCGGCCTTTGCGCCGCTGCGGTTGTAGACGGTGACCGTGTGGCCGGCCGCCGCGAGGTGCCCCGCCATCGGGAATCCCATCACGCCGAGGCCGAGAAACGCCGTGTGCCTTGCATCCATGCTTCCGACTCCTGTCCGTTGGCTCCTCGAAGCGGAGGAGTTCCGAGCCGTCTATTGCTCCAGCGCCGCCCGCGCCGAAGCGGCGGCGGCGAGCACCCGGCTCGGGGCGGTGCCTCCGGCGTGATCCCGGCTCGCGACCGATCCCTCGAGCGTCAGCGCCGCATACGCGTCGGGCCCGACCAGCGGCGAGAATTCGCGAAGCTCGTCGAGCGTGAGCGCGCTCAGGTCGCAGCCCTTGGCCTCCGCGCGACGCACCGCCCGGGCGACCGCCTCGTGCGCGTCGCGAAACGGCGCGCCCTTGCGAACCAGGTAGTCGGCGAAGTCGGTCGCGGTGGCGAAAGCCTCGCCGGCCGCCGCGCGCATGCGCTCCGGATGTGCGACGAGCCCGGTCGCCACCAGGTCGGTCACGATGGCGAGGCAGTCGCCGAGGGTGTCGACGGTATCGAAAAGCGGCTCCTTGTCTTCCTGGTTATCCTTGTTGTAGGCAAGGGGCTGCGCCTTCATGAGCATCAGCAAGGCGGCGACGTGCCCGGCGACGCGCGCGCTCTTCCCCCGCACGAGCTCGGCCACGTCGGGGTTGCGCTTCTGCGGCATGATCGAGCTTCCGGTGCAGAAGCGGTCGGCGATGGTAACGAAACCCAGGCGGGGGTTCGACCAGAGCACGAGCTCCTCGGCGAAACGCGACAGATGAACCATCGCAAGCGCCGCCGCAGCGGCGAATTCGATGGCGAAGTCGCGATCGGAGACCGCGTCGATCGAGTTGGAGCAGAGCGCTTCGAACCCGAGTTCCTTCGCCACGCGCTCGCGCTCGATCGGATATCCGGTTCCCGCGAGCGCGGCGCTGCCGAGCGGCAGCCGGTTGACCCGATGCCGGCAGTCGCAGAGGCGCTCGGTGTCGCGAGCGAGCATCGACTCGTAGGCGAGCAGGTGATGGCCGAAGGTTACCGGCTGTGCCACCTGCAGGTGCGTGTATCCCGGCATGATCGTCGCGGCGTGGCGCTCGGCGAGGTCGATGAACGCGCCGCGAAGTCCGCGCAGCTGCGAGACGAGCCCGTCGATCGCTTCGCGCAGCCACAGCCGCAGGTCGGTCGCCACCTGGTCGTTGCGCGAGCGCGCCGTGTGCAGCCTCTTGCCGGCGTCGCCCACGAGCGCGGTGAGCCGCTTCTCGATCGCGAAGTGGACATCCTCGTCCTCGAGGCGCCAAGCGAATTCGCCGCGCTCGATCTCCTGGCGGATCTGCTCGAGGCCGCGCTCGATGGCGGCCAGATCGGCATCGGACAGCAGCTTGACCGCCGCGAGCATCCGCGCATGCGCGAGCGACGCAGCGATGTCGGCGGACGCGAGGCGGCGATCGAAGTCGATCGAGGCGTTGAAGCGCCGCATGCGCTCCGACATCGGCTCGCCGAAGCGGCCCGACCATCCTGGCGCGTGCGAGGCGTCGGCGTCGTCGCGGGACTGTTTTCTGGACATTACTTGCCTCGCCGGAGGCTCTTCCCCACAATAGCCGGGCGATGATCGCCACGCGCTTCGCCGCTGGAACGGTACGCGGCGACCGCGGTGCCGGCGACGAGCGAACGATGCGCGCGATTATAAATCAAAAGGCGAAGCCGCCCAGCCTGCCGGAGCTCCGGAATCTGGGCACGCTGCTGCGGATCCTGCTGGCGGTCAACGGGGCAGCCCTCGTCATCGTCTTTGCGCGCGAAGCTCGGTGGGAAGCCTTGTCGGTCGCGTGGATCGAGACCGCAGCCTTCGTCGAGCCGCACCTGCTGCTGTGCGTGTTCCTCCTCTACGTGCTCGCACCCTGGCTCGAGCGCCTGCCGTACCGGACCGGCGCGATAGCGATCATGGCGATCATCCTTGCGGCGGTTCTGTTGCTCGATGCGCTGCTCGCGAGGCTCGTGTCCAACATCGGGCCCGTCGACGTCCTGCGCCATGCGCTGTTCGCCCTGTTCATGGCGGCCATGCTGCTCGGCTATTTCCACCTGCGCGCACGAGCGCTCTCGCCCGCCATCGCGGAGGCGCGGCTGCAGGCGCTGCAGGCGCGGATCCGGCCGCACTTCCTGTTCAACAGCCTCAACGCAGTGCTCTCGCTGGTGCGCACCGAGCCGCGCCGCGCCGAAACCGCGCTCGAAGATCTCGCCGACCTCTTTCGCGTGCTGATGAAGGACAACCGCCAGCTTGCCCCGCTCGCCGACGAGATCGAGCTGTGCCGGCAGTACCTCGACCTCGAGAAGGTGCGGCTGGGCGATCGCCTCCAGGTCGAGTGGCACGTCGAGAACATGCCGCGAGACGCGCTGGTGCCTCCGCTGGTGCTCCAGCCGCTTCTGGAAAACGCGGTCTACCACGGCATCGAGCCGTCGAGCGGCACCGGCGTGATCGCGGTCAACATCTTTCTTCGCCGCGGCGAAGTCCATGCGATCCTGCGCAATCCGTACAAGCTCACGGGCAGTCACCACGGCGGCAACAAGATGGCCGTCGACAACATCCGCGAGCGCCTTGCCTTGCACTTCGATGCGGAAGCCACGCTGGAGAGCCGCGTGAACAGGGACAGCTACGAGGTCCACATCCGGATGCCGTATCGCGTTGCGCAGGAGGAGGATGCCCGTGTCTGAAACGCCGCTTCGAGTGCTGATCGTGGACGACGAGGCGCCCGCGCGGCGCCGTCTGCGCGAGCTGCTCGACGACTGCGCCGGCGCCCTGCCGCTGGTCGTCGTGGGAGAAGCCGCGAGCGGCCGGGAAGCGATGGGTCTGCTCGCCACCACGCCAACCGACCTCGTGCTCTCCGACATCCATATGCCGGACATGGATGGGATGGAACTCGCACGGCACCTCCTCAAGCTCCCCGTCCCGCCCGTGCTCATCTTCACCACGGCGTACCACGAGCACGCGATCGCGGCCTTCGAGGTGCACGCGATCGACTACCTGATGAAGCCGATACGCGTGCAGCGTCTGCTCGCGGCGCTGCAGAAGCTGCCGCGCCTGAAGCCGCTGTCGAACGCACGCCTGGATCGACTGCCGGCCGCGGCGCGGCGCTTCCTGTCCGTCACGGAGCGCTCGCGCGTCGTCCTGGTGCCGATCGAGGAGGTGATCTACCTCAAGGCGGAGCTGAAGTACATCACGATCCGCACCGCCGAGCGCGAGTATCTGCTCGAGGAGTCGCTCACCAAGCTCGAGGAGGAGTTCGGTCCGCGGTTCGTGCGCGTCCACCGCAACTGTCTCGTAGCCCGCGACGCCATCCGCGGCTTCGAGCGGCACGTCACGGCGGAGGGCGACGCACATTGGGAGGTGCTGCTGCGCGACGTCGCCGAGGCCTTGCCGGTGTCGCGCCGGCAGCAGTACATCGTACGCGAGATCGGCCGCGGCGCGGCCTCCGAGACCGACCCGCCGGGGGGCGGCGGATGAGCCGGCGCCTCGTGCGACGCAGGCTCGCGGTCGGGCAGCCCGGAATCTAGCGCGGTGCCGCTCATGTCCTCGCCACGCATCCTGGTCTGTGGCTCGCTCGCCGTCGACACGATCATGGTGTTTCCCGACCGCTTCGCGCGGCACATCCTGCCGGGCGAGACGCACGTCCTGTCGGTGGCCTTCCAGATCGGCGAGATGCGGCGCGAATGGGGCGGCTGCGCGGGCAACATCGCCTACAACCTGAAAGGTCTCGGCGGCGAGCCGGTGGTGATGGCAACCCTCGGCGACGACGGCGCAACCTACGTCGAGCGATTGCGGACGCTGCGCATCGCGGCCGAGGGCGTGCGCATTGTCCCGGGCACCTACACCGCGCAGGCGTTCATCATCACCGATCTCGACGACAACCAGATCACCGCGTTTCATCCGGGCGCGATGAACGAATCGCATCGCAACGCGGTGGGCGACGTCGCCGACATCGCGCTGGGGATCGTCGCCCCCGACGGCCGCGACGGGATGCGCTCGCATCTCGCGCAGTTCGCGGCCGCGGGCATACCCGTTCTCTTCGATCCGGGCCAGGGCCTGCCGCTCTTCACCGGCGAGGAGCTCGTGGAGATGATCGACTGCGCCGACTACGTCGCGGTCAACGACTACGAGGCAAGGCTGCTGTGCGAGAAAACGCGGCTCGGCCTCGAGGCGATCGCCCGGCGCGTCGACGCTCTCGTGGTCACCCGCGGCGCCGAGGGATCGCGCATTCACGCCGGCGGAACCGTGCTCGAGATCCCGGCGGTGAAGCCGGAAACCATCGTCGATCCGACAGGCTGCGGCGACGCTTACCGCGCGGGACTGCTCTACGGCGTCGCGGGCGGCTGGGACTGGGAGCGCAGCGGGCGAGTGGCTTCGATCCTCGGATCGCTGAAAATCGCTTCGCGCGGGGGCCAGAATCACGCGGTCGGCCGCGAGGCCATCGCTGCGCTCTACGACCGGCACTTCGGGGGAAACCCGTTCTAGCGGCGCATCGATGCGCGTTCAGTCGGGCTTGGGCGCGACCGCCGCGCGGCTCGGCACCTGGAACACGCGGCCGTCGTCGAGCCGGATCGCCGTGAGCGTCCCGCCCCAGACGCAACCCGAGTCGAGCATGAGCACGTTGGGAGCGAGCATCAGCTCGAGCGTCGACCAGTGACCGCAGTATACGGTGTCGCGGGAGGACCGTCGCGAAGGCTGCGCGAACCAGGGCGCGAATCCCGCGGGGGCATGGTCCGCACCCCGCTTCTCGGAGAATTCCATCGTGCCGTCGGCCGCGCAGAATCGCAGGCGCGTGCACACGTTGACGATGGCGCGGAGCCGATCGATCCCGGCGAGCTCGTCGTCCCAGCGGTCGGGCTCGTCGCCATACAGGTCGTGGAGCAGCGCGTCGCACTGGTCGGAGCGCAGAACCGCCTCGACTTCGCCAGAGAGCATCACCGCGTCGGCCGCGGTCCACGACGGCAGGAGGCCCGCGTGCACCAGCAGGCGGTCGCCCTCGCGGACGAGGAGCGGCAGGCCGCGCAGCCACCCGAGCAGCTCGTCGCGATCCGGCGCCGCAAGAACCTCCGACAGCGTATCGTGGCGATGCGCCTGGCGGTGTCCCGCGGCGACGATCAGGAGATGCAGGTCGTGGTTGCCGAGCACCGTCGTGGCGGCGCGCCCCAGTGACTTCACCTCGCGCAGAACCGAGAGCGAGTCCGGGCCGCGATTGACGAGATCGCCGACCAGCCACAGGCGGTCGTGCCCAGGGTCGAAGCGCACGATATCGAGAAGCTGCCGGAATTCGGCGTAGCAGCCCTGGATGTCACCGATGACGTAATGGCTCATGGCGGCGCGCTCGCGAGAGGCGAGCGCGGAACGAGACCTCGGGACCTGCCGCGGCTTACTTCTTGAGGGTGAGGATCCAGGCCACCAGCGCCTTCACGTCCTCGTCCGGCACGGCCGCGTTGGGCGGCATCGGAATCTGTCCCCAGACGCCGGAGCCGCCCGCCTTGACCTTCTGTGCGAGCTTCGCGGCGGCGTCCTTCTCGCCCTTGTATTTCGCGGCTACGTCCTCGTAGGCAGGGCCGACGATCTTCTTGTCGACGGCGTGGCACGCCGAGCATCCGTCCTTTTGCATCATCGCGGTGCCCGAAGCCATGTCGAGCGGCGCGCCCGGCTTGGCTGCCGGTGCGGCCGAGGCCGCGGCCGGCGGGGCAGCCGCTGCAGCTGCCGCGACGGGGGCTGCGGCGCCGGCGGGCGCTGCCGCGGGCGCAGGTGGCTCCTTGAACGTCGCGCCCGAATGGTTCGCCATGAACACGACGGCACGCTGGACTTCGACGTCGCTCAGATCCGCGTTGCCGCCTTTTGGCGGCATGCCCCGGTCGGTGCCCTGCAGCGCGTTGGTGAAGAGGTGCTCGACGCCCATTTTGATGTGCGGCCCCCACGCTGCCTTGTCGCCGAACTTCGGAGCGCCGGCGATGCCGCCTTCGTGGCAGGTCTTGCACACGGCCTGGTACACCTGCTCGCCCGTCATGTCGCTTTTCGTCGGCCCGGCCGCCGCCAGGATGACCTGGCCGACGGGCTTGATGCGATCGAGGATCGCCGCCTCGCTCTGGTCGCTCTTCTCCGGGCCGAAACCGGTCACGAGCTGCGACAGCAGAGCGACGATCGTGATCGGAATCGCGAACGACAGCAGGATGACGATCACGAACTGCTTCGGGGTTTTGATGAAGGACTGGTGATCTTCCATCGCGGGTTCGGCGGAATCGTTTTTTTGAATTTGCTGCGACCGAGGCCCGGTCGCGAGGCAAAACCAAAATTATAGCGCGTCGGCGTCGCTCGGGAGCGCGTGGGTGGACGCTGTCAGGAGCGCCGCGGTAAAATTTGTCGCGTGCGCCCGTAGCTCAGTTGGATAGAGTGTTGGTTTCCGAAGCCAAAGGTCACAGGTTCGACTCCTGTCGGGCGCGCCAATCCTCTTGCCTTCGCACGTTTGTCCGGGTCCGACGCGCTCTTCATTCATCGCCGTTGACCTGATCGCGGTTCTTCAGCCCGCTAAGCGGCGACTCGGCGCAGGCGGGCGCGGCTCGACGGGACAGCGTCGCGCGCCGCTGCGCCGAAGGGCCCCTCGGTCGCCCCCGAAGCGGCCCGCCCTGGGTCCCATCGGATCATGCAACCGGCATAAGAGCGGCCGCTTTCCCTTTGTGCATGACAATCAATTCGATAAAGCAACGAGCAGCTACGGTTTTACTTCTATAAAATCATGTAACTAGTTATTTTTTATGACGATTTGTCAATCATGCAACAACGCCTCCTAAGTGGTTGTTCGCACAACAAAATGCTGTTGACCCGCCCGGGTGGTTCCCTTATAGTGGCGCTGAGTGGGAAAAAGTGGGTTGAAGTGGGCGCTCACGGCAGGCGAAGCGTCCGAGGAGGGGAAAAGCGGTGTTTCGAGGGGTTACCCATCTCGCGCTCGACAACAAGGGTCGCCTGGCCATCCCCGCCAAGCATCGCGATTCGCTCGCGCACGACGGTGACGCGAAGCTCGTTCTCACCGCCGATCCCAGCCATTGCCTGCTGCTCTATCCGCTTGCGGCCTGGGAACCGATCCAACAGCGCCTCATGGCGCTTTCCAGCTTCAATGAAAAAACGCGCGCGCTGCAGCGTCTGATCGTCGGTCACGCCGACGACGTGCTGCTCGACGGCTCGGGCCGCATCCTCGTGCCGCCGGCGCTGCGTCAGTACGCAGCGCTCGACAAGCACGTCGTGCTGGTCGGCCAGGGCAACAAGTTCGAGCTGTGGGACCAGCGGAAGTGGCTCGAGCGCACGGAGCAGGCCGTATCGTTTCCCGCCGGCGGACTGCCGCCCGAGCTGGACGGCTTTTCGCTCTGATGCCCGATGGCGGACACGTCGCCGTCCTGCTCGAAGAAGCCGTGGACGCGCTGGCGATCAAACCCGAAGGCACCTACGTCGACGCGACGTTCGGACGCGGCGGTCACAGCCGGAGAATTCTCGAGCGCCTCGGACCGCGCGGCCGCCTCATCGCGCTCGACCGGGATCCCGAAGCGCAGGCCGCCGCCGGCGCATGCCGCGACACGCGACTTCGCTTTCATCGCGCGTGGTTCTCGGAGCTTCCCGCCGCGCTCGATGCCGAAGGCGTGGCCGGCGCCGACGGCATTCTGTTCGACCTCGGCGTGTCCTCGCCTCAGATCGACGCGGCCGAGCGCGGATTTTCGCTGCGTGCCGACGGACCGCTCGACATGCGCATGGATCCCACGCGCGGCGCTTCGGCTGCGCAGTGGCTCGCCACCGCTTCCGAACGTGAACTCAGGGGGGTGATCGCGGACTATGGTGAAGAACGGTTTGCTCAACAGATTGCAAGAGCGATTGTTGCGGCTCGCGCGGACGCGCCCATCGTCCGCACGGGGCAGCTGGCCGCGATCGTGGCCCAAGCCGTCGGCTCGCGCGGGAAGCGTGATCGGAGTCAGGATCCGGCCACGCGGACATTCCAGGCTGTACGGATTCACATCAACCAGGAGCTCGCGGAATTGTCGCTAGCCCTGGAAGGAGTCCCCGCGCGCCTGAGCCTCGGCGGTCGTCTGGCGGTGATCACGTTCCATTCGCTCGAGGATCGGATGGTGAAGCAGTTCTTTCGTCGCAACGCGTCGCCGTACGGCGCCGACGAGCGCCTGGCGCGCCTGCCGATTGCCACACGGAAGCTGCCGGTGCCGCCGCTCAGAGTCGTCGGCAAGGGTATCCGCCCGCGCGACGCCGAGGTCGAAGCTAACCCGAGGGCGCGCAGCGCACACCTGCGCGTCGCGGAGCGCACCGAGGGACCCCTGGCGCGATGGTGAAGGTCAACCTCGTGCTGCTCGCGCTCCTCGTCATGTGCGCGCTGTCGCTCGTCAGCTCGCGCCACCAGGCCCGCAAGCTCTTCGTCGAGCTGGAGCGCGAGCAGGCGCTCGCCAGGGGCTACGAAGTCGAGTATGGGCAGCTCCAGCTCGAGCAGAGCACCTGGGCGGTGCCCGCGCGGGTCGACCGGATCGCCAGGGATCAGCTGCACATGCAGATACCCGGCGCGGCGCGCGTGCAGCTGATCGAGGGAGCGCCGCGATGACGATGGCCAGCGCCGCGCGCGGCGCCCAGCCGCCGCGCCTGCCGCCAAGGCGCGCGCCGCTCGTCTTCGGCGCACTGCTCGTGCTGCTTGCGCTGCTCGCCGCGCGCTCGCTGTACCTGCAGCGCATCGACCGCGGCTTCCTGCAGGAGCAGGGCTCTTCCCGCTACGGACGAAGCCTGGAGGTGCCCGCGCACCGCGGCCGGATCCTCGACCGCTTCGGCGAACCGCTCGCGATCAGCACACCCGTGAAGGCGATATGGGCGTGGCCCGACAAGGTCGAGGCGACGCCGGAGCAGATGCGCAAGCTCGCCGGCGCGCTCGACCTCCCACCGCAGGCGCTCTCGGCGAAGCTCAAGTCCGACGCCGACTTCGTCTATCTCAAGAAAGGCGTCCCGCCCGATGCTGCCGCGCGCATCGCGGCGCTCGCGATCCCGGGAATCCACGACGACGACGAATACCGCCGCTACTACCCCGCAGGCGAAGTGCTGAGCCACGTCGTCGGCTTCACTGGCGACGGCGACGTCGGCCAGGAGGGCATCGAGCTCGCGCAGCAGGCGTGGCTGGGCGGGCGGCCGGGCAGCCGGCGCGTCATCATCAACCGGCGCGGCGAGGTCGTCGAAGACGTCGCGAGCATCCGCGCGCCGCAGGAGGGACGCGATCTCGCTCTGTCGATCGACAGCCGGCTGCAGTACACGGCCTTCCGGGAGCTCAAGGCCGCGGTCGACGCGAATCGCGCGAAGGCGGGCGGGCTGGTGATCATCGACGTGCGCACCGGCGAGATTCTCGCGCTCGCGAACTGCCCGTCGTACAACCCGAACAATCGCAATCACGCGGCCCGCGAGCGCATGCGCAACCGCGCGCTCACCGACACCTTCGAGCCGGGTTCGACGCTGAAGCCCTTCACGGTCGCGGCCGCGCTCGACGCCGGAAAGGTCCGACCGGGGACCATCGTCGACACTGCGCCTGGCACGCTCACCATCGGCACGTCGACGATCCACGATGCGCATCGCGAAGGCGCGCTCACCATCGAGCAGGTCGTGCAGAAGTCGTCGAACATCGGGGCGGCCAAGATCGCACTGTCGCTCGCACCGGAGACGATGTGGACGATGTTCTCCGAAGCCGGCTTCGGCACGCCGCCGAAGAGCGGCTTTCCGGGTGAGGTCTCCGGCCGGCTGCGCCCGGCGAAAACCTGGCGCCCGATCGAGCAGGCGACGATGGCCTACGGGCACGGCATCTCGGTGAACCTGGTGCAGCTCGCGCGCGCGTATTCGCTGTTCGCCACCGACGGCGAGCTCAAGCCTGTCACGCTGTTCAGGGAGGCCGGGCCCGTCGCGGGCCGTCCCGTGATCAAGCCCGAGACCGCGCGCGAGGTGCGTCACATGCTGGAGATGGTCGTGCTTCCCGGCGGAACGGCGCCGAAGGCGCAGGTCGCGGGCTATCGCGTGGCGGGCAAGACGGGAACCGCGCACAAGCTCGAAGACGGCGTCTACGCGAACAAGTACGTTTCGTCCTTCGTCGGCTTCGCGCCGGCCTCCAATCCGCGGCTGATCGTCGCCGTGATGATCGATGAGCCGTCGGCAGGCCAGTACTACGGCGGCAGCGTCGCGGCACCGGTGTTCGCGAGCGTGATGGGAGCGGCGTTGCGCCTGCTCGGCGTGCCGCCCGATGCTCCGGTCAACAATGTCCTGCCTTCCGACGACGACGACGGCGACGTGCGCGAAGAAACATGATCGCCGAACTGACTCCCACCGCGCTACTGGACGACGCGACCGCGCTTCTTTCGAAGCTGGGCGTCGAGGCGCGCCGCGTTACGTCGGACAGCCGACGCGTGCAACCGGGCGACGTCTTCGCGGCCTATCCAGGATCGCGGCGCGACGGCCGCAGCTTCATCGCCGAAGCGGTCGGACGCGGCGCCCGCGCGATCCTGTGGGATCCGCAGGGCTTCGTCTGGGACCGGGCGTGGAAGCTGCCGCACCTGCCGGTCGACAATCTCAAGATGAGGCTCGGCGGGATCGCCGACGCGGTCTACGGACAGCCCTCGCGCGAGCTGTGGATGATCGGCGTCACGGGCACCAACGGCAAGACCTCGTGCGCGCACTGGATCGCGGCCGGGCTCGACGCCGCCGGGCGTCGCGCCGCCGTGCTGGGAACGCTGGGCAACGGGCTTTGGGGCGCGCTCGAGGAGGCGCCGAACACGACGCCCGACGCCGCGCTGCTGCACGAGACGCTGCGCAACCTCAAGTCGCAGGGCGCGGAGGCCGTGTCGATGGAGGTTTCCTCGCACGGCATCGAGCAGGGACGCGTCAACGCGATCGCCTTCGACGTCGCGCTGTTCACGAACCTCTCCCGCGATCATCTCGACTACCACGGCACGATGGCGGCCTACGGCGCGGCGAAGGCGAAGCTCTTCGCATGGCCGGATCTGCGGGTCGGCGTGGTCAATGCCGACGACGCCTTCGGCAAGAGCCTGATCGATGCTTCGCGCACCGCGGGCCGCAAGATCCTGACCTACGGCTTCGGCGCCGCCGACATCGTCGGCACGAGGTTGACCGCGAGCACCAGCGGGCTCGGCTTCGCGGTGGAGACCCCGTGGGGCAAGGGCGAGATCCATGCCCGTCTCGTCGGGGCTTTCAACGCCGCCAACCTCCTGGGCGTGCTCGCCGTGTTGCTCGTGAGCGGCGTGGGGATCGAGCCGGCGGTCACCATCCTCGCCAATGCCGAGGCGCCTCCCGGGCGCATGCAAAGGCTGGGCGGCGACGACGGCGCGCCGCTGGTGGTGATCGACTACGCGCATACGCCGGACGCGCTCGACAAGGTTCTCACCTCTCTGCGGCCGGCGGTCGCCGGCGACGGAGAGCTCGTCTGCGTGTTCGGCTGCGGCGGCGACCGCGACCGCGGCAAGCGCCCGGAAATGGGCCGGGTCGCCGCGCGCCTCGCCGACCGGGTGATCGTGACCAGCGACAATCCGCGCAGCGAGGAGCCGGACGCGATCGCGAGCGACATCGTCCGCGGCATCCGCGACACCGGCAATCGGCGCTACGCGGTCGAGCTCGACCGCGCCGACGCCATCGCCCGCGCCATCGGCGACGCCGAAGCGGGCGATGTCGTGGTCATCGCCGGGAAGGGTCACGAGCCCTACCAGGAGGCGGCCGGCGTGCGGGTTCCCTTCCTCGATGCGGACCACGCCGCGCGCTCGCTCGCTGCGCGGAGCGGCCGATGATGGATACCGCGACCGCCGCGCTCGCGATCGCCGGCACCCTCTCGGGGGCCAACGTCGGCTTCGAGCGCGTGACGACGGATTCGCGGGCGCTGCGCACCGGCGATCTCTTCGTCGCGCTCAAGGGCGAGCGCTTCGACGGCCACGACTTCGTGGCGCAGGCCTTCGAGCGCGGCGCCGCGGCAGCCATCGTCGCCGCCGAGCGCATGGGGGCGCTGGCGGGCACGGCCCGTGGAAGCCTGGTCGCCGTGGCCGATCCGCAGGCGGCACTCTCGGCGCTGGCCGCGTTCTGGCGAAGGCGCTTCGCCCTGCCGCTGGCCGGCATCGTCGGCAGCAACGGCAAGACCACGGTGAAGGAGATGACCGCGGCGATCCTGCGCGCGCACTTCGGCGCGGAGGTCGTGCTGGCGACCGCCGGCAATCTCAACAATCACATCGGGCTTCCCCTGACCATCCTCGGCCTGCGAGACGGGCACCGGGCCGCGGTGATCGAGATCGGGATGAACCATCGCGGCGAGACCGCGCAGCTCGCCGCCGTCGCCCAGCCGACGATCGCGGTCATCACCAACGCGCAGCGCGAGCACCAGGAATTCATGCGCAGCGTCGCCGAGGTGGCGCGCGAGCACGCGGCGCTGCTGGACGCGCTTCCCGGCCGCGGCATCGCCGTGCTCAACGCCGACGACGCGCATGCCGGCGTGTGGCGCGACGCGGTCGCCCGTCGCAATGCCGAGGGCCGCGCGATCGACGTGCGCGAGTTCGGGCTGGCGGCCGGCGCGGCCTTCTCGGCCCGGCATCGAGCGGCGCCGTGGGGCAGCCTCGTCGACGCACGGACCCCGCTTGGCACGGCGCGATTCGAGCTGCGCGCTGCCGGAGAGCACAACGTCGCCAACGCGCTCGCCGCGATCGCCGGTGCGACGGCGGCAGGCGCCGATCTAGAGGCGGTGCGCACGGGACTCTCGGCGTTCCGCCCGGTCGCCGGTCGGCTGGAAGCGAAGCGCGCGCTCGCGGGCTCGGCGGTCATCGACGATACCTACAACGCCAATCCCGATTCGGTGCGCGCGGCGATCGATGTCCTCGCTCGGTCGCCCGGAGAGCGGTGGCTGATCCTCGGCGACATGGGCGAGGTCGGCGACCAGGGGCCCGCGTTTCACCGTGAGATCGGGGAGCACGCGCGCGCCGCAGGCATCGATCGGCTGCTCGCTGCGGGAGAGCTCACGCGCGAGACCGTGGCCTCGTTCGGAGGCGGCGGCGAGCATTTCGATTCGGTAGACGAGCTCGTCGCCGCGTTGGTCCGCGGCCTCGCTGTGGCCGGAACGGGAGCCTCGGTCCTGGTCAAGGGCTCGCGCTTCATGCGCATGGAGCGCGTGGTCGCGGCGCTAACGGGAGCGGCGCCCGGGGGAGCGCACTGATGCTGCTCGCGCTCGCCAACTGGATCGCGGCCGACGTGCGCACGTTCAACGTCTTCAGCTACGTCACCCTGCGCTCGGTGCTGGCGGCGATGACCGCGCTCGTGATCTCCTTCGTCGTCGGGCCGACGATGATCCGCAAGCTCGCGGAGTACCGCATCGGCCAGGCCGTGCGCGACGACGGCCCGCAGACGCACCTCGCCAAGGCCGGCACGCCGACCATGGGCGGGGCGCTCATCCTCGTCGCGATCGCGGTGACGACGCTGCTGTGGGCCGACCTGCGCAACCGCTTCGTCTGGGTGGTGCTGCTCGTCACGCTCGGGTTCGGGGCCATCGGCTGGACCGATGACTACCGCAAGGTCGTCTATCAGAACGCGAAGGGCCTCTCGCCGCGAGCCAAGCTCATTTCGCAATCGATCATCGCGCTGGCCGCCGCGGTATATCTCGCCTTCTCGGTGTCGGCGCCGTCGAACACGCAGTTCTTCAAGCTGTTCCTCGCCTGGCTCGAGAGCGGCTTCAGCCTCGACCTGCCGCCGAAGGCCGACCTGATCGTGCCGTTCTTCAAGACCGTGAGCTATCCGCTCGGCGTCTGGGGATTCATCGCGCTCTCCTACTGCGTGATCGTCGGCGCGAGCAATGCGGTCAACCTGACCGACGGCCTCGACGGGCTCGCGATCATGCCAACCGCGATGATCGCAGTGGCGCTCGGCATCTTCGCCTACGCGATGGGCCGCGCCGACTTCTCGAGCTACCTGATTCTGCCGCACATCCCGGGCGCCGGCGAGCTCGCAGTGATCTGCGCCGCGATCTTCGGCGCCGGCATGGGCTTCCTATGGTTCAACGCGTATCCGGCGGAAGTGTTCATGGGCGACGTCGGGGCGCTCGCGCTGGGCGCCGCGCTGGGGGCGATCGCCGTCATCGTTCGCCAGGAGATCGTGCTGGCGATCATGGGCGGCGTATTCGTCGTGGAGACGCTCTCGGTGGTGATCCAGGTCACCTCGTTCAAGCTGACGGGCAAGCGCGTCTTCCGCATGGCACCGATCCATCACCACTACGAGCTCAAAGGCTGGAAGGAAAACCAGGTCGTCGTTCGCTTCTGGATCATCACGATGCTGCTCGTGCTGTTCGGGCTTTCGACGCTGAAGCTGCGCTAGCGATGACGCTCGAGGGCCGTCATGTCGTCGTACTCGGGCTCGGGGTGACCGGGCTGTCGGCCGCGCGCTGGGCGAGCGGGCGGGGCGCGCGGGTCAGGGTCGCCGACACGCGCGAAACGCCGCCCGGCGCGGCGCGGCTGCGCGTGGAACTGCCGCGCGTGGCGCTCGCGACGGGACCGATCGACGACGCCAGGCTGGCTGGCGCCGACATGATCGTCATCAGCCCGGGCCTGAGCAGGGAGCTGCCGGCGGTGCGCGCGGCGGTCGCCCGCGGCGTGGAGCTCGTGGGCGACGTCGAGCTCTTCGCGCGCGCGCTGCCGTCGGCGCAAAGGCTGCTCGCGATCACCGGCTCCAACGGCAAGACGACCGTGACCGCACTCGTGACCCAGCTGCTGCGCTCGGCGGGGCTCGCGGCTCGCAGCGTCGGCAACATCGGCGAGCCGGTGCTCGACGCCCTGGAAGAGCACGAGCGCGACGGTGATTGGCCCGATGTGTTCGTCGTCGAGCTCTCCAGCTTCCAGCTCGAGACCACCGACAGCCTGAAACCTGTCGCCGCCACCGTCCTCAACGTGACCGAGAATCATCTCGATCGCTACGCGAGCATGGACGCATACGCCGCGGCGAAGGCGCGCGTGTTCGCCGGCGGCGGCGAGCAGATCCTGAACCGGGACGATGCCCGCTCGCTGGCGATGCGCATTCCGGGGCGCATCGTGCAGACCTTCGGCGCGAACGTTCCGCAGAGAGAGGACGACTGGGGACTGGTGCAGCGCGGCGGTGCCACGTGGCTCGCCCGCGGCGGCGCGCTGCTGCTTCCAGCGGGCGAGCTCGTGCTCGTCGGGCGCCACAACGCGCTCAATGCGCTGGCCGCGCTCGCGCTCGCCTCGACGCTCGCCAAGGTCGATCGCAATCTCCTCTCGACGCTGGCCGCGTTCCAGAGCCTGCCGCATCGCATGGAGCGCGTCGCGAGCATCCGGGGCGTGCTCTTCGTCGACGATTCGAAGGGCACGACAGTCGCGGCGACGCTCGCGGCGCTCGAAGGCATGGGCCGCCCGGTGGTGCTCATCGCCGGCGGCGACGGCAAAGGGCAGGACTTCGCGCCGCTCAAGCCTGCCGTCGAGCGGTATTGCCGCGCGGCCGTGCTGCTGGGTCGCGACGCGCCGCTCGTCGCTGCCGCGCTCTCCGGCGCTTCGACTCCGGTCGAATTCGCGTCGACCCTGGAGCTCGCGGTCGGGCAGGCGATTGTCCGCGCCCGCCCCGGCGACGCCGTGCTCCTTTCCCCCGCGTGCGCGAGCCTCGACATGTTCCGCGATTACGCCGAGCGCGGGGAGCGCTTCAAGGCCGCGGTCGCGGCGCACGCGCGGGAGGCCGCGCATGCCTAGAGACGGACTCCTGGCCGCGCTGCCGCGCCTGTCTCCGCTGGCGAGGACGGCGCGCGAGTCCCGCGCGATGCTCGTCTACGACCCGACACTCGCGTGGGCCGCGGGGTTGCTGCTCGCACTTGGCGTGGTGATGGTGTATTCGGCTTCGATCGCGACGGCCGAGGCGTCCGCGTACACCGGCTACCGGCCGTGGTACTTCCTGCTCAGGCATGCGTTCTTCGTCGCTGCGGGCGTTGCCGCCGCCGTGGTCGCCTTCCAGGTGCCGATCAGAGTGTGGCGTGCGCTCGCCCCGTACTTGTTCATCGCCGGGGGCGCGCTGCTGCTCGCGGTGCTCATCCCCGGGGTGGGGCGATCGATCAACGGCAGCCGCCGCTGGCTCTCCCTCGGCCTGGTCAATCTGCAGCCCTCCGAGCTGATGAAGCTCTTCGTCGTCCTCTACGCCTCGAGCTATGCCGTGCGGCGCGCCGCGTTCCTGCATGCCGAACAGCCGCTCAGGCAGACGCTCGTCCGCGGATTCCTCCCGCTGCTGGCGGTAATGGCGCTCATCGGCGCGCTGCTGCTGCACGAGCCGGACTTCGGCGCCTGCGTCGTGATCGTCGCCATCGCCTTCGGCATTCTCTTTCTCGGCGGCCTCGACTGGCGGCTGCTGATCGGACTGTCGGTGCTGCTTCCGATCGCGCTCTGGATCCTGATCTCGGTCGCGCCGTACCGGCTCCAGCGCTTCGCGGGCTTCCTCGATCCCTGGGCCGACGCCTACGGCAAAGGCTATCAGCTCTCGCACTCGCTGATCGCCTTCGGACGCGGCGAGTGGTTCGGCGTGGGCCTCGGCTCGAGCGTGGAGAAGCTCCTCTATCTGCCCGAGGCGCACACCGATTTCCTTCTCGCCGTCATCGCCGAGGAGCTGGGCTTCGCCGGCGTCGTCGTGGTGATCGCGCTCTTCGCGTGGGTGCTGATTCGCGCCTATGCGATCGGCCGGCAGGCTGCGCACCTGGAGCGGCCGTTCGCGGCCCTGGTCGCGCACGGACTCGGCATCTGGCTCGGCGTCCAGACGTTCATCAACATCGGCGTCAACATGGGCGTGCTCCCCACCAAGGGACTCACGCTGCCGCTCCTGTCGTTCGGTGGCAGCGGCATCGTCGCGAATTGCCTTGCGATCGCGATCCTCCTTCGCATCGACTACGAGAATCGGCGGCTGCTCAGAGGGTTTACGGTATGACCGGCACCGTCATGATCACCACCGGCGGCACGGGCGGCCACGTATTCCCGGGGCTCGCGGTGGCGGCGCGGCTGATCGCCCGTGGCTGGCGCGTGTTCTGGCTCGGCACGCGCGAGGGCATGGAAGCGAGCCTCGTCCCACAGCACGGCGTCGACTTCGAGGCGATCCATTTCGCCGGCGTGCGCGGCAAGGGGCTCAGGCGCCTGCTGCTGGGACCGTTCGCGCTGCTCGCGGCGTTCTGGCAGAGCCTGCGCATCATTCGCCGCCGCGCGCCGGACGTGGTTCTCGGTCTCGGAGGCTTCGCGTCGTTTCCCGGCGCGCTGATGGGCGTGGCCTGCGCGCGGCCGCTGGTGATCCACGACGCCAATGCCGTTGCGGGTCTTGCCAATCGCATCCTCGCCTATGGCGCCGACCGCATCCTGCTCGGCTTCCCCGACGCGCTGCGCGGCCGGCACGCAGCAAAAACCGAATGGGTGGGCAATCCCGTGCGCGACGAGATCGCCGCGCTGGCTGCGCCCGAGGACCGATTCCGGGACCGCTGCGGCCCCCTGCGGCTGCTCGTCATCGGCGGCAGCCTTGGCGCGCTCGCCTTGAACGAGCGCGTGCCTCCGGCGCTGGCGCTGCTGCCCGCCGGGTCGCGGCCCATCGTCACGCACCAGGCCGGCGCGAAGCACGTCGAGACGCTGCGCGCCGCTTATCGCGCGGCGGGCGTCGACGCCGAATGCGTGCCCTTCATCGCCGACATGGCGAGCCGGTACGCGGTGGCGGATCTCGTCATCTGTCGCAGCGGCGGATTGACGGTGGCCGAGCTCGCGGTCGCGGGCATCGGCGCGGTGCTCGTGCCGCTGCCGGGGGCGATCGCCGACGAGCAGAGCGCCAACGCGCACTTCCTCGTCGCTGCCGGAGGCGCGGTGCTCTTCCCGCAGGATCAGCTGACGCCCGAGAGCCTCGCGCAGTTCCTGAGCGAGACCTCTCGCGAGCGGCTGCTCGAGCTCGCGATCGCCGCGCGCAGGGTGGCTCGGCCCGACGCCGCCGAGCGCGTGGCCGCGGCGTGCGTGACCGAGGCTGAACGGGCATGAAGCATAAGGTCAAGCGCGTGCACTTCGTCGGCATCGGCGGCGCCGGCATGAGCGGCATCGCGGAAGTGCTGCTCACGCAAGGCTACCGCGTGAGCGGCTCGGACCTGTCCCAGGGTGCGGTCACGCGCCGCCTCGCCGATCTCGGCGCGCGCGTCACGCTCGGTCACGCCGCGTCGAACGTCGCCGACGCGGACGTGGTAGTCGTTTCGAGCGCCGTGCCTGCCGACAACCCCGAGCTGGTCGCCGCGCGCGAGCGCGGCGTTCCCGTGATACCGCGGGCGCTGATGCTCGCGGAGCTGATGCGACTGAAGCAGGGCATCGCCGTGGCGGGGACGCACGGCAAGACGACGACGACCAGCCTCGTCGCCAGCGCGCTGGCCGAGGGCGGCCTCGATCCGACGTTCGTCATCGGCGGCCGGCTCCTGTCCGCGGGGTCGAACGCGCGGCTCGGCAGCGGCGAGTTCCTGGTCGCCGAGGCCGACGAGTCGGATGCCTCCTTTCTCGTCCTGCAGCCGGTGCTGGCGGTGATCACGAACATCGACGCCGACCACATGGAGACCTACGGCCACGACTTCGCCCGGCTCAAGGAAGCGTTCGTGCATTTCGCGCTGCGGCTCCCCTTCTACGGCGTGGCGGTGCTGTGCGTCGACGACGCCAACGTGCGCGAGATCATGTCGGAGATCACCAAGCCGACGGTGACCTACGGGCTCGCCCAGGACGCGCAGCTGCGCGCGGAGGAGGTCGTGCACGAAGCCGGCAGGATGCGCTTCGTGGCACGCGCCGCCCAGCGCGCCGATCTCCGGGTCGAGCTCAACCTGGCCGGCGCGCACAACGTGCAGAACGCGCTCGCCGCGATCGCCGTTGCGCGGGAAGTGGGCGTCGCCGACGCCGCGATCGCCAAGGCGCTGGCCGAGTTCAAGGGAGTGGGTCGCCGCTTCCAGCGCTACGGCGAGGTGTCGCTGCCGCGCGGCGGGTCGTTCACGCTCGTCGACGACTACGGCCATCACCCCGCGGAGATGGCGGCCACCCTGGCGGCCGCGCGCGGATCGTTCCCGGGGCGGAGGCTGGTACTCGCCTTCCAGCCGCATCGCTACAGCCGGACGCGCGATCTCTTCGAGGACTTCGTCCGGGTTCTCTCCACGGCCGACGCGCTGATCCTCGCCGAGGTCTACCCGGCAGGCGAGTCGGCGATCGTCGCGGCGGACGGTCGCGCGCTCGCCCGCGCGGTGCGCGTGGCCGGCAAGGTCGAGCCGGTCTTCGTGGACGACGTCGACGCGGTCGCGGACGCGATCGCTTCGATCGCCCGCGACCGCGATGTCGTG
Source organism: Casimicrobiaceae bacterium (assembly GCA_035501595.1). Taxonomy (GTDB): domain Bacteria; phylum Pseudomonadota; class Gammaproteobacteria; order Burkholderiales; family Casimicrobiaceae; genus PALSA-1003. The sequence goes on along the minus strand of DATJVX010000030.1, from coordinate 49,057 downwards.
CTGACGATGGGTGCCGGATCGATCGGCGGCGTCGCGCAGCATCTCGCCCAGGGCTCGTCGTGAACATGATCGAGCCGCGGAACTTCACCGGCCTGCGCGGCACGCTCAACCGCGAGGCTCCGCTCGCACCGCACACCAGCTGGCGCGCCGGAGGCGCCGCGGAAGTCGCCTATCTTCCCGCGGATCGCGACGACCTGGCGCTGTTCCTGAAGCAGCTGCCCCTCTCGGAGCCGACGACCGTGCTCGGCCTCGGCAGCAACACGCTCGTGCGGGACGGCGGCGTGCGCGGCGCCGTGATCCTGATGCACAACCCGGGCGGAGCGCTGGCCGTCGCCGACGGGCTGGTCTATGCCGATGCCGGCGTGGCGTGCCCGAAGCTCGCGCGCTTCGCCGCGCGTCACGGCTGCGCCGGCGCGGAGTTCCTGGCGGGGATTCCCGGAACGGTCGGCGGAGCGCTGGCGATGAACGCCGGCTGCTATGGTGGAGAGACCTGGGCCCAGGTCGCCAAGGTCGAGATCCTGCGCCGCGACGGCACGTTCTCGATTTGCAGGCCCGCGGACTATTCGATCGCCTACCGGACCGTGAGGCGCGCGGACGGAAGCGAGGTGGATGGCGTCTTCACGGCCGCGTGGTTCCGCTTCGCGCTCGGCGACGGCGAGGCGGCGCGCGCGCGGATCAAGGAGCTCCTAGCGCGTCGCATCGCCACGCAGCCGCTCGACCTGCCCAACGCCGGCAGCGTGTTCCGCAACCCGCCGGGTGACCATGCAGCGCGCTTGATCGAGAGCTGCGGCCTCAAGGGCTTCGCGATCGGCGGCGCGAGCGTTTCCGACAAGCACGCCAATTTCATCGTCAACGCCGGGCGCCGCGCGCTCGCGGCCGACATCGAGGCGCTCATCGAGCACGTCCAGCGCGTGGTCGCGGCGCGGACGGGCGTCGCGCTCGAGCGCGAAGTGCGGATCATCGGCGAGAAGCGCGCATGAGCGAGTTCGGCAAAGTCGCGGTGCTGATGGGCGGACCGAGCTCGGAGCGGGAGATTTCGTTCCTGTCGGGCAATGCGGTGCTCGCCGCGCTCAGGAGCCGCGGCGTCGACGCGCATCCCTTCGATCCAGCCGAGCGCCCGCTCTACGAGCTCAAGGCGGCGGGCTTCGACCGCGCATTCATCGCCCTGCACGGGCGCTACGGCGAGGATGGAACGGTGCAGGGCGCTCTGGAAGTCCTCGGCGTTCCCTACACGGGGAGCGGCGTGATGGGCTCCGCGCTGGCGATGGACAAATGGCGCACGAAGCTCGTCTGGCTCGCGAGCGGCATCCCGACGCCGCGCTATCGCATCGTCGACCCCCGCACCGACTGGTGGTCGGTCGTGGCCGAGCTCGGGCTGCCGCTGATCGTCAAGCCGGCACGCGAGGGGTCGACCATCGGTCTCACCAAAGTCAGCGTGGTCGATCACGACGAGCTCGCGATCGCCTATCGCGAGGCCGAGCAGCACGACGACCTCGTGCTCGTCGAGGAGTTCGTCGCCGGCATCGAGCTCACGTCGTCGATCGTCGACGACCGGCCGCTGCCGCTGATCCGCATCGAGGCCCCACAGGGCAACTACGACTACCACCACAAGTATTTCTCGGACGAGACGCGGTACTTCTGCCCGAGCGGAATTCCCGAAGCCTCCGAGCGGGCGATCCAGGCGCAGTCGCTCGACGCATTCCGCCTGGTCGGCGCGACCGGCTGGGGAAGGCTCGATCTCATCCTCGAGGACGACGGCTCGTGGCAGTTCCTCGAGGTGAACACCTCGCCGGGCATGACCGGACACAGCCTGGTGCCGATGGCGGCGAAGCAGGCGGGCATCGACTTCGCCGAGCTTTGTGTGCGGATCCTGCGAGGCGCCCATGTGGGATAACCCGCGGCAGCTGAATTTGCTCGCGCTCGCGTTCGCGGTCGCGGCGGCGGCGCTCGCGGCGTGGGGCGTCGGCACCTGGGCGGTCCGGCAGCCGCTCTTCGCGCTGCGCCAGGTCGTCGTCGACGGAAGCCTCAGGCGCGCCGATCCCGCGTATCTGGAAGCGGTCGTGCGCGAGGAGCTGCGCGGCACCTTCTTCACCATGCGCTTTCCCGAAGCGCGGGCCTCGCTCGAGCGCGTGCCCTGGATCAAGTCCGTTGCGCTGAGGCGCCAGTGGCCGGACACGCTGCGCATCAGCGTCGTCGAGCACGAGCCGCTGGCGCGCTGGACCGAGGGGACGCTGGTCGACACCGAAGGCCAGGTCTTCGCCGCCGAATTCGCCGGCGACCTGCCGCAGCTCTCGGGGCCCGAAGGCAGCGCGCCGCTCGTCGCCGCGCGGTTCCGGGACTACGGCACGCAGCTCGCGGGTCGCGCGCTGGCGATCGCGGAGCTGCGTCTGTCGAGCCGGGGCGGGTGGCGGCTGCGCACGACCGGCGGCCAGGCGCTCACGATCGAAGTCGGACACAACGACCCGGCGGAGCGGCTGTCGCGGTTCGTCGCCTACTACGCGCGGACGGTCGGCGCTCTGGCGAGAACCGGCAGGCGGGTCGACTACGTCGACCTGCGCTACGGCAGCGGCTTCGCCGTGCGGACGGAAGGCCCGACAGAGAAAAACACGCGCAAGACGGGACAGGGGATCGAAGCATGGTGAAGGACAGCAAGAACCTCATCGTGGGCCTGGACATCGGGACCTCGAAGATCGTCGCCATCGTCGCGGAGATCTCGCCGGAGAAGCGCCTGAACATCATCGGCCTGGGCGCGCAGCCCTCGCGGGGCTTGAAGAAGGGCGTGGTCGTCAACATCGAGACGACGATGGCTTCGATCCAGCGCGTGCTGGAGGAAGCCGAGCTGATGGCCGACTGCACGATCACCGAGGTCTTCACCGGCATCGGCGGCGGCCACATCCGCAGCCTCAACTCGAGCGGCATGGTAGCGATCAAGGAGAAGGAGGTGACCCAGGCCGACATCGACCGCGTCGTGGAGACCGCGAAGGCGATCGCGATCCCGAACGATCAGGAGATCCTGCACATCCTGCCGCAGGAATTCATCATCGACGGGCAGGAGGACGTGCGCGAGCCGCTGGGGATGAGCGGGGTGCGCCTGGAGGTCAAGGTCCACATCGTTACCGGTGCCGTGTCGGCGGTCGAGAACATCACCAAGTGCGTGCGCCGCTGCGGGCTGCAAGTGAAGGACGTGATGCTGCAGCCGCTCGCGGCCGCGCAGGCGGTGCTGAACGACGACGAGAAGGAGCTGGGCGTCTGCCTGATGGACGTCGGCGGCGGCACGACCGACCTCGCGGTCTTCACCGGCGGCGCGATCCGTCACACCGCCGTCATCCCGATCGCCGGCGACCAGGTCACCAACGACATCGCGATGACGCTGCGGACGCCGACCAAGGACGCCGAGGAGCTCAAGCTTCGGCACGGCTGCGCGCTGCGCCAGCTCGCCGACCCGAACGACGTCATCGAGGTCCCGGGCGTGGGCGAGCGGGGCCCGCGCAAGCTCTCGCGACAAACGCTGGCCGAGGTGATCGAACCGCGCATCGAGGAGCTCTACACGCTCGCGCAGGCCGAGCTGCGGCGCAGCGGCTTCGAGGAGCTGCTCTCGTCGGGGATCGTGCTGACCGGAGGCTCGGCGCTGCTCGCCGGAATGATCGAGCTGGGCGAAGAGGTCTTCCACCTCCCAGTGCGCATCGGCGTTCCGGCGTACGTCGGCGGTCTCGCCGACGTCGTGCGCAGCCCGCGCTATGCCACCGCCGTGGGGCTGCTGCTCGAGGGGCGCGAGCAGCACCTGCGCGAGGAGCAGCTGCGCGCCGAAGGCCGCGGGCTCACCAACGTGGCCGGAAAGATGAAGCGATGGTTCAAGGCGAATTTTTAGGCACACGCGCAAACGATGAAAACCTGCTTTCGCGCGGAAATGCTTCCCGAGGATCGACGGCCGTCGATTCTCGGCAGTGACTGCTGGGAAAAAACACAGAGAGCGCAGAGCCGATCGGTCTTTTCATTCGACAGGAGATAGGAGCACACCATGTTCGAGATCATCGACGAAGGTCCGCAGGAAGCCGTCATCAAGGTCATCGGCGTCGGCGGCTGCGGCGGCAACGCGGTAGAGCACATGATCGGCCGCGGCGTGAGCGGCGTGGAGTTCATCGTCGCCAACACCGACTCGCAGGCGCTCAGGCGCTCGACGGCGCGCATCCAGCTGCAGCTCGGCAGCAACCTGACCCGCGGCCTAGGGGCGGGAGCGCGCCCCGAAGTGGGCCGCGACGCGGCGATGGAGGATCGCGACAGGATCGCGGAGGCGATCGACGGCGCCGACATGCTGTTCATCACTGCCGGCATGGGCGGCGGGACGGGCACCGGGGCCGGGCCGGTCGTGGCCCAGGTCGCGAAGGAGCGCGGCATCCTCACCGTGGCCGTCGTTACCCGGCCCTTCAAGTTCGAAGGCAAGCGCCAGAAGGTCGCGCAGGCCGGCATCGACGAGCTGTCGAAGACCGTCGATTCGCTGATCATCATCCCCAACGACAAGCTCATGCAGGTGCTCGGCGAGGAGGTGTCGGTGCTCGATGCCTACGCAGCCGCCAACGAGGTTCTGCACAGCGCCGTGGCGGGCATCGCCGAGGTGATCAACTACCCCGGCCTCGTGAACGTCGACTTCGCCGACGTGCGCACCGTCATGTCGGAGATCGGGATGGCGATGATGGGCTCGGCGACCGCGGACGGCGTCGATCGCGCGCGTCAGGCCGCGGAGCGCGCCGTCGCGAGCCCGCTGCTGGAGGAGGTCAATCTCGCGGGCGCCCGCGGCGTGCTGGTCAACATCACCGCGTCGGCGGGCCTCAAGATGAAGGAGTACCACGAGGTGATGAACACCATCAAGGGATTCACGGCCGAGGACGCGATGGTGATCGTCGGGACAGTGATCGACGAAACGATGGAGGACCGCCTGCGCGTGACGATGGTCGCAACGGGACTCGGGAGCGGCACGGCCAAGGCGCGGCAGCCGCGGCTTGAAGTCGTCGAGCACGTGATCGAGCGCACCGGCACCGACGGCCTCGGCACCACGGCCGACGCGGTGGACTACGACCACCTCGAGCGCACGCCTGCGGTGATTCGCCGCGGCCGGACCGCGCCGTCGCAGGGCGCGCACGCCTCGGGCTTCGACCCGTCCGAGATTCCCGCCTTCCTGCGCAAGCAGGCCGACTAGGGGCGTTCGCGATGCGTGAACGAATGCCTCGGTCGACCGGACGAAGCATAAAGGGCCGCGCAAGGGCCTCCGGCCCTCGTGCGAAAACGCGCCGCGGGGGAGCCGACTGTGATAGTATCGCCGCGGCTAAATCCTTGAGGCGCCATGTGAATAGCTGCATCGGCGTCCGCTAGGACGAGGGAAAGCCATCGACACCATGCTCAAACAACGAACCCTCAAGAGCTCGATCCGCACGACCGGCGTGGGGCTGCACACCGGGGCACGCGTGGATCTCAACCTGCGCCCGGCCCCGCCGGACACCGGCATCGTCTTCCACCGCGTCGATCTGCCGGAGCCCGTGACGATTCCCGCGCACGCCATCAACGTTCGCGACACGCGGCTTTCCTCGTCGCTGGAGAAGGATGGTGCCCGGATCTCGACGGTCGAGCACCTGATGTCCGCGCTGGCTGGCCTGGGCATCGACAATCTCCACGTCGACGTCGCCGGCCCCGAGATCCCGATCATGGACGGCAGCGCGGGCCCGTTCGTATTCCTCCTGCAGTCCGCAGGCATCGAGGAGCAGAACGCGCGCAAGCGCTACCTGCGCATCAAGGAGCCGGTCGAGGTGCGCCGCGACGACAAATGGGCGCGCTTCGAGCCGTTCCACGGGTTCAAGCTCGACTTCACCATCGACTTTCCGCACCCGGTGTTCGGAACCGAGAGCCGCCAGGTCGTGATCGACTTCGCTCACCATTCGTATACGAAGGAAGTGAGCCGGGCCCGCACCTTCGCCTTCATGGAGGACGTGGAAGCGATGCGCGAGGCGGGGCTCGCCCTCGGCGGAAGCCTGCAGAACGCGATCGTGCTCGACGAGACGCGGGTGCTCAACAGCGAGGGCCTGCGCTACGACAACGAGTTCGTGAAGCACAAGGTTCTCGACGCCATCGGCGATCTGTATCTGCTCGGGCACCCGCTGATCGGCACCTACGCGGCGTTCAAGTCGGGGCACGCGCTCAACAACGCGGTCTCGCGGGCGCTGCTGGACCGGCCCGAGGCCTGGGAGCTGGTGAGCTTCGATGCCCCGGGCGAGGTGCCGCACGCGTTTCTCGCCTGGCAGCTGCAGGCGGCCTGAGTTTTCGGGCAGCCCCGGCCGGGACCGCCGGCGCGCGTCCGCGCGGGCGGCAGCCCGGGCGGCATCGAGAAGGCGACGTCGTTGGTCCTCGTCCGTCTCCTGCTATTCCTCGCGCTCGCCGCCATCGCCGCGGCCGGTGCGCTCTATCTGGTCAAGCGCGACCGACGCTACCTGCGCTTCATCGGCCTGGTCGTCCGCTACACGCTATTTCTTCTGCTTGGGGTGTTGGTCTTCTACGCCCTGGAGCGAGCGCTGCTCGTCTTCTGAGACTCCAGCTCCGCGCTCGGCCAGACGGCGCAGCGCCGCGGCCAGATCCGGGTCGGCGATGCGGTCGGCGCCGTCGCGCACTGCTTCGGCGGCCTCCCTATCCAGTTGTTTTGCATAAACTTTACCTCTTTGGGTGAAAGTTGGCCGGACTTGCACCCGCACCTGTATTCCAGTAAATTTCCACCCCTCCCCGGCGAGCTTTTCGAGCACTTCGGGGCCCCGGTGGCGGATAAGCGTCGCGGCGGCGCCCGTAGCGGCGGCGAGCAGGAGATCGGACCGCGAGCCATCGGCGACGCGGACTTGGGCGGCGAGTGCCGGGGGCAGAAGCGTGCGCAGGCGTGCAAGGAGCGCCGCCTCCCGACGATGCCGGTGAAGCGAGCCGGCGAGCGCGGGCTCGGTGGTCAGGATGTCGCGCAGCGGGCGCATGCTTGGGTTGGGTCTGTCGTGCTTGGCTGCACGGCCGGGCTGGGCCGGCAGCATGGGGAGCAGGGCATTTGAACATCATTGTGGTGTCCGGCGCCATGAGCCGGGCCCGGACCCTGACGCTGGACTGGAGGCACTGGACGGCGGGCGTAATCGCCCTCCTGGTGCTTTTCTTCTCCTTCACCCTGCTGTTCAACTACCTCACGCTGCGCTACGCGGACGCGGTCAAGCATCCGCTCCTCCAGGTCATCCTCCTCGACGATCAGCGCGAAGAGGCGCGAAAGGCGCAGGAAGTGGTACAGGGACACTTGAACGCGATGGCGGTCAAGCTTGGCGAGCTCCAGGCGCAACTGCTGCAGCTCGACGGCCTCGGCGACCGCCTGGCGCAGATGGCGGGCCTCAAGCCGAAGGATCTTCCTCCGCCGAGCGAGCCCGGCAAGGCGCCCGGACGCGGTGGCGCGGCGCCGACCGTTTCGCGCGACTTCACCGTGCCGGAGTTCGATGCGTTGCTGGCGGACCTGTCGCACGCAGTCGAGGAGCGCTCCGATCAGCTCACGGTGCTCGAGGCGCTGCTGGTCAGCAATTCCGCCAACAAGCAGTTCCTGCCGACGCTCGCGCCGGTGGATGGCGGCTGGCTCTCGTCGAGCTTCGGCTGGCGCATCGATCCGTTCACCGGCCAGAAGAGCTTCCACGAAGGCCTCGATTTCCCGTCCGAGGCGGGAACGCCGATCGTCGCGGCCGCGAGCGGCAAGGTGATCTTCGCGGACGTGCACGCCCAGTATGGTAAAATGGTCGAGATCGACCATGGCAATGGCCTGGTCACGCGCTACGCGCACGCGTCGCGGCTCTTCGTGAAGGAGGGCGACCTGGTGGTCCGTGGCCAGAAGGTTGCCACGGTCGGCTCGACGGGACGAGCAACCGGGCCGCACCTGCACTTCGAAGTGCGCCTGAACGGCGTGCCTCAAAACCCGGCGCGGTTTTTGGTGTCTGCCAACTGACCCATAGAGCGTGCCAGAGATAGGCGGGGGTGAGGAAATCCTCACCCCTTGCTTTTTCTTGCGGCCGGCGGCAGTTAAGAAAACGTGATTTCCAACATCCTCACCAAGATCTTCGGGAGCCGCAACGAGCGCCTGCTCAAGCAGTACGGCCAGGTAGTGCGCCGGATCAACGCGCTCGAGCCGCAGACCGCGGCGCTGTCCGACGACGAGCTGCGCAACCGCACCCAGGCGCTTCGCGAGCGGGTCGGCAACGGCGAGGAGCTCGACTCCGTCCTGCCGGAGGCGTTCGCGGTCGTGCGCGAGGCGGGCAAGCGCACGCTGCAGATGCGCCACTTCGACGTGCAGCTCATCGGCGGCATGGTCCTGCATCACGGCAAGATCGCCGAGATGCGCACGGGCGAGGGCAAGACGCTGGTGGCGACCCTGCCCGCGTACCTTAACGCGCTTTCCGGGAACGGCGTCCACATCGTCACGGTCAACGACTACCTCGCCCAGCGCGACGCCGACTGGATGGGGCGGATCTACCGCTTCCTCGGCCTCCAGGTGGGGATCAATCTGTCGCAGATGGCCCACGCCGACAAGCAGGTGGCGTACGCCGCGGACATCACCTACGGTACCAACAACGAGTTCGGCTTCGACTACCTGCGCGACAACATGGTGTTCCAGGCCGCGGACCGGGTGCAGCGCGGACTCAACTTCGCGATCGTCGACGAGGTGGACTCGATCCTGATCGACGAAGCGCGCACCCCGCTCATCATCTCCGGCCAGTCCGAGGACAACGTCGAGCTCTACTATCGCCTGAACGAGATCGCGCCGCGGCTCAGCCGGCAGAAGGAGGAGCAGGGCGCAGGCGACTATTGGGTCGACGAGAAGGCCCACCAGGTGCTCCTCTCCGAGGCCGGCCACGAGCGTGCGGAGAACATCCTCACCGACGCCGAGCTGCTCCCGGCCGGGACCAGCCTGTACGACGCGCACAACATCGGGCTGATGCACCATCTCTACGCGGCCCTGCGCGCGCACGCGCTGTATCACCGCGATCAGCATTACGTCGTGCAGGACGGCGAGGTCGTCATCGTCGACGAGTTCACCGGGCGGCTGATGGCGGGACGGCGCTGGTCGGAGGGCCTGCACCAGGCGGTGGAGGCGAAGGAGGGCGTGCCGATCCAGCGCGAGAACCAGACGCTGGCCTCGATCACCTTCCAGAACTACTTCCGGATGTACCAGCGGCTCGCCGGGATGACCGGCACAGCCGACACCGAAGCTTTCGAATTCCAGCAGATCTATCACCTCGAGACGGTGGTGATCCCGACGCACCTCAAGATGGTCCGCAAGGACGAGAACGACCTCGTGTTCCGGACCTTGCAGGAGAAGGTCGAGGCGATCATCGGCGACATCCAGGATTGCCACGAGCGCGGGCAGCCCGTGCTGGTCGGCACGACCTCGATCGAGAATTCGGAGATGCTTTCCGGGCACCTGGAGAAGCGCAAGCTTGCGCACCAGGTCCTCAACGCCAAGCAGCACGCGCGCGAAGCCGAGATCGTCGCCCAGGCCGGCCGGCCGAAGATGATCACCATCGCGACCAACATGGCCGGCCGCGGCACCGACATCGTGCTCGGCGGCGCGATCGAGCCGCAAATCCTGCAGCTTCGCGAGGACGAGGCGCTCCCGCTGGAAGAGAAAGACGCGCAGATCGCCAAGCTGCGCGCCGAGTGGCAGGTCCGGCACGACGCGGTGATCGCCGCCGGAGGCCTGCACATCGTCGGCACCGAGCGCCACGAGTCGCGGCGCATCGATAACCAGCTCCGCGGCCGCTCCGGCCGGCAGGGCGACCCCGGGTCGTCGCGCTTCTATCTTTCGCTCGAGGACCCACTGCTGCGAATCTTCGGCGGCGAGCGCCTCTCCGCCATCATGCAACGGCTGAAGATGCCTGAGGGCGAGCCGATCGAGCACTCGATCGTCAACCGGTCGATCGCCAAGGCGCAGACTCGCGTGGAGTCGAGGAACTTCGACATCCGCAAGCAGCTTCTAGAGTACGACGACGTCGCCAACGATCAGCGCCGCGTGATCTACCAGCAGCGCAACGAGCTGCTGGAAAGCGAGAACATCTCCGAGACCATCCAGAACATGATCGGCGGCCAGATCGAGGACGCCGCGAGGCTGTACGTGCCGCCGGAATCGATCGAGGAGCAGTGGGACCTCCCCGGGCTGGAGACGGTGCTCGCGAGCGACTACGATCTGCGTGCGCCTGCGAGCGCCTGGCTCAGAGAGGAGCCGGAGATCTCCGACGATGCGATCCGCGAGCGCGCTCGCGATATCGCTCTCAAGGCGTACGAAGCCAAGGTCGGCATGGTCGGAGGCGAGCTCTTCCACAAGTTCGAGCGCGACCTGATGCTGCAGACCCTCGACCAGCACTGGCGCGAGCACCTCGCCTCGCTCGATCACCTGCGCCAGGGCATCCACCTGCGCGGCTACGCGCAGAAGAACCCGAAGCAGGAGTACAAGCGCGAGGCCTTCGATCTCTTCTCTGACATGCTCGACCACATCAAGCAGGACGTCGTGAAGATGGTGCTGAAGGTGCAGGTGCGCTCGCAGCAGGATGTGCGCGCGGTCGAGGAGGCGCCGGCGGTGTCCAACGTGCGCTACCAGCACGCGGGCTACGAAGAGGCGCTCGCCGCCGCGGCGACCGAGCCGCAGGTCGCAGTGGCCGCACCGCCGTTCGCACGCTCCGGACCCAAGGTCGGCCGCAACGATCCCTGCCCCTGCGGCAGCGGCAAGAAGTACAAGCACTGCCACGGGCGGATCTGACTCGGCCGCTGCCTGCGCGCCGAGGGCGCCCCGACGCGGCCGCCCGTCGAGAGCCGCCGCGCCGCGCGAAGGACGTGAATCCGCCGGCGCGGAGTAGAATGCGGCGCTTCTGAAGCCCGCCGGCCCCATGCCCGTCAACTACGCTCCACGCACGCCCGACGAGATTCTGCCCGTCCGCGGTGTCGCGCTCGGTACCGCCGCGGCGCGCATCAAGCGGTGGGAGCGCGATGACCTGCTCGTCGTCGCGCTGACGCCGGGCACGCAAGCGTCCGGCGTGTTCACGCGCAATCGATTCTGCGCGGCGCCGGTCACCGTCTGCCGCGAGCATCTCGCCCGCCGCCGGCCGGTCCAGGCGCTGGTCGTCAACGCGGGCAACGCCAACGCGGGCACCGGGGCGAAGGGGCTCGCGGACGCGCGGGCCGTCTGCGCGGCGGTCGGCGCCGCGGTCCGCTGCGCGGCCGACGAAGTGCTGCCCTTCTCGACCGGCGTGATCATGGAATCCCTGCCGGTCGACCGGATCGTGGCCGCGGTTCCGGCTTGCGCCGCCGCGCTCGCCGAGCGGAACTGGGCCGCGGCGGCGCGCACCATCATGACCACCGACACGGTGCCGAAGGCCGCGTCCCGCCGGACCGCGGTCGACGGCGTCGACGTCACGGTCACCGGCATCGCGAAGGGCGCGGGCATGATCGCGCCCAACATGGCGACGCTGCTCAGCTTCGTGGCGACGGACGCGCCGATCGGCCGCGATCTCCTCGACGGGCTCGCGCGCGAGGCGGCCAACGCATCGTTCAACCGTGTGACGATCGACGGCGATACGTCGACCAACGACAGCTTCGTCGTGCTCGCCACGCAGCAGGCGCCGCTGGCGCCGATCGAGCGCGCTTCCGATCCGCGGGCGGCTCCGGTTCGCGAGGCGATCGCCGCGGTCGCGCTCGAGCTCGCGCAGGCGATCGTGCGGGACGGCGAAGGCGCGACCAAGTTCATCTCGATCCTGGTCGAGAACGGACGCGACGCGGCGGAATGCGACCGCGTCGCCCGTGCGATCGCCCATTCGCCCCTGGTCAAGACCGCGTTCTTCGCCTCCGACCCCAACCTCGGGCGGATACTGTGCGCGATCGGCAACGCGGGCATCGCCGACCTCGATCCGGCGCGCGTGTCCTTCTGGCTGGACGACGTGGCCGTGGTCGCCGACGGGGGCCGCGCCGCGTCGTACCGCGAGGAAGACGGCCAGCGGGTCATGCGCAAGCCGGAGATCGACGTGCGGGTGGCGCTGGGCCGCGGCCGCGCGAGCTCGACGCTGTGGACTTGCGATCTCTCGCACGACTACGTGAGCATCAACGCCGACTATCGCTCGTGACCAGGCGCCGCAGCATCGACGAGCCTCTGGGCAGGGCGCTCGACCGCGCGGAGAGCCTGCTCGCGCGGTTCGAGGCGCTCATGCCCCCGGTGCCGCCGCCGCCGGACTGGAAGGCCCGCGCCTTCCGCTGGCGCAAGCGCGGGGAGCGGGGATACCTGCAGGCGGTGGCTCACCCGCGCACGATCCAGCTCGACGATCTCGTCGCCATCGACGAGCAGAAGCGCTCGATCGACGGCAACACGCGCCAGTTCATCGCCGGACTGCCCGCGAACAACGTGCTGCTCACCGGCTCGCGCGGCACCGGCAAGTCCTCGCTCGTGAAAGCCATGCTCGGCAAGTACGCCGCGAAAGGGCTGCGGCTGATCGAGGTCGACAAGGCCTATCTCGTCGACCTGCCGGACATCGTCGACGCGATCGACGGCCGGCCGGAGCGCTTCATCGTGTTCTGCGACGACCTGTCCTTCGACGCCAACGAGCCGGGCTACAAGGCGCTCAAGGTGATGCTCGACGGGAGCGTCGCCGCACCCTCGGTCAACGTGCTCATCTACGCCACGTCGAACCGCCGTCATCTGCTGCCGGAGTACTTCGCCGAGAACCTGGAGACCCGGCACGTCGGGGAGGAGGTGCATCCCGGAGAATCGGTCGAGGAGAAGATCTCGCTCTCCGAGCGCTTCGGGTTGTGGATCTCGTTCTACCCGTTCAGCCAGGATGATTACCTCGCTGCCGTCGATCGCTGGCTCCGCGTCCACGGCGTCGATCTCCCGCGCGAGGGGGCCGCGCGCGAGGCGCTGCACCGGGAAGCGATTCAGTTCGCGCTGCAGCGCGGATCGCGCAGCGGCCGCGTCGCCTGGCAATTCGCGCGCGCCCATGCCGGCGCGCGTGCGCTGAAGCGCGTCCGTTGAGCGCGCGGACCGTACCCGTCGCCGCCGCGGTGCTGTTGCGGGACGACGGGCGCGTGCTCCTCGCCCAGCGGGTGCCGGGCACGCCCTATGCCGGCTACTGGGAGTTTCCCGGCGGCAAGCGCGAGCCGGGCGAATCGATGCGCGATGCGCTCGTGCGCGAGCTCCGCGAAGAGCTCGGCATCGAAGTCACGCGGGCGGCGCCGTGGCTCACGAGGACCTACGTCTATCCGCACGCCCACGTCGAGCTCCACTTCTTTCGGGTGTTCGCCTGGAAGGGCGAGCCGCAGGGACGCGACGGGCAGGCGATCGCCTGGCAGACGCCGGGCGGCTTCGACGTCGCACCTCTGCTCCCGGCGAACACTCCGATCCTGCGGGCGCTGCACCTGCCTGCCGTCTACGGCATTTCGATGGCGGAGGAGCTCGGCGAGGAGGCGTTTCTGGCTCGCGCGGAGCGCGCGTTCGCGGGCGGCCTCGAGCTCGTGCAGCTCCGCGAAAAAGCGTGGCCCCTCGAGCGCCTGCGCCGGTTCGCCGCACGGCTGCTGCCGCTCGCGAGCGCGGCGCGCACGCGCGTTCTTCTCAACGGGGACGCGGCGCTCGCGCGCGAGCTCGGCTGCGCGGGCGTGCACTGGCCGGCCGCCGCGCTCCTCTCCGCACGCGAGCGCCCGTCCGGGCTACTGTGCGCGGCGTCGTGCCACGACGAGGCGGAGCTCGCGCGGGCCGCCACGCTCGAGCTCGACTTCGCAGTGCTGGGACCGGTCGCGCGCACGCCGTCGCATCCCGGCGCCGCACCGCTCGGCTGGCCGCGCGTTGAGGAGCTCCTGCGCGTAACGCCGCTGCCGGTCTACGCCCTGGGCGGGCTCGAGCGCGCGGATCTGGAAGCGGCGATCGCCAGCGGCGCGCACGGCGTCGCGCTGCGCCGCGCGGCGTGGCGCGACGCCGGCGATCAGGATGCGGAATCGTCCGCGCCTTCCCGCTCCTCGGCGGGCACGCGGTAGGACTCGCTGACCCAGGCGCCGAGGTCGACGAGCCGGCAACGCTCGGAGCAGAACGGACGGCAGGAGCTTCCGGGCTCCCACGCGACCCGCGCACCGCAGGAGGGGCAGGCCACCGTTCGGCCCGCCGGAGCGGGTTTCGTCACAGGTTGCAGAACATCAGGTCGAACTCGACGTCGCCCTCGTAGAGCGCGCCGCGGTCCATGCCTGCGGCACCGACGAAGCGGATGTTGAGCGCGTACTTGTTGGCGCTGATCTCGGGAATGCAGGGAAGGTCGCGGCCGAGCGAGAGACGCAGGAGCTGCGCGACTTTGGCGGTGGTGAGCATCAGCTGGAACACGCCGTGCCGGGCCGTGTGATGACCCGTGCGGCCGTTCTCCCGCAGCAGCCGCAGGATGATCGACAGCCCGGAATGGATCGGCAGCAGCGGCCCGAGCCAGCAGCGCAGGTTGGCCTGGCGCTCCGACGCGTCGAGGTTGAGCCAGTGGTGATAGGCGGGCAGGTCGAATTCGCAGACCCCACCCGGGATCCCGGTGCGCTGCTTGATCGCCATCAGCCATTCGTTGTCGCGAACCTGCGTGCCGATCTTCCCGGTCTGCGCCAGCAGGTTGGCGGCGACAGTGTCGATGTCCGCGAGCACCGAATCGAGCGCCCGCGCTTCGATCGCCGGGTTGCTGCGAAGCGGTGACAGAAGCTGCCGCTGCCGCTCGAGTTCCTGGAGGATGTCGGTCTTCAGATCCGCTCGCGCCGCGACGTCGATGATCTCGAACAGCGCGAGCAGCGCGGCATGGTGGTCCGCCGGTGCGGACTGCTCGGTGAAGAACAGCGCCCGTCCGTACAGATCCTCGAGCCGCATCAGCGTGCGGATGCGCTCGTTCAGCGGATGCTCATAGCGGATCAGATCCATGACCGGCAATCGCCGTCGCCATTGTGCCTGAACTGCCGAGGGCGGAGTGCGAAGCGCATGTCCGCGAGATCATTTAGCGAGCGCGCACGGTCGCGAGCTCGCGGTAGCGCCGATCGAGCCCGCGGACCTGCGCCGCGATGCGCGCCATCGGACCGCTGTTGTCCAGCACATCGTCGGCGGCCGCGAGGCGACGCGTGCGATCGATCTGCGTGGCCATGATGGCGCGGACCTCCTCCGGAGCGAGCCCACTGCGTGCGACGACGCGGCGCACCTGCTCGTCTTCCGCGCAGTCGACCACCAGCACCCGGTCGATGAGCGAGCGCAGGCCCTGGCGCTCGAGCAGAAGCGGAACGACGACGATACCGTAGGGGCCGCGCCAGCCGCGCACTTCGCGCTCGGCTTCGCCGCGGATCAGCGGGTGCAGCGCGGCTTCGAGCGTTTCGCGCGCGTTGCCATCCGCGAACACGCGCCGGCGAAGAGCGGCTCGATCGAGCTCTCCGGCGGGCGTCAGGACGCCGTCGCCGAAGGCCTCGCGGATCGCGGCGAGGCCGCGCTGCCCCGGGGCGGAGAGCCGATGGGCCAGCGCATCGGCATCGACGATCTCGACCCCCAGCGCGCCAAAAGCATCGGCGACCGCGCTCTTGCCGCTGCCGATGCCCCCGGTCAGCCCGACGACGTACGCCATGGCTACCCGCCGGGCAGGTAGAGCGCCATGAGCGGCTTGCCGAAAAAGAGCGCGACGGCGCCCGCGATCGCCAGGTAGGGGCCGAACGCCAGCGGGATCTGATGGTCGCGGCCCTTGAACACGACGAGGCTGATGCCGATCGCGGCTCCGATCACGGACGACAGCAGCACGATCAGCGGCAACATCTGCCAGCCCAGCCAGGCACCCAGCGCAGACAAGAGCTTGAAGTCTCCGTAGCCCATCCCTTCCTTGCCGCGGACGAGCTTGAAGATCCAGTACACCGCCCAGAGCGCGAGGTAGCCGGCGACCGCGCCGATCACCGCGTCGCGCAGGCTCGACGCCGCGGGCGAGAGGCCCGCGACGTTCGCGAGCAACCCGGCCCAGGCCAGCGGCAGCGTGATGTTGTCGGGCAGAAGCTGGGTGTCGAAGTCGATGAACGTGAGCGCGATCAGCGACCAGAGCAGCACGCAGGCGGCGAGCGCCACGGGCGTGAAGCCGAAGCGCAGCACCGCGGCGACCGTGAGCACGCCGGTGAGGAGCTCCACCATCGGGTAGCGCGACGAAATGGCCGCGGCGCACGCGGAGCAGCGTCCGCGCAGGGCGAGGAAGCTAACGACGGGAATGTTCTCGAGCGCCGAGATGCGGTGTCCGCACGCGGGGCACTGCGACCGCGGCACCAGCAGGTTGTAGGCGGGCAGCCCGGCCGGCGACTCGCCCGCGAGCTCGGCGCACTGGGCCTGCCAGCCGCGCTCGAGCATCTTCGGCAGGCGGTGGATGACGACGTTGAGGAAACTCCCGACGCACAGTCCGAGCAGGGCCGCGATGGAAGCCGCCGCCAGCGGCCCCATCGCTATCGCGGCCATGGCCGTGGCCCTGTCCGCCTCAGACGACCGAACCCAGCTTGAAGATCGGAAGGTACATCGCCACGACCAGACCGCCGATCACCACGCCGAGGAACACGATGATGATCGGCTCGAGCAGGCTCGACATCGCGGCGACGGCGTCGTCGACCTCGCGCTCGTAGAAGTCCGCGACCTTGGAGAGCATGCCGTCGAGCGAGCCGGACTCCTCGCCGATCTGCGTCATCTGCAGCACCATCTGCGGGAAGAGCCCCGTGTTGTGCATCGCGTTGGTGAGGCTCGTGCCGGTAGCGACCTCGGTCTGGATCCTGCGGGTCCCCGCCGCGAACACCGCGTTTCCGGCGGCCCCCGCGACCGCATCCAGCGACTCGACCAGCGGCACGCCCGCGGCGAACATGGTCGCGAGCGTCCGGGTCCATCGGGCGATGGTCGCCTTCTCGACGATGCTGCCGACGACCGGCAGCCTGAGCGAGATCCGGTCGATCATGTAGCGGAAGCCCGCGGAGCGCCGGAGCAGGAAGAAGAATGAGATCAGCGCACCGGCGACGACCGCCGCCATGATCCACCAGTAGGACACGAAGAAGTCCGAGATGGCGATGACGATCAGCGTGGGCGCCGGCAGGTTCGCGCCGAAATTGGTGAACACCTGCTTGAAGGCCGGGATCACCCAGACCATGATCACCCACACCACGATGATCGCGACGGTGACCACCGAGATCGGGTAGAACAGCGCCGACTTGATCTTGCTCTTGATGGCGAGGATCTTTTCCTTGTAGGTCGCGAGCCGGTCGAGGATCGCGTCGAGCATGCCGGAGGTCTCGCCGGCGCCTACGAGGTTGCAGTACAGCGAATCGAACTGGCCAGGATGCTCGCGGAACGCCTGCGACAGGCTGGAACCGGCCTCGACCCGTCCCTTGATGTCCATCATCAGCCGCGCGAAGCGCGGGTTCTTGTGCCCCCGGGCGACGATCTCGAACGACTGGAGGAGCGGCACGCCGGCCTTCAGCATCGTCGCGAGCTGCCGGGTGAAGAAGGTAATGTCCTTCTCGTTGACCCGGCTACCGCCGCGGAACGTCTGGCGCTTGAGCTTGGTGATGCGGATGCCCTGGCGGCGCAGGTTCGACGTGACGACCGCTTCCGACGCGGCTTTCGCTTCGCCGCGCACGTTGCGGTTGTTCCGGTCGGTGCCTTCCCAGAGGAAGGTGTATTCCTTGATCCGGGCGTCCCGGCGTGGTGCGACTGCGGTGGTGGCCATGGGTGACTCTCTTCAGACGGTTATTCGTTGGTGACCGCCTCGATTTCCTCGAGCGAGGTCATGCCCTGCTTGACTTTGAGCAGGCCCGACTGGCGCATGTTCTTGATGCCTTCCTTCTGCGCCTGCTCGGCGAGCTCCAGGGCATTGGCGTTGCGCATGATCATCTGCCGCATGTCGTCGGAGATCGGCATGACTTCGTAGATCCCGGTGCGGCCCTTGTAGCCGGTGTTCTTGCACACGTCGCAGCCGGCGGGCGCGTAGGCCTGCCACGAGCCGTCGAGGTCCTCCTCGGTGAAGCCGGCCTGGAGGAGCGCCTCCGGCGGGATCTCCTCGGGTTTCTTGCAGGTGCAGAGCTTGCGCGCCAGGCGCTGCGCCGTGATCAGGATCACCGAGGAGGCGATGTTGAACGGCGCCACCCCCATGTTGGCCAGCCGCTGCAGGGTGGCCGGGGCGTCGTTGGTGTGCAGCGTGGAGAGCACCAGGTGGCCGGTCTGGGCGGCCTTGACCGCGATCTCGGCGGTCTCGAGGTCGCGGATTTCGCCGACCATCACGATGTCCGGGTCCTGGCGTAGGAAGGCGCGCAAGGCGGTCGCGAAGGTGAGCCCCTGCTTGTCGTTGACGTTGACCTGGTTCACGCCGGGGAGCTGGATTTCCGCCGGGTCCTCGGCGGTGGAGATGTTGATCCCCGGCTGGTTCAGGATGTTGAGGCAAGTGTAGAGCGACACCGTCTTGCCGCTCCCCGTCGGCCCCGTGACCAGGATCATCCCGTAGGGCCGCTTGATGGCGTCTAAGAGGATCTTTTGCTGGTCGGGCTCGTAGCCCAGGGCCTCGATGCCGAGCTTGACCCCCGCGGAGTCGAGAATCCGCAGCACGATCTTCTCGCCGTAGAGCGTCGGCAGCGTCGAGACCCGGAAGTCGATCGACCGGTTCTTCGAGATCACCAGCTTCATCCGCCCGTCCTGGGGCACGCGCTTCTCCGAGATGTCGAGCTTGGAGATCACCTTGATGCGCGAGGCGAGCTTGTCCTTGATGGCCAGGGGCGGCTGGGCGACCTCGTTCAACTGCCCGTCGAGACGGTAGCGGATGCGGTAGAACTTTTCGTAGGGCTCCATGTGGATGTCGGAGACCCCCGTGCTGATCGCGTCGACCAGCACCTTCTGCAGGTAGCGCACCACCGGCGCGTCGTCGACGTCGGGGTTGGATTCGTCGTCGTTCGGCTTGGTCGACTCCTCGACGTCGATCTCGAGATCATCCTCGGTGACCATCGACGCGAGCTTCTGGCCGGCCGTCTCGACGACCTTGGCGATCGTCTGGCCGAGCTTGTCGTCCTCGACGACGACCGGATCGACGACCAGGTTGGTCTTGAAGCGGACCTCGTCCAATGCCTGGAGATTGGCCGGATCGGACACCGCCACGAAGAGCCGGTTGCCGCGCTTGTAGAGGGGCAGCACGCGCCGCGCCACGGCGATGCGCGCATCGACCAGGTCCTTGTTGATGTGCTCGGTGTCGAAGCCGGCAAGGTCCATCATCGGCGTGCCGAACGCGCGCGAGGCGAACATGGCGATCTGGGCAGCGCTCATGCGCTTCGCCACCACCATCTGTTCGACGAACCCGATGTTCGCGGCCTGGGCCTGCGATTGCATGGCCTCGGCGTCGTACTCGGACAACAGCCCGTGCTGGACCATCGCCCGGGCGAGGCCGCTGATCGTGCGTGGTGCCGCGTTGGTTGCCATGATTGCTTCGAATCCCCACCGGCCGCGAGCTTGAGCCCTGGGGCAACCTCGCGTGCCACTTGAACTTACGTAAGCAAGCCCTATTCCAGACGCATAAAACTTAGCTTATCGATGATGCCTGCTCGCTGCTGGTTTGTAAAGCCGGGACCGTGCTTCGGCCCACGGGCGGCAGCAGCTTGACCACTTTCACGGCACGGTCCTGGACGTGGAGGATTTCGATCTGCTGGCCGGCCAGCCGGACGCTCGCGCCGGCCGCCGGGATTTCACCCAATTGCTCGACGATCAGCCCGTTCAGCGTCTTCGGACCGTCGAGCGGAAAGTCGGTGCCGAGCTTGCGATTGAGCATCCGCAGCGAGGCCATTCCGTCGACTACAATGCTCCCGTCGGCGTCACGCTCGAAGCTCTCGGCCCCGCCGGGGACCTGGGTGGTGAATTCGCCGACGATTTCCTCGAGGATGTCCTCCAGCGTGACGAGCCCCAGCAGCTCGCCGTATTCGTCGACTACAAGCCCGAGGCGCTGCTGAGTGGCCTGGAATTGCTGCAGCTGCGCGAGCAGCGGTGTGCCCGTCGGAATGAAATAGGGGGCGCGCAGGATGGTGCGCAGCTGCGCGGCGTCCAGGTTCTCCCCCTGCTGCAGCCGCAGGACCTGCTTGACGTGGATGACGCCGACGACGTTGTCGAGCTCCGCCTCGTAGACGACGAGCCGAGTGTGGTAGCTGTTGACCAGCTGCTCGACCATGAGGCTCGACTTGGCGTTGAGGTCGATCGCCTCGATCAGGCTGCGCGGAGTCATCACGTCGTCGACCTGCACCGAATCGAGATCGAGCAGGTTCGCCAGCATGGCGCGGTGCTTGCCGCGCAGGTACTGTCCTTCGAGCACCAGCGAGCGCAGCTCCTCCTGCGTGAGCGGCGAATGCCCGGTTTCGCCGGGCCTGATCGCGAGCAGCTTGAGCAGCGCCTGCACGAAGAGGTTCACGAACCAGACGACCGGCGTCGCGAGCTTGAGCATCGGCGCCAGGATGTAGCTCACGATCGGAGCGAGCCGATCGGCGTGGGCGGCACCGATGACTTTGGGCGTGATCTCCGAGAACACCAGCAGCGCGAAGGAGATCGCGACCGTGCCCAGCGCGAGCGCGAGCTCGCCTTCGCCGAACAGGCGCTTGGTGATGACGGCGGTCATCGTCGCGGCGGCGGCGGCGACGAGCGTGTTGCCGAGAAGAATCACCCCGAGCAGCTTGTCGGTCTGGGCGAGCAGCGAGAGAACGAGCTTGGCGCCGCGGGCGCCCTTCTGTGCCCGATGCCGCAGCCGATAGCGGTTGACCGCCATCATGGCCGTCTCTGCGATCGAGAAGAACGCCGAGGCCAGCAGCGTCACGATCAGCGCCGCCAGCAAGCTGCTTAGGGGGATGTCGTCCAAGCGGGTAGGACGCGCGAGCGCGACCGACTCAGTATTTGGCGTCGCGCTGCGCCTGTCAAGGCGAGCGCCGAGGTCAGCGGCCCAGCAGTACCTCGAGCACGAACTTGCTGCCGACGTAGGCGAGCAGCAGCAGGGCCGTGCCGGCGAGGACCCAGCCCAGCGCTGTCCGGCCACGCCATCCGTAGCGATACCGTCCGAAGACGAGGGCCGCGAACACGAGCCAGCCCAGCACCGAAAAGACGACCTTGTGGGTGAACCGCAGCGGCTTGCCGAAGAGCTCCTCCGAGAACAGCGCACCGCTCACCATCGCCAGCGTCAGCAGGACGAATCCGATGTCGACCAGGCGGAAGAGCAGGCGCTCGAGCGTGAGCAGCGGCGGCATCTTCGCTCCGGCGGGATCGGGCAGGCCGCGGTGCAGCCGCCGCTCCAGGCCCAGCAGGATCAGCGCCTCGAGCGCGGCGACGATCAGCAGGGAATAGGCGACGAGCGCGACCGCGATATGCAGCAGCGCGAACGGCTCGTGGGGGAAGCTCACTTCGTGCGGATTGGGGAACACCGCGGGAAGCGGGGCGGCGATCGCGGCGACGGGGAGCGCGACCGCGAGTATTCCCGGCAGCGCGCGCGCGAGCGTGCCGAGCCAGGCGAAGAGGGCGATGAGCCCCGCCACGGCCGAGAGCGTGTTGGCGAAGCTCACGTCGAGGCCGTCGGGCGTCACGACCGCCGCATCCACAAGCACCGCGTGACCGGCCAGCGCGAATGCGGCGAGCCAGCGCGCCATCAGCGAGGAGCGCGCAGAGACCGCGGCGCGCGACGGCGCCAGCCGGCCCCACTCGAGCATCGCCGCGAGCAGGTACGCGGCCGGGACCAGCAGGTAGAGTAGAATCATCGTTTGATTTCTTGCTCGATCGAGTCTACACCAACGGCGCTCGCGACCGCGCGCGCCGGATGCCGCACTCCCATGCTCGACAATCTCACCGAGCGCCTCGGGCGCGTGATGAAGACGCTGCGCGGCGAAGCGCGGCTCACCGAGAGCAACATCCAGGACGCGTTGCGCGAAGTCCGCCTCGCGCTGCTCGAAGCGGATGTCGCGCTGCCCGTGGTCAAGCAGTTCGTCGCGGCGGTGCGCGAGAAGGCCGTCGGTCAGGAGGTACTGGGCTCGCTCTCGCCGGGGCAGGCGCTGGTCGGCGTCGTGCAGCGCGAACTCGCGGCGCTCATGGGCGGCGCGGCTGTCCCACTCGATCTCGCGACGGCGCCGCCGGCGGTCATCCTGCTCGCCGGGCTGCAGGGCTCGGGCAAGACGACCACCGCCGCCAAGCTCGCGCGCCGCCTCTCCCAGGACGCGCGCAAGAAAGTCCTGCTCGCGAGCTCCGACGTTTACCGGCCCGCGGCGATGGACCAGCTCCAGGCGCTCGCCGGGCAGCTCGGCATCGACTACTTCGCGGCCGCGGCGACCGAGGCGCCGGTGGCGATCGCGCGCGCGGCCCTCGACTGGGCGCGCAAGCATTATCACGACGTGCTGATTCTGGACACCGCCGGCCGCCTCGCGATCGACGAGGCGATGATGCGCGAGATCGCGGAGCTGCATCGCGCGGTCGACCCGGTCGAGACGCTCTTCGTCGTCGATGCGATGCAGGGCCAGGACGCGGTCAACACCGCGCGCGCGTTCGCCGACGCCTTGCCGCTGACGGGCATCGTGCTCACGAAGCTCGACGGCGACGCACGCGGCGGCGCTGCGCTGTCGGTGCGGCAGGTGACGGGCGCGCCGATCAAGTTCGTCGGCGTCGCCGAGAAGCTGGAAGGCCTCGAGGTGTTCCATCCCGAGCGGATGGCCTCGCGCATCCTGGGCATGGGCGACGTGCTCACGCTGATCGAGGAAGCGCACAAGCAGGTCGACGTCGAGCAGGCGAAAGTGCTGGCCCGCAAGGTCAAGTCCGGCAAGGGCTTCGACCTCGACGATTTTCGCGATCAGATCGGGCAGATGCGCAAGATGGGTGGGATGCAGGGACTGCTCGACAAGCTGCCGGACGAGATTGCGCGCGCGGCGCAGGCGACCCAGGTCGACGAGCGTGCCATTCGGCGGCTCGAGGCGATCATCGGCTCGATGACGCCGGCCGAGCGCGCACGGCCCGAGCTCCTCAAGGCGTCCCGCAAGCGGCGTGTGGCGGCCGGCGCGGGCGTATCGGTGCAGGAGGTCAACCGGTTGCTCGCGCAGTTCGAGCAGGCGCAGAAGATGATGAAGATGATGGCCAAGGGCGGTATGCAGAAGATGCTGCGGGGCCTGCGCGGCGCGTTTCCCGGAATGCGCTAGCCCGTTGGGGCTCGCGGCTTGCAACGGGCGTCATTTTCGCCGTATAATCAACGTCTTTTTCCGATCGGCGGGAAGCACCGCAGGGACAATCCATGGTGGTCATTCGACTCGCGCGGGGCGGCGCGAAGAAGCGCCCGTTCTTCAACATCGTCGTGGCCGACTCGCGCAATCGTCGCGACGGCCGGTTCATCGAGAGGGTGGGCTTCTACAATCCGATCGCCGGCGATAGCGAAGAGGGTTTGCGCATCGCGCTCGATCGCGTCGAGCACTGGACGCACCGGGGCGCGAAGCTTTCCGACACCGTTGCCGGACTCGTCAAGAAAGCAGCGGGCGCCAAGACGCAGCCGGCCGGCGCGGGCGCCTAGCGCGCCGGGCCGGGCTCCGCGCGCGGCGACGCGGGATGCGACTCGGCTCGTGGTCATGGGCCAGGTGCTTGCGACTTACGGCGTGCGCGGCTGGCTGAAGGTGCGCTCGTTCACTTCGCGGCCCGCGGCGTTGCTCGAGCACCGAGCGTGGTGGCTGGGCAAGGACGCGTCGTGGCGTGAGTTCGCGGTGCGCGAGAGCCGATTGCATGCCGGCGCGATCGTGGCGGAGCTCGACGGGTTGCAGGCGCGCGAAGACGCGATGCGCTGGCGCGGAGCCGAGATCGCCGTTCCGCGCGCGGCGTTGCCGCCGCTCAGTGCGGGCGAGTTCTACCTCGCGGATCTGACCGGCCTCGCGGTGGTGAATCGGCAGGCCGCAACGCTCGGGCGCGTCGTGGGGCTGATCGAAACGGGGGCGCACCCGGTGCTGCGCGTCGCCGGGGAGGCAACGGGGACGCCAGAGCGCCTGATTCCGCTGGTGCCGGCGTTCGTCGACCGGATCGATCTCGACGCGGCGCGCATCGAGGTCGACTGGCCGGCGGAGTCCTGATCCCCTCGCGGGAAGGACGCGATGCGCATCGAAGTCGTAACGCTGTTTCCGGAGCTGGTGGACGACGTCGCGAAGTACGGAGTCACGGGCCGGGCGCGGGAGCGCGGCCTGTGGACGCTCGGCGCGGTCAACCCGCGCGACTTCGCGACCGACCGGCACCGCACGGTCGACGACCGCCCGTACGGCGGCGGCCCCGGCATGGTGATGCTGGCCGAGCCGCTCGAGCAGGCGATCGCGGCGGCGCGCGGGCGGCTGCGGCGCGACGGCGTTCCGGCGCCGAAAGTGATCTACCTCTCGCCGCAGGGAGAGCCTTTGCGGCACGAGCGAGTGGCCGGGTTGGCGAAGGAAGGCGGCCTGGTGCTGCTCGCCGGGCGCTATGAAGGGATCGACGAGCGGGTGATCGAGCGATCGGTCGATCTGGAGCTGGCGGTCGGCGACTTCGTGGTGTCGGGCGGGGAGCTGCCCGCGCTGCTGCTCATCGAAGCGGTGGTACGCCAGCTGCCGGGAGCGCTCAACGACGCGCAGTCGAGCGTCGAGGAATCGTTCGTCGCGGGCTTGCTCGATTGCCCGCACTACACGCGGCCGGAGGTGTACGAAGGACAGGCGGTGCCGCCGGTGCTGCTCTCGGGTGATCACGCGAAGATCGCCCGCTGGCGGCTGAAGCAGTCGCTGGGGCGGACCTGGCTGCGGCGGCCGGAGCTGCTGGCCGCGCGCGGAATGAGCCGCGAGGAGACGCAGCTGCTGGAGCAGTTCAAGCAGGAAGAGAAGGAAGCGGCGATCGGAGATCGTTAGAGACGCGACAACAAACCTGCGCATCAGCCCCCCGGGCTGCTCTGGCGCACCAGGCCACGGGCCAACTGAACCGAAAGGAAAGCCAATGAGCATCATCGACACGCTGGAGAAGGAAGAGATCGCCCGCCTGGGCAAGACGGTTCCCGAGTTCGCGCCCGGCGACACGGTGATCGTCAACGTGAACGTGGTCGAGGGGGAGCGCAAGCGCGTCCAGGCCTACGAAGGCGTGGTCATCGCGAAGCGCAACCGCGGCCTTAATTCGTCGTTTGTCGTGCGCAAGATCTCGAGCGGCGAAGGCGTCGAGCGCACCTTCCAGACCTATTCGCCGCTGATCGCTTCGATCGAAGTCAAGCGCAAGGGCGACGTGCGCCGCGCCAAGCTCTACTACCTCCGCGGGCGTTCGGGCAAGTCGGCGCGGATCCGCGAGAAGCTGGCGCAGCGCGAGGGGCGCGAAGAGTAAGCCCCGGCGCGGCTCGCGGGCGCGGCAAGGGCGGCTTCGGCCGCCCTTTTTCGTCTTCTCCTGACGCTCAGCGGCAGCGTTTGACGCGCAGCGACAGTGTCGCGCCGGCCACGAGCCGTTTCGCGCAGCGCGCATCCGGCGCGCAACTTGCATTGGGGAACCAATTACCCGAATATTTCGACGTCCCGATCCGGTGCATTCTGCCCGCTTGTCGCGGCCATGAAAGCGACGCTGTACGAAGCTCTCGGAATCCCGCAGGCCGCCTCGGACGAGGAGGTGCGCGCCGCGCTGCGCCGTCTCATCCGCAAGTACTACGCCAAGACGCGCGACGGCCAGGGCAACGTCGAGGAAGCGCTGCGCTTCATCAATCACGCAAGCCGCATCCTGAGCGACCCGGAGCACCGGCAGCGCTACGACAAGGAGCTCTCGGTCACGACGGAAGCGACGAACGAGGAGCGCATCGCGCACTTCGTGTCCAATGTCGCCGCCGAGGCGGGCCCAGGGACGGCGACGCAGGCGGGCGACGATGCGATCGACGTCGCGGAGGAAAAGGTCCTCACCGGCGAGTCGGATTCTCCGGAGAAGAGCCTGCACCATCCGGGCTTGACCGAGCGCGTGATGGCGACCTTCGGGCGCTCGCTCGCCGGCCGGCTGGCGCTGTGCGCGCTGTTCGTCGCCTTCATCGCCGGCGCGATCGTGTTCGTCACGCCGGCCGACGCGGTGCTCGTCGCCAAGCAGGTCCTGGTCTGGCTGACGCTCACGCTGCTCGGTCTCGCGCTCGTCTACGGGATCGTGCACGGCCTCGCTCACGTGCGCAGGCGCCGGGAAGTGCCCGTGCCCGCGCTCGTCCCGCAGACCGATATCGCAATCCTCAACTGGCGGCGCGAGAAGAGCGTCTTTCTCGGCACCGACGCGCCGCAGGAGGACGCGAGCTGGATCTTCCAGCTGCGGATGGCGGAGCTCGAGCGGGCGAAGGCGGGGCGGACCAGCGAGCCGCGGCCCTGGAACCGGCTGGGCGCGCGCTTGTTCGACTATGCCATCTGGGGGTTGATGCTCGCGCTGCTGCTCTCCGAGCTGCACAGCGTCGGCGCGGTCGGCGATCAGGCGGCCTTCTGGATCGGTCATCCGCTGGTCGCCCCGATACTCATCACGGCGAGCTGGGTGCCCGTGGAGGCATTGCTCATCGCGGCGCTGCAGCAGACTCCGGGCAAATGGCTGTTCGGCGTCTACCTTCAGTTCTCGATCAGCGACGCCTACGCGCGCCGCGACGTGCGCGCCCAGCTGCGTCGCGCGCTGCGGCGAGCGTTCCGCGTGTGGTGGCAGGGCATCGCCTGCGGATTTCCTATCGTCGCGCCTATCCTGATCGCCGTGGCCTACGAAGCGCTCGCGCAGAACGGCGAGACTGATTGGGACTTCGCCGAGGACTGCCTCGTGACGCACAGTCCCCCCGGCGTGCTCAACACGGTCACCGGCGTGGTGGGGCTCGCCGCCATGCTGTGGCTCTATGGCGTCGCCTGGCACGAGCCGATGACCGAATCGATCGCCAGCGCGCGCGCCGCGCTGCTGTCGTGGATGCCTTCCAGGCCGTCGCTTTTCTCGTCCGGCTTCCAGGGCGACGTGGGCAAGATCGGTTCGATCGCGCGCCCCGAGCCGGCATCGACTTCCCCTGCGCCTGCGTCGCCGGCGCTCCCGGACAGCGTCTCGGTCAACGACCCCGATACCACGGCGCTCTTCGCCGAGCGGCAGGCCCGCCTCGCGCTGCTGCGCGGCGAGGGTCCGCGCATGCTTCAGGCCGGCAACTGGCGCCGCGCCGGAGAACTGTGCCGTGCCTGGTCCAATCTCGAATTCTGGAATCCCGACGCTTGGCGCTGCCTGGGCTACGCGATGCAGGCCCAGGGCTATCACCAGGACGCGATCAACGCGTTTCGGAAGGCCGAGCAATACGATCCCGCCGATCGCTCGCTCGAAGCGGCGATCGAGAAGAGCCAGAAGGGCATCGTCGTCGACTTCCTCAATCGCTATCGGCGCTAGCCTGTCGCGGCGAGCCACAGCGGCAGCGTGACGGCCGCGAGGAGGGTGCCGAGGGTGACCAGCAGCGCCACGGGCCGGCCGTGCCCGCCCATCTGGGTGGCGAGAACGTAAGCCGACGGCGCGGTCGGAACCGCCGCCATCACCACGGCGAGCTGCAGAAGCGATTCTCCCAGGCCAAGCAGGCGCCCGACGAGCAGGGCGCAGGCCGGCAACACGACGAGCTTCACCGCTGTCCAGTAGGCGACCGCGGGCAGCGGCAGCGTCCCGTCGAGGCGAAGCTTGAGAGCCGCGCCGACGGTGAGGAGACCGAGCGCCAGCGCCGCGCCCCCGAGGCTCGACAGGACCCGGTCCGCAACCGCCGGCAATGGCCAGCCGAGGGCGGCGCACGCGAGCCCCGCGACGCACGCCAGCACCAGCGGGTTGCGGGCGAGCGCAGGCAGCACGCGCGCCTCCCCGCCGCGCGCGAGCATGCCGACCGCGGCGAGGTTGACCACCGGCACGAGGACACCGACGAGCAGCGTGACGGCGGCGAGGCCGCGCGCAGCCTGCAGCCGCTCGGCCACGGAGAGTGCGAGATAGGTATTGAAGCGGAAGCCGCACTGGAAGCACGCGGCGAAGTCGCCTTCCGGCAGCCGGAACAGGAATCGCGCCAGGAAGGAGAGCGCGATGCCTGCGAGCGTGAACGCGAGGCCGGTCGCCACGAAAGGCAGCGAGTCGCCGATCGCGCCTGCGCCGGTCGCGAGCGAACGGAAGAGCAGCGCGGGGAAGAGGACGAAGTAGACCAGGCGCTCGGCGCCGGCCCAGAACGCCGCGTCGAATGCGCGCAGGCGCGAGAGCAGCACGCCGACGAGGATCAGCAGGAAGTCCGGGAGGAGCACGAGCGCGATCGACATCGTGCCCGGCTCCGTCGAAACGCGACCTCCTAGGTCGCGGCCTTGGCCGGGTCCTGCGCCGCGGTGGCCTCGCGCTTCACCGCTTCCATGTCGAGCGCTTTCGCGCCGGCGAGTACCTCGTCGAGCGCGCCCGCCGACAGCGCTCCCGCCTGAGCGAAGACGATGACGTTCTCGCGGAAGATCATCAGCGTCGGGATCGACCGGATGTGGAAGTGCGCGGCGAGCTCGTGCTGCTCCTCGGTGTTGACCTTGGCGAAACGGATGTCGGGATGCCTTTCAGCGGCCGCCGCGAAGGTCGGTGCGAACGATCGGCACGGACCGCACCACGGCGCCCAGAAGTCCACAACCGCGAGCGGATGACCGTCGATCGACGAGACGAAATTGTCCTTGGTCAGATCCAGAACCACAGCGGTCCCCATGCGCGAACCTTTCGGTGTGAACTTCCGGTTTCGGCAAAATGGATCCGACGCACGATCTTTCAGGCCGGCGCGCGGACGCTACTTCCTCTCGACCAGGAAAGCGAAGACGCCGTCCCGCTCGCTGTGCTCCAGGAGACGGTTCCCTGTCTGCCTCGAGAACGCCTCGAAATCGCGCACCGATCCCGGGTCGGTGGCCAGCACGCGCAGCACCTGGCCGCTTCGCATGTCGTTGAGCGCTTTCTTGGTGCGCAGGATCGGCAGCGGGCAGTTGAGCCCGCGAGCGTCGACTTCGCGATCGATCTGCGGCGCCGGGTCCATGGCGTAAATCCGGGGCGATTATAGCAGCGCGTCGCGGCGGATCCGCTCGAGCAGCCGCGAAGTCGAGCGCCCGGCGACGTAGGGAATCGCCTCGAAGCGTCCGCCCCAGGCGATGACTTCCGCGGCGCCGACGGTGGTGTCGACCGTGTAGTCGCCGCCCTTCACGATCACGTCCGGCCGGCATTCGAGCACGAGCGCGAGCGGCGTTTCCTCGTCGAAGCCGACCACCACGCTCACCGACTCGAGTGCGGCGAGCACCGCCATCCGGTCGTCGAGCGAGTTGATCGGCCGATCCGATCCCTTGCCGAGGCGACGCACCGATGCGTCGGTGTTCACGCCGACGATGAGCGACGCGCCGAGCCCGCGCGCGCGGGCGAGGTAGGTGACGTGCCCGCGATGGAGGATGTCGAACACGCCGTTGGTGAACACGCGGGGCCGCGCAAGCGCGGCGAGCCGCTCGGCGAGCGATGTCCGCATCGCGATCTTCGCGGCGAAGGCCGGCTCGGGCCACGTCGCCGCGGATGCGCTCATCCGGGCAGGTATTCGAAGACCTTGACCACGCGTTGCACGCCGCTGGTGGTGCTCGCGAGCTGAGCCGCGGCGTCGCCCTCGTCGTGTCGCACGATGCCCATCAGGTAGACGACACCGCGCTCCGTCACGACCTTCACGTAGTTGATCTGGAACTTGTTGGCTTCCACGAACCGCGTCTTGACCTTGGACGTGATCAGCGTGTCGTTGCTGCGCGAGTTCATGTCGGTCACCGGGCCCACGACCAGCTCGTTCTGAACCGCACGCACCTTGGGCGTCGTCCGCGCGACCTCCGCGATGTCGGCCCGCGCGGCCTCTGCGGGAACCTCGCCCGTCAGGAGCACGATCCCGTTGTAGCTGGTGACGTTGACGTGGAAGTCGCCCTTGAATCGCTCGTTCAACGTGTACGAGATCTTGTCCTCGATCACTTCGTCGTCGACCTGGGTTCCCGTCGTGCGGCGGTCCGTCGCCACGAGCACCGTGCCGCCCGCGGCGGCGCCGACGACCAGGGGAACGCAGCCCTCGAGGGAAAGCGCGGCGGCGGCTGCAAGGAGCGCAAGAGCGCGCATCTTCGACTGCGACATCATGCTTCGTCTCCCAAAAGGCTCGCGTCGATCGCGTCGCACAGGCAATGGATGGTAAGCAGGTGCACTTCCTGGATCCTCGCGGTAACGTCGTGCGGAACGCACAGGTGGACGTCCCTGTCGCTCAGGAGCTCGCCGATCCGCCCGCCTCCCTTGCCGGTGAGCGCGACGATGCGCATCTCGCGGTCGCGCGCGGCGTCCACAGCCGCCGCGACGTTTGCCGAATTGCCGGACGTGGAGATGGCGAGCAGCACGTCGCCCGCGTCGCCTAGAGCCCGCACCTGCTTCGCGAACACCTGCGCGAAGTCGTAGTCGTTGGCGATCGCGGTGAGGATGGAAGTATCGGTCGACAGCGCGATCGCGGGCAGCTCGGGCCGCTCCCGCTCGAAGCGTCCCACCATCTCGGCGGCGAAGTGCTGCGCGTCGGCGGCGGACCCGCCGTTGCCGCAGGAGAGCACCTTGCCATCGGCGAGCAGGCACTCGGTCATGAGGGCCGCGGCCCGCGCGATCTGCGGGGCCATGATGTCAGCGGCGGCAAGCTTGAGCTCCGCGCTGTCGGTGAAGTGCGCCCGGATGCGGCGTGCGAAATCCATCTAGCCCCGAATTGTAGCAACTCTGGAGCCCGGTCAGGGCGTCAGAGATCGATCGCGCGCAGCCACTCGATGCGCTCGAGCGCGAGCGCGTCGAGCAGGATCGCGTCGAAGCGGCAGGCGGGCTCGCGAGGCAGGCGCGCGAGGTAGTGCTCCGCGGCGAGGCGCAGCCGTCGCCGCTTCGCGGCGGTGATGCTCTCGCCCGGTCCTCCGAAAGCGCGACTGCGGCGCATGCGCACCTCGACGAACACGACGGTCGTCCCGTCGCGCGCGACGATGTCGATCTCGCCCCCGCGGCAGCGATAGTTGCGCTCGACGATCGAGAGTCCGCGCTCGGCGAGGAAGCGCGCGGCCAGCGCCTCGGCCGCCGTCCCCGCGTTCATTGGCGCGCCGAGTAGAGGCTAGGGACGCCGCCGCGAATCACCATGACCTTGCCTTCGCGGGCGAAGTAGCGTCCCGAGGTGAGCGAAAGATGACCCGTCGTTCCGTCGAACTCGATGCGGCTCGGGGGATCCGGGCTCGCCAGGAGCTGGGCGACCAGATAGGCATCGAGCCCCAGCGCGTAGAGCCGATCGAGCACGGGATCGCCCATGGCGGTTCGCGGCAGCCGCGCGTACGCGGGGTTGTCCGGCTCGGCCAGCCAGGGTATCTCCACGTAGCGCACGCCCTCCAGGTCGCGGAGCATCTCCGCGGGCAAGCCGTCGGTGATCTGGCTGCTCGCGTAGACCGATCCCGGCGGCAGGAAGGACTTCGCGAGCGCCGCGTCCGCCGGTCCGACGCAGAGCAGGGTCGCGTCGGCCGTCCCCGCGGTAAGCTCCCGTCGCAGGACCGCGAGGACGTCCGGGTTGGGATCGAACCGGTAGTCGCCCGTCACCGTGCCGCCGCCGCGCTGCCAGGCCGCCACGAAGCTCGCCTTGAAGCGGCGCTGCAGGGGCGAGTCGCTCGCAACCGTTGCGAGCATCCGGGCGCCGTCGTCGCGTGCCTGGCGGGCGAGGAGAGCCGCGTCGCTTTCCACCGACAGCGCCAGCGCGTAGGTATCGACAGGCAACGGGGAGGCGTCGTCGGGCTGGTTCAGCGCGAGGACCCGCGGCCGCGCGGGAGCGAGCGTGAGCACCGTCTTCAGATCGTCGCGCGTCAAGGGGCCGACGATCAGGGCAACCCCCGCCGCGGTCGCCGTCGCGAACGCCGGAAGCACGCCGTCGTCGCCGTGGGCGATCACCTGCACGCGAGCCGAGTCGCCTGCGGCGTTGGCGGCGGCCATGAATCCCGTCTTGACCGCCTCCGCGGCACGGCCGTAGAGCGCGGACTGCAGCGGCAGCACGAGCGCGACCGTGTTGCTCGTGCGCGCCAGCGCCGGCGACGCCGTCGGGGCTTCAGGTACGATGGGCGTCGCCGCCTGCTCCGGCTCGCTCGTCGAGGGGCCGACCGGCGTCGCCGCGGGCTCGACCGGCGCCGGCGCGGGGCGCGTTTCCACCTCCGGAGGCGGCCCGCTGGGCACGGGCGCCGGCAGCACGCGCGGCGCCGGCGCGCTGGCCGTGGCCGCGGGCTGCCGCGACGCCGACATCGGCGCCGGGCCGGCGCAGGCGCTCACGCCGATCGCCGCAGCGACGCACAGCGGCCAGAGGGCGTGGGCGGGCGAAGGAGCCATCGAGGGAGAGGTCGCCGTGGCGACGGACCAAGCTGAACCTGCGGGTGCTGCCACATTATATGTGGTGGCAACACCGCTCGGAAATCTGCGTGACATCACGTTGCGCGCGCTCGCGGTGCTGGAGGCGGTCGACGTGATCGCGGCGGAGGACACGCGCGTGACCGCGAAGCTGCTCGCGAGCCACGGGATCGCGGCGCGAGCGATCTCCGTCCACGAGCACAACGAGTCCCGGCGCGCCCGGGAAATCATCGCGCTGCTCGGGGAGGGAAAGAGCGTCGCGCTGGTGAGCGACGCCGGCACGCCGGGGGTGAGCGATCCGGGCGCGAAGCTGGTGCGAGCGGTAACCGACGCGGGCTTCGCGGTCGTGCCCATTCCCGGCGCCAGCGCGGCGGTCGCGGCGCTCTCCGCTTCGGGCATCGAGACGCCGCACTGGCTCTTCTGCGGTTTCCTGCCAGCGAGCGCAGCGGCGCGCAGGAGCGAGATCGAGGCGCTGCGCGAGCTACCTTGCGCGCTCGTCTTCTACGAGGCGCCCCACCGCATCGCCGCGACGGTCGATGGGCTGGCCGCGGTGCTCGGACCGGAGCGCGAGATCGTGATCGCGCGCGAGCTCACCAAGCGCTTCGAGTCGATCCATCGCTGCCGGCTCGGCGACGCTGCGGCATGGCTTGCCGCCGATCCCGACCGTCTCCGCGGCGAATTCGTGCTGATCGTCGATGCGCCCATCGCCGCCGCGCGGGTCGACGGAGAGGAAGCCCGCCACGAGCGGACGCTCGCGCTGCTGCTCTCGGAGCTGCCGCTCGCGCAAGCGGTTCGGCTTGCCGCCGCGCTGACCGGAGTTCCGCGCAAGCGCCTCTATGCCAGGGCGCTGGTGCTTAAGGCGACGCCGTAACCGGCGCGCCGCGGATTGATCCACGTCAAGGGCACCGAGCGGCAAACGTCTAGGATGGGTCGCGTGAGTCCCGTGGCTGTCCTGCGGGGCGCCGCCGCGGAGCGATCATGAAAGCCATTCGCATCATTCGCGACGAGCATCGCACGCTCGCCGCCGTGCTGCACGGGATGCTCTATCTCGTGCGCGAGGTCGCCGAGCGGGGCACGGAGCCGGATTTCCGGGTGCTGGACGCGATGATCTACTATATCGACACCTTCCCCGAGCGCTTTCATCACCCCAAGGAAGACCGCTACCTGTTCCGCATCCTGAGGCAGCGCTGCAAGGAAGCCGCGCCGCTGCTCGACCGGCTCGAGACGGAGCATCGTGCCGGCAACGAGAAGATCCGCGCGCTCGAGCAGGCGCTCGCACGCTATCACGCGGGCGGCAGGACCGAGCTTTCCAATTTCCGCGCCGCGGTCGAATCGTACGCGAGCTTCCACTGGGACCACATGAACGCGGAGGAGCGCGAGCTCCTGCCGCTCGCGGAGAAGCATTTCACCGCCGCCGACTGGCAGGAGGTCGATGCCGCCTTCGAAGGCCACGCCGATCCGCTGTTCAATGCGGAAGCGGGCGACCGCTACGCCGCGCTGTTCAGCCGGATCGTTGCGCTTGCGCCGCCGCCGCTCGGGGTCGGCCCGGAGCGCGCGGGCTCCGGGCGGTGAAGGAGGGCCCGGTGCGGAGACGGCGCGAAGGGCGAGGAGTGAACCAGGGGAGCGCCGTCCCGCCCGGGTGCAGCTCCTAGTGCAAGCGGTGTGCCAGCGCGAACGGCCGGACGGAACGAGCCGTGGCGCGTGGCTCGCGAGCGATTTGCCCCGCGCGACGGCGAACGCGCACGCGGCGGTGCGCGACAAGAGCGACGCGCAACGTCACCTCCGCGTCGCGACGCGGCACGGCGGTGGCGCGCTTCAGGCGCGCGTCGGCACCGCGGCTGCGCTGTCCGCGGGCGCGGCGCGATGATGCTGTGCACCGAGCAGCATGTAGACTGCAGGTACCACGAAGAGCGTGAACAGCGTGCCGATCGACAGGCCCGTGAAGAGGACCAGGCCCATCGCGTGACGCCCGGCGGCGCCGGCGCCTGCGGCGATCACCAGCGGGATGACGCCGAACACCATCGCTGCGGTGGTCATCAGGATCGGCCGCAGCCGCACCGCTGCAGCTTCCTCGATCGCCTCGCGCTTGCTCTTGCCCGAGAGCTGCAGCTGATTCGCGAACTGCACGATCAGGATCCCGTGCTTGCTCACCAGCCCCATCAGCGTCACCAGCCCCACCTGCGTGTAGATGTTCAGCGTCGCGAATCCCAGGTTGATGAAGATGAGCGCGCCGAACAGCGCCATCGGCACGGAGACCAGGATCACGACCGGATCGCGGAAGCTCTCGTACTGCGCCGACAAAGCGAGGAAGACGATGATGATCGCGAACAGCAGCGTCACGACGAACCCGCCGGACTCCTGGACATACTGCCGCGACGGACCGGAGTAGTCGACCTGATAGCCGCTAGGCGCCACCTCGGACACGATCTGCCGCATGTAGTCGAGGATCTGCTTCTGCGATACGGCGGGCGTGTAGACACCGAAGATCGTCGCCGAATTGAGCTGCTGGAAGTGATTGATGCCCTCCGGCACCGTGGTGGTCTTCTCCTGCGCGACGGTCCGCGTCGGAAGGAGCGAGCCGTCGGGCGTGCGGATGTAATAGTTGAGCACCTGCGAGCTGTTGAGGCGGTCCGTCTGCAGCACCTGCGGGATCACCTTGTACGAGCGGCCGGCGATCGAGAAGTAGTTGACGTAGCCGCCGCCGAGAGCGGCGGACAGCGCCGCGCCGACGTCCTGCTGGGTGAGCCCCAGCGTGGTGACCAGATCGCGGTCGACTTCGACCGTGGTCTGGGGCTTGTCGAACTTGAGGTCGGTGTCGACGTAGAAGAACAGCCCGCTCGAGCGCGCCTTCTGCAGCACGGCCTGCGCGACGTCGTTCAGCCGCTCGAAGGGCTCGGTCGTCTTGAGCACGATCTGCATCGGCAGGCCGCGGGAGCCGGGAAGCGAAGGAAACTGGAAGGCGGCGACGGTGGCGCCGGCGACCGTTCCCCATTGCTGCTGGAGCAGCTGCTGCAGCTCGGTGGCGCTGCGCTTGCGCTGGTCCCACGGCTTGAACAGCACGCCGCCGAAACCCTGGTTGACGACGGGCGAGCCGGTGATCTGGAACATCTGGTCGTACTCGGGCAGCACCTTAGCGATTTCGAACACCTGCTGCGAGTACACCTGCATCTGCTGCGGCGTCGCGTTCGGCGGTCCGAGGATCTGGTTGAGCACGATGCCCTGGTCCTCCTGCGGCGCAAGCTCGGCCTTGGAGGTCATGAACAGGTACACCGTCCCCCCGAGCAGGATCGCCCCCATCACGACGATCACGATCCAGGTGTCGAGCACGCTGTGCAGCGCCCGGCCGTAGCCGCGGTGCAGGCGATCGAACTGCCGGTCGAGGAAGTGCACGAAGCGGTTCTCTTCCTGCTCGGCCCGGAAGATGCGCGAGGTCATCATCGGCGAGAGCGTCAGCGCGATGATGCCGGAGACCGCCACGGCCCCGGCCACGGTGAACGCGAACTCGGTGAAGAGCGCCCCGGTGAGACCACCCTGAAAGCCGATCGGCACGTACACAGCGATCAGCACGATCGTCATGGCGATGATCGGCCCGCCGAGCTCCCGCGCCGCGAGGATCGATGCTTCGAACGGGGTCTTGTGCTCGAGCTTCATGTGCCGGTCGACGTTCTCCACGACGATGATCGCGTCGTCGACCACCAGCCCGATCGCCAGAACGAGCGCGAGCAGGGTGAGCAGGTTGATCGAGTAGCCGAGGATCAGCATCACGAAGAACGCGCCGACCAGCGACAGCGGGATCGCCACGATCGGTATCGCGACTGCGCGGAAGCTGCCCAGAAAGAGGAAGATCACGACGCTGACGATGATCAGTGCCTGGATCAGCGTCTTCTCGACCTCGTCGATCGAGCTGCGGATGAACTTGGTGCCGTCGTAGACGATCTCGCCGGTGATGCCGTTCGGCATCTGCGCCTGGATGTCCGGGAAGACGTCGCGCACGCGCTTCGCGACTTCGAGCACATTCGCCTCGGGGGCGACCTTGATGCCGATGAACACCGCGTTGCGGCCGCCGAACGCGGTCGTGAAGTCGTAGTTCTCGGCGCCGAGCACGACGTTGGCGACGTCCTCGAGGCGCACGATCGCGCCGCCGTTCTGCTTGACCGCGAGCTGCTTGAAATCGTCGACCGTGTGCAGGCTCGTCCCGGCGGTCAGGTCGACGCTGACCATCTGGCCCTTGGTCGTCCCCAGCGCCGCGAGGTAGTTGTTGTTCGCGAGCGCCGTGCGCACATCGCTGGCGGTCACGCCGTACGCAGCCATCTTCTGCGGATCCAGCCAGGCGCGCAGGGCGAACTGCCTCGCCCCGAGGATCTCGGCCGTCTGCACGCCCTCTACCGAATCGAGCCGTGGCTTGATGACGCGCGAGAGGTAGTCGGTGACGCCGTTGTTCGGCAGCACGTCGCTGAAGAACCCCATGTACATCGCGTCGATCGTCTCGCCCACCTGCACCGTGAGCACCGGCTGCTGGGACTCCGGAGGCAGCTGGTTGCGCACCGAAGCGACCTGCGTGTTGATCTCGGTCAGCGCCCGGTTGGCGTCGTAGTTGAGCCGCAGCGTCGCCTGGATCGTCGACACGCCGGTCGAGCTGGTCGACGACAGGTAGTCGATCCCCTGCGCCTGGGCGATCGCCGCCTCCAGCGGCTGGGTGATGAAGCCCGCCACCGTCTGCGCGTCGGCACCGTAATACGCCGTCGATACGGTCACCACGGCGTTCTGAGTCCGCGGGTACTGGCGCACGGAGAGGCTGGTGAGGGCGCGCGCGCCGAGCACGAGGATGAGCAGGCTGACGGTCGTCGCCAGCACCGGCTTGCGGATGAAGATGTCGGTGAAGTTCATGGCGTGGCTGTCGCCGCGGCTTGTTTACCCCGATGGGTACGCGAACGAGTACTCAAGTGAGTTATGCGGACGAGGGGTGCAGAGGAGCCGGAACCGGCCGGCTGCCTACTGACCTTCCTGGGGGCTCGGATTGGGGCTGTTCGCCGGCTGAACCGTATTGTTGACGACCACCGGCATGCCGTTCTTGAGCTTCACCTGTCCGCTGGTCACGACCTGGTCGCCGCGCTCGACGCCTTTCAGGATCGCCACCTGGTCGCCGCGCGTGGGCCCCGGCGTGACGAAGACCTGCTGAGCGGTCAGCACCCGCTGGCCCTTCTCGTCCTTCTTGTCCGAGGGCTTGACCAGAAATACGGTGCTGCCGTAGGGGTTGTAAGTGAGCGCGGTCTGCGGCAGCGTGAGATAGCGCTGCTCGTCGCCCGAATTCACCTTGACGGTCGCGAACATGCCGGGAAGAAGCTGCCGCCGCGTATTGGGTATCGTCGCCTCGATCTGCACGTTGCGCGTGTTGGTGTCGACCCGCGGATTGATCGCGTTCACCTTGCCCTCGAAGCTCGTGTCCTTGTAGGCGTCGCTGGTCACCGTGACCTTCTGTCCCAGGCTTACCTGCGGAAGCTGCTGCTGCGGCAGGTTGAAGTCGATATAGATCGGATCGATCGTCTGCAGCGTCACGATCTTGTCGCCCGCGTTGAGGTACTGCCCCGGATTGACGGTCGTGATGCCGAGCTTCCCCGCGAACGGCGCGCGAATCGTCTTCTTCTCGACCAGCGCCGACTGCTGCGCGACCAGGGCCCGCTTGGTCTTCAAGTCGGCGGCGTCGGTGTCGACCTGTGCCTTGGCGATCACTTCCGCGGCGAGCTGCGCCTTGTCGCGCTCGTACACGGTGGCGGCGAGGTCGGCGGCGGCCTCCAGCGAGTGCAGCTGGGCGATATCGGAGTCCGCGTTGAGCTGGACCAGGACCTGGCCGGCCTTCACTTCCTCGCCCGACTTGAACGCGATGCTCCGGACGAGTCCGGCGACTTCGGTCGTGACGTCGACGCCGCGGACCGCGCGTAGCGTTCCGACGGCCGAGAGCTGAGGCTGCCATTGCTGGTAATCGGCGTTCATCGCGCTCACCGTCGCCGCGGGCACCGGCGCGGAGGCCATGTACTTCTGCATCATGTAGCCCTTGAACCAGTTGAAGCCGACCAGGCCGCCGAGCACGACGGCAACGGCTACCAGCATGATCACCATGCGCTTTGTCATCGAGGATCGCTCCGTTCGCACGCTCCGCGCCGCCTTCAGGCGCCGGGGGCTGCAATCATTCAGTTCGTCCTGGGGTTCTCCGCCGAAGCCGCCTGCTCGTGGTTCCACCAGCCGCCGCCCAGCGCCTGGAAAAGCGCCGCCGTATCGGCGTAGCGGTTGGCCTGCACGCGGACGAGCGCGACCCGGGCCAGTGCATACTGGCGCTGTGCGTCGAGCAGCGCGAGATAGCTCGTTCCGCCGAGGTCGAACTGCTTGCGCGTG
Organism: Casimicrobiaceae bacterium; assembly: GCA_035501595.1. Classification (GTDB taxonomy): domain Bacteria; phylum Pseudomonadota; class Gammaproteobacteria; order Burkholderiales; family Casimicrobiaceae; genus PALSA-1003. The sequence continues at coordinate 10,260 of DATJVX010000030.1, read as the reverse complement.
AGCTCCAACCGATCGCGCGCCAGCGCCTCCGCGTCGGACTGCGCCTTGAGCGTGCGGGCATCCTCCTCCAGCGCACGCAGCGCGTCGGCCACGTTGCGGAAGGCCTGAAGGACCGTCTCGCGGTATTGCGCCTGGGCGGCGTCGTAGGCGGCGATCGCGGCTCGACGCTCGGCCTGCAGCTCTCCGCCGTGGAAGAGCGGCTGCAGCACGCCCGCGGCGATGCTCCACAGGCCCGGTCCCGCCAGCAGCCTGTGGAATTCGAGCGCCTCCACGCCGAAGCTTCCGGTCAGCGTGACCTGCGGGTAGAGGTTGGCCTCGGCGACGCCGATCTGGGCGGACGCCTGGTGCATCAACGCCTCCGCGGCGCGCACGTCGGGCCGCTGCCGGGCGAGCTCCGAGGGCAGGCTCACCGGCAGATCCTCCGGGAGGTGGAGCGTGTCGAGATCGAATTCGGGGAGCGACGCCTCACTCGGCAGACGTCCCACGAGCACCGCGAGCAGGTGCCGCGCCTGCGCGAGCGCGCTTTCGAGCGGTGGGATCGTCGCGGCGGTCTGCGCCGCCTGGCTCTTCACCGAGACGAGATCGAGCCGCGCCGCGCCGCCGAGCTCATACTGGCGCTGAACGCGGCGGACGGTTTCCTCTTCCGCCGCGAGGATGTCCCGCGTGGCCTTGAGCTGCGCGCGCAGCGATGCCTCGAGGATCGCGGTGGTGACGATGTTGCTGGTGAGCGCGAGGTGCGCGCCCTCGAGCTGGTAGCCCTGGTAGTCGACCAGCGACTGCAGGGCTTCGAGCTGGCGCCGATTGCCCCCGAAGATGTCCAGCATGTACGACACGTCGATCGACGCGTTGTAGAGATTGAACAGCGACGCGCCCGGCTCGCCGATCGTCGCGTTGGAGATCTTCTGGCGCGAGGCCGACGCGCTGGCATCGACGGCGGGGTACATCAGCGCTCCGGTGCGTGCGACGAGATTCTCCTGCGCCTGGCGCAGCGTAGCGCGCGCCGCTGAGAGCGTCGGGCTGTCGGCGAGCGCCTCGCGCACCAGGCCCTCGAGCGGCTCGGAGCGATACAGCGACCACCACTGCGCCGGCAGGTCGCCGGGCACGAATCGCTGCGCTGCTCCGCCGGTGCCGGCGGCCGAAACCGTCTCCGGCGGCAACGTGCCTTCGGTGTAGCGGGAGGTCGCGGGTGCGTCGGGCTGGTGGAAATTCGGGCCGACCATGCAACCCGACAATCCGACGACGGCGGCCGCGAGGACCGTGATCTGCTTTGCAAACAAGAACGCTCGTCCCTTGTCGCGACACCCGGCGATTCTTCGCTGCGCCGCCTCGTACGACAACGAGAGCGAGAGCGCGGTTGAATCCCGTTCAACGGGAACAGCCAGGTATTGCCCTTTCGCCAGCGCGGTTTCTGCGATGCCGCGCTCAGGCATGTTTTTCAAAGACCGATTTTTTTCGCCGGTGTTCCGTCCCACGCAAAAGCTGGCAAATGTTCGCCGGACTCGGATTGGAGCTGAAGGCTGCTGCATCGACTCGCGGGAAGCCTGCATTTTAAACCAAGGCTGCCGGAGTCGACGAGCCTGACGCTCGCGCATTCCGACGAAGTGGGCCCGGCTGGACTCGAACCAGCGACCAAAGGATTATGAGTCCTCTGCTCTAACCGACTGAGCTACAGGCCCGCGGCGACGCGAGTTCGAAACGACTCCGAATCGTAGAGCAGCCGTCCGCAACCGGCGCCCGCCGCGGGCTCCTAGCCTTCGCCCTCGAGGAAGCTCCGGAGCTTCTCGGAACGCGACGGATGCCGCAGCTTGCGCAGCGCCTTCGCTTCGATCTGGCGGATGCGCTCGCGCGTGACGTCGAACTGCTTGCCGACCTCTTCCAGCGTGTGGTCGGTGTTCATCTCGATGCCGAAGCGCATGCGCAGCACCTTCGCCTCGCGCGGCGTGAGCGTGTCGAGCACGTCCTTGCAGACGTCGCGCAAGGATGCGTTGACCGCGTGATCCACCGGCGCGACCGTGCTCGCGTCCTCGATGAAGTCGCCGAGGTGCGAATCGTCGTCGTCGCCGATCGGCGTCTCCATGGAGATCGGCTCCTTGGAGATCTTGAGGATCTTGCGGATCTTCTCTTCCGGCATCTCCATCTTCTCGGCGAGCAGCGCGGGATCGGGCTCCTGGCCGGTCTCCTGCAGGATCTGGCGCGAGATGCGGTTCATCTTGTTGATCGTCTCGATCATGTGCACCGGGATCCGGATCGTGCGCGCCTGGTCGGCGATCGAGCGCGTGATCGCCTGCCGGATCCACCACGTGGCATAGGTCGAGAACTTGTAGCCGCGGCGGTATTCGAACTTGTCGACCGCCTTCATGAGCCCGATGTTGCCTTCCTGGATCAGGTCGAGGAACTGCAGGCCCCGGTTGGTGTACTTCTTCGCGATCGATATCACGAGCCGCAGGTTCGCCTCGGTCATCTCCCGCTTCGCCTTGCGCGCCTTCGCCTCGCCCGTCGACATCTGCTTGTTGATCTCCTTCAGGTCCTTCAAGGGGATCATGACGCGCTTCTGCAGGTCGAGGAGCTTCTGCTGCTGCTCGACGATGGCCTGCCGGTACTTGGCGAGCGTTTCGCTGAACGAATGCTCCTGCGCGATCTCGCGGTCGATCCAGCGCAAGGATGTCTCGTGCTCGGGGAACTTCCTGATGAAGTCGGGCCGCGGCATGCCGCCCTTGTTCACCACGAGATCCTGGATCTTGCGCTCGATCTGGCGGATGTTGTCGACCTCGCAGCGGACGCTGTCGCACAGCCGCTCTACCTGGCGCGCCGAGAAGCGGATCTGCATGAGCTCCGCCGAGATCTTGCGCTGCAGCTCGAGGTACTTCGGTGCGCGGTGGCCGTCCTTCTGCAGGACGAGCAGCATGCGCCCGTAGAGCCTGCGGATCGCGCCGAAGCGCTCCAGCGCCGCGACCTTGAGCCGCTCGAGGTTCTCGGCGGCGATCGCCCCGGCATCGCCCTCGTCCTCGTCCTCTTCGATCTCGTCGTCGCCGTCGTCCAGCGCTTCGAGCTCTTCTTTGAAATCCATCAGCCCGTCGACGACGTCGTCGATCTTGAGCTCGTCCTTCTCGATCTTGGCGGCGAGCTCGAGGATCTGCCCGACCGTCATGGGGCAGGCCGAGATCGCCATGATCATGTGCTTGAGCCCCTCCTCGATCCGCTTGGCGATCTCGATCTCGCCTTCGCGGGTGAGGAGCTCGACCGAGCCCATCTCGCGCATGTACATGCGCACCGGGTCGGTAGTGCGGCCGAACTCGCTGTCGAGGGTCGATGCCGCGGCTTCGGCCGCTTCCTCGTCGACGTCGTCGGCGGCGGTGGCCGGTGCCGCTTCGGACATCAGCAGCGTCTCGGCGTCCGGCGCCTCGTCGTAGACCTGGATCCCCATGTCGTTGATCATGGAGATGATGCCCTCGATCTGCTCGGCGTCGAGGATGTCGTCCGGGAGATGGTCGTTGATCTCCGCGTACGTCAGGTAACTCCGCTCCTTGCCGAGAACGATCAGGTTCTTGAGACGCGTCTTGCGCGCCTCGGCCTCCGCCGGCGTGAGCTCGACCTTGCGCAGCTCGACCCCTCCGTTCTTGCCGCTGCGAGCCTTGCCTTCGGCGAGCGCCTTTTCCTGCCGCCGCGCCGAGAGGCGCGCGGCGATCTCGCCCGCCGTCGGCTTGGCCGACGGTGTACCGGCCTTGACCGGAGCCGGCTGAAGCGCCGCCCCTGCCTTGCCCGCCGGCTTGACCGGCTTCGCCTCGGGCTGAGCCGGAGCCTTGACGGCAAGCTTGGGCGTCTTGGGCGGGACGAGCTTCGCCTTTTCGCGGGTGCGTGCCGCGACCGGGCCCTTCGCACTGCCCCGGGTCACGACCTTGGGTTGCGGCCGTTTTTTGGCGCGCAGGCTCCCCCTCGCGACCGGCTTGGTGGTGCGCTTGCGGGCCGCGGGCTTCCCCCGGGGCGAGCGGGCCGGCTTGGACGGGCGCCGCGGCGCCGCCTTGGCGCGCGTCGCGCGCCGCAGCGGCCGGGCCTTGCGCTTCGCCTTGGTCGAGGACTTCTTGGCAGGTTTCGATCGCTTGGACATGGTCATCTCGTCGTGAAGCGCCGGCAAAGGGTCGAAAAGCTCGGGCGGGCGCTCGCTGTCCCTAGGTGGGGTCGCCTCGGGAAAACCGCAAATTGTAGCATTTTCGCACCCCCTCCGCCCATCACGCGCCCCCGCCAAGGCGGGCCTGGAGGAGCCGGCGCTGGCGTGCGCGCTCGGACTCTTCCGGCGACAGCTCGACCGCCGGGAGCGGAGCCTCGCTCGGCCCGGAGCGCTTCTGCCGGAGCGTCCAGTACTGTCTGACACCTTCCAGCAGTTGAGTTTCCACCGCCTCGCCGGTCAAGCCGTCGCTCTCGGCCGCGGTCAAGGCCGCGATCAGCACCGGCTCGTGGGGCGTCCCGGCGAAACGCTGCATGACGCCGGCGGTCGTCAGTGGAGCGCTCGAGGCGGCGCAGAAGTCCGCGAGGGCGGCGAGCGCCTGGGCGTCGGCGTCTGCGCCTTCGGGGCGCGGCACGTCGACCTTGCGCGCGAGGTCGGGCGCGCTGAGCAGGCACTGGACGAGCCCCCGGAGGAGGGACGGCGCGGCTCGACCCCCGGCCGGGCCGCGCGGCGGCCGGGCAGGCGCGTCCGCGGCGAGCGGCAGCAGGGTCGCGAGGTCGCGCTCAGGCAGGCCCGCGCTCTCGGCGAGGCGGCGGCGCAGGAGCGCCGCCAGCACGGGAGCGTTGAGGCTCGAGAGCAGAGGCTTGGCCGCGGCGATCATCGCCGCGCGTCCTTCCGCCGACCGCGGTGGCGACCGACGCGCGAGCTCGGCGAGCAGGAAGTCCGAAAGCGGCACCGCCGCCTCGACCATCGCCTCGAAGGCTTCCGTGCCGCGGGCGCGAACCGCGTCGTCCGGGTCCTCGCCGTCGGGAAGGAACAGGAACCGCGCCTGCTTGCCGTCGGCCAGGACCGGCAAGGCGTTCTCGAGCGCGCGCCACGCCGCGCGCCGCCCCGCGTCGTCGCCGTCGAAGCAGAAGACGACCGTGTCCGTGATCCGGAAAAGCTTCTGGACGTGCACCGGCGTCGTCGCCGTCCCGAGCGTGGCGACCGCGTATTCGACCCCGTGCTGGGCCAGGGCCACGACGTCCATGTAGCCTTCGACGACCACGACCTTGCCGGCGCTGCGGATCGCGGGTCGCGCCTGGAAGAGCCCGTAGAGCTCGCGCCCTTTGGAGAAGAGCGGCGTCTCGGGCGAGTTCAGGTACTTCGGCTCGCCGGGGCCGATGACCCGTCCGCCGAAGCCCACGACGTGGCCGCTCGCGTCGTGAATGGGAAACACGACGCGATCGCGAAAGCGGTCATAGCGCTTGCCTCCTTCGCCGGTGATCACCAGGCCCGCCGTCTCGAGGGCCTTGTCCTGATAGTTCGCGAAGGCGCGCGCCAGCGGCTGCCACTCGTCCGCCGCGTAGCCCAGGCCGAAGCGGGCAGCGATCGCGCCGGTGAGCCCGCGCTGCTTCAGGTATTCGATCGCGCGCGGCGAATCCTTGAGCGCGGCGCGGTAGAACCTGGCCGCCTGCACCAGGGCTTCGCCGAGATCCTCCGCCTGCCCGCGCTGGAGCTCGCCGGCGCCGGTCGCCGTCCGGGGGACCTCGAGTCCCGCGCCCTGGGCGAGCTCCTCCACGGCATCGGGAAAGGCCTTTCCGCCGTATTCCATCAGGAAGCCGATCGCGGTGCCGTGCGCGCTGCAGCCGAAGCAGTGGTAGAACTGCTTGCCGGGGCTCACCGTGAACGACGGCGTCTTCTCGCTGTGGAACGGGCAACAGGCGACGTAGTTGGCGCCCGCTTTCTTCAGCGGGACGTACCGATCGATCACCTCGACGATGTCGGTCCGGGCCAACAGCGTCTGGATAAAATCGTTGGGAATCATGGGCTTGGAATCGCGGACCACGAACCGATCCAAGCCGCGGTCGCGGGGCCCATGCAGTTCATTATAGGCGAGGATTCCGGGACGCGAGCGGCCCCGGAAAGCGCTCGAGCCGCCGCCTTCAGCGCGCGATGCGGGCCTTGACGCGGGCGGCCACCTGAGTGAGATCCGCCCGGCCGGCGAGCTGGCTCTTGAGCGCGCCCATCACCTTGCCCATCGCTGCCGGACCCATGCTGCTGGCGTTTGCGATCGCGGCGTCGATGAGCCGGTCGATCTCCGCATCGGAGAGCTGCTCGGGAAGGTATTGCTGGAGCACTTCGATCTCGGCGCCCTCGGCCGCCGCGAGCTCCGGACGTCCACCCGCGTCGAACTGCGTGATCGATTCGCGGCGCTGCTTGATCATTTTGTCGACAATGCCCACCACGTCAGCGTCGGTCAGCTCGACGCGCTCGTCGAGCTCCTTCTGCTTGAGGGCGGCCAGCAACAGCCGGATCGTCGACAGGCGCGCCGTGTCGCGAGCGCGCATGGCGGCCTTCATGTCTTCAGTGATTCGGGCTTTCAGTGCCATGGAAGCGAAAAGGGCGAATCGCTTCGCCCCTCGTCCGTACGACTCGTCGTCCCGATCAGTAGAGCTTGGGCGGGAGCTGCTGGCTGCGCAGCCGCTTGTAGTGCCGCTTCACCGCCGCGGCCAGCTTGCGCTTGCGCTCCGCGGTCGGCTTCTCGTAGAACTCGCGGGCGCGGAGCTCCGTCAGGAGGCCGGTCTTCTCGATGGTGCGCTTGAAGCGGCGAAGCGCCACCTCGAACGGCTCGTTTTCGCGGACGCGGACTACCGGCATGAGGACCTTTGCTTGTCTTTGGGACGAATGGTGAGCAGCCAAAAAGTATAGCAGTCCGAGGCACGACCGGCAAGGAGGCTATACTCCCGGGTAGTGTCCCGAATTAGGACAGCACCATACTCCCGACACTCTCGACACGCCCGTGCCATCGTGAAAGTCATCGGTATCGAAACCTCCTGCGACGAGACCGGGCTCGCGGTCTACGACTCGCGGAGCGGGTTGCTCGCTCACGCGCTGCACTCGCAGGTCGCCATGCACGAGGCCTACGGCGGGGTGGTCCCCGAGCTTGCCTCGCGCGATCACGTGCGGCGCGTGCTGCCGCTCGCGGCGCAGGTCCTGGCCGACGCCGGCTGCCGGCTTGCCGAGCTCGACGCCGTGGCGTTCACCGAAGGTCCGGGGCTCGCAGGCGCGCTGCTGGTCGGCGCGAGCGTCGGCAGCGCGCTCGCCTTCGCGCTAGGCAAGCCGGCGATCGGTGTCCACCATCTCGAGGGCCATCTGCTCTCGCCGCTGCTCGGCTCCCCGCGGCCGTCGTTTCCGTTCGTCGCGCTGCTGGTCTCCGGCGGCCACAGCGAGTTCTACGAAGTGCGCTCCGTCGGAGACTACGTCTTGCTCGGCCAGACGCAGGACGATGCCGCCGGCGAAGCCTTCGACAAGACGGCGAAGCTCCTCGGTCTCGGCTATCCCGGGGGGCCCGCACTCGAGCGGCTTGCCGCGCGCGGGCGTCCGGAGGCAGTCAGCCTGCCGCGACCGATGCTCTCGAGCGGCGATCTCGACCTGTCGTTCAGCGGGCTGAAGACCGCCGTGTCCACGTTTGCGCGCAGGGAGCCGCTCTCGGAGGAGCGCAAGGCCGATCTCGCGCGCGGCTTCCAGGACGCGATCGTCGACGTGCTCGCGCTCAAGGCGATGCGTGCCCTGGACGAGTCGGGGCTATCGCGACTGGTCGTGGCCGGCGGCGTCGGGGCAAACGGCGCGCTGCGCCGACGGCTTGCCGCCGAAGCGCGAAAGCACCGCGCCGAGCTCTATTTTCCCGACCTCGCGTTCTGTACCGACAACGGGGCGATGATCGCGCTGGTCGGAGCGCTGCGGCTGGAACACGGCCGCGCGCAGAGCTACGCCTTCACGGTCCGGCCGCGCTGGCCACTCGCCTCGAGCGCGCCAACGCGCGCGCTGGCGAGCTCTTAGGCGCTTCGTCCGGCCGCGTGCGTTCGCGCGGCGGGAGCGCTAGCCGCCGATCTTGCTTTCCTTGCCGGCGAGCAGGCGCTGGATGTTGGCGCGGTGGCGCCAGACGAGGAGGAGCGCGATCGCCACCAGCGACCACGCCTCAAGTCCGTTGCCCAGAAAATAGAACCCGAGCGGTGGCGCCGCGACCGAGGCGGCGATCGAGGCGAGCGACGCCATGCGGAAGGCAGTCGCCAGCACGAGCCAGATCGCGAGCAGCAGCGCTCCCAGCGGCCAGGCGAGCGCGAAGGCGACGCCGGCCGCGGTGGCCACGCCCTTGCCGCCGGAGAAGCCGTGGAAGACGGGATAGAGATGCCCCAGGAACACCGCCACGGCGGCGCCTGCGGTCGCAAGCGACGCATCGCCCCAGCTCGCGGCCAGGCGGTTGGCGAGCCACACCGCGAGCGCACCCTTGGCGGCGTCGCCCAGGAGGGTCAGCACCGCTGCCGCCTTGTTCCCCGTGCGAAGCACGTTGGTGGCGCCCGGATTGCCCGAGCCGTAGCTGTGCGGATCAGGCAATCCGAGAAGCTTGCTCACCACCACGGCGAACGAGACCGAGCCGACGAGGTATGCGCCGGCAATGACCGCGAGCGTGGCCAGCGGGCTATTCATCTACAATGCGCGCCTCGACCTGAACAGCGGCCAGTCTAGCAAACCCGCACCGTCCGCCGTGAACACCATCGTCGTGCAGGAGCTGCGCGTCGAGACCCGCATCGGCGTCTATGCGTGGGAGCGGCGCCTTGCGCAGCCGCTCATCGTCGACCTCCAGCTCGCGCTGCCTTCGGTCAAGGCCTTCGCCAGCGACGAATTCGCCGATGCGCTCGACTACGCCGCCGTCGTGAAACGCGTGCAGGCGTTCGCGGCCGATCATCCGCACCAGCTCCTCGAGCGCTTCGCGGAGGCGCTCGCCGACATCCTTCGCGCGGAGTTCGGCTCGCCCTGGGTGCGCGTCGGCGTGGCCAAGCTCGCGCCGCTCCCGGGCGTCAAGCGCGTCGGCGTGGTGATCGAGCGGGGCGAGCGCCGCGAGCTTCAGCCGCGCGGATGATGGTGCGCGTGGAGCTGCTTGAGTCGCTCGCGCGCCACGTGCGTGTAGATCGTCGTCGTCGTGATGTCGGCGTGGCCGAGCAGCAGCTGAACGACGCGCAGGTCCGCGCCGTGGTTGAGAAGGTGGGTGGCGAAGGCGTGGCGCAGGGTGTGCGGCGAGAGCTCCGTGCGGGCGATGCCGGCCTTGACCGCGTGGCGCTTCACGAGATCCCAGAACGCCTGCCGGGTGAGCGCCGCGCGGCGGCCGGTGACGAAGACCGCGTCGCTCCTGCCGCCGCCGAGGAGCTCCGGACGGGCGCTGTCGAGATAGCGCCTGAGCCAGATGATCGATTCCTCGCCGAGCGGGACGATCCGCTCCTTGCTGCCTTTCCCCAGCACGCGCACGACGCCCATGTCGAAGCCGACCTGTCCGAGCTTGAGCCCGACCAGCTCCGATACGCGCAGGCCCGTGGCGTAGAGCGTCTCGAGCATCGCGCGGTCGCGCAGCCCCAGCGTCGTCTGCGTATCGGGCGCGGCGAGCAGCGCCTCGACCTGCGCTTCCGAGAGGCTCCTCGGCAGCCGCCGGGGAAGCTTGGGGGCGCGGACCCGCAGCGTGGGATCGGCCTTGATCGTCCCGGCGGCCGCCTGCATCCGGTAGAAGCGACGAAGAGAGGAGAGCCGGCGCCCGATGGACGTCGCCTTGGCCCGCGCCCCGAACTGCTCGGCGAGGAAGCCCTCGACGTCGCCGCGGTCCGCCGCGAGCAATCCCTTGCCTGCGCCGAGCTCGAGCCAGCTCGCCCAGAGCACGAGGTCGCGGCGATAGCTCGCGAGGCTCGTCGCGGCCAGCCCGTCTTCCAGCCACAGCTGATCGCAGAACGCGTCGATCAGCGGCGCTGAGTCGCTCGTTGCCGCTCGCGCCATGTCGCCGCATTTGTACCACAGCGGGCGAGGGAAGGTGGCGCGAAGGGCGTCGCTATAATGGCCGCGGCCGAGGCTGCCTTTCGCGACGCCCGCCTTCCCCGATGACCGACACTAACTCCGGCCGCTGGCAATTCTGGATCGACCGCGGCGGGACCTTTACCGACATCGTCGCTCGCCGCCCGGACGGCACGCTGACGACGCACAAGCTGCTCTCCGAAAATCCCGAGCACTATCGCGATGCGGCAGTCGCGGGCATCCGGGCGCTGCTCGGGCTCGCACCTGACGCAAGCGTGCCG
>DATJVX010000029.1:0-15486 GCA_035501595.1 Casimicrobiaceae bacterium | reverse complement strand
CGGCTGGTCGTGCTGCCGGAGTACTTCGGCGTCTTCGGCACGCGCGCAAGCGACAAGGTCGCGGCGCGCGAGGCCGATGGGCACGGCGCCCAGCAGGATTTCCTCTCGCGGCTCGCGCGCGAGCAACGCATCTGGCTCGTCGGCGGCACGGTGCCGATCGCGATCGCCGATCCCCAGCGCGTGCGCAGCGCGCTGCTGGTCTACGGCCCCGACGGGCAGCGTGTCGCGCGCTACGACAAGGTCCATCTCTTCGCGTTCCACCAGGGCGAGGAGCAGTACGACGAAGGCCGCACGATCGAGGCCGGCAGCGAGCCGGCCGTCTTCGACGCGCCCTGTGGCCGGGTCGCGCTCTCGGTCTGCTACGACCTGCGCTTCCCGGAGCTCTACCGTCGCTTCCGGGACCTCAGCCTCATCGTCGTTCCCTCGGCGTTCACCGCGGTCACCGGCGCCGCGCACTGGCACGTGCTGCTGCGGGCGCGAGCGATCGAGAACCAGTGCTACGTGCTGGCCGCGGCGCAGGGCGGGCTGCATCCCAACCGGCGCCGCACCTACGGCCACAGCCTGATCATCGATCCCTGGGGCACGGTCGTCGCCGAGCGCGAAGAGGGTCCCGGGGTGATCGTCGCCGATGTCGATCCCGAGCGCATCGCGCAGGTCCGGCGCGAGCTGCCGGCACTGGCGCATCGGCGGCTGTAGGCTGTCGCTCGTGGGTTGAGGCCGGCGCGAACCGGCGATCCGCTCGACGACGCGGGTGCGCCGCAGCGGGCCGGGATCAGCCCGTCCGCGCCTTGAGCAGCACCAGCACCGCGCCCGAGCCGCCGGCGTGGTGCGGCGCCTCGCAATACGCGAGCACTTCGTCGCGTTGCGCGAGCCACTGCCGCACCTTCCCCTTGAGGACCGGTTCGCGGTTCGGCGACGACAGGCCCTTGCCGTGCACGATGCGCACGCAGCGCCAGCCCGACGCTCGCGCGGCATTCACGAATTCGCCGAGCGCATCCCGCGCTTCGTCGCGGTTGAGCCGGTGCAGATCGAGCTCGCCCTGCACCGACCACTGTCCGCGCCGCAGCCTCGTGAGCACGTCGGAACCGAGCCCCTTGCGCAGGAACGTCTGGTGCAGGTCGTGCTCCTGGCCCGCTTCCCACGACAGCGGCGAAGGCTCGACACCGTACTTGCTGGCGGCCAGCGCGGCCGCCTCGTCGGCGAGCCGCTGCGAAGGAACGCTGGCCGGACGCGCGCGCGGAATCGCGGCGCGATCGCCGCGGCGCAGCGGCTCGACGTCGGCGAAGGCTTCCCGCAGGTCCACTTCCGGCTCGGTCGGCGGCCCGGCACTGGCGACAGGCTTCGGTCGCGATGGCCGCGCCTTCGCGGGCTCAGACTTGCGCGCCTGCGCCAGCAGACCCTTGAGCTCGGAGAGCTTCGCCATCGGGCGCGGGCCGGCCTACGCGACGGTCTCGAGGTAGGCCTCGGCGTCGAGCGCTGCCATGCACCCCGTGCCGGCGCTGGTCACGGCTTGTCGATAGACGTGATCCGCGACATCGCCGGCGGCGAATACGCCGGGGACGCTGGTGCCCGTCGCGTCACCATCGCTGCCGCCCTTCACGACGATGTAGCCGTTGCGCATGTCGAGCTGGCGCTCGAAGATTCCGGTGTTGGGCGTGTGGCCGATCGCGATGAACACGCCCTGCACGTCGAGGTCGCGGGTGCCGCCGTCGCCGAGGTGCTTCACGCGCGCGCCCCGGACCCCCGAGGCGTCGCCGAGCACTTCCTCGAGCACGTAGTTCCACAGGATGCTGACGTTGCCGCCGTTCTTCGTCTTGGCGACCAGCCGGTCGACCAGGATCGCTTCCGCGCGGAACTTCTCCCGGCGATGGACGACGGTCACGTGCCGGGCGATGTTCGACAGGAACAGCGCCTCCTCGACGGCGGTGTTGCCGCCGCCGACCACGACGACGTCCTGACCCTTGTAGAAGAAGCCGTCGCAGGTCGCGCAGGCCGACACGCCCTTGCCCATGTACGCCTGCTCCGAGGGAAGGCCGAGGTATCTTGCCGAGGCGCCCGTAGCGATGATGAGCGCGTCGCAGCTGTACTCGCCCGCGTCCCCGATCAGGCGCAGCGGCCGCTCGTCGAGCCTGGCGGTGTGAATCTGGTCGAACACCAGCTCGGTCTCGAAGCGCTCCGCGTGCAGCTGGAATCTCGCCATCAGGTCGGGACCCTGCACGCCGGTCGCGTCGGCAGGCCAGTTGTCGACGTCGGTCGTCGTCATCAGCTGGCCGCCCTGCGCGAGGCCGGTGATGAGGAGCGGCTTGAGGTTGGCACGCGCAGCGTATACTGCCGCGGTGTAGCCCGCGGGCCCCGAGCCGAGAATCAGCAGGCGCGAATGGCGAGTGGTCATGGGTCGTGGGTAGCGATCAAAGCCTGAAGAAAGCGGCTGCGATTCTAACCGATGTGGGGGGGCTTCCCGGGTGAGCCAAGTGGGGGTCGCGGAGGCCGGGCGCAAGCTATAATGTAGTGCAAGAGATGCGTCAGGCAATACGATGATTTCACGTCAGAATGAAGCGGCTATCCAACGCCGCTTTCCAGCCTCCGGATCGCGCTTCTCGCCGCGCCACACCGCGCTCATCCGGGAGTCGTGGTGGCTGCTGGCGGTCGCTGCGGTGGGCTTCCTCGCGCTGGTTCTGGCGACCTATCACAAGTCCGACCCGGGCTGGTCCTATTCCGGCACCAACGCCGTGGTTCAGAACAAAGGAGGCGTGGTCGGCGCGTGGCTGGCCGATCTGCTGCTCTATCTCTTCGGCGTCTCGGCATGGTGGTGGGTCTTCGCCGGGGTCGTGCTGATCGTGGCGGGCTACCGGCGGGTGGCGGCACCGGCCGGGACCGCCGAGCGCCATCACCCGTGGCTCGCGGTGCCGGGCTTCGCCGTGGTGCTCGGCGCGAGCGCCGCGCTCGAGGCGCTGCGCCTGTACCGGCTGCCGGCGAGCCTGCCGCAGGCGCCCGGCGGCGCCCTCGGCGATCTGCTCGGCAACGGCCTCGCGCGGGCGCTCGGATTCAACGGCGCCACGCTCCTGCTCCTGGCCCTGCTTGCAGCGGGCTGGTCGCTTTTGACCGGCATGTCCTGGATCCGCCTCATGGAGCGCATCGGCGCGGGCGTCGAACGCACGGTCGCGTGGATCCGCGAGCGCCGCGAAGCGAAGCGCGACCGCGAGATCGGCGCGGCTGCGCTGGAGCAGCGCGAGCACGCCGTCGAGATGGCGCGCGAGAGCGAGGAGGAGCGCGAGCCGGTGGTCGTGGTCCCGCCGGCGTTCGAGGTGCCGAAATCCGAGCGAGTCGTGAAGGAGAAGCAGCGCCCGCTGTTCAAGGACCTTCCCGATTCGCCATTGCCGCCGCTCGCCCTGCTGGAGGACGCGCCCTCGGCGCAGGAGCAGGTGAGCGCCGAGACGCTGGAGTTCACCTCGCGCCTGATCGAGCGCAAGCTGGCCGACTTCGGCGTCGCGGTGAAGGTGCTCGCCGCGTATCCCGGACCGGTGATCACGCGCTACGAGATCGAGCCGGCGGTCGGCGTCAAGGGCGCGCAGATCGTGAGCCTGATGAAGGATCTCGCCCGGGCGCTCTCCGTGGTGAGCATTCGCGTTGTCGAGACGATCCCCGGCAAGTCGTGCATGGGTCTCGAGCTGCCCAACCCGCGCCGGCAGATCGTGCGGCTGGTGGAGCTCCTGTCGTCGGCGGCCTACAACGATCTGCCGAGCCCGCTGTCGCTCGCCCTGGGCAAGGACATCGCGGGGAAGCCTGTGATCGCCGATCTCGCACGCATGCCGCATCTGCTCGTCGCGGGTACGACGGGCTCGGGCAAGTCGGTGGCCCTGAACGCGATGATCCTGTCGCTCATCTACAAGGCGGAGCCGCGGCAGGTGCGGCTGATCCTGATCGACCCGAAGATGCTCGAGCTCTCGGTGTACGAGGGCATCCCGCATCTGCTCGCGCCGGTCGTCACCGACGTGAAGCTCGCCGCGAACGCGCTCAACTGGGGCGTGGCCGAGATGGAGCGCCGCTATCGGCTGATGTCGACCCTGGGCGTGCGCAACCTCGCCACCTACAACGGCCGCGTGGCGGAGTCGCGCAAGGCGGGGCGCCCGCTCAAGAACCCGTTCTCGGCGACGCCGGACGATCCCGAGGCGATCGAGGAAATGCCGCTCATCGTCGTCGTCATCGACGAGCTGGCCGACCTGATGATGGTCACCGGCAAGAAGATCGAGGAGCTGATCGCGCGCATCGCGCAGAAGGCCCGCGCCGCCGGCATCCACCTGATCCTCGCCACGCAGCGGCCGTCGGTCGACGTCATCACCGGGCTCATCAAGGCGAACATCCCCTCGCGCATCGCGTTCCAGGTGGCGAGCAAGGTCGATTCGCGCACCATCCTCGACCAGATGGGCGCCGAGACGCTCCTGGGCCAGGGTGACATGCTGTACATGCCGCCGGGCATGGGGCATCCCCAGCGCGTGCACGGCGCATTCGTCTCCGACGGCGAAGTGCATCGGGTGGTGGAATACCTCAAGGCGCAAGGCGGGCCGCAGTATCTCGACGGGGTTCTCGATGGCGCCGCCAGCGGGGACGGCGACGCGGACCCTGCCCTCGAAGGGGCCGACGGGGAGGCCGATCCCATGTACGACCAGGCGGTGGCCGTGGTGCTCAAGACGCGGCGCCCGTCGATCTCGCTGGTGCAGCGGCACCTGCGCATCGGCTACAACCGCGCCGCGCGGCTGATCGAGCAGATGGAGCGGGCTGGGCTCGTCTCGGCCATGCAGACCAATGGCAACCGGGAGGTGCTCGTGCCCGCCGGCAAGGAGTAGGCTCGGGCACTATTGCGGCACTATTGCTTATCCGCGTTGCCTCACGTCCAGCCCGCCTCCTCGACAAGCTCCGCGAGCGCGGGGGCCGCACGGCTGCGGCAGCCGGGATGCGAACGGCCATGCCCAACAAGACTCGAAGCGCTTTCCTCGTCCTCGCCTGCGCGTTCGCACCCGTCGCGCAGGGCGCGAGCCTGGAGCGCCTGCGCACCTTCGTGCACGACACGCAGACCGCGCGCGCGAAATTCACCCAGACGGTGACCGATCGGAACGGGCGGCCCAAGCAGGAGGCGAGCGGCGAATTCGAGATCTCGCGTCCCGGCAAGTTTCGCTGGAGCGTCGACCAGCCGTATCGGCAACTCCTGGTCGGGGACGGCGAACGGGTGTGGATCTACGATCCTGATCTGAACCAGGTCGTGAAGCGACGCGCCGATCAGGCGCTTGGCACGACGCCGGCGGCGCTGCTCGCGGGCAAGGACGACGTCGAGCGCGCCTTCGACTGGCACGACCTGCCTTCCGCAGACGGCCTCGACTGGCTCGGCGCCACGCCGAAGGACAAGGAGTCGAGCTTCACGGAGATCCGCCTCGGCTTCCGCGGCTCCGCGCTGGCGGCGCTGGAGATCTACGACAACTTCGGTCAGCGCACGACGATTCGCCTCGCCAGGCTCGAGCGCAATCCGAGGCTGCCACGCGACCTGTTCCAGTTCACGCCTCCCCAGGGCGCCGATGTCGTCGGCGACTGATCTCTTCGCGACCGACAATCCGGCGACGCCGCTCGCGGAGCGCCTGCGCCCCAGGACGCTCGCCGAAGTGATCGGCCAGCGGCATCTGCTCGCGCCGGGCAAGCCGCTCGCCGTTGCGTTCGCATCCGGCAAGCCGCATTCGATGATCCTCTGGGGGCCGCCGGGCTCCGGCAAGACCACCCTCGCGCGGCTGATGGCCGAGGCGTTCAACGCCGACTTCATCGCGATCTCCGCGGTCCTGGCCGGGGTCAAGGACATTCGCGACGCCGTCGCGCACGCGGAGGCCGCGCTGGCTCGATCGGGGCGGCACACCATCCTGTTCGTCGACGAGGTGCATCGCTTCAACAAGGCGCAGCAGGACGCATTCCTGCCTTTCGTCGAGCGAGGGCTGATCACCTTCATCGGTGCGACGACCGAGAATCCGTCGTTCGAGGTCAACGGCGCGCTGCTTTCCCGCGCCGCGGTCTACGTGCTCGAGCCGCTCTCGCCCGACGAGCTCGGCGCTCTGCTCGAGCGCGCGGTCGCGGCGGCGATGCCCGGTACGGCGCTCGATGCCGCCGCGCGCGACGCGGTCATCGGCTACGCCGACGGCGACGGGAGGAGGCTCGTCAACCTGGTCGAGCAGCTCGCCACCGCGACCACGGAAGCCGGCCGGCGCGACATCGATCTCGCGTTCGTCGAGGCGACGATCGCGCGCTCGCTGCGACGCTTCGACAAGGGCGGAGAGGCGTTCTACGACCAGATCTCGGCGCTGCACAAGGCCGTGCGCGGCTCCGATCCCGACGCTTCGCTGTACTGGCTGTGCCGCATGCTCGATGGCGGCGCCGATCCGCTCTACGTCGGCCGGCGCCTGATCCGAATGGCGACCGAGGACATCGGCCTCGCGGATCCGCGCGCGCTGCGCCTCGCGCTCGACGCCGTCGAGACCTATGAGCGGCTCGGCACGCCGGAGGGAGAGCTCGCGCTCGCCGAGGCCGCGATCTACCTCGCCTGCGCTCCGAAGAGCAACGCGGCCTATGTCGCCTACGGCAAGGCGCGGGCGTTCATCGAGGAGGACGGCTCGCGTCCCGTGCCGATGCACATCCGCAACGCGCCGACGCGGCTGATGAAGAAGCTCGGCTACGGCAAGGGCTATCGCTACGCTCACGACGAGGAAGACGCGTACGCGGCGGGCGAGCGCTACCTTCCCGAGGGCATGCCGCCGGTGGCGTTCTACGAGCCGACCACGCGCGGGCTCGAGGCGAAGATCGGGGAGAAGCTCGCCGAGCTCCGGGAGCGCGACAGGAAGCGCCAGTCGTAACGAGTGCGGCGGCGGCGAATGACCGGCCAGGCGCCCATGAGCCGCGCCGGGCACCCGTAGTTCTGCGTTCGCGGCGTAGGGCGCGGGGCCGGCACTCGCCGCAATCCGCTGTGCGCAATTGGTAGAATCGCACGCATGCTCGACATCCAGATGCTTCGCAACGACGCCGCCGGGGTCGCGGCGCGGCTCGCGGCGCGCGGGTACGCGCTCGACATCGCGAGATTCGAGCGGCTCGAAGCCGATCGGAAGACGATCCAGACCCGGACCCAGGAGCTGCAGGCGAAGCGCAACACGCTGTCCAAGGCGATCGGCGCGGCGAAAGGCCGGGGCGAGGACACCGGGCCGCTGATGCGCGAGGTCGGCGGAATCGGCGAAGAGCTCGGCGCGCTCGAGGGCCGTCTAGCCGGCGTGCAGGCGGACTTGCGCGAGTGGCTCCTCGAAATGCCGAATCTTCCGCATTCGAGCGTGGCGGTCGGGCGCTCGGAAGCGGACAACGTCGAGATTCGCCGCTGGGGCGCGCCGAGGAGCTTCGATTTTCCCGTGCGCGATCACGTCGACGTCGGCGCGGCGGTCGGCGGGCTCGAGTTCGAGTCCTCGGCGAAGCTTTCCGGCGCGCGCTTCTACACGCTGCGCGGCGCGGTCGCGCGGCTGCATCGCGCGCTCGCCCAGCTGATGCTCGATACGCATGTCGGCGAGCACGGCTACGTCGAGCACTACGTTCCTTATATCGTCAACGCGGAGACGCTAACCGGGACGGGGCAGCTGCCGAAATTCGAGGACGAGCTGTTCTGGGTCACCAAGGGCGGCGCGCCCGACGAGGCGCGGATGTATCTCGTTCCCACGGCCGAGGTACCGCTCACCAATCTCGCCCGCGACGCGATCCTGCCCGCCGGCGCGCTTCCGACGCGGCTCACGGCGCACTCGCCGAGCTTCCGCTCCGAAGCGGGCAGCTACGGCAAGGACACGCGGGGGATGATTCGCGTCCATCAGTTCGACAAGGTGGAGCTCGTCCAGATCGTGCACCCGGAGCGGTCGTACGAGGCGCTCGAGGAGATGACCGGGCACGCCGAGCGCATCCTGCAGAAGCTCGAGCTGCCCTATCGCGTGCTGGCGCTATGCACCGCCGATCTCGGTTTCGCCTCGGCCAAGACCTACGATCTCGAAGTCTGGCTCCCTGGCCAGCAGAAGTATCGCGAGATCTCGTCGTGCTCGAACTGCGAGGCGTTTCAGGCGCGGCGCATGCAGGCGCGTTTCCGCAACGCGCAGGGCAGGCCGGAGCTGGTTCACAGCTTGAATGGCTCCGGCGTCGCGGTGGGACGCGCTCTGGTGGCGGTGATGGAGAACTATCAGCGCGCGGACGGCGGCGTCGACGTTCCCGAGGCGCTGCGACCCTACATGGGCGGCGTCGCAGCCATTGCGCCCGCGGCGTGATCGACGCTCTTCTTGCCGCTACAGCGTCGTTCGCCGATAATGACGCTGCCCGATGCGCGCATCGCACAGTTCAACGGCGGGCCGCCCCGCATTGCAAGGTGGTGAACCTGGTCAGGTCCGGAAGGAAGCAGCCATAGCCAATCTCCGCAAGTGCCGGGGGTCCGGCTCGCCTCCCGTTCTTTGCTCGTCAGATCGGACCGATAGGCTGTTGCTCGCCCGCTGGGTCGCTCGCGTACCTCTTGCGTACGTTGCGCAACCTCGCCGGCTCGCGCCTGTCTCGGGCCGATCTGACGGCAGATGATCGTCGCTTCGTGGCTGCGTCGCCTCGTCTGAAGCGCGCGCGACGCGAAACAGCCAGCGCTTCGTAGGTCGCGTCGCCACGTCGAGAGTTTTCATTACATGACCTACCAGGCCCTCGCCCGCAAATGGCGTCCAAAGACGTTCGCCGAGCTTGCGGGGCAGGAGCACGTCGTCCAGGCGCTCACCAACGCTCTCGAGCGGGGACGGCTGCACCACGCCTATCTTCTGACCGGCACGCGCGGCGTCGGCAAGACGACCATCGCCCGCATTCTCGCCAAGAGCCTTAACTGCGTGCGCGGCGTGACCGCGTCGCCTTGCGGCGTGTGTCCCGCATGCGTCGACATCGACGCCGGCCGCTTCGTCGACCTGCTCGAACTGGACGCGGCGTCCAACACCGGCATCGACAACATGCGCGAGATCCTGGACAACGCTCGATACTCGCCCACCGTCGGGCGCTACAAGGTCTACCTGATCGACGAAGTCCACATGCTGTCCAAGGCGGCGTTCAACTCGATGCTCAAGACGCTCGAGGAGCCGCCGGAGCACGTGAAATTCGTCCTCGCGACGACCGACCCTCAGAAGATCCCGGTCACGGTCCTGTCGCGCTGCCTGCAGTTCAACCTCAAGCTGCTGCCGCTGGGGCTGATCGCGGGGCGGCTCGCGGAAATTCTCCGCGCCGAGGGG
Source organism: Casimicrobiaceae bacterium (assembly GCA_035501595.1). Lineage (GTDB taxonomy): Bacteria > Pseudomonadota > Gammaproteobacteria > Burkholderiales > Casimicrobiaceae > PALSA-1003. The sequence goes on along the minus strand of DATJVX010000029.1, from coordinate 6,187 downwards.
GTGGCGTTTGACGAGGCCGCGGTCGAGGTCATCGGGCGCGCCGCGCGCGGCTCCATGCGCGATGCGCTGTCGGTGCTCGACCAGGCGATCGCCTACGGCGCCGGCGAAGTCCGGGAAGGTCCCGTGCGCGCGATGCTTGGCGCCGCGGACGCCGACGCCGCGTATCGCATCGCGGACGCGCTCCTTGCGAACGACGGGCCGGCGCTCCTCGCGCAGGCCGCCACGCTCGCCGAGCACGGCGCATCGCTGCCGATGGCCCTGGACGAGCTTGCCGCGCTGTTTCACCGCATCGCGATCGCCCAGACGGTACCCGACGCGGGCGAGGCGCTGCCCGATGCGGCACGGGTCGCAGCGTTCGCGCGCGCCTTCGCACCGGAGGCGGTGCAGCTCGCCTACCAGATCTGCGTCCAGGGACGCGCCGATCTCCCGCTCGCGCCCGACGAGCGGACCGGATTCGCGATGACGCTGCTTCGCTTGCTGGCCTTCGAGCCGACGGAAGACGCGGACGTCGAGCCGGCGGCGCGGAGCTCGCGCGCGCCGATCCGAAGCTCGCAGGCGTCACAGACGTCCCCGCCGGCGGCCTCTTCGCCTAAGTCCGAGGCGGCGCCATCGAAGGCAAGCGTGGATGCCGCGGGACCGCCGCCGCCGGACAGCCTCCCTGCGCCGTCGGACTGGCCCGCTTTCGTCGCTGGCATGCGCCTGTCGGGGATCGCACGCGAGCTCGCGGCGCAAACCGAGCTCAAGCCGAGCGCCGGCAACGAGATCGTGCTGGCGGTCGCGGAGACGGCGCGCCACCTGACCGACAGGGCCTACGCCGACAAGCTCAAGGCCGCGCTCGAGCAGACCCTCGGGCGCAGGCTCCGGCTGCGCTTCGAGGTCGGGGGCGTCACCGAGGCGACGCTGGCTGCCAAGGAGAAGCGCGAACGCGAGGCGGCGCGCGCCAGCACGGAGGCGGCGTTCCGCGACGATCCCTTCGTGCAGGACATCGTGTCCCGCTTCGACGCGCGCGTCCGGCCGGATTCGATCAAGCCGGGTTGATCACGGGAGATTCGCTCGATGATGAAGAACCAGCTGGCCGGGCTGATGAAGCAGGCCCAGGTGATGCAGGACAACATGAAGAAGGTGCAGGAGGAGATCGCGCGGCTCGAGGTCGAGGGACAGGCCGGCGCCGGCATGGTCAAGGTGGTCATGACCGGACGTCACGACGTCAAGCGCGTGACGATCGATCCGACGCTCCTCGGCGAGGACAGGGACATGCTCGAGGACCTGGTCGCGGCGGCGGTCAACGACGCGGTGCGCAAGGTCGAGGTCGCCTCGCAGGAGAAGATGGCCGGGGCCGCCGCGGGCCTTCCGCTGCCGCCGGGCTTCAAGCTGCCGTTTTGACCCGCTGCGATGGAGACGCTGGGCAGCCTCGATGAGCTCACGCAGGCGCTGCGCTGCCTGCCGGGCGTCGGGCCGAAATCCGCGCAGCGCATGGCGCTGCACCTGCTGCAGCACGACCGCGAAGGCGCACTGCGGCTCGCCCGCGCGCTTTCGGTCGCGAGCGAGAGCATCCATCACTGCGAGCGCTGCAACACCTTCACGGAGGGCGAACTCTGCCCCCTGTGCCGCTCGGCGAAGCGCGATGCGAACCTGCTCTGCGTGGTCGAGACCCCCGCCGACCTGATGATGATCGAGCACACGCAGGCCTACTCCGGGCTGTATTTCGTGCTGATGGGGCGGCTCTCGCCGCTCGACGGGATCGGTCCGAAGGAGATCCGGCTCGATCGGCTCTTCAAGCGGGCCCAGGACGGCGTCGTGCGGGAAGTCGTGCTCGCGACCAACTTCACCAACGAAGGCGAGGCGACCGCGCACTACATCGGAGAGTTCCTGACCGCGAAGGGGCTCGCCGTCTCGCGGCTGGCCCGCGGCGTACCGGTCGGCGGCGAGCTGGAATACGTCGACAGCGGCACGCTCGCGCAGGCCCTGCGCGAGCGGCGGCCGCTCGCCGGCTAGCGATTCGCCGTCACGACCAGCGGGATGCGGCGGACCTCGGCGTTCGAGGCGTTGCCGTTGACGACGATTTCCGCCAGCACCGTGTAGCTTCCCGGGGCGAGCCCCGCGTCCAGCGGCAGGCGAAACGTCGCGTCGTCGGAAGGTGGGGCCGCGCCGGCCAGGACTGCGCGGCCCGTGCCGTCGATCACCGTGTACCGGCACTCCGGCGCGGCGCGAGTCACATCGCGGGGATCGATCGTCGCCAGCGCTTCGCGGTGGATCTCGTAGCTGCGCTGGAACCGCATGATCGTCTCGATCTCACCGGAGAGGCGCAGGCCGCCGGGTTCCCGCTGGACCTGCGTGACGAAGCCGCGCCGCGGTATCGCGTAGGCGTCGTACGAGCCCACCCCGAGCGGATAGCTCAGGTCGCGAAACACGTCGAGCTCGACTCCGGCGTCGGACCAGCGCTTGAGCTCGTAGGGACCGTTGGTCACCAGGAAATGACCGCGGGTCTTGTAGAACGCCGCCAAGGCCGCCCAGCGCTTGCGGGCTTCGTCCTCGGTGACCCGCGAGCGCAGCGCGGCCGGGCGATAGCCGTCGCGCTCGAAGCCCTCCACGAGCGAGGCGAGGCGACGCTTCGTGCCTTCGGATCGCGCGAGATCGAGCCATTCGACCCCGCGCCGCGCCGCCTGGTCCTTGGAGAAGGCCGCCCAGCCGCGGCCGACCGCCTCCTCCATCAGGGCGAGGAGGTGCCAGGGCACCGTGCTCCACGGAGGCGCGATCACCGCGTCCTGCTCCGGGTCGTCGGGAGCATTGTTCAGGTAGACCTCCACGATGAAGAGCTCCCGCACCACGTCGACGTCGCCGACGCGGAACGACTTCGAGGTCGTGTCGGTGCCCACGATCTTCAGACCCACGAGATGCGCGCGCAGCGGCGCGGTTGCCGCGGCGATCGCCGCGTCGTAGTGCGCGTCGTCGGTCGCGCCGTGCGCGCTCCAGCGATATGCGAACGCGAAGGCGTAGAGCAGGTCGGCGGCGCCGGTCTTCGACCCGTCGTGGAACGCGGAGCCCAGCACCCGGTAGGTGAGCTTCTGCCGGGCGAAGCGGCCCGCGCCGACGGTACGCAGCTCGCCCGTGCCCTCTTCGGGCAGCACGGCGTCGGCGGGGACGACGACTCCGCTCGCCGAAGCCTCCTCCTGGGGCGCGCCGCGCTCGGTGATCGGCTCGGCGAGGATCGAGAGACTCACGAAGGTGTATGCGACCATGAGCGCGGTGAGCGGAACCTGTGAGCGCAGCGCCGGCCCGTGCGCGGCAAACATGCGCAGGGCCCGGTGGTGCGCCAGGACGACCGCGATCACGTGCCCGACGACGATCGCCGCGACCGCCGCGTACCAGGCGAAGCGCGCGCCGACCAGGCCGATGTCGGCCCTGTAACCGGAGGTTCCGAAGAGATTCCAGCCGACGCCGAACGGATCGGAAACGAGCGCAACGATGTACTGCCCCTGTACCAGCAGATAGGTGAGGTAGTGAGCGAGGTGGTAGGCGACCGCGATCGGGACCAGCGTCCACGCGAAGCCGCGCGCGATCTCGCCCGCGGAGCGCTCGCCGGCGACTGCGGCCATCGCCGCGCACACGGCGAGATACGCGCCGAAGAACAGGCACCAGGCCGCGGCGAGCCCGACGCTGCGCACCGCGATGGTCGCTGCGACGTCGCCGACGGGAAGGAGCGCGACCAGGCGCGTTTCGAGATCGGTCCACTGCGGCGTGGCGAGCGCTCCGTCGTAGAGCACCGTCGCGAGGATGAGCAGCACCAGAGCGGCCTGCGAGTTCGACGCGGGCCGGCTGGCGAGCAGTCCCGCCGCGAACGGCCGCAACGCGAGCTCGCGGCGTCCCTGGACCGTCGCGGTTTCCGTCGGGGCGAAGCGCGCGAAGATTCCGAGCACCACCGTGAACAGCTCGCCTCGCTCGAGCCAGGTTTGCCGGCCGAAGAAGGCCATTCCCAGCCATGTGAGCAGCGAGTAGCCCAGCATCAGCCCGGCGATGTGGCGCGGCAGCGCCGGGCTCGGATAGACGAGCTCGGTCCAGGAGAAGACGAAGAGAAGCGCGAACGCGGGCCACACGCCGAGCCATTCCGGATACGCGCGGGGCGGCCGTGCGGCTTCCGTTCCCCGAGATCGAGCAACGATCCACTCGGCGACGCGAGAGAGCGTTCGCCAGGGGTTGATCGGCGTCCAGAGATCGCCGACGAAAGCCGAGACGTAGACCAGCCCGACCCAGCCGACGATCCAGATGAGCGTGGGCGCGATGTTGCGGTACGGGTCCTGGTTCCCCCAGAAACCGGCGGCGATCGCGGTGAGAAACAGGATCGCCGACGCCGAGCTCAGCACCGGGGCGAGCCAGGGTCCCGCGACCAGGCGGGCCAAGGCTCCGCCGAGAACGACACGCGGATAGGCGTCGCTCGTCCGCGCGCGGCGAAGGAACAGGCCGGCAACCACGAACGACAGGACGATCGCCGCGGCGGTGGCCCACAGATAGAGCCAAAGCGGGAGCGGAAGATCGTAGCGCTGGCCGAAGCCGTGCGCCTGCACCGGTGTCGCCAAGACCGCAGCCAGTGCGGCGACGGCACACGCCGCCGGCGGCCATCGGCTCGGGCCCGCCGCGCTAGCGGGGATAGACCTCGACATAGAGCAGCGCCGCCTCTCCGTGCGCGCCCTGGCCGGCGCCGGCTGCGCCTCCATGCGCGTGCAGCGGAAACCTTCCCGTTGCCCGAGCCGTGAACGCCATCTCGCCCACCTGGCCCGGCGCCACCCGACGCTCGATGTCGTAGCCGTGCAGGTGAAGCGTCATCGGCCGGTCGACGAAGAAGCGCAGGCGCACGGAGTCGCCCTCGGTCACGCGGATGCGCTGCGCGCTCTCCGGCACGCGGCCGTTCTCGATGCGCACGTCGACGCTCACCTCGGCCGCGCCGGCGGGCTGGCCCGACAGCAGGAGCGCGAGCGTCAGCGCGAGCACGAGCCTGCGCTGGTGGCGCGACACGGCTTGGGTGGACGGCGTGGCGCTGCTCGCCATGTCAGCGCGAAAGCGCATTGGGCCGGACGTCGGAGATGCGGTTGAGCATCCAGCCGACATCCCCCGGCGCCGGCAGGAGCGCGGGATCGCCGAGCGCCGACCAGAGCAAGCGGCCGAAGCGGTCGTCGAAGCCGGCGACCGGATTCCACGCCGCGACAGGCTTCGCGTCGATCCCCACGGTCAGCGGCCCGTTCCAGGGGAAGTCCTTGAGCTTCACCGTTCGGATGAACATCGGGGAGGCGAGGCCCGTGATGAAGTCGTAGTCGATGTTCTCGATGCCGGCCGAGTAGTCGGTGCTCAGGTATTGGCGCTTGACGGTGTAGCCCGCGACGACCGCCTGGCAACTGGCGGAAAGTGTGGCGACCAGGTCGCGCTCCAGATTGATCCGTTCCACCGATGAGGCGTAGTCGAGCGCTTCGAGGCGTCGGCGATCGGCTTCCACGCGCTCGCGACCCGGCCCGTCCGGAAGCGACGGCGCGAGCAGAAGCGAGGCCTGGAACCAGCCCTTCCTGAGCCATGGCGGCCCCATCCAGGCGTTGATCGAGGTCTCGGCGCCGTTGACGAGGTCGGCGGCATCCACCGTCTCGACGCTCGCGTCCCAGTCCGCCGACTGCGTGAGCGACGATCGCGGGAAGAGCTCCCGCGCAAGATTGCCGGCCGCGAGCAGCTTCGGGTGCGCCGCGCCGCGCGGCAGCGGATCGACCGCGTCGAGAAGCCGTGCCCGCGCGGCGTCCGCGAGGTCGGCGTGGTAGAGGTAGTCGCCGTGCAGCGGAGTCACGGGATAGGGATGAACCGTCACGGGGCCCGGGTGGCCGGCGATCTCGCGGATCACCGCCCGCGCGACGTCGCAACTCGACACGCCGCTCCTGGAGAGCGGCGAGGCGGGGTTGACCCGAACGATCACGAACGAGCCGAGCGAGGCGACGGCAGCAATCGAGTCGGGGAGCTTCGAACCGAAATCCGGCTCGGGCCCGACGTAGGCTTGGATCTGATTGGCGCGCAGGCGTTCCGCCGCGACCTCGGGCGCGACCGTCTCCACCGTGATCAGATGCGGGTAGTACGAGGGATAGACCGGAAACTCGTGCCCCGCGCGCGCCGCGGCGACCACGAGCGCGGCGGCGATCAGGACGAGGGTGGCTGCGAG
>DATJVX010000028.1:0-16727 GCA_035501595.1 Casimicrobiaceae bacterium | reverse complement strand
TCCGCGACGGTCGAGCCTCGGCGACCGAAGGCTGCTATCCTCCCGCCCCATGGCCTCCATCCCGCGGCCCGGCACATCGGGCGGCCCTGCGTCGGCTGTGCAATCGACGCTCGGACGGCACCGGGCGCTGTTCATCAACTTCTTCCGGCGCGAGCTCTTCTCCCGCTACCTGGGCAGCGTGAGCGGCTTCGCCTGGGCGTTCCTGCATCCGCTGGCGCTGCTCGCGGTCTATCACTTCGTGTTCACGACCGTTTTCCGGGCGGGGCAGATGAACGGCAAGAGCTTCCTGCTCTTCGTTGCCGTTGCCCTGTGGCCGTGGCTCGCCACGCAGGAGGCGCTGCAGCGAGGGACGGTCTCGATCGGGGGCTATGCCGGATTGATCCGCAAGGTGGCGTTTCCCCACGAGCTCGTCGTCTACGCCTCGGTGGGGGCGACGCTGGTGCTGCAGTTCGCCGGCTACATCGCGGTGCTCGTCGTGCTCGCGCTTTTCGGGGAACCGGTGCGCTTCCAGGGGCTGCCGCTCGCGATCCTGCTGTGGGTCGTCCTCGCGGTGGGGGTCACGGGAATCGCCCTCGCGCTGTCCTCGCTGCAGGTCTTCATTCGCGACATCGAGCACATCCTCCTCCCCGTGCTGATGATTCTCATGTACCTCACGCCGATCCTGTATCCGCTTTCGCTCGTACCCGACAACATGCGGCCGTGGGTCGCGGCCAACCCCTTCGGCTATCTCGTCGGCCGGCTCCGCGACGCGCTGCTCGAGGGGCAGCTCGCGCCGACCTGGGGCGACGGCGTGGCAGTCCTGGTCGCCGCCGCACTCTTCGCCGCGGGTCGCTGGGTGTTCCTGCGCCTGTCGCCGCACTTCGAAGACTTCGTCTGATGGCCGCGCCTCTGCTGCACCTGTCCGGCGTCGGCAAGGACTACGCCAAGCTAGAGAGCAACGCCGGCCGCATCGGCCTGGTCGTCGATCTGCTGCTCGGGCGCGGGGTGACGCGCGCCTTTCGGGCCCTCGACGACGTCTCCTTCGATCTCAACCGCGGCGAGTCGCTCGGCATCGTCGGCGAGAACGGCGCAGGCAAGTCGACGCTGCTCAAGATCGTCGCCGGCGTGATCACGCCGACGCGAGGCAGCGTCGACGTGCGGGGGCGGGTCGGCGCGCTCCTCGAGCTCGGGTCTGGCTTCCATCCCGAGTACTCTGGGCTCGCGAACATCGATCTGGCCGCGGCGCTGCTCGGCCTCTCGCCGGCCGAGATCGCGTCCAAGCGCGACGAGATCGTCGCCTTCGCCGACATCGGCGAGCACATCCACGACCCGATCAAGCACTACTCCTCGGGGATGGTCGTGCGGCTGGGCTTCGCCGTGGCGACCGCGCTCGAGCCCGACATCCTCATCACCGACGAGGTCCTGGCGGTGGGCGACGAGTCGTTCCAGAAAAAATGCGTCGCCTGGATGGAGAACTATCTTGCGAACGGCGGCACGCTTCTGCTGTGCTCGCACAGCATGTATCACGTGCAGAAGCTTTGCCGCAACGCGCTTTGGCTCAGGAACGGACGCACCGTCCGCTACGGGCCGGCCGCGGAGATCGCGCAGGCCTATCTCGCCTATCACGAGGAGAAGAGCGCCGGGGCGAAGCAGCCGATCGCCGCTCCCCGGGCGACCGCCGAAGGCTACTACGCGATCCAGTCGCTCGTGCTCGACCCGGAGGAGCGCGTGGCCGCGGGCGGCGCGCTCACCGTGCGCGGGGAAGTCTTCTCTCCGGACGACCGGGTGCCGGTCGTGCTCGTCGGGCTGGTCCGGGCCGACGGCACGCCGGTCTACGGGGTGGCGACCGACATGGACGGCGTCGCGCCGGTCCGGATTCGCGCCCAGCGCTTCGCTTTTTCTCTGACGTTCCCCGCGCTGCCCCTGCTGCCGGGGAAGTATTCCGCGCGAGCGCACGCGCTCGATCCGGAAGGCGTGCGTCTGTTCGACAACGTCGAGAAGGCGTTCGTCGTGGAGGGCGCGACCCGCGAACTCGGCCTCGTTCGCATCGGGCACGGATGGAACGGCGGCTCAAGCTAGGCGGAACCGTGCGGCCGCGCATCGGCTAAAATACCGAATTTCCCGCCGCGTGACCGATCGCGGCACGAGCACCCACGCCGTGTCCGGCTCAGCCTCCGATTCCGTTTCTGCCGCCCAGGAGTTCACGGGGGAGCGCTTCCTGCCGACCTTGAGCGGCGAGATCGCCTACGAGCACTGGCACCGCTATGCCTTCGCGCGGCGCTTCGTCGAGGGCAAGCGCGTGCTCGACGCGGCGTGCGGCGAAGGCTATGGAACGGCGCTGCTCGGCGCGGCCGCCGCCAGCGTCACCGGCGTCGACATCGACGTGGCGAGCATCGATCGCGCTCGCGCGGCGTACGGCGAGGGAGAGCGGGTACGCTTTGTGGCCTCGTCGTGCACCGGTCTGCCGCTACCCGGCGGATCGATCGACGTCGTCGTGTCCTTCGAGACCATCGAGCACGTCGCCGCAGCCGACCAGCTCGCGATGCTGCTCGAGTTCGCGCGCGTGCTGACCCCCGACGGGCTCCTGGTGATCTCCTCGCCCAACAAGCGCCTGTACAGCGACGAGCGCCAGTACGTGAACCAGTTCCACCTACAGGAGCTCTATCGCAACGAGCTTGCGCAGCTGCTCGCCAAGCGCTTTCCGGCCCAGCGGTGGCACCATCAGCGACTCGGCTACTGGTCCGGGATCTGGATCGAGCGGGAGGCGAGCCCGCGGATCGCGGGCACCGTCGAGGCCTGGGTCGGCGACGGGCAGCGCGTAGCGCCGTATCCCACCCCGGAGGGCATGTACTTCGTCGTCGTCGCCGCGCGCGATCCGAAGGCGCTGCCCGCGGACTCCACCGCCTTGTCGCTGTTCACCGACGCCGACGACAGCGAGGTGAAGCGCGCGGAGGCGAACGCGCGGGAGGTGCTGCGCCTCGACGGGCTGCTCGGGCGGAACGACGAGGCCTTCGCGCGTCACGGCGAGCACATCCGGCACCTCGAGACGCTGGTCGTCGAGCGCGAGCGAGTGATCGCCGAGCGCGACGCTGCGCTGCGCGCCCGGTCGGAGCACGTGCAGCATCTCGAGACGCTGGTCGCCGAGCGCGATCGAGCGATTGCGGACGCGGAGTCGGCCCACAGCGGCGACCGCGGCAGAATCGCGTCGCTGGAAGAGCAGATCGCGTCCCTCGATCTCGAGCGCTCGCGCCTGGAGGCCGAGCGATCGCGCCTGGAGGCCGCTCTTTCCGCGCAGCAGAGGGCGATCGCCTATCTCGGGAGCATGCGCGGATGGATCGGCTGGCCGTTGCGCCGGCTGCGCCGCTGGCGGGAAAGCGCTCGCTAGAGGGAGGATCGTGGCGGCCGTCGACATCGTCATCCCGGTGTACAACGCCGCGGACGACCTCGCCCGTTGCCTCGAAAGCGTGCTCGAGCACGCGAGCGGCGACTGGCGGCTGATCGTCATCGACGACGCGTCCACCGATCCGGCGATCGGGGACTGCTTCGCCGCGCTGCGGGCGCGGCGCCTGTCCCAGGTCTCGCTGCTCGAGAACCCCTCGAACGTCGGCTTCACCCTGACAGCAAACCGCGGGATCGCTGAAGCGCGTCCAGGCGCCGACGTCGTCCTGCTCAACTCCGACACGGTGGTCACGCGCGGCTGGCTCGACAAACTCTCGCGATGCGCGGCATCCGATCCGCGCATCGGGACGATTACGCCCTTCTCCAACAACGCGGAGATCTGCTCGCTGCCGCGCTTCTGCGTCAACAACGCCTGGATCCCGGGCCACGACCCCGAGTCGCTGCTCCGCGCGCTCGAAGACGCGGCGGTGCCGACATATCCGAATCTGCCGACCGGCGTCGGGTTCTGCCTCTACGTCCGCCGCGCGCTGCTCGAGGCGATCGGGCACTTCGATCCGGTGTTCGGCCTCGGCTACGGCGAGGAGAACGACCTGTGCCTGCGGGCCGCCGCAGCCGGCTATCGCAATGTCCTCTGCGAGGACGCCTTCGTCCTGCACCTCGGCGGAAGCTCGTTCGGTGAGAAGCGGACATCGCTCGCGGAGCGCAACACGGCGCTGCTGCTCGAACGTCATCCCGAGTATATGGAGCTCGTCCGCGATTACATCGCGGCGGATCCGCTGCGGCCGCTGCGCGAGCTCGCCCTTTCGCTGCAGCGCGCGGAGCAGGGGCCGCCCCACGGCATCCTGCACCTGCTCCACGGGCATGGCGGCGGCACCGAGTATCACGTGCGCGCTCTGATCGCGGCGTCGTCCGAGACTTTTCGCCACTATCTGCTGATCGCCGTCGGCGAGAGCTGGCGTCTGGAGGAGTATGCCGCGGGCGAGCTCGTCGCCTACGATTTCCAGCGTGCTCCCGGCGAGACCTGGCGCGACTACCTCGGCGGCATCGCGTCGCGGTTCCGGATCGACCTCGTTCACCTGCACAACATCTCCGGCTGCCGGGAAGGGCTGCAGGCCGCGCTGGTCGACCTGGGCATCCCCTACGGCTACACGGTACACGACCTCAACTTCGCGTGCCCGACGATCACGTTCCTCGACCCCGCGGGCCGCTACTGCGGCGGGGTGACCGATGCGGTTCGCTGCCGGGACTGTCTCTCCGAGCAGCGCGATTTCGCGCACGTCGACATCGACGCCTGGCGGAGCGCGCATCGCACGCTGCTCGCGAGCGCCTCGTTCAGCATCGCGCCTTCGCATTGGGCCGCGGCGATGCTCCGCCGGTACTTTCCGGGCCACGCTCTGAGCGTCATCGAGCACGGCAGCGCGAACGGCGCCGCCCGCGAAGACGCCGTCTACAGCCGGGTGGCTCTGCCGGACGACGGGGTACCGACCGTGGCGGTCGTCGGCGCGATCGGCGCCGACAAGGGTGCACGCCGGCTCGAGCGGCTCGTGGAGCTCACGCGGCAGCGCGGCGCGAAGCTGCGCTGGGTGCTCATCGGTTATCTCGACCGCGGGCGAGAGCAGATGCGGACGCCGGATGCGCTCTTCACGCAGCACGGCCCATTCGACTCGCGAGAGATCGGCGCGCTGCTCGACCATTACCGCGTGCGGCTGGTCGCTTATCCTTCCGCGGGCCCCGAGACGTTCAGCTTCACGCTCTCCGAGGCCTGGGCCGCAGGCAGACCGGTGGTCGTCCCGCCGATCGGCGCCCTTGCCGAGCGGGTCGGCGCGAGCGGCGGCGGCTGGGTGCTGACCGAGGCGGAATGGGCCGACGACGCGCGCATGCTCGACCGGATCGCGGGGCTCCTCGCCGCGGAGAACGCCGAGGCCTGGACGGCCGCGGCGGGGCGGGCCGCGGGCGCGCATCAGCCGACGCTCGCCGCGATGGCCGAGGCGACGGTCGGCGTCTGGAAGCGCGCGCTTGGCCACGCGCGCCCGTCGCTGGCGGCGCAACCGATCTCCGCGGCCCGTTGCCTGAGCGCGCTGCACTACGTCGCCTGGACGCCGCCCGCCGCGCGGGAGTCCGATGCGCAGAAGCTCGACGGGTCTTCCGTCCCTGCGGCCAAGCCCAATGGCGCGCTGACCTATGTGGCGCGGGCGGCGCTCTCCATCCGCCATACCTTCGCGGGCAGGGTTCTGCATCGCCTCGCGCCCAAACCGCTGCTCGACGCGCTGCGCCAGAGGCTCTGAAAGCGTGATCGAGGCTCGGGCGGCGCTCGCCAGCACAACCCAGGCTCAGCCCGGCCCATGAGCGGGCTCCCGGGCGCCCCGTCGCGCGTGCGGAGCGCTTCGCAGCGCCTCGCCGCGGGCGACGTTGCAGGTGCGCGAGGCGAGGCCGAGGCAATCCTCGCTCAGGCGGCGACCGAAGCGGAGCGCGGCGCAGCCCACCTGCTGCTCGCGGCCTGCTGCGAGAAGGGCGGCGATCCGCGGTCGGCTCTCGAGCACGCGCGCAGCGCGGTCGCCTGCGCGCCGGACGATCCCGTCGCGCGGTATGCGCTGGCGGAACTCCTGGAGGGGGCGGGCGACAAACCCGGCGCGATCGCCAACTTGAGGCAGGCGCTGCGTCTCGATCCTCGCTTTGCAAGGGCGCTGCGTTACCTGGGCATCCTGCTCGGCGAGTCCGGAGACAGCGACGGCGCGCTCGCCGCACTCGAAGAAGCCGTGCGCTTCGAGCCCGATCATCCGCAGGCGTGGAACAACCTCGGCAATGCCCGGCGAACGCTGGGACGGCTGCCGGAAGCCGAAGCCGCGTTCGCGCGAGCGCTGGCTCTGCGGCCCGACTACCCGCTGGCCGCGAGCAATCTCGCGGAGGTGCAGCGCGACCAGGGCGAGGTCGAGCGCGCGGAGCAGACTCTGCGCGCGGCGCTGGCCCGGCAAGGCGCGGCGGCGTTCCGGCCGAGCGTCGTGCTGCTGGCCGGGCTGCTGCGCGAGCGCGGCGCGCTCGACGAGGCGGACGCGCTCTATCGGCGCGCGATCGAGCTCGCGCCCGCGGAGTCGGGCGGCGCATGGTTCAACGTGGGCTGGATTCACACCGAGCGCAACGAAGCGGAGTCGGCGCGGGAAGCCTACCTCCAGGCGCGAAGCGTGGACCCGGGCGATCTGCGCAGCCTCTTCGGCGCTCGCCTGACGCTGCCCATGATCTACGCCGACGAAGCCGAGGTCGCGGCAGCCCGTGCGCGCTTCGCGGGCAACCTCGCCGCGCTCGACGGCGAGCTGCAAGCCGCAGTGCGAACGCTCCCGGAAGCGCGCATCCTCGATGGCCTGCGCTGGAGCAATTTCTTTCTCGCCTACCAGGGCGAAGACGACCGCAGGCTCCAGCAGGACTACGCCGACCTGGTGGCGCGCGCCGTCGATGCGCGCGCGGCTCGATGGCGGGCGCCGCTCGCATCGCGTGCCGATCGCCGGGCGCGCACGCGGGTCGGTTTCGCATCGGCGTTCTTCCACGTGGGCACCTGCGGCCGCTACTTCAGGAGCTGGATCACCGACCTCGACCGCACGCGCTTCGAGGTGTTCGTCTACCACCTGTTCCCGGGCATGGACGAGATCGCCCAGGCAGTCGCCGGCCGCGCCGATCGCTTCCGCTCCTTCGGCGGAACGCGGGCGCGGCCATCGATCGTCGCGCCGATCATTCGCGACGACGACCTCGACGTGCTGGTCTATCCCGAGCTCGGCATGGATGCCTGCTCGTTCGCGCTCTCGGCGCTGCGGCTCGCGCCGCGCCAGTACGCCGGCTGGGGACATCCGGTCACCACCGGGCAGGCCACCGTCGATGCTTACCTGAGCTGCGCCGCGATGGAACCCGAAGGCGCCGAGGCGCAGTACCGCGAGCCGCTGGTTCGACTGCCGGGCATCGGCACGCGCTACGAGGGCTTCGCGATCCCGGGCGACGCGAGTCGCCGGCGCTTCGCGCTGCCCGAGGACAGGACGCTGCTTCTGTGCCCGCAGTCGCTGTGGAAGATCCACCCCGGCAACGACGCGCTCTTCGCAGAGGTGCTCGCTTCGAACCCGCGCGCAATGCTGATCTTCTTCGCCGGACGGCATCCGTCGATCACCGCCGCGTTCACGCGCCGATTCGGCGCCGCGCTCGCGCGCTGCGGCCTGGCGTTCGAGAGGAGCGCGCGCGTTCTTGCGCCGGTCGGCCACGAGGACTATCTGCGCATCAATCTCGTCTGCGATGCGATGCTCGATACCCTGCGCTGGTCCGGCGGCAACACGAGCCTCGACGCACTCGCCTGCGGGCTCCCGATCGTCACCCTGCCCGGGGCCTACATGCGCGGCCGGCAGAGCGCGGGCATGCTCGAGATCCTCGGCGTGCCGGAGCTCGTTGCGCGCGACCGAGCCGGATACCTGTCGACTGCGCAGCGCCTCGGGGCCGACCCGGCTTGGCGCGAGTCGCTGCGCAAGCGGATACGCTCGGCTCGCGAACGGCTTTTCGACGTCGGCGACGCGATCGGGCCGCTGCAGCGGGTGCTGGAGTCCGGCGCGAGCGCGGCGTAGCTCGCCGGCCGATCGACGCAATGTGGCGCCCGCGCCCGCGCAGCCAGGCGATCGCCCTACGAGGAGCGTTCCACGGCGGCTCGGAGCAAGTCTTCGAGCGCGCGCGTGAAGCGCGCCATGTCGAACAGCGGTGAAGCATCCCGCCGTTCGCGCAACCCGGCACGGAGCGCGGCGAGCCGGCCCGCGTCGCGGGCGAGGCCGAGGGCGAGTGCCTCGTAGTCGGCGAGGCGCGTCGTCACCAGCTCGGAGAGGCCGATGGCGCGGAGCTGGCTGCCCGCCACGCGGCTCGCGAAGGTCCCTCCGGCGCAGGTCACCAGCGGCAGGCTCATGAACAGCGCGTCGTTGGCAGCCGTGCCGGCGTTGTAGGGGGTCGTGTCGAGGAACAGGTCCGCGTTCGCATGGCGCGCCAGATGCTCCGGCAACGACACCCGCGGGGCGAACACCAGCCGCTCGGGCGAGACTCCGCGGGCCCCGGCCTCTCGCCGCAGATTCTCGCGGGCCATCGCCTCGGCGGGCGAGAGCCACAGCACGCTCCCCGGAAGCTCGGCGAGCAGCCGCATCCAGACGGCGAATACGTCGGGAAGGATCTTGTAGGCGGCATTGAAGCAGCAGAACACGAAGCCCTCGTCGGGCAGTCCGCAGGCCGCGCGGGTCGGAACCGAGGCGGCGACCGCCCGCCGCGTATCGCTCGGGCAATAGCACTCGGGAAGGTACAGGAAGCGCTCGGTGAACGCGCGTTGCAGCGCCGACGGGGCCGCGAAGCGGTCGGTGAGCACGTAGTCGTACCACGGGGCGCCCAGCGTGCCGAGATAGCCGAGCCAGCTCACCTGCGTCGGGGCCGGTCGCAGCGCGAATAGCCTGCTGCGCGCATGCGTCGTGTAGCCGTTGAGGTCGATCAATACGTCGATGCCATCGGCGTCGATCCGCCGGGCGATGTCCTCAGCCGTGTCGGAGGCGACGTCGGCGAAATGCTCGAACGCGGCCTCGATGCGACTGCGCAGCGGCGAGGCTTCCGCCGGGCCGATCGAATAGGCGTGCGTCGCCACGCGCGTCCGATCGTGCCGCTCCCAGACCTCGGCGAGCAGCGACGCGGTCGCGTGGGTGCGGAAATCCGACGAGACGTAGCCCACGCGCAGACGCTCGCTTCCCTTCCTTGTCCGGGAGGGCGGCGCCGGCAGCGCAGCCGGCGCGAGGTCGCGAGCCCATCGCCGAGCCGCACGAAGCTGCAGCTCGGGCGAGAGCGGCGTGGCAAGGAGGGCGAAGGCGCTGGCGCCGTCGTCGGCGCCGCTCTCGACGAGCCGCGCCAGCCTCACGTGCAGCGTCGGAAGCTCGCTCCACGAGCACAGGTACGCTTGGCAATGCGCGAGCAGCGACAGCGGATACGCGCGCGAGGGCTCCTTCGCGACCGCGCGGGCGAGCAGCGGCTCGGCGCGAACGAACTCGTCGCGTTCGACGAGCAGCGAGCCCAGATTGGTCAGCGCGACCGGGTCATCGGGATCGAGCTCCAAGGCGCGAGCGAAGCTCGCTTCGGCAGCTTCGGAATCGCCGGCCTCGTGTCGACAGATGCCGCGGTCGATCCAGACGCTCGCCTCGGCGTCCGGGAAGCGACGCAGGTATTCGTCGCACAGCGGGCCAGCCTCGGCGCAGCGTCGCAGCGAGCACAGCAGGTGCGCGAGGTTCCCCAGCGCCTGGCGCTGGCCCGGCGAGTGCGACAGCGCGGCGCGGTACTCGGCTTCCGCGCGCGCGGGCTGACTGGCGCCTTCGAGCGCGAGCCCGAGGTTGTTGTGCAGGCTTGCGCTCCGCGGCGCGGCGCGCAGCGCGCTCTCGTAGGCTGCGACGGCCTCGGCGAAGCGCTGCTGCTCCCGGTGCAGGTTGCCGAGATGGAACCACGCATCCGGATGCTGCGGCGAGCGCTCGATCGCGCCAGCGAGCGCCGCTCGCGCCGCCTCGGGATCGCGCCTGCGCAGCGCGATGCCGAGAAGGACCCACGCCTGCGGGTCGGCGGGATCGGCGGCGAGTGCATCGCGGCAGCGCGCTTCCGCCGCGACGGCGTCGCCGCGCTGCCACGCCGCGTGCGCGTCGCGAAGCGCCCTCTGCGCCGTTTCCCGGTCGATGTCGCTCACGTTCGAGACGACGTCAAGGTGCGCCCACGCGTTCGAGCTCGCGGCGGATCTGCGCGACGGCGCTCGCGAAGTCGCGCGGGCGCGGCGGCCGGAACAGGCGCATCGTCGGGTACCAGGGACTGTCGTCGCGGCCGAGCTCCCAGCGCCAGTCCGGCGCGAACGGCACGATGACCCACACGGGCTTCGCGAGCGCGCCGGCGAGGTGGGCGATGGCGGTGTCGCTGGTGACGATCAGGTCGAGCTCGGCGACCAGCGCCGCCGTATCGACGAGAGGCGTCCCCGCGGGCAGTGGCACGACGCGGTCGGAAACCTGCGGCGCGAGCTGCTTCGCTGCCTCGCCGTCCTGCAGCGAGAACCACGCGGTGCCTTCGACTCCGACGAGCGGCGCCACCGCCGAAAACGTCATCGAGCGGTTGCGGTCGTTGGCGTACGCGGGATTGCCCGCCCACCGCAGCCCGATGCGCCGTCCCGGGGGCTTCCGCGCGAACACGGCCCGTGCCGCGGCGCGGTGCTCCTCGGCGATGGTGATATAGGGGACGCTCGCCGGGATCGTATCGGGTCCCGTGCCGAGGATGCGCGGAAGCGACAGCAGCGGCACGTACGCGTCGTAGCGCGGCAACGGCTCGCTCTCGAGGCTTACGCCCGCGACGCCGGGAACCGTTTCGAGGAGCGGGGCGAGCGCGGAGGAGCAGCGGATCAGGCAACGCACGCCCGCCGCGGCCAGCGCTGCGGCATAGCGGGCGAATTGCAGCGCGTCGCCCAGGCCCTGCTCGACGGTCACCAGCAGCGTCCGTCGCGCAAGCGCCGATCCGTCCCAGAGCGTGCCGGGAAGAAGATGGCGGTTGCGTCCGAGTTCCGGCAGCGCGAGGCGCGCATCGTATTCGAGCCAGCCTTCGGCGAATTGACGGTCGAGCAGCAGCGCGAGCGAGAGATTCCAGCGGGCGCGCGCGAATGCCGGATCGATCGCGAGCGCACGGCGGTAAGCGTCGATCGCCTCGTGCACGAGGTTCTGCGCCTGCAGGGCGAGCCCGAGGTTGTTCCAGGCAAGCGCGTGATCCGGACGGAGCGCCAGCGCCGAGCGGTAGCGCGCGACGGCCTCCGCGTCCCGGTCAGCCGCGGCGAGCGCGAGGCCCAGGTTGTTGTGGAACTCCGCTTCGCCGGGCCGCGCGGCGGCGGCGCTTTCGAGCAGGGGCAGCGCGGCCGCGATCTCGCCGCGCTGGTAGTGGAGGACGCCCAGGAAATGCCGCGCAGTCGCGTTGCCCGGATCGGCGTCCAGGATCTCGCGATAGATCGACTCGGCGGTGGCCTTGTCGTCGTCGGCGCCTCCGCGGTGAAGGGCGATCGCGGCGCTCAGACGCTGCTCAGGCGCATCGGTCGCCTGCGAACTGGCGCTCGACGCGCCGTGGCAGTGCTTGTAGCGCTTGCCGCTGCCGCAGGGGCAGGGATCGTTGCGGCCGACGCGCGGTCCGGCGGCCGTGTGCCGGGCGGCCGCGCTCAGCCGCGTGGCCGCCTCGGCGTGTCGAGGATCGGCGTCCAGGATGCAGCGGAAGATCGCCTCGGCCGCGCGCCATTGGCCGAGCGCCACGCAGTTGCGGCCGAGCTGCAGGAGCTGCGGCGAGCGCGCGATCTCCGCGGTGAAAAGCGGCACGAGCCCGGCGAGCTCCTCATCGGCCATGACCCGGCAGAAATTGAACAGACCGTGAAAGCCGAACGTCGGACGGACCGGATACGCCGCCTCGAAGGCGAACGCATCGGCCAGCGTCTCCGAGCCGAACCTCACGCCGTGCTCCTTTTCCAGCAACGGGCGGAAGACCCGGCAGATCGTCTCGTCCTCCGCTCCGGAGAGCCGGATTCGCTCGTCCTGCAGCGCCTGGAGCAACTTGCGCGAGCGCAGCGAGAATCCGCCGTTGCCGACGTTCTGCGACGCATCGTGCCAGAACCATTTTGCCCCGAGATAGTCGCAGGCGAGAAAATCGTCGCGCCATGCGTCCGGATGGACCACGTAGCCGTCCCATTGGACGAGCAGCACGTGATCGGTCTCGATGTAACGGAGGAGCTGCTTCAGCACGAAGCGCGAGTACTCGTCGCGCGAAGCGAGGCTCGCGATCGGCCGGACGTCGATGCCCGGGATCGCCGCCGTCGCGTCGGTGAGCAGCAGCGTTCGGGCGAAGCGCACCAGGGAAGCCGACCGGCGAAGGGCGCGGAGCGCGAGCTCGGGATGCGCGGTGTCGATGCAGCACAGCGTGACGCCGGGAAGCTCAAGCATCGACGGTCAGGGCGGACGCCGGGGACGGCGGTGCGGGCGCGGCCTCGCGAGCCGTCAGCTCGCGCCACACCAGCACGCCGAGAAATATCAGCACCGGCGCAGTGATGAGCGCGGCACGATCGGCAACTCTCGCCTCCGGAAACCAGCTCGCAAGGTCGTTGCCGAACATCGCGACGACCAGGACCCAGGCGAGGCCGGAGAGCGCGACGATCGCGAGCTGCGCGAGCGGCGGCGCGACCAGGCGGCGGGCGCCGACGATCGCGAGCAGGATCGTGCCGTACCACAGCAGGTGCCAGTTGTCGGCCAGGAGGAAGCTGTCCAGCAGCGAGCGCCACGCTGCCGACGGTTGAGAGGCTCCGCCCTGAAGAATTCCGTCGGGAATGGACAGGGTCCCCGTCGCCAATCCCACCAGCGCGACCGCCACGATGCCCAGTATCCATGCCGCGATCCGCGGACCCCGCCGCGGCTCGAAGGCAGCGATCGCGCCGGGAACGAGCGTCAGCGCCCAGGCGCTCCCCGAGAGCTCGATCGCCGGACAGGCCAGCGCCAGCAGCACAGCCAGAACGCCGTCGCGCCCTTCGCGACCCGAAGCCCAGCGATACAGGGCCAGCGCGGCGAGGCTGTAGGTCGCACAGAGCGGCAGGTCGGCGTAGCCGGCGAGCGCGGCGTGCGTATCGAGCAGCGGGAGCGAGGCGACGAGGTACGCGCCGATCAGCGAACCGAGCGGCAAAACGCCGCGGTCGCGCAGCATGCCGTACATCGCGAGAGCGAGCGCGACGAGCATGAACGGCCAGGGCCAGTTCGTCGCGGAATCGTCCCACCGGCCGAGCATGATGGCCGTCCAGGCCTGCACCAGCGGCACCGTCGCCGGATTCGCCGGAGAGGCATCGAAGTAGACGCCGGGCGCGCCGGCGAGCCACGCATCCGCAGGCACGAAGGGGATGATGCGGCCGAGCTCGTACCAGACGCGCGCCTTCGTCGCCCACTGCGACCACGCGTCCCAGGGATACAGCGGCCGAGTGCCGGCTTCCACGGCCAGCGTCGCGAAGCGAAGCGCCAGCCAACCGAGGAGCAGCAACCAGACGAGGCGTCGCCAACCCGCGAAAGGCGGGCGAACGATCGAAGCGGCGAGCGCCAGGGCGCGACTCGCGCGCCGCCAACGCACGAGGTAGGCCGCGAGCGCGCCCAGGGCGACGAGCGGCGCTACGACGGCCGCTCGACCGAAGCCGACGCCGGCCACCGACAAGAGTCGCATCCACACCGTCAGGACCAGCAGCCCGGCGAAGTAGCCGTAGCCCAGCACCAGGGCGACGGCGCCCGCAGGGCGATCACCGGCTCCGGGCGCGCCGCGGCCAGGCCAGCCCGCCGCGAGCAGCAGCCCGCAGCCCGCACACCACGGCAGCGCGACGCTGAGGATCAGGAGCGCCGCATCCATCAGCGAATCCGCAGCAGCGCCGCGCCCGAGGCGTTTAGCAGCAGCTCGGCGTTCAGGGGAGCCTCACCGTCCCAGCTCAGACGCTGCTGGGCAGTATCGTACTGCACGCCCTGCCGGCGGTAGACGACGAGGTAGTCGTCCTTGCGGAAGGCCGAGGGTGGGGGCAGCGCGGTCGAACCGGGGTCGTAGTAGACGTCGTACGGATACAGGTGATAGGCGGCGCGATGGCGGAAGTAGGCAAGATCGGCGGCCACGAACACCCTTGCCGGAGGCGGCGGAAGCTTCGCGCGTACCTCGGAGATGAACGCGAAGAGCGCGCCGTCCTCCGCCGCCAGGTGTCGCTCCTGCCACGACTTTCCGCCGTAGAGGGCGACCGTGGCGTCGGCCTGCCGCAGCAGGTTCCATTGCCAGCGGGCATCGAGGAGGACCCATGCAGCCATGAAGATCACCGCCAGCCCGCTCCCGATTGCGGCTCCACGCGAGCGAAGTTTCCATCGCCAGAGTCCGGCGTAGGCGAGACCCGCCAGCGCGGCGACCACGGCCAGCGCCGCAGGCAGCGGCAGACTCTCCCCGGCCAAGCCCGGCACGAGCCCGTTGATCGACGATCCGCTCCAGGGCTCGAACTTGAGCCAGGCGCGCGATGCGTCCTGGAGGAGCTCGAGCGCGCTCATCGGCTTCGCCATCGCCCCCCGCACGGCGATCGGCTGGGAGAAACTTCCCTGGAGTACCAGGGCCAGGCCGCGGATGCGCCCCAACCACGCCCGATCGTCGGCGACGTCGACGGGCATGATGCGGCCGGCCTCGACGGTGAGCGCGCGCCGGAAGACACGCGAGGAGCTGATGTCGCTGTACCAGAGCAGCGCCGCCCCGACATTGGGCGGGATGCCGCTTGCGTCCCAGGCGATGACGGGATAGTCGCGCGCCAGAAACGACGTGCCGAGCGCGATCACGACGGAATGTGCAGCATCCGGCGCGGTGACCATGAGGCTGTCGGTCGCGAGCTGCGCAGTTCCCCGGTTCGCGGTCAGGTTACGCGCGGTCCATCGGAGCGCGGACGGCGCAGCGAACCAGGGACCGTGAGCGTTGAGTGCGAGGTAGACCGCGGCACACGCGACGAGGCTCGCGAGGAACACGGTCGCTGCTACCGCGCACTGCCGCGCGGGGGAGACGCTGGTCGGAGGGGCGGGCGCAGCGGACTCGGACATCGGCGGCACCCGCTATTGTATTCGCGGGCGCCGGCGGCGGTCGCGGACGGGAAAAGCCACGACTTTCGGAGCACGAGCGCGGCCCGCGTCAGCCCTTTCGCATCGAGGCTCTGTTGACCGGACTCGTTTCTGCGGTATAATCCCACCTCTTCGCGCCCGAGGGACCCAAATCCGCGGGCGCGCGCTCTTTAACAAGCTGAACAACCGATAGGTGTGGGTGCTTGGGGCGAGGTCGCCCGCGCGCTGGTCAGGAAACTGAGCAGCGAGGGCGCTCGAAGCTTCGTAGTACTCACACTGATGCATAGCGGGTCTGATGGTCGCGGGCGCGAGCCCGAAGCCGTCGGATCTACGTCAGTATGAGTTCTTGCCTAAGATTAAACTGAAGAGTTTGATCCTGGCTCAGATTGAACGCTGGCGGCATGCTTTACACATGCAAGTCGAGCGGCAGCGCGGGGGCAACCCTGGCGGCGAGCGGCGAACGGGTGAGTAATACATCGGAACGTG
Organism: Casimicrobiaceae bacterium; assembly: GCA_035501595.1. GTDB lineage: Bacteria > Pseudomonadota > Gammaproteobacteria > Burkholderiales > Casimicrobiaceae > PALSA-1003. The sequence continues at coordinate 1,224 of DATJVX010000028.1, read as the reverse complement.
TCCCGTAGTGGGGGATAGCTCGGCGAAAGCCGGATTAATACCGCATACGATCCACGGATGAAAGCGGGGGACCGCAAGGCCTCGCGCTATGGGAGCGGCCGATGTCCGATTAGCTAGTTGGTGGGGTAAAGGCCTACCAAGGCGACGATCGGTAGCTGGTCTGAGAGGATGATCAGCCACACTGGGACTGAGACACGGCCCAGACTCCTACGGGAGGCAGCAGTGGGGAATTTTGGACAATGGGGGAAACCCTGATCCAGCCATGCCGCGTGAGTGAAGAAGGCCTTCGGGTTGTAAAGCTCTTTTGGCCGGAAAGAAAAGGCCGCGGATAACACCTGCGGTTTTTGACGGTACCGGCAGAATAAGCACCGGCTAACTACGTGCCAGCAGCCGCGGTAATACGTAGGGTGCGAGCGTTAATCGGAATTACTGGGCGTAAAGCGTGCGTAGGCGGTCCCGCAAGTCCGCTGTGAAAGCCCCGGGCTTAACCTGGGAATTGCAGTGGAAACTATGGGACTTGAATCCGGCAGAGGGGGGTGGAATGCCACGTGTAGCAGTGAAATGCGTAGAGATGTGGCGGAACACCGATGGCGAAGGCAGCCCCCTGGGCTGAGATTGACGCTCAGGCACGAAAGCGTGGGGAGCAAACAGGATTAGATACCCTGGTAGTCCACGCCCTAAACGATGACAACTAGGTGTTGGGGAAGCGATTTCTCAGTACCGCAGCTAACGCGTGAAGTTGTCCGCCTGGGGAGTACGGTCGCAAGATTAAAACTCAAAGGAATTGACGGGGACCCGCACAAGCGGTGGATGATGTGGATTAATTCGATGCAACGCGAAGAACCTTACCTACCCTTGACATGTACGGAAGCCCGCTGAGAAGCGGGTGTGCCCGAAAGGGAGCCGTAACACAGGTGCTGCATGGCTGTCGTCAGCTCGTGTCGTGAGATGTTGGGTTAAGTCCCGCAACGAGCGCAACCCTTGTCTCCAGTTGCTACGCAAGGGCACTCTGGAGAGACTGCCGGTGACAAACCGGAGGAAGGTGGGGATGACGTCAAGTCCTCATGGCCCTTATGGGTAGGGCCTCACACGTCATACAATGGCCGGTACAGAGGGTTGCCAAGGCGCGAGCCGGAGCCAATCCCAGAAAGCCGGTCGTAGTCCGGATTGAAGTCTGCAACTCGACTTCATGAAGTCGGAATCGCTAGTAATCGCGGATCAGCA
>DATJVX010000027.1:0-2026 GCA_035501595.1 Casimicrobiaceae bacterium | reverse complement strand
CTGTTGCCGGAGATGACGTACACGGCGACGGGGTTCTCGAACCCGGTGCGGGTGATCTTCGATGCGATCTTCCGGCCGACCACGGTGGAGGACACGAGCGAGACGGTGGCCGAGCACTTCCGCATGGCCATCCGGCGGGAGAAGGAGCGGGTGCATCTGGTCGACAAGCTGCTTTTCCACCCCGTGCGGTCGGCGACCTACTGGCTCGCACGGGGCCTGGCACTGATGCATCACGGCCGGATCAACGCCTACATCGCCTACGCCTTTCTCGCGCTGCTGATCGTGTTGGCACTGGTACCCAGATCGTAGCTCGGGTCGTGTGCACGGTCGGGGTTGAGAGGATCGCGCGAGCGCCGAAGGGGTCGTACCGAGGCCGGCATAGCGACAGCGTTTCGTCGAGGGACGCAGCGGCGGGTGCCGCAGTGAGGGTTGTGAAATGAGCGCTGGCGGGTCGCTTCTCGCCTTGGTCTTCGCGCTCTGCGGCGCGGGTGCCGCAGCCGGGTTGACGGTTCCTGACCGGCGCGCGCCTCTGCTGCTGGCTTGGGTCGGCTCGCTCGCCGCGCTGGCGCTCGCATGCGCCAGCGGGAGCGTGCTCGTTTCGGGTGAGCCGCTCGAGGGCAGGCTGTGGACGATAGCTCCCCTAGGCTCGCTGAGCATCGCGATCGACCGGCTCTCCGCGCTCTTCCTGCTCGCGGCTGCGCTCGTGATGCTGGCGAGCTCGATCTTCTCGGCCGGCTATCTCGAGCGATATCTGGGGCACTACAGCCTCCGGACATTCACCGCCTGGTACCTGCTGCTCTTCGCGTCGATCGTGCTGATCCTGATCGCGGCCGACGCGCTGCTCTTCCTGCTCGCCTGGGAAGCGATGTCGATACTGTCCTACCTGCTCGTGAACTTCGAGCATCGACGCGGGGAGACCAGCCGCGCGGCGTATCTGATGCTCGCGATGGGCGAAGCCGGTTTCGTCGCGGTTGCCGTCGCGTTCGTGGTCCTGGCGGCTCAGGGCGGATCGCTCGACTTTGCCGCGTTGAGGAGGTCCGGCGAGGAGCTCGGGCCGCTGTCGCGGTGGATCGTGTTCCTCCTGACCTTCTTCGGTTTCGGGGTCAAGGCGGGGCTCGTGCCGGTCAACACGTGGCTTCCCCGCGCCCATCCGGTCGCCCCCGCGAACGTGTCGGCTGTTCTTTCGGCCGCGATCCTCAATCTCGGCGTATACGGCATTGTCCGGTTCAATTTCGATGTTCTGCGCGTCGGCTCCGCGGAGGCGGGGATCGTGGTCCTGGTGATCGGGAGCGTCTCGGCCTTGGTTGGAATCCTGTACGCGACGACGTCCAACGACCTGAAGACTCTGCTCGCGCACAGCTCGATCGAGAACGTCGGGATCGTGACGGCCTGCCTCGGTGCGGCCTTGGTGTTCGCGACGGCCGGTCGCCACGCGCTCGCCGCCATGGCGCTCGTCACCGCCCTCTACCATATGGTCAATCATTCGACGTACAAGGCACTGCTATTCCTCGGCGCGGGCAGCATCGACGCGCGTGCCGGCACCAGGGACCTGAATCGCCTCGGCGGCTTGATTCATGGGATGCCGCGAACGGCGGCGGCGTTCCTTGTCGGGTCGCTCGCCATTTCGGCGCTGCCGCCGTTGAACGGCTTCGTGAGCGAGTGGCTCACACTGCAGACGATGCTGCGCTCCGCCGAGCTCGCATCCATCGAGGCCAAGATCATCTTCGCGCTGTGCGGCGCGGCGCTCGCGCTCACGGCCGCACTGGCGGTGACTTGCTTCGTCAAGGCCTTCGCGATGGGCTTCCTCGGCATGCCCCGGTCCGAGGGCGCGGCCAAGGCAAGCGAAGCTCCCCGATCGTCGTTCGCCGCCCTCGTCCTGCTTGCGGTGCTGTGTCTGGCGCTGGGGGTGTTGCCGACGTACGTGATCGGGGTGTTGGACGGGGTGGTGGCGCCGATGAGTGGGGCGAGAGCGGCGGAGGCTCTGGTGCCGCCGTTCTTTGCGGGGGCGGCGGGGCACGAGGGGCTG
>DATJVX010000026.1:0-167575 GCA_035501595.1 Casimicrobiaceae bacterium | reverse complement strand
GCGATCGCCACGACTTGCGCGTTGCGCCGAGGCCGCGGACGCGTGGGAGTCGAGCCGTCTCGCGAACGTCGGCCCGCGGCAGCAGGTTCGAATTCCTGGGGCGCCCGCCGAGCCGCGCCCCGCGGCGAATTGCATTACACTCGCGCTGCTGACATTTCGCCCGGCCGTCGAAGCACGACCGAGCCGCGAGCGAACCGCCCCGAACACCGCTCCGCAGTCGATGGACGACACCTCGTTGCAGCCACGGCCGGCCACCGCCGGCTCTGCTTCCCGCCCCGGGACTCACGGGTCGGAGCACGACCGCGCGCGCGCGCCCGCGTCGTTCTCGCAGCGACGCCTCTGGCTGCTCGACCGCATGCTGCCGAACCGCAGCGTCTATAACCTTCGCAGCGTGCGCCGCCTCGCGGGCGAACTCGAAGTCGACGCCCTGCGCCGCGCGCTGAACGAGATCGTCCGTCGGCACGAAGCGCTGCGCACGCGCTTCGTCGTCGTCGACGGCGAGCCCTGGCAGGAAATCGTGCCCGAGGTCACGCTCGCGGTCGACGTCGAGGACCTCCGGGAGATTCCCGCCGCCGAGCGCGAGGACGAGGCGCGCCGGCGCGTCGCCGCCGAGGCGCATGCCGATTTCGACCTCGAGCACGGTCCGCTGTTTCGCGCGCGGCTGCTGCGGCTCGGTCCGAGCGAGCACTGGCTGCTGATCGCCATGCATCACATCGTGAGCGATGCCTGGTCCTCGGCGGTGCTCGCCCGCGAGGTCTCGGGGCTGTATGCCGCTTTTCACGCCGGCGAGCCGTCCCCCCTTCCGGCGCTCGAGATCCAGTACGCGGACTTCGCCGTCTGGCAGCGCGAATGGCTGCAGGGCGAAACGCTGGAGCGCCAGCTCGAATACTGGCGCAGCGCCCTTGCGGATCCGCCGCTTCTCGATCTGCCCACGGACTACCCGCGCCCGGCGATCCCGAGCCATCGTGGCGGGCGCGTGCCTTTCGAGGTCGACTCCGCGCTCACGCTATCGCTCAAGGCGCTCGCGCGTCAGGAGAGGGCGACGCTGTTCATGGTCCTGCTTGCGTCGTTCCAGGTTCTGCTCTGCCGCTACTCGGGGCAGGAAGACGTCGTGGTCGGAAGCCCGATCGCCGGACGGCGGCGGCACGACGTAGCGGGATTGATCGGCTTCTTCGTCAACACGCTCGTGCTGCGCGGAGACCTATCGGGGGATCCGCCGTTGCGCGCCTACCTCGCGCGGGTTCGGGAGTGCGCGCTGGCGGCGTACTCGCATCAGGACCTGCCGTTCGAGAAGCTGGTCGAGGAGCTCGCGCCGAAGCGCGATTCGTCGCGCAATCCGCTGTTCCAGGTCGCGCTCGGCTTCCAGAACACGCCGGCCGCCGACTGGCGGCTGCCGGGGCTCGAAATCCAGGCGCTGGAAGGGATCGGGCCAGTGAACACCGGGTTCGACCTCACGCTGTCGCTTCGCGAAGTCGAGGGCATCCTGCGCGCCAGGATCGACTACGCGCGCGACCTGTTCGCGCCCGAAACCATCGAGCGCATGGCGAAGCAGTGGTTGACGCTCCTTGCGAGCATCGGCACCGACCCGGATGTGCCCGTCTCGCGCCTGGCCCTGATGCATCCCGACGAGCGCGATCGGATCCTGCGGGGCGGCCGGCCGGCGACGGTGTCGCACCACGACGACGATTCGCTGGTCTCGCTGTTCTCGGCCCAGGTACGGCGCCGGCCGCAGGCGGTGGCGGTGCGCGAGGGCCCGCGTGCGGTGTCCTATGCGGAGCTCGACTGGCGCGCGACGGCGCTCGCGCACGAGCTCCACAGGCTCGGAGTGAGGCCCGGCGAGCACGTCGGCATCTGTACCGAGCGCTCGGTCGAAGAGCTGGTCGCCGTTCTCGGCGTTCTGAAGGCGGGCGGCGTGTACGTCCCGCTCGATCCCTGGCATCCGCCCGATCGCCTGGCGGCCGTGCTCGCCGACGCTGACGCCACCGCGGTCGTGACGGTCGCCGCGGCCGAGCGCGCCCTCGCCAGGTCGATGGCCGGAAGCCGGCGGCCCGTGCTGGTGATCGACGCCGCGAGCCCTCTCGGTGACGCAGCGCCGGCCGGCCTCGATCCCATGCGCGGCGGCGACGCTCCCGCCTACGTCATGTACACCTCCGGCTCGACCGGCCAGCCCAAGGGCGTCGTGGTGCCTCACCGGGCGATTGTCCGGCTGGTGTGCGGCACCGACTACGTGCAGCTCGACGAAGGCGCCGTGGTCGCGCATCTTTCGAACCCCGCGTTCGACGCGGCGACGTTCGAGATCTGGGGAACGCTGCTCAATGGCGCGACCCTGGCGCTCATCTCGCGCGACGAAGTTCTCGCGCCCAACGAGCTCGCCGCGGCGTTCGAGCGCGACGGCGTCACGACGCTGTTCCTCACTACGGCGCTGTTCAACCTCGTCGCGCGCGACGCGCCGCGCGCCTTCGCGGGCCGGACCGTCCTGTTCGGCGGCGAAGCGGTCGACGTGCGCGCGGTCGCGAAGGCACTCTCGGAGGGCAAGCCCGCGCGACTGCTGCACGTCTACGGGCCGACGGAGACCACGACCTTCGCCACCTGGCACGAGGTGCGCGAGGTCGATTCCTCGGCGACGATTCCGATCGGCCGCCCGATCGCCTATACCGAGGTTTACGTGCTGGACCGCAACGGCGAGCCGGTTCCTCCCGGCATCCCGGGCGAGATTCATATCGGCGGACCGCGGCTCGCTCTGGGCTACCTGGGCAAGCCCGAGCTCACCGCTGAACGATTCGTCGCGCAGCCGCTCGCCGGCGATGCCGGCGCGCGCATGTATCGCACCGGCGATCGCGCGCGCTACCGCGACGACGGCGCGATCGAGTTCCTCGGGCGCTTCGACCGGCAGGTCAAGGTCCGCGGACACCGCATCGAGCCCGCCGAAGTCGAGATTGCGCTCAAGGCGCTGCCGCAGGTGCGCGACGCGGTGGTCATGGTCCGGGGCGATACCGCGGAGAAGCGCAGGCTCGACGCCTACGTCGTCGTTCCGTCGCAGTTCGCGCCGCAGCCGGGAGATCTGCTGCGCGAGCTCCGCCGCACGCTGCCCGCGTACATGGTGCCGGGCGCGATCGTGCTGCTGCGCGAGTTCCCGCTCACCGCCAACGGAAAGATCGATCGCGCCGCGCTGCCGGATCCCTACGACGTCGCCGCCCGCCGAACCGGTCCCAACATGCCGGCGCGCGATCCGCTCGAGCACATGCTGGTCCCGATCTGGGAGCGGCTCCTCGGCGTGAGCAACATCGGCGTGCACGACAGCTTCTTCGACCTCGGCGGGCATTCGCTGCTGGCGGCGCAGATGATGGACGAGGTGGAGCGTACCTGCGGCGTGGCCGTTCCGCTGACCACGCTCTTCACCGAATCGACCATCGCGCATCTCGCCGGCGCACTGCGCGGCCAGGTCGCGTCGGGCTCGCCGGTGGTCGCGGTGCGCACCGAGGGCGCGCGCCCGCCTCTTTTCTTCCTGCATGGAGACTTCAGCGGCGGCGGCTTCTACTGCCATGCGCTCGCGCGCGAGCTCGGCGCCGAGCAGCCGTTCTTCGCGGTGCACCCGCACGGGCTGGGCGGCTCGGCCGTTCCCGAGTCGATCGAAGCGATGGCCGGCGAGCTGATCGAGGCGCTCCGCCGCGCCCGGCCGCACGGTCCCTATCTCGTCGGCGGCCACTGCAACGGCGCGCTGATCGCCGTCGAGCTCGCGCGACTGCTGCTCGCCCAGGGCGAAGCGGTGCCGCTCGTGCTGATCGTCGATGCCAAGGCGCCGTGGCGTCGAAGACAGGTGTTCGAGTCCGTCTCGCTCGGCGAGCCGACGGCGCGCTCGCGTCGCGCCCCGGCCGACAGCGACGAGCCCGCCCCGGGCATGAGCAAGAACATCTTCCTGCGCTATCGCCGCGCGATCGCCGTCTACGCTCCGGAGAAGCTCGAGTCGCGGCTCGCGGTGTTTAGATCGCAGTCGACGAAGGATCTCCGGCCCAATCTCGGCTGGTCTTCGATCGGCGAGCGCGTCGAGACGCAGATCATCCCGGGCGATCACCACTCGTCGATCACCCGTCACGTGGTCGAGACGGCGGCGCGGATCCGGGCATCGATCGATGCTGCGCTCGCCGGCTAGGCAGCTCGTCGACCGGCCTAGACCGGATTCCGCTGGCGCGGCTTGCGATCCATTTTCGTGGCGGATCGCCTGCTCGAGGCCCTGACCCGGTTCGACGTCGTGGGCGTGGCCGGCAACCGGCGGCGCATTCCCAACCAGCCGGCGTGGCTGTTCGTGAACACGCGCTGGGACCGGGACGAGCGCGCGAATCTGAGCGGCGGCATCGCCCGCGGCAAGCGCCCTGCCGAGCGTACAGCCGGTACGGCCCGTGCCCGTCGAGTGCCAGCTCCTCGACGGCGTCTTCCTGGCGGCGCGGCGAGACAGTTTGCTCGAGCGCAGGCTGCTCTTCGATCCGCAGTTCGCGCTTCTATGACATGGACTTCTGCTGCACGGCGCGCGCCAAGGTAATGAAGCTCGGCACTTGGCCGATCTGCATCACACGCACCAGACCAAGCGCATGTTCGGGACGCCGAGCTGGCGGACCGCTCATGCCCGGTGTCTCGGGAAGTGGAGGGACTAGGCGCCGTCGGGACCGCAGCGAGGGGAACCGGATCGGTTCGCGGCCCGCTGCGCGCCGCGATGGCGCATCGTCCGCGATCGTTGGCAATGACCCGGCCGGCAGCGCGGGTTCCCGGCCGCACCGCTACCGCCTTCTCGCGGCAGCGGAGATATAATCGACATTGCCCCGCGTTGAGTCTGATAGACCTCATCCCAACCTAAACTTCACCGTCCGGCGGCCGGGACTGCTCGCACGAGCGCCGGAGCGTTTCGGACCTTGACCACGCACGGAGTCGAACATGCCAGTACGCATTGGTGACGAAGCACCGGACTTCACGGCCGAAACAACCGAAGGTGCGATCCGATTCCACGATTGGATCGGAGACAAGTGGGCGATCCTGTTCTCGCATCCGAAGGATTTCACTCCCGTATGCACGACCGAGCTCGGCTACATGGCGAAGATCAAGCCCGAGTTCGACAAGCGCAACACGAAGATCATCGGGATCAGCATCGACCCGGTCAGCGACCACAAGTCCTGGGCGAAGGACATCCACGAGACGCAGGGCACCGCGGTCAACTACCCGATGATCGGGGACCCGGACCTGGTCGTCGCCAAGGCCTACGACATGATCCATCCCAACGCCAGCGGCGGGAAACGCACCGCCGTGGACAACGCGACCGTGCGCACGGTGTTCCTGATCGGCCCCGACAAGAAGGTCAAGGCGATGCTGGTCTACCCGATGAGCGCGGGACGGAACTTCGACGAAGTGCTGCGGCTCCTGGACGCGCTGCAGCTCAACGCGAAGCACGCGGTCGCCACGCCGGTGAACTGGAAGCCTGGCCAGGACGTGATCATCCCGACCTCGGTCTCCGACGAAGACGCCAAGAAGAAATATCCGCAGGGCTTCAAGACTCACAAGCCCTATCTGCGGACGGTGACCCAGCCGCGCTAGCAGTGCTTCGATCCGGCCACGGTCCCGCGAGGAGGCCGTGGCCCGGGTTATTGCAGGCGCCGCACCCGCACGGTGTGGTTGTCGCCGTCGAGGTTCAGATAGAACGCGCCAAGCGAGCCGCGCGTGATCGTCACCTTGGGGCTGTCGATCTCGTAGAACCGGCTGCTGCCGTCGGCGGTCTGCCACACCTGGCCATTGGCGAGCTTGAATATCGACAAGGGCCACCAGCCCTCGAATTTGCCCTCGATGCGGCTGTCGATCTGGTCGACCATGTCCTTGCGCGGCGGCGCCTGTTCCTCGAGGCCGAACCGTGCCGTCGGCGTCGGCGCCGGTTGAGCCACCGCAGCCGGGGCCGCCGCCCTGCCTTCAGACCTCGTGTCGGCCTGGGCCGGGCCTTGTGCGGCCGGAAGCGCGTCGTAGCATGCGAGTCGGGCCGCGGCGTCGGCGATCGCGCGACAGCGCAGCAGTCCCGCGTCGTCGGCGCGCGCGCCTTCGCACGCCAGCAGCGAAAGGAGCAGCAGAAGCAGCCTCGGGTTGCCAGGCAGCGCTTCGAGAGGTCTGCGTCGGTGCATGAGCGACTCCGCGAATTGCTCGAGCTTCGATCGGTGAACGACGAGGCCATAGTCTACGTCAATTTCCCGACCGCGGCCGCGCCCGCGGGTTCGGGCCGCGACTCGATCGCCTATAATTGCGCCGCGCACGCTCGCCCATGAACAGCATCGCCATCGCGCGCAACGCGCCCTGCCCCTGTGGCAGCGGCAAGCGCTACAAGGATTGTCATGGCAGGTCGGGCCAGGAAGTGGGCGAGCCCGTCACTGCGGAATCGCTGCTGCGCGACGCGCAGGTCGCGTTCGCCACCGGCCAGGCCCCTCGCGCTTACGAGCTGCTGTCACGAGCGGCGGCGCTCGCGCCCGAGCGGTCCGACCTCATTCGCGAGCGGGCGCGCGTCGAGCTCGCGCTCGGCAGGACGGAGGTCTCGGAGGCGAGTTGTCGCAGCGCGCTCGACCGCGCGCCCGACGACCCGATCGGCTGGAATCTCCTCGGTGAGATTCTCGCCCGGAGCGACGGCTCCGCGGCCGAAGCGGCGTGGCAGCGCGCGCTGGAGCTCGATCCGGACAGCGCGGAGACGCACTTTCACCTGGGCAACGCCGCCCGCCGCCGCGGCATGCTCGACGCCGCGATCGCTCACTACGAGCATGCCCTGCGCAGCGCTCCGAGCCACGCCGGGGTCCTGAACAACCTTGGGCTGGCGCTACAGTCGCTGGGTCAGCTCGACCGAGCCGAAGGATGCTATCGCGAGGTGCTCGACGTCGATCCGCCGCACGCGGACGCGCTCGCGAACCTCGCCACGCTGCTGCACGACCAGAATCGGGTCGACGAGGCGGTGGACGCCTACAACCGCGCCGTCGCGGTGCGACGCGAGTTTCCCGTGCGTTTCTGGATCAGGCGCGCCGCCGCCCTCACCGACGCCGGACAGATCCCCGCCGCGGCGGCAAGCCTGCGCGAAGCCGCGCGGCTAGACCCCGATCACATGCCGCTCCAGGCCGATATCGCATCGCTGTCGATCCTCCAGCAGGAGTACGACGAGGCCGAGGTCGCGCTCAAGCGCGCGCTCGAGCTCGATGCCGACAATCTCTACGCGGTCACCATGCTCGCGTACTGCCACCTGCAGAGCTGCCGCTGGGACGGCATCGACGATTTCTTCGCGACGATACGCGAGCGCCTGCAGGACGACGCACCCAGACCGCGCTTCGATCCGGCGCCGTTCCCTCTGCTCGCGATGCCGCTGTCGCCGCGCGAGCATCTCAACGCGGCGCGACGATGGGCCCGGCGCCGTGAAGCACCGATGGAACGCCCGTCGGCAGCATCCCGCCGCCTGATGAGGCGGCCCGGAGAGAAGCTGCGCCTGGGCTATGTGTCCTCGGATTTTCGCGAGCATCCCATCACCTCACTCCTGACCGAGGTCTGGGAGCGCCACGACCGCACGCGGCTCGAGACCTACGCCTATTCCATCGGCCCTCGGCAGATCTCTCCGCAACGCGCACGCATCGAAGCCGCGTTCGATCGCTTTCTCGACTGCAATCGCGAGTCCGCGGAGGACACGGCGCGCCGGATCGTAGAGGACGGCATCGACGTGCTCGTCGACCTGAACGGCTACACGACGTATGCGCGAAGCGAGATCTTCGCCTCGAAGCCGGCGGCGATACAGGTGAGCTGGCTGGGCTATCTCGGGACGCTGGGCGCGGAATGGTACGACTACGTGCTCACCGACCGGTTCGTCTGCCCGGCGAACCTGCAACCGTTCTTCACCGAGCGCTTCCTCTATCTTCCGGACTGCTATTGCCCGAGCGACACGCGGCGCGCCGAGGGCGCGCGCGCGCCGGACCGGGTGGCCTGCGGCCTGCCCGAGCAAGCTGTCGTATTCTGCTGCTTCAACCATAGCTACAAGATCGCGCCCGCCCTCTTCGAGGTTTGGATGCGCCTTCTGGAGCGGATCCCGGGAAGCGTTCTCTGGCTCGCCCCCGGCAGCGCCGGCGCCCGCGGGAACCTGTTGCGCGAAGCCGAGCGGCGAGGCGTCGATGCGGGGCGGCTCGTCTTCGCGCCGGTGGTGGCGCTCTCCGAGCACCTCGCGCGCCTGGCTCATGCGGATCTGTTCCTCGACACGCTGCCCTACAACGCGGGCACGACCGCCAACGATGCGCTGCTCATGGGCGTGCCGGTGCTCACCTGCGCGGGCGAGACGATGGCGAGCCGGGTCGCCGGCAGTCAGCTGCTCGCCGTCGGCCTCCCCGAGCTGGTGACAGGAACGCTCGCCGACTACGAGGCGACGGCCCTCGCGCTCGCGGGGGATCGCGCGCGATTGCGCGCGCTCAAGCAGCGGCTCGCGGTCAATCGCACCGCTTCGCCGCTCTTCGACATGGCGCGCTTTACGCGCAATCTCGACCAGCTCCTCCTCGACGTCGCCGCGAACCGCGCATCGCAGCGAAGCGGCGAGCGCGGCCGATGAGTGCGCCGCGAAATGCCCCCTGCCCCTGCGGCAGCGGCAGGCGCTACAAGGACTGTCACGGCGCGCTGGCCCCCGGCAGCGGCGAGGCGAGCGCAAGCCGATCGGGAGACGCGGGAAGCGCGGAGGCCGACTTCGTCGCCGGCAACGAGCTGCGTCGCCGCGGCGAGCTCGCAGCGGCGATCGAACGCTACGAGCTCGCTCTGAAGCGTACGCCGGCCCATCCCGGGGTCCTGAACAATCTCGGCCTCGCCCTCGAGGCCCACGGACAGAGACAGCGCGCGGAAGCATGCTATCGCGATGCGCTGGCGGCCGATCCGCGCCACGTCGAGGCCACCGCCAACCTCGCGCGGCTCCTCGCCGACGACGAGCGCTTCGGCGAATCGGCGGATGCCTACGACCGCCTGGTCGCCCTGCGGCTTGATCTTCCGGCGTCTGTCTACGTCGCCCGCGGCATCGCTCACCAGCGCGCCGTCGACCTGCGTCGCGCGGAGGCAAGCTTTCGCGAAGCCGTGCGGATCGCCCCCGACGACGCGGCGGTCCATCTGAATCTCGGCACCGCGTGCTTCGAGCAGCGACGCTACGCGGACGCGGAGCCGTCGTGGACCCGGGCGCTGGAGCTCGACCCGGGCAGCCTCTACGCGCTGTCGATGCTCGCGCACGGCCGCCAGCATCGCTGCGATTGGCGCGATCTGGACAGTCTCTTCGCAGAGATCAACCGCCGGCTCGAGAGCGCGCCGGCGCAAGCGCGCAGCGGCAGCCGCCCCAATCCCTTTCCCCTGCTATCGATGCCCACGACCCCGCGCGCGCAGCTCCATGCAGCGAAACTCTGGGCGGAAGGCTTCGCCCCGGCGCGCCTCGCGGCTCGACCCGCGGCTGCGTTCGCCCCCGGCGAGCGTCTGCGGATCGGATTCGTGATGGACAGCTTCCGCGAGCATCCGATGATGCACCTGTCGCTCGAATTCTGGGAGAAGGTCGATCGCTCGCGGCTGGAGATGTTCGCCTACAGCCTCCACGCCGACGACGGCAACCCGTACTTCCGTCGCGCGGAGGCCGCCTTCGAGCATTTTGCCGACGTGAGCCGCGAATCCCCGGCGCGCATCGCGCAGCGCATTCGTGCGGATCGCATCGGCATCGTATTCGACAGCAACGGCTACACCGAGAACTCGCGCGAGCGAATCTTCGCGCTGCGACCCGCGCCGGTGCAGATCAACTGCATCGGCTTTCCCGGCACGCTGGGCGCGCCCTGGTACGACTACGTCTTCACCGACCGCTTCAGCCTGCCGGAGCGACTCGCGCCTTTCTACGCCGAGCGTCCGCTCTACATGCCGCACATGGCCTTCCCCAGCGACACGGCTCGGCTGCCCGCGGGGCCGCCGCCGAGTCGCGCGGCCTGCGGGCTGCCCGAGACGGGCTTCGTCTTCTGCTGCTTCAACAGCGCCTACAAGATCCTGCCCGACGCGTTCGCGTCGTGGATGCGGCTCCTGGCGGCGACGCCGGGCAGCGTGCTCTGGCTGCTGGAGACGAGCGTGGAGGCGAAGGAGAATCTGCGTCGCGAGGCCGGGCGCGCCGGGATCGATCCGCAGCGCCTCGTCTTCGCCGCGAAGGCGCCGGTGGGCGAGCACGTCGCCCGCCACGCCGCCGCCGATCTTTTCCTCGACACCTACCCTTACGGCGCACATACGACCGCCAACGACGCGCTGCTCGCCGGCCTGCCTGTCGTCACCCGTGCCGGCGACACGCTCGTGAGCCGCATCGCCGGCAGCCAGCTCCAGGCGATCGGCCTGCCCGAGCTCGTCACCGACAGCCCGGCGGCGTACGAAGCGCTGGCCGGAACGCTCGCCGTGCAGCCGGCCGCGCTCGAGGTGCTGCGTGATCGGCTCGCAGCCCACCGCCGCACGCACCCGCTGTTCGACATGGACCGCTACGCGCGCGATTTCGCCGAGGCGATGGAGGGCCTCTGGCGCGACCGGGGAAGCCTCCCCGACTGATCCCGGACGGGTCGCGACACTCCCGGGTGGGCAGGCTTCAGGCGCTCTCCTCCTTCGAGACGCCCTCCTCGCGCGGCGCCGCGAGCGCCTCCGGATAGCGCTGCTCGAGCGCCCGCAGGTACGCCGCCTCGAGGTTGCGCGTGTGCGCCTTCATGTCGGTGAGGGGGGAGCGCTCGAGTCCGCGCGCGATCGCCGCCTTGACCTCCGCCTTGAATGCGGCATCGCTCGCGAGCCTCACGGCGATCTCGACGTACTCGCTGCCGCTCGTCGCCAGCGTCTGCGTCGCGCCGAGATGGGTGAGAATGGTGTACGACGAGCGCTCGCCGTGCCGGCGCCCGACCAGCGCGACCACGGGTACATGCATGTCGAGCGCTTCGAGCGTCCCGTTCACGCCGCCGTAGGGCAGCGGGTCCAGCGCGAAGTCGACGACGCCGTAGCGCGCCTGGTTCTCGCCGTCGTCGCGACCCTGAGGCACGACGCGGACGCGGCTCGTCTCGATCCCGGCCGCGCGGAAGAGCCGGTCGTAGATCTCGCGCCGGTTCGCATCCGTCGGCGAGAGCGCGAGCAGGCTTTCAGGAATCCGGTCGAGCACCTCGCGCCACAGCGCGAGGCAGCGGCGCGAGAGCTTGAGCGGGTTGACGAAGGCGCCGATCACGACCGCGGCCGGCGCGATGCCCAGACGCTCGCGCGTAAACGGATGATCCGCCGCGGGCGGGATGTGCCGGTACGGGTACACGCAGCCGGCCATCGGCAGGAAGGTCTCGAGCTGGAAGGCTTGCGCTTCGGGCAGGTCCGCGCAGGCGTCGGTCAGCTTGAAATCGACCGTCGACAGCCCGACGGGACCGGCGCTCGCGACGTGCGTCAGCTGCACGCGTGCCGGCTTGAGCGCGAGGATGCCCGGCTTCGAGCCGTGCGTGTGCGTCGACAGATCGACGAGGATGTCGAGCTCGTCGGCAGCGATGCGCGCGGCGGCCTCCTGTTCGGAGAGATCGGTGATCACCTCGAAGCCCTCTCCGAGCGCCCGATAGCGCTCGGTCCACTCGTCGCTCTTCGAGGAGAGGGAATAGAAGCGGAGCTCGAAGCGCTCGCGGTCGTGATGCTCGATGGCGGACCACATCATCTTGCCCATCACATGATTGCGCAGATCGCCCGAGAGGTAGCCGATGCGGATGCGCCCGGGGCGGCGGCGGTTCGGAAGGCTCAAAGGGTCGCCGTAGACCCGGCGCGCGACCGCGTCGTAGGCCTGATAGAGCCCGAATTGCGCGTCGGGCTCGAAGTCGAAGTAAAGCAGCAGGAAGAGCAACTCTTCCAGGCAGTCCGCCAGCTCGGTCTCGCTGCTCGCCTTGAACTCGTCGCGCTTCAAGCGTGCCAGGTAGCGATCGAGCGCGGCGAAGTCGGCGCGGTACTGGCAGACCTGAAGCGCCACGACGAGCAGGGGGAAGGCGTTGGGACAGGCGGCCTCGAAACGGTCGAACGCCGCGAACCAGGCAGCGAGATTTCCCTGGTCCTGCAGCGTGTCGAGCAGCGCCTTGTGCGCCGGAATCTGCGCCGGGTCGCGCGCGAGCACGCGCTCGAAAGCCTTGATCGCCCGGCCGGCGCGGCCGGCCTCGCGCAGGATGATGCCGATGTTGAACTGGGCGGCCCGAAGATCGGGAGCGAGCGCGAGCGCGCGCTGGTACGAGCGCAGCGCGGCGTCGTTCCTGCGCAGCATCTGCAGCGCGACCCCTTCGTTGTAGTGCGTCATCGCGTGCCCGGGCGCGAGCGCCAGGGCCTTCCTGAAGGCGCGCCGCGCCGCCCGGGCGTCCCGCCGCGCGAGCTGGGTCAGACCGAGCGCGCGCCAGAGGAGCACCTCGTCGGGCGTGGCGCGCAGGCCTTCCTCGCACACCTCGAGCGAGCGGGCAAGGCGCTGCCGCTCGCGGTAGACGTCCGCCAGCGCAATGCGCGCATCGAGGTACGCCGGCGCGGCCTCGACCGCCGCCGAGAGCGCAGCGACCGCATCGGCGGACTGGCCCTCGTTGCGCAGCAGGAGTCCGAGCAGATAGCTGGCGCGCGCATGGCGGGGCTCGTCAGCGAGGAGATCCTCGTAGCCGGCGCGCGCGGCCTCGAGCGACCCGCTCTGGTGTGCGGCGACCGCGCCGCGCCAGACGGCGTCGAGCTCCGTGGCCGTGCGCGGCGCGACGTCGGTGAACCACGCCGCGGTCGTGCAGGCATCGAGCAGCACGCGCTCGAGTGCAGCCCGGTGCTCGTCGAGCGCCTGCGCATCCGCGCCCGGGAGCGGCGGGAGGGCCCCGGTCACCAGCGGCGCGGCGTTCGCCCAGCCGAGCCCGGCATAAGTCCAGAGCGTGCGCGCAGGCCGCTGCGCGAGCAGCGGCCCGATCGGCGCCCCCAGACCGGCGAGGTCGACGAGCGCATCGGCGTCGACGTTGGCGAGCGCGGACGCCGCGGCTTCGAGCCCGGTCGCGAGTGCTGCCACCGCGATGTCCGGCGGCAGCAGTGCCTCGATCGCGGCGCGCGGCACCTCTCCGACGTTGAACACGGCGGCGAGGATGCGCCCGCCCGCCTGTGGCGCGACGACCGCGCGCAGGTAGTCGTCGGTATCGATCGCGACACCGTCGATGGTGAGGCGCGTGCCGGCGGCGACGACGTAGGCCACGCGCAGCGCGGTGCCCGCCGTGCGGCGTGGCCAGCGAAGCGGCGGCGCCGCGGAAGACAGCGCGACGCATCGGCTCGCGTAGCGCTCCGCCCAGACGCGGAACGACCCGAGGCGCGCGCCCGCGAGGGCAAGGCGCCGCAGCGTCTCGGGATCATCGGGCAGGGGTCGCGCGTTCTCTGTCCGTGCGAGCACGTCGCGTGCGTCCTCGATCCGGCCGAGGGCGATCATCTCCTCCGCGACACAGGCGAGCAGCAGCGGCGGCGGAGTTTCGAGACGCAAGGAAGCGATCTTCGCGACGAGCGCCGTGCGGGCCGGCGACGGCGGCGCCGCGGCGAGAGATTGCGCGAGATCGCTCCAGAAGCCGGGGTCGCGGTCGGCGGCGACGAGCTGCGCCGCCCGGGCGTAACCGCGCGCCTCGCCCCGCTCGATCTCGATGAGCGAGATGCCGAGCACGGCATCGAAGAGCCCGGGGCTGGCGGTGAGCACGCGATCGTAGGCTCCGAGCGCCTGATCGAGCGCGCCCGCGTGGCGCGCCTCGGCGGCGAGCTCGAGCAGCGTCGGCACGTGCTCCGGCTGAATCGCGAGGCCCGCCTGCCACAATGCGCGCGCTTCCTGCGCATTGCCGAGGTCCCGCAGCACCTGGCCGAGCCGGAAATGAGCGCGAAGCGAGCGCGCATTGGCGTTGAGCGCGCGCCGGTAGCAGAGCATCGCCTCGACCAGGTGGCCGGCCTGCTGGTGCTCGCGCCCGCGGTTGAACCATCGGGCGTAGTCCTCCTGGGTCACGATGCCGCCAGGGCGACCTGCGCGAGCTCGGCCGCGTGCCGCGCCCAGCTGCGAGCGCTCATGAACGCTGCGGCGGCGGCGCCGATGACGCTGCGCCGCTCGGGCGATCGGTACAGCGCCTCGAGCGCCTCCACGATCTCCTCGACGTCGCTCTCTCCCCAGCCCTCGGCGCCGCGATCCGCGGGATGCTCCACGCGACCCTGCCGCTGCAGCGCGACGCAGTTCGAGCCTTCGATGATGTCCTTGACTCCCGTGTTGCGGGCGACGATCACCGGCAGGCCGCAGGCCATCGCCTCCATCGCCACGAAATTCGTGCCGCCTTCCGCGCGGCTCGGCTGCAGGGCGCAATCCATCTCGCGCAGGACGAGCGGCATCATCTGATTGGGCATCGCGCCGACGTCGATCACCTTCTCCGGATCGATGCCGTTGTCGGCGACCCATTTGCCGATCGCGAGCCGCTTGTCGGGGCCCATCTCGATCGCCGCGTCGAGCCGGCCGCGGAAGCCCGTCGAGTAGTGCGCGAACGGGCTGTGCCACGCGGTGACGAGCGTCGCATCGTCGTGCCGTTCGGAAAAGATCCGGAACGCGAGCAGCACCAGGTCCTGCGCCTTGCGAAATTCGATCTTGCCTCCGGTGAAGATGTAGAAGCGGTCCGGATCCATGACTCCGGACTTCGGCGCCGGGTGGAAGAGCGAAGGGTCCACGCCCTCGTGGATCACGATCGGACGGCAATCGAACCGCGCCTTCAGCGTCTGCGCGTTCCAGGTGCTCGCGCATACCACCGCGTCGAAGGTCCCGATCCGCACCGCCCAGTCGTCGAGCCGGGTCTCTTCGAAGACCATGCGCGCGATGTTCCGCTGTCCGTGAACGCGCGGCCGCGAGTCGACGTCGCGATTGCCGAGCGGATGTATCACCGGCATGCCGACCGATACCGCGGCCGATTGCGTCGACGCGAGGCGCCTCGCGAGGGCGTTGCTGCGCGCGACGCAGGGCTCGACCTGGCGGCGGCGAAGCGGCCCGAGCGCGAGCAGATCGCCCTCCGAGATCGGCCGCAGCACGTAGGGCTCGACATCGCGCGACGCGGCCCAGTGGCAGAAGATGTTCAGCCCGGCGATGCCCCAGCCGAAAGTGTTCGTCGCCATCCAGGCCATGAGGACCGGGCGCCTCACGCCCTCGTGCTGCATCGTCGAAGCGGCTCGAGCCGCCGCGAGCGCGTCCGCTCGCGGCTCGCGGTCACCGGGCGGCGGGGATGCTCGCGTCAAGGGACGCACGGGGCGCGGACTCGACGGAAGCGATCAGGTCGCGAATCCGCTGCTCCTCCTGCCTCGTGATCTGGACCGGGGTCTGCCCGGTGTTTCGCGGCCCGGGCACGCTGATCTGCGCGGGATCCCGGGGCGCGCCGAGCGCGGCGAGAAACCGCGCTATGCCCTCGGGCGCACGCAGCTCCTCGAGGTCGAAAGTATGGAAGACGACGTTGGGCGTCCCCTTTAACAGCTTTCGATAGTAGGCGGCGCGCGCGCGGATCTCGAGGACGTACCACAGGCACAGGCCGCTGATGCCCGAGTCGACGAGCTCGGCGGAGCGCACGAGGTTCTTCGGGTAATCGGGATCCAGGTACCACAGCCACCAGGTGCCCTTGTTGACGAAGTCGAGGCGCCGGCGAAGGCTCGCGATCGTCGCGTAGGTATCGCGCTCGAGCAGGACGAAGTGCACCCTGCCCTTCGCCGTCAGCGGTGCGATGTTCTCGACCAGCCCCGCCTTCATCAGCACGTGCGAAGTCTCGACGTAGAACCGGTGCCGCGTCGACGCGATCCGCGTGAGCTTCGCGCGCCAGAATTCGCGCACCTTCTCGACGTTGCCCTGCGAATTGAACAGCGTCATGTGCGAGACGTCCGGCGTGTCGACGCCGAAGCGGTCCCAGCCGACGATCTCGTGATAGCACTCGGCGTCGGGAAGGTTCTGCTGGAGCAGCTCGGCCAGGTAGCGGGTGCCGCTCCGCCCGGTCGTCATCGTGAATACGAAATCGGTCATCTCTCGCCTGCTCGTCGCCGGCCGAGGAGGCGCGGCCGGCAAATGGATCACTATAGCGTACCGTCAGGTCGCCACAAAACCAGCCGTGGCGTCCCGCTCGAAGGCGGCGAGCGCCGCCTTCACCCGTGCCAGCGGATCGCTCCAGTCGCCGAAGCGGGCTTGGCGGAAGATGCGCATCGTCGGATACCACGGCGAGCGGTCCGAGGCCAGCCGCCAGCGCCAGCAGGTGTTGTAGCGATCGAGCATCCATACCGGCTTGCCGAGCGCGCCCGCGACGTGCGCCACGGACGTATCCGAGGAGATCACGAGGTCGAGCCCGGCGATGATCGCCGCGGTGTCGCCGAAATCGCGAATGCCGGACGCGAGGTCGACGATGCGAGCGAGCCCTCCCCGCGGCTCAAGCTTGGCCGCCGGGCCTACCTGGAGGCTCACGAAGCTCGCGTGCGACGAGGCGAGCGCCGCTCCGAGCGCGTCCGGCGGCACCGACTTCTGCCGGGTGACGTAGCCCATGTCGCGGCGCGCATAGGCCGCCCAGGCGAGGCCGATGCGCAGCCCGGGAATGGCCTCCAGCCGCGGCTGCCAGGCCGCGACGGCCGGTTCCGGTGCCGAGAGGTAAGGAATCGGCCCGGGGAGCGCTTCCACGCGCAGGCCGAGCAGATAAGGCAGCGAGAGCACGGAGGCCCGCGCGAGAGGCCGGTCGGGAAGCCCGGCGAGCGCCGCCTCGTCGGTCGCGAGGTCGTCGACCCCGGAGAGCGTGGCAAGGAGCGGGGCGAGCGACCGTCTCGGACCGTCGACCAGGAAACTCAACCGCTGCACGCGCTCGCGTGCGAGCACGACGAAGCGCGCGAACTGGACCGTGTCGCCGAGGCCTTGCTCGCAAGTGAGCAGGAGCCTGCCGGCGATCGGCTGGCCGTTCCACTGCGCGATGTCGGCGAAGCGCGTGGGGGCGCCATAGCAACCGTCCGGGCGCTGCTCGAAGGCGCGCCAGCCGTCCGCGAAATCGCCTCGCGCGAGTAGCGAGCCCGCCACACCCAGCGCCGCGCGCGGGTCCTGCGGAGCGAGCCTCAGCGCGGTTCGGTACGCGCTCTCTCCCGCAGCCGCGTCGCCCGCCCAGGTGCGCAGCGCGCCGAGAACGCTCCAGAACAGCGGCTCGCGGGGGGCGGACGCCACGATACGCTCGAGCGCGGCCCGCGCGTCGTCGAGCCTGCCTCCCAGCGCGTCGGTCGCGGCGAGCGCGGCCCGGGCGCCGGTGTGCGACGGCTGCGCCGCGAGCGCGCGCTCGAGCACCGGCCTCGCGCGCGCCGTGTCGCCTTCGCGATTCCATATCTCGCCCAGGTTCGCCGCCGCGTCGGCATAGCCCGGCTCGAGCTCCAGCGCGCGCTCGAAGGCGCGGATCGCCTCGTCACGCCGCAGCATGCGCTCGTGCGCGATTCCGAGATTGTTGTAAGCGAGGGCGTACCGCGGATCCAGCTCAACCGCACGGGTGAGCGCGCGCAACGCTTCATCGGCGCGGTCGGCCTGGAGCAGCGCGTAGCCGAGGTTGCTGTGACCCTGGGCGTTTTCGGGGTGAACGGCGACGAGCTTTTCGAATCGCTCGATCGCGAGGCGTGCATCGCCGCTCTGCAGGGCGGCTGCCGCGGCATTGTTGAGCGCTGCGGCGTTGTGGGGCTCGGCTGCGAGACAGCGGGCGTAGAGCTTTTCGGCCTCGGCGAGGCGGCCGGCTTTGTGCAGCTCGACCGCCTGCGCCAGCTCGGCGAGCGTGCCCTGGAAATGGCGCGACACCTGCTCCGCCCGGGCGACGGCCTCGACCTAGTTCATCTTTTTCTGCAGCTCCTGCTGGAAGACCGCGGGATCGACGCGATAGACGAGCGCGTCTACCGCCTCCTGGTCGACTTTCATGCTCGGGTCGCTGCGGATCGTGGCGATCATCGCGTCGTGCCGATCCTTCACGTAGCGGGCGCGCAGCTGGCCCATGATCCTGCCCTTCGCCTCGTCGAACGTGAGCGCGCGCGCCGGCAGCCGCTCTTCGAGCTTGATCAGGTGATAGCCCCGGGACGAGCGGACCGGCTCGCTGATCTGGCCCACCTCCTTCAACGCGAGGGCCGCGCTGCTGAACTCGGGCTCGCCCTTCTCTTCCGACATCCAGCCGAGCTCGCCGCCGTTGGCCTTCGCCGCGGGATCTTCGGAAACCTCCTTCGCCGTCGCGGTGAAGTCGGCACCGGCCAGGAGCTTGGCGCGAGTCGCCTGCGCCAGCGCCAGCGCCGCTTCGGGCGAGCGCTTCTTGGTGTCGAACTGGATGTGCGCGATCCTCACGCGCTCGAGCACCCGGTACTTGTCCTTGTCGACCGCGTAGGTCTCGCGCGCCTTCTGCAGAAAATCGTCCTTCTTCGCATCGAATTCCGCGCCGGCCTGCTGATCGAATCGCCTGAGCTGCTCGGCCGCCAGCAAGCGGTCGGTCTCCATGGCGATCTGCTTCGTGACCTCGGGGTCGCGATCGATGCCGGCCTGGCGTGCCTGCGCCGCGAGCGTCTTGTTGACGAGCAGGTTGTTGAGCATCGCGGTGAGGCGCTTGGGGTCGCTCGCGAAAGCGGCGCGCATGTCCTGGGGCACGCGCAGCAGATCGGCCTCGTAGTCGCTGCGCGTGAGCTTCACCGTGGCGGTCTCGACCAGGACGTCGTCGGGCGAGCCTTCGGCGAGCAGCGTGCCGCTCAAAACGACGAGGAGCGCGGCAGCCGCCGCGAGAAGATGGTTGGGGCGATTCATGGAGCCTCGAAGAAGTTGACTGGGCGGCGCAGGCAAGCGGTCGTCCGCGGACAGGACTCGCATTGTATCGCGAGCGAAGGGCCTTAAAAAAGACGGCCCCGCGGAGCGCGGGGCCGTCTTTACGCCGCGATGAGCTGTCGCCTTACGAGCCCTTCGGCTTGCTCAGATCGACGAACATCGGGCACGAGCCGGTGCAGCCGATGTTGTAGATGTTGACGTAGTACGTCGTGTTCGGCAGGAGCAGCGGGTACGTGGTCGCGGAGCCGCCCATCGTGAAGTGCAGACCCACACTCGGGCTGCCCTGGCTCACCGACTTGTTGGTCCCCGTCAAGCCCTTGCCGAAATCGCAGGCCGAGGCCGACAGCGTCGCATACCGGGTCGTCGGAGGACCGCCGAATTCAGCACCCGTGAACATGCCGCTCTGGCTGGTCGAAGGAACGGTCGAGCCGGTGGTAAACACGAGCACCAGCGCATCGTTCGCACCGAAGTCCCCGCTGTAGACTCGCGGCGCGTTCGTCCAGTAGCTGGCGGCCTGCGCTGCCGACGCGTTGATGACGATCGTCTGGCCCCAGTTGACGCCGTTCGGATTGATGCCGGTACATGCGATGGTCCCGCCGCCGCCGCCACCACCACCGCCGCCGCCGCCACCGCCACTGACGGTATAACTGAAGGACGGCGCGTTCCCGGTGAAAGTGCCCGTCGCGCTGTCGTTTGCGGTCAGGCTATACGTGCAGGGCCCGATTGCGCTCGTGCCCCCGGGCGAGGTAAGCGTCACCGAGCTCGCGGAGCCGGACGCAGTAGGGCAGGCACTCACTCCCCCACCGCCGCTCCAGGTATAGCTATACGGCGCCGTGCCGCCCGCGCAATTGGCCGTGATCTTCTCCGACTGCGAAACCGTGGGACTCGCGATGGAAAGTGAAGGGGAGCAGGTGAAGCTAGTCGGGTTCGCGGGCACGCAGGTCAGCGTGCCCGCATTGGAGTCGTAGGTGAAGCTCGAGCAGTTGTTGTCGACGACCGTGATCTGCGCTGCCTGCAACGGCGAGGAGGCGGGCACGGCGAGGAAAACGGAGGTTGCTGCAGCAGCTGCAAGCGTCCACGCAGCCGCTCGGAGGTGCGAACGGTTCATCTTTGACTCCCAGGCGGGACCCGCCGATCGGATGGCTGACCATCCGCAAGTTCCGCGCCAGCAAATTACAATGAAAACAACTAATTGTACGTCATAAGCCGACGCACGCCAACCCCGGTCCGGGTCCGTTCGTCAGACCTCGCCCGCCGCCCGGCACATGACATCAGCATTATAGATCACGCGCCGCGACGCTGCGCGATCGAGAGCGCTGACGTTGCGCGGCACATTGCGCCTTTGCGCGCTCCGGCGCAATGCCCACTGCGACGCTGCGCGAACACGCGCGCCAAAGCGCTTTGCGCGATGAAGCTATTTATTCTTCGCCGCCGCCCCGAGCGAAAAAAAGGCGGGACCGAAGTCCCGCCTTCCTGGTGCATGGAGCTCGACTTACTTCGACTTCGCGTTCCTGCCGACCTTCGCCGGCGGGATCGTGCCGTTGGCCGGCGGGGCGATGAAGGTGAAGTACTTGTGCACGAAGTTGCCGCCGTAGCTCGACAGCACATTCGTGCCGCCGACGTTGAGCGTACCGTTCGTGTACGACTCCACTTCGAAGCCAACCACCGGCAGACCGAAGTAGGTCGCCGTCGTGCCACTGCTGCCGAAGATCGTCGTGACTTCCGTGTCGGTGCTGATCAGCTCGTGCACCGTGCCCGTGATGGACGTCGGGAAGAACCCGAGGTTCATCCAGCCGTCGATACCCGGGATCGAGGTCGCCGGGATGTTCTGCGTCACGATCTTCGTGCCGGGGTTCTGCGACGCGAGCACGTTGCTGTTGTTGAACGTGACGACGTTCGCTTCCCAGCAGATCGAGTTGCCCTGCGTCGGCGGCGGCGGCGAGAAGGTCGCCGGAGTCGAGAGCGCGTTTTCTTCGCGGTCCCAGATGCTCAACGTCACGTCGTCGCAGGAACCCGCGACGCCGTTGAAGTTGCGCTGGAACAGCTTGGGCGCGAGCCCCGTGCCGTGACGGACGTAGAAGCGCTTCGTCGGGAACGTGACCACCCAGTCGGAGCCGGACTTGGTGCCCGGATCCAGGACGTAGGTGTTCATCACCTCGGCGTGCATCAGCACCGCGCTGACCGGGTCGGGACCGGTGTTCCAGAGCGAGGTGTACACCGCGTTCTCGGCAACCACCTGGCTGGCCGCGGGGAAGGCGAAGGTCAGGTCGGGCGTCGTCGTGCCTTCGGCGGTATAGATGGACTCGTCCACCGTGAAGTTGTCGAGCGCGACCGCGTCTTCCGTGTAATCCGTGCCCGCGCCCACGTCGATCAGCGTCATGCCGCCGAACAGACCGCCGTTGACGATGTTCTGCTCGTGCGAGGCGAGGCCGTCGCTCAGCGGCTTGCAGTCGGGCTGCCCGGCCACCTTGCCGTTGCCGTGCGTGACGGCGAAGCCGACGGTCTGGAAGGTCGCATACGTCGCCATTTCGATGATTTCGACGTAGCCTTCCTTCGTCCGGTCGAGATCGTTCCCGGCGCCGTCGTCCGCCGTCCCCGAGTACGCGAAGTTCACGAAGTCGACGAAGCCCTGGCCGCCCTGCGTCGTCGCGATCGGCGGCAACGTGCAGGACTTGTCGAACGTGACGAGGCGACCGCCTCCCGAGGAGGGGCTCGGGATCAGGCCCGCGGTCCACACGTCGTACGGCGACAGGAACAGGTTGAAGTCGATCACTTCCCGGCTGTCCCGACCTTCGAGGAAGCGGACCTTGACCGCCTTCACCGAGAAGGTGGTGTTGACGACGGTCAGCAGCGAGTTATACGCATTGCCTGCCGCGTCCGAGCGGACGGTGTAGTACGGGTAAATGAGTACGTTACCCAGCCCGTCCGGGTTCAAGTTGACCGCATCGGCGGCGCCCGTCGCTCCGAGGGCTCCTACGCCCGCCAGAGCGGCATACAGCGATTTTCTTTGGAACGAGTTCATGGTTGTTGATGACTCCTCTTAATTCGTTACTTCGGGTTTAAAGTGATCACTTTAAAAACCGCCAAGCACCGCGAGTGTATTACACACCTAGTCGATTTACAAACCGGCCCGAACTGCCGCAAGCCGCTCTTTACCCCTGCTTGTGGATAATTTGCAACGCCCGGGTCCAGCTCTGTTAGCGAAAAACGTACCAAGCCGATCCTTTTTCGATGATCCACGTTTCCATCAACGGCGTTTCGATCCCCTTCATCCTTTTGGCGTCATAGGTGATGGCCATCGTCACCTTGCAGACTTCGGCTTCGCAGTCCACCGTTTCCGCCTTCGCCTGTCGCCACGAGCCCGGCCTGATCCTGGCCTTGTACTGGTCCAGCGGCGTCGCCGCCTTCGAGCCCGCGCTCAGGTACTCGTAAGCCCCAGCCACATCGCCCTTGATCAGCAGGTTCCAGCGCGCTTCCGCGCGCTGAGCCACGAATTTCTGCTTCTCGTCCGGGCTCGAATCCACCCGGATTCCTGCGCATCCTGCCAGCACGACGCCTAGCGCCAGCCACGCGGCCCGCGACGCGAAAAACCCGCGCCGCCGCCCGCCTTTGTTCGCTTGAAGCCTATCCAAGGCCCCCTGTAGCGTCAATCGCATAAACCGCATTCTTTCCCCTCTTCCTGTTGTGTTGCGTCGACGCAACATTGAGTGCGTCGCCATTTGGCGACGGTTCCAGCCCATGAGCTGTCCTACGGAGCAGTTTTCGCCGGAAAGACCTCGTCGAGGCGCTCCATCTTGCGCCGCAAATCCTCGATGATGCGGCGATAATCGAGCTCGTTTTCCACGACTCTGGGCGTAATGAAGAGAATCAGCTCGGTGCGATCCTTTTGCAGCGTCTGATTCCCGAAGAGCCCGCCGAGTATAGGGATGCGCGCCAGGCCGGGCAAACCTGCCGAGTTGTTCTGGTTGTTCTCGGTGATGAGCCCGCCCATCACCATCGTCGACCCCGACGGCACCGCGAGCAGCGTCTGAACCGAGCGCGTGTTGATCGGAGGCGCCACCGTCGGGTCGGTCGTCGTCCCCGGCGTGCTCACCTCGGCATCGACCTCGAGCGTCACCAGGCCGCCGGCGTTGATGTGCGGCGTCACCTGGACCAGCACACCCGTGTCGATGTATTGCGCCGTCGTAGTGACGGCGTTGGTCGTCCCTCCGACCAGTGTCTGCTGGTTGATCGGGATGCGGTTGCCGACCTTGATCGTCGCTTTCTGGTTGTCGAGCGCCGCGATGTGCGGGTTCGACACCACCTTCGTGTTGCCGTAGGTGTCGAGGAGGTGCAGCGCCGCCTGCACACCGCCCGGGAAGTTGGCGTTGTTGATGAGATAGTTGAATCCCGTCGCGAGCGCGAGACCGACCGGCCCGCTCGCGGCGCCTGCCGCGGCAGCGAGGGGGACCGCGGGATTGAACGGCGTGGTCTGGTTGAACAGCCCGCCGCTTCCGCGTCCCGAAGGGGCCGCGCCCTTGAACAGCCACTCGACGCCGAACTGGAGTTGGTCGGTCAGCGTGATCTCCGCGATCGTCAGCTCGATCGCGACCTGCCGCTGCGGAATGTCGAGCTTCTTGAGCGCCGCCTCGATCACCGAGTACTCCGACGGCGTGGCGACGACGAGGATCGTGTTGTTGTCCTTGTCGGCGACGACCTGGACGTTGCGCACCACGCCGATGCCGTCCCCGCTGGCGCCCCCGGTCAAGGCCCTCTGAATCGTGCTCTGGATGGAGCCCGGCGTCATCGTCGCCCCGGGCACGTTGGCGCCCGCGGTGGTCTGCGTCTGGTTGACGACCGTCTGCGGCACCGGCGTCGGGTTCTGCACCGGGATCACGCTCTGCGGCTGGAATGCCGGCGGCGAGACGATCGTGCCGGCCGGCGTGCCCGGCGCGACCTGCGGCGGCCCGGTCGCGGCCGCAGGCTGCGTCACGCGCCCGGTGAAGGCCTGCTGCAGCAGAGGCGCGATGTATTCCGAGCGGCCGTTCTGCACCTGGTAGACGTAGAACCGGATGCTCGTGCCCTCGCCGCCCGCGCGGTCGAGGCGCTCTATCCACTTCTTCGCCTCGTCGAGATATTCCTGCTGCGGCGTCACGACGAGCAGCGCGTTCAGCCGCTCGATCGGGATGATGCGCACGATCCCCGCGAGCGGGCTCTTGTCCGGCGTGCCCATCGCCTTGTCGAGATCCGCCATCAGCGACTTCACGTCGGTGCTCTGCAGCGTGAAGACGCCGACCGACATGCCCGCGAGCCAGTTGACGTCGAACATGTCGATGGCTTCATAGAGATGCTGCAGCTCGAGCTCGGTGCCGGAAAGGATCAGCAGGTTGCGCAGCTCGTCGACGCGCACCGTGGTCTGGTCCTTGACGAACGGCTCGAGCAGCGCGGCCATCTGACGGGCGCCGACGTAGTGCAGCGGAACGATCTGCACGGAGTATCCGGCGGGAAGCGGCCGCGACGAGCCGCCCAGCTGCGGCGAGACGTTGCCGCGCGCGGCCGCCGCAGCCGGCAGGATCTTCCAGATGCCGTCCTCGCGGGTCATCGTCGCCCCGTTCATGCGCAGGAGCATCTCCATCGTCGCGTGGAGCGACTCGCGGGGAATGCCCGACGTCGTGCGGATCGTGACCGTCCCGCCGACGGCCGGGTCGATCGTGTATGACTCGTTCAGGATGTCGCCCAGGATGTTGCGCACGACCTCGCGGATGTCCGCGGCTTCGAAGTTGAGCGTGACCGCCGACCCGGGTCGAGCCGGCGGCTTGACGCCCTGCGGCACCTGACCACCCGCCGCCTGGCCCGCGACGACGACGCCTGTCCCGTTGTAGATCTTCGACAACTCCGGGGTCTTGTCGGCGGAGCCGGGCTTGACCGCGGTGCCGCTCTCCGGAGCCGAGTCCTTCTGGGCGCTCGGCGCGGCGGGCGGCGGCTCGACCGGAGGACGGCTCACCGTAGCGCACGCGGCGAGGAGCAGCCCCAGCGCGGCGGCGAGCGCCGTCGATACCCATCTCGCGCGATGTCGAGTCATCGGTTTTCCGTGTTGTTGTGCGTTGCCCGGCATGGTCCCGATGCGCCTTCGGGAGCTACTTGCTGAACCGCTGCCGGAAGTTGCGGAACCCGCCATCCGATTGCTGATTGCTGCCGTCCTGCTGCGCGCCGGCGCCGGCATCCACGGCGCGGCCCGCGCGGCGCGCCGCCCGGGCGCTCTGGGCCGGCGCAGCCGGCGTCGTCGTGCCGGGCGCCTGTGCCGGTCTCAGGGTCGGCCGGGCGGCGGTCGGTCCGCCCGCGGGCGCGCCGCCGGGCGGCGCCGGCCGTGGGGGCGCGGCCGCGATCGTCGTCTTGGGTCCCGGCGCAACCTTGAGGATCAGGTCCTCGGAATCGCCGCCGGCCGTGAACCGGACGAGACCGGGAGTGACCAGCGCGACCTTCATGCCATCGATCTCGTCGCCCTGGCTCACCACGCGCGTCTTGCCTCCGGCGACTTCCTTGAGGAAGGCGACGTTGCGCCCCGCGGTCACGGTGGTGCCCGTAAGCTGGAACTTGCCGTGCACGATCTGCTTCGGGCCCTCGTTCGAGGCCAGCGCCGGCGCAGGACGGCGCGTGGCGTTGAAAAGCGTCCGCTGCACGGTTTCCGAATGCGCGGCGAGCCCGCCCTCGATCTGGTAGTCGGGCAGCGCCGCGACGCTCACCGGCTTCGGCTCGACGGGCGGCGGGGTGGACGGCACGCGCACGACCTGCCGGCCCCAGTCGGTCTCCAGGCCCACGACCAGCGCCAGCACGATCGCGGGCGCGAGCCAGAGCATCCAGCCGCGGATCTGCGGGGCGCGAGCGGCCGGCAGCGCGCTCATTTCTTCTCGCCCTCGACGAAGGTGAAGGCGCTCACGTCGAGCATCACCGAAAGCTCGGGCTCCGCGCCCGGCGGCGGCTTGAAGCCGCGGAAGGCGTTGAGCGGACGCACCGTGATGTTGTCGACTACCGCGTAGGGCGTCTGCGTTTCGAGCGTGTACAGGACCTTCTGCAGGTTCGGCGTCGTGGCGAAGAGCTGCACGCTCACGCCGATCTGCCTGAAGCGTCCGTCCTCGCGGGGCTGGGCGATCTGGATGGTGGTGATGCGGCCGCCGTTGTTCTCGATCGCCGCCCGCACGAGGTCCTGCAGCTCCGCGCCGGCGAGATTCGGCGCGAGGTTCTGCAGGAAGAAGCGGCGGCCGTCGCGCGAGCGCAGCGTCTCGAGCGTTCTCTTGAGCTCCGGTGTCTGCGCCGCTACGCGGCGATAGACATCGAGGCGCTCCTGCAGCGCGTCGATCGCCCGGTCATAGTGCCGGTGCAGCAGCAGGAACGGGGTGAGCAGCACGCCGAGCGTCAGCAGGACTGCCAGCGCGAGCAGCGCGACCGCCAGCATCCGGCTCTGCCGCGGCGGAAGCGGCATCGAGAGCGTGGCCATCACTGTTCGTCCGTCTTCGGCTCGCCTTCGGACGGCGCGTCCGCGCCGGGCTCGGCGCCTTCCTCGGGCGGCACGGCCTGCAGAGTCTCCGGCGGCTGCGGCATCGGCGGCGGGGGCGCGGACGCTTCCTGGCGCGTCCCGAAGCGCGCACGGCGTTGCGCGCCGGACACGTTCGCCGGCGGCGGCGCTGCGGCAGCAGCAGGGGGCGGCACGGCCGCGTCGCCGGAGATCGGTCCCGTTGCGGCAGCCGGAGGCGCGGCGGACGGCGCTTGCGCGCGCTGCGCTCCGGGGACACTTGCCGAGTCGCTCGCCGCGGCGGGCACCGCGCTCTTGGGCACAAGCGGCGCAGGCGCCGGCAGCGGAGGCGTGTTCGCCGTGAGGGTCACCGGTTGCGGCGGAGGCAGCGTTCGCAGCCGCGCGCCCAGATCGAAGATCTCTCCGCTGCTTCCCTGGATCTTGGTCGTGGGCGAGCGAGGGGTGACCATCTCGACGAGCTTGGAGTCCTCGAGCAACGCGATCAGCTTGCCGGCGTTGGCCGATTCTCCGCGAAGATAGACGTCGCGCTGCGTGTCCTTGCCCCGACCCGCTCCGGTCTTCAACTCGAGCTGCGTGAGCCACGTGTCGTCCGGCAGCACGCGCGTCACTTCGTCGAGCACGTGCACGGCGCTCGGGTAGGCGTACTTCTTGGTGAGAATGTAGTTGTAGTCGTTCTGCATCTGCTCGAGCTGCTGCCGAAGCTTGTCGGCGACCTGCGCCTGCTGCCCGGCCTCCGCGGTGAGCCCGGCGAGCGCGATCGCGTACTGGCGCTTCTGCAGCAGCGGCACGAACACGGCCGCGCCGACCAGCAGCGCCATCACAGCGAGCGGCGCCCACACCTGCCAGCGCCGCCACTGCAGCTGGCGCGGGCGCGAGCCATTGGGAAGCAGGTTGAGCCGCGTCGGCGTGGTCGTCGGAGGTCCGGGCACCACCGCGATCGGTATCGCGCCCCAGTCCTCGACCCGCTTCTTCGCGCCGTCGACGATCGTCCTGAGCGCCGCGACCCAGTCGATGCGCAGCGTCTTTCTCGCCGTGTCGCGCGCAGTGATGGCGGCGTCGAAGTAGAGTTGCTCCGCGCGAAACGGCGTGTGCCGATCGAGGTCGTAGGCGAGCGCCTGGTGCAGGTTCTCTCCCACGGCCGCGGGGAGCGTGAGCTCCTTGCGCAGGACCTGGCGCGGCCCGAGCGCGACGATGACCTTGGGCGCGGCGATGCCGGCCGAGGCGTTGGCGGCAAGCCGCGCGACGGCGGCGCGACCCGCCGCGAGCACCGCGGCAGCGTCGCCTGCGAGCATCACGCTCTCGGTGACCGAGAGGCGAGCGGCGCCGTTGCTGATCTCGGGACGCCAGAAAATGGCCTGACCTTCGGTGAGCTCGATGACGGGACGCGCGAAGCGGCGCTGAAATGCCGCGCGCGATGCGCCGGGCAGCAGCGGCGCGAGTTCGCTCATCCACCAGCGCCAGAAGCGCGGCAAGCCCGCGCGATTCGCCGAATCGCGCACGCGTTGTCGCCAGCTGGTCGTTGCGCTCGTCATGTCCCCGCTCGATGCAAGTCCGTGCCTTCGACACGTCCGCCTCGCGGCGGTTTTACGGCAACCTCAAATTTGTTGCAAGCCGTTGATTCGGTTGCGCCGACGCACAGCCCGATCGCGTCGTCATTTGGCGACAGATCCGGCGCTCGCGGGCAGAGCGAGTTGCCTCTGATCGCCTTCGAGCCACGCCAGGACCGTGACCGGATGCAGCGTATCGCCCCCCGGACGAATCACCGCCTCGCGGATGTACGTCACCCCGTCGGGCGTCGTCGCTTCCGCGCGAATGCGCCACAGGTTCGTCGCCGCTCCGGCGCCGCCCGACACGGGAAACGCCGGCACGGGCAAGCCCGCGGAGAGAGCATCCTGGCGCTGCGCCAGATACGTATCGACGACGTCTGTCGTG
Organism: Casimicrobiaceae bacterium; assembly: GCA_035501595.1. Lineage (GTDB taxonomy): Bacteria > Pseudomonadota > Gammaproteobacteria > Burkholderiales > Casimicrobiaceae > PALSA-1003. Next base: position 139,310 of record DATJVX010000026.1, on the reverse strand, counting down.
GCGCCGGGAATCGCGAGCAGCGTCGTGCGCGAAGCGAACGCGGGATTGACGCCGGGCGACTTGCTGAAGACAGTCAGCTGGTCGGCGACCGCCGCGTACAGCGTCGGGGTCATGCCGAGCACGCGCTGCAACTCGGCGACGTTCTCGAACGGCGCATTGGCCGGCTTGTACGACAAGCCCGCGGCCTGGTAGTCCGCCGCTTCCGCGCCGTTCGGCCGTCGCAGATCGTCGGGATCCTTCCAATCGTCGATCACGTCGACGATCCGCTGCGCCGCGTCCCCATCCAGCCCCCCCGCGGTCTGGAACAGCCCCTTGAGCAACGCGTCCGAAGCCGAATTCAGGTCGATTTTACCAGATTCGTCGATGGCCTTGACCGCGATGTGAGCATCGCCTTCGTCCCAGTAGTGCGCGGAGCCGTCGGACTGCCACGGGTCGTTCGGCGCACGCGGACGCATGAGCTCGAAGGCCACGCGCATGATCGCGCCGTCGGCGAGGCCGCGCGCCTGCGCGAGCGACAGCTCGTTCCTCGCCGCGAGCGTCTCCGTGCGCATGCTGTAGGCGAACGCCGACGCGATCACGGTGAGCAGGATCGTGAGCCAGAGCACCAGGATCAGCGCGACGCCCCGCTGCGTCGCGGGGACAGGCGCAAGGCCCGGATGCGCCGGCGCACGCGGCGGCCCCGCGACCCGGGTGCCGACGTCCTGAACGCGCATGCGCGAGCGGCTCACTGGCACCGGTGCTGCGCGGCGTTCCAGGTCGGGCAGCCGACCTCGAGCGCGATGCGCGGCTCGACGACGAGCGTCGGCCACGCCGGTCCCTTCGCGGGCGTCACGTCGACGCGGATCAGGTCGGGCAGACGCTGCGGGTCGTCCCAGCGGTCGCGCCAGGTGGGCGTCACGGTGTCCGCGGACCCGGGGTCGCGGCCGAAATAGCCGAAGCGCACGGCGCCGATCCCGCCGGCGAGTACCGTGGACTCGGCGTTGCCGAAATCGGGGAGCGCCTGCGCCGCGTAGTCGGGGATCACGCGCGCGAGCACGAGCCGCCCGCTGTCGCCGTCGACACTGAGGCGGAAGTAGTACATGCCCGCGCCGGCTCGCCCGGGCAGCGCCGCCGCGTAGGAGAGCGCGTCGCGCGTGCCGAGGAAGTACAGCGGCTGGTCGGCGACCTTGTGGAAGCGCAGCGGGTGCTGGGCGCCGAGCGTGCGCCGGAGAAAATCCTCGCTCGAGCGCATCTCGTTCACGCGCTGGACCTTCGCCTCGCCGCGATTCCAGCTGTCGCCGGCGAGCGAAAGCGAGCCGTAGAGCACCGAGCCGATCAGCGCGACCAGCACGAGCGCGACCGTGAGCTCGATCAGCGTGAAGCCCCGCTGCCTCCGGAGCGCGGCGCGGCTCATGGCTGCTTCATCGCCATGCGCACGGTCGACAGCGTGAACGAGCGCGCGGCGCCTCGCTCGCCCGGCCAGTTCACCGTGACCGAGATGTGCCAGAGCTGCACGGGCAGCATCTGGTCGAGCCTCTGCTGGTCGCTGGTCGTTCCCGGAGGGACGTAGGACTCGACCTTCGTCGACCAGGCGTAGCGGCCGTCGTCGGACGTCCCCTGGTCGGCGCTCTCGTGCAGCGGGGCCTCGACCTCCGCCATCGCGAGCCTGCTCTCGGCAAACGCCGCGGCGCGGCTGTAGTCGTCCGCCGCGCCGGCGTTCGTGAGCGACGCGCCGAACAGCCGGAAGAGCGAGGTCCCGACCAGCGCGAGAATCACGAACGCGACCAGGACCTCGAGGAGCGAGAAGCCGGCCGCCCGCTGCATTCGTCTTCTCACTCCAGTATCGCCACGCGCCCCGTCAGCCAGTCGATATCGACGTCGTACTTGCGGTCGCCGGCCGCGACCGTGATCCGTCCGCCGTTCGACCCGCCGTCCGGGAAGAAACGGACCGTGCCGACCTGTTCGTTGAGCAGATCGCTCTGCGCGGTGAAGAGTTTGAGCTCGACGCCTTGCGGCAGGCTGTGCAAGCGCGGATCGGGCGGCACGCGAAAGCTCCGCCCGGCGAGATCCAGCTCGAGCACCGCCTCGGTCCGCTGCGCGATCGCCTGGCTTCGGGCGAGACGCAGGCCCGCCGCGAGTTCGCGTGCGGAGCGTTTGAGCTCGAGGGTCGACACGCCGGGCCCGAAGATCGGGATCACCACCGACGCGATGATCCCCATCAGCATCAGCACGACCAGCATCTCGAGCAGCGTGAAGCCGTGCCCGGACCCGCAGGCGCGAGCACGCCGCCGGGGTGCGCGTCGCGCTCTCACGCCGCGCACCACTCGCGCCAGGCCCGCCGGACCTCGAGGAGCAGCGCGTCGGCGAAGCGCTCCGCATCGCAGAGCGGGGAGTCCGCCATCGCGCTGCGCAGCCCGCTGCGGAGCTCGGCGAGGCGCTGCGGGTCCCGGGCGAGGCTCGCCGCGATCTCGACGTATTGATCGTCGTCGCCGGCGACGAGCTGCGAGGCTCCGACGGCGCGCAGCATCATTCCCGACTGGCGCGAGATCATGCTCTCGCCCATCTTCGCCACGACGGGGACGCCCATCCACAGCGCGTCGCAGGTCGTCGCGCCGCCGTTGTAGGGAAACGTGTCGAGCGCCACGTCGATATCGGCGTACTCGGCGAGAAGCTCGTGGTGAGGCGAAGGCGTGCGCAGCTCGAGGCGCGCCGGATCGACGCCCGCCCGCGCGAACGCGCCCTCGAAGCGCGCCTGCACCCGCGGAAACTTCAGCGTCTCGCCCTTGAGGATCAGGCGCGATCCGGGCACCGCGGCGAGGATGCGCGCCCAGGTCGAGACGACCTCGCCGGTGACCTTGTCGGCGCGGGTGAACGAGCCGAACGTGACCCCGCTCCCGCGCAGCGCCGGGGACGGTGCCACCGCCGGCGACGTCGACGACGCGGTGAAGCACAGCCGCACCGGCATGTGCATCAGGCGCTCTGCGAAGCGCTGTGCGCCGTCCGGCGGCGTGCTCACGGGGTCGGTGATCAGGTAGTCGATCGCCTCGAGCCCCGTGGTGTCGAAGTAGTCGAGCCAGGAAATCTGCACCGGCGCCGGGCGCAGCGCGAAGACGAGCAGTCGATGCCCCGGCGCGTGGCCGTTGAGATCGACGAGGATGTCGATGCCGTCGGCGCGGATCCGCGCCGCGGCTTGGTCGTCGGAGAGCGACGCGATCGAGCCTCCCCGATGGCCCTGCTCCAGGGCTTCCGCGACCCAGTCGCGGCTCGTCGAGTTCGCGTAGAGATGAACCTGCGCCTCGGACCGCGAGGCCAGAGCTGCGAGCACGCCGCGGAGGTAGCGCCCCACGATCTCCGCGTTGAAGGCGCTGGTGACGAAGCCGATCCTGAGGGGCCGTCCCGCGTCCCGGTCGTTACGGTGCGGCTGCCGGCGCGCGTACGCGGGCGCCGCGAAGCGACGCTCCCATTCGCGATGCAGCGCGTAGAGCTCCTCGAGGCTCACCGAGGGGCTGCTGTGCAGCGCCAGCAGCGCGTTGCTCACCATCGGCGCCGTCGCATCCGGCCAGCGCATGGCCGCGAGATAGTGCTCCGGCCACTCCTCGTCGCGCCCGAGCAGCCGGGCGAGGTTCCCCAGGCCGAAGCGCGAACCGGTGTGCCGGGGATTGACGGCGAGCGCGCGGCGAAACCAGGTCTCGGCCCGGTCGAGGTCGAAGTCGAGCACGTGCGCCATGCCCATGTTGTAGAGCGCGTCGGCGTCGCCCGCCCGCCGCTCGACCACGCGCGAGAGATACGCGATCGCGCCCTGGCCGTTGCCCGCCTGCAGGGCGAGCACACCCATGAGGTAGGTCGCTTCCGCGTTGCCCGGATCGAGGCGCAGCGCCGCGAGCAGGCAGCTCTCGGCAGGCGAGAGCCGTCCCTCGCGCTGGTGGGCGAGGCCGGAGGCGACGAGCGCGGGCGCGAGCTCGGCGGCGGTCGTCATGGCCTGCCTGCGCTGCGGTGCTTCATTGATCCCAGCTGGTGATGTCCTTGTCGGCGCCGTCGCCGCCTTCCTTGCCGTCGGCCCCGTAGGAGACGATGTCGTAGGCGCCGTGCGTGCCGGGGAACGTGTAGACGTAGTCGTTCCCCCAGGGGTCCTTGGGCACCGTGGCTTTCTTCCAGTACGGCCCGTTCCAGTTGTTGACGCCGGGCGGCGCGGCGATCAGGGCCTGCAGCCCTTCCTGCGTCGTCGGGTAGCGCCCGACCTCGAGCTTGAACAGGTCGAGCGTCTGGCCGATCTGCCCGATCTCGATCTTGGCGGCGTCGCGCTTGGCCTTTTCGCCGCGCTGGATGAAGTTGCCGCCGACGATCCCCATCACGATGCCGATCAGCACGAGCACGACCAGAATCTCGATCAGCGTCATGCCGCCGGCGCGCCGCGAGGGCGTCGCCCAGGGTCGCGTATTCGTGCTCATGAACCTTCTCCTCGATTGCCTCAGGGCGCGGTGAGACCGGAGCCTCACCCCACAAGTTCGCTCATGCCGACGATGCCCATCAGGATCGACAGCACGATCGCCAGAACCATCACCGCGAGCGATAGGATCAGCACCGGCTCCAGCACGGCGAGGAAGCGCTTGATCGACGTCGCCACTTCGCGGTCGAAGACGTCGGCGACGCGCACCAGCATCTCCTCGAGCCGCCCGGACTCCTCGCCCACGAGGATCATCTGCGTCGCGAGCCGCGGATAGATTCCCGTCTCGATCAGCGGGCGCCCGAAGCCCTTGCCCTCGCGCAGCCGGGTGACCACGCCGTCGAGCGCGTTGGCGAGCACGCTGTTGGTCATCGTTTCCTTCACGATCGACAGCCCGGTGAGCAGCGTCACGCCGTTGCCAAGGAGCGTGGCCAGCGTGCGGGCGAAGCGCGCCACCTCGACCTTCGCGAGGAGATCGCCCAGCAGGGGCGCGCGCAGGAGGCGGCGATCCCAGCGGTAGCGCACGTCCGCTCGGCGCAGGTGCCGGCGGAACAGCCATACTGCCGCGACGACGAAGAGCAGCAGCGCCCACCAGTACTGGCGCAGGCCGGTCCCCACGAAGATCACCACCTGGGTCGGCAGCGGCAGGGCCTTGCCGGCCTGCGCGAAGGTCTGCTGGAAGGTCGGCACCACGAAGACCAGCAGGACCATGATCGATGCGACGGCCACGCAGATCAGGATCGTCGGGTAGATCAGCGCCGAGACCACGCTCTCGCGCAGCTCCTTGTTGCGCTCCATCGTCTCCGCCAGACGGTTGAGCACCACCCCGAGCGCGCCCCCCGCCTCGCCGGCGCGCACGATGTTCACGTAGAAGCGCGAGAAGACGTCGCGGTGCATGTCCAGCGCCTGCGAAAGCGACTTGCCTCCGCGGACGCTGTCGCGGACGGCCTGCAGCAGCGCGGCCACCGGCTCGGCGGGCGCGAGCCCGATCAGGATTTCGAGCGCGCGGTCGAGCGGCAGCCCCGCGCGCAGCAGCGTCGCGAGCTCGCGCGTGATCGCGAGGACGTGGTTGCGGGTCACCCGCCGCGGCGCGAACAGCGACTTCCGGCGCGACGTGCCCTGCGAGCCGCCGGCGCGATCGCCCGCGGCGGCGACGACCTGCATCGGCATCAGGCCCTGGTCGCGCAGGCGCTCGACGATCTCGGCTTCGTTGGCCGCGTCGAGCTCGCCGGCGGCGACGTCGCCGGCGTTGTTGACGGCCCTGTAGCGGTAGACGGGCATCAGCGCGCGTCGCCCCGGCGCAGGCAGGAGCCCAACTTCATTCTGGCGTTTTGCATTGGCATCGAAATTGGATCCCGGCCTTCGCCGGGACGGCGGCTAGTCCTCGCGCGTGACGCGAAGAACTTCCTCGAAGGTCGTCACGCCGCGCAGCGCCTTGCGCATGCCGTCCTCGTACATCGTGACCATGCCGTCCTTGACGGCCTGCGCCTTGAGCTCGGTCGCGGTCGCGTGGCGCATCACGAGGCTGCGCATCGAATCGGTCATCGGCATCATCTCGATGATGCTGACCCGGCCCACGTAGCCCGTGTTGGCGCACTGCTTGCAGCCCTTGGCGTGGTAGAGCGTGATGTCGCCGCCGTTGGCGAATTTCGCGAGGCCCAGCTCCGAGACCAGCTCGGGCAGCGCGGTGTACGGCTCGTTGCAGTCGGGACAGAGCGTGCGCACGAGCCGCTGCGCCTGGATGCCGATGATCGTCGAGGTGAGCAGGTAGTCCTCGACGCCCATGTCGAGCAGCCGGTTGACCGTCGACGGCGCATCGTTGGTGTGCACAGTCGAGAGCACCAGGTGGCCGGTCAGCGCCGACTGGACCGCGATCTGCGCGGTCTCGAGGTCGCGGATCTCGCCGATCATGATCACGTCGGGGTCCTGGCGCACGATCGACCGCAGCGCGTTGGCGAAGGTGAGATCGATCTGCGGCTTGACCTGGATCTGGTTGATCCCGGGCATCTGGTACTCGACCGGATCCTCCACCGTGAGGATCTTGACGTCGGGCTTGTTGAGCCGGTCGAGCGCCGTATAGAGCGTCGTCGTCTTGCCGCTGCCCGTGGGGCCGGTCACGAGCAGGATGCCGTGCGGCTCGAGCAGCACGTCGAGGAAGCGCTTGAGCGTGTCCTCCTCGAAGCCGAGCCGCTTGAAGTCGAGCGCGACGCCGCCCTTGTCGAGGATCCGCATGACGACCGATTCGCCGTGCATTGTCGGCACCGTCGAGATGCGCAGGTCGATCTCCTTGCCCTGGGCCCGCAGCCGGATGCGGCCGTCCTGGGGGAGGCGCCGCTCGGCGATGTCGAGGTTCGCCATGATCTTGACGCGGGAGATCACCGCGGCGGCGAACTTGCGCGGCGGAGATTCGATCTCGTGCAGCACGCCGTCGATTCGATAGCGCACGATCAGGCGGTTTTCGAAGGGCTCGATGTGGATGTCGGAGGCGCGGGTCTCCAGCGCGTTGGTGATGATGAGCGAGACCAGACGGATGACGGGGGCCTCGGAAGCGAGATCCTTCAGCTGCTGGATGTCGGCATCGAAGGCGAGATCGTCGCGCTGCTCGACGTCGCCGACCAGGGTGCCGAGCGCCGACTTGCCTTGACCGTAGAGGCGCTCGAGCGCGGCCTCGAGCTCGGTGGGAATGGCGACCCGCGGCTTGACCCTGCGGCCCGTAACCATCTCGAACGCGGAGATGGTGTAGGCATCGGTCGGGTCCGCCATCGCCAGCGCGAGCTCGCGCTCGTCTTCGAAGAGGGGCAGCGCGCGCGCCTCGCGCAGGAAGCGCGCCGAGACGCGCTCCTCCAGGATCGGCAGCTCGGGGTAGCCCGCGGCTTCGACCAGCGGAATGCCGAGCTGCGCGGCGAGCGCTTCGGCGACGTCGCGCTGGGCGACGAGGCCGAGCGTCACCAGGAGGCTCCCCAGCTTCTCGCCGGTTTCCTGTTGAACGCGCAACGCGCGCTCGAGGCCGGCAGCATCGAGGCGGCCGCGCTCGACCAGGATTTCGCCGATGCGCTTCCGGGCGGTGATCGCTTCGGGCGCCGGAGCCAGGACGGCGCTCATGGCCGGGGCGCTTTCCGAAGCGCCCGCGCGTGCCCGACGACGGCGACGAGGCCGCGTCCGCGGTCGGAGGCCGAAGTGGTGTGGTACACGCGATAAAGGGCCAAAGTCGGCGCCGGCAAACGAAAAATTTTAACATAGACCATACCCGGTCCTGCCCGTTCCGTAGGCTCGCTGGCCGCGGGCCGGACGGCTCCGCCATAATGCGTGCTGCCGTGCAGAAAAATCGCCCCGACGCGGGGCCTTGCCTGTCGCCCTCTCAACTGCCGCATGGATAAGGCAACCCGACTCGACTTCGCGCGCGCGCTCGACAAGCATCGACGCGGCGATGCGGCCGCGGCCGAGGCCGCCTATCGGGCGCTGTACGCGCGCGTCGCGCATCCGAAGATCGCGCACATGCTCGCGCTCTCGCTCCACCAGCAGCAGCGCTCGGAGGAGGCGTTGGCGTGGTTCGAGCGCGGCCGCGCCGATCCGTCGGTCGCGTTCCACGTCAACCACGCCTCGGCGCTGCTCGCCGCGGGACGTGCGGCCGAAGCCGAAGCGGAGTCGCGGCTCGCTCTTTCGGCCGCGCCGGAGCACGTGGGAGCGCGCTTGAATCTCGCGCTGGCGCTGGAAGCGCAGCGTCGCTTCGACGCCGCTGCGGCCGCTTTCGACGCGCTGAAGGCCGTGCCCGAGGTCGCGCCGGTGGCCCGCCGTGGCCTCGTACGCTCCCTGCTGCATTCGGGCCGCATCGCGCAGGCGCAAGCCGCGGTCGACGCGATCCACGGCGCGGACGATCCGGAGACCGCGCTCCTTCGCGGCGAGCTCGCGCTGGAAACCGGCCGGCTCGACGAGGCAGACGCGATCCTCGAGATCGCCGAGGCTTCCGACGCGACCCGCAGCCGCGCGTGGCTGCTCGAGGCGCGGCTCGCCGCGCTGCGCCGCGACAGCGGCGCGGCCATCGCGCTGCTGGACAAGGTCGCGGCGGCCGGGCAGGACCGGCGCGCGGCCGTGCTGCAGAGCGCGCATCTCCTCCTCGAGCGCGGCGATATCCCGCGGTGCCTCGAGCGCCTGCGCAGCTGGGTGGACGAGCACCCGCGCGACGCCGAGGCGCACTCCGCGTATCTGCGCTGCGCGCAGTTCTCGAGCGGGTTCGACGCGGCGCGACTGCTCGAGGCCCATCGGCTCTGGGCGGAGCGGCATGCGGCGACGGCGGAATTTGTGCCCGCGCGGGCGCGCGCCGCCGGCGAGCCGCTTTCGGTCGGCTGGCTGTCTCCGGCATTCCGCAACGGCCCGGTCCAGACCTTCTTCCTGCTCACGCTCATGGAACTTGAGCGGCGAGGCCTCACCCGGAACACCCTCTACAACTGCAACCCGCGCTACGACCCTTCGTCGGCGGCCTGGCGGGCCGCGTGCGCGTCATGGCGCGACGTCGCGGACCTCGACGACGAAGCGCTCGTTCGGCGCATTCGCGACGATCGCATCGACGTTCTCGTCGATCTCGCCGGCCACGCGGGCGGTGGCCGGCTGGCGGCACTGTCGCGGCGCGTTGCACCGGTCCAGGCGACGTGGCTCGACTCGTTCGGGACGACGGGCATCGCTGCGATGGATTTCGTCCTGACCGATCGGGTTTCAACCCCGCCGGACGAGGCGTCGCATTTCTCCGAGGGCGCGCTCTATCTTCCGCGGACCAGGCTCTGCTACGAGCCCCCGGTGCCAGCGGAGCGGCCCCAGCCCGGGGCACTGCGCCTGATCAGCCTGAACCATTTCGCGAAGCTCGACGAGGCGGTGATCGCGGTATGGGCGAACGTCCTGCGCGCGCTGCCCGACTGGACACTGCACCTCCAGGCGCGCGGAGGCGACGACGCGGGCGTGGCCGCCTCGCTGCGCGGACGCTTCCGGCGCGCGGGCATCGATCCTGATCGCATCGAATGCTCCGGCTACGCGCCGGTCGCCGAAGCGCTCCGCGCGTATCGTGGCGCCGCGATCGCGCTCGATCCGTTCCCTTTCAGCGGCGGTGCGAACAGCTGTGACGCGCTGTGGATGGGCTTGCCGCTGGTCACCTGGCCGCAGGACACGCTGATCAGCAGGCAGGGCGCTGCGTTTCTCCAGGCGCTCGATCGGCCGGAATGGATCGCTCGCGACGCCGAAGACTACGTGGCGATCGTCCGCGAGCTCGCCGCCGACGCATCCGCGCGCCGGCGCTGGAGCGAGGTCGCGGCGGAGCACGTGCGGGCCCGTCTCGGCGACGCGACGTCGTTCGCCGCCGACCTGGTCGCGGCGCTCGAGCGGGGCTGGCAGCTGCGCGCTCAGGAGGCTTTTGCCGCCGTGTCGAAACATCGCGGCGATGCCGCGCAGGCCTCGCCGGAGGCGCTCGCGAGCCGGAAGGGGGAATCATCGTGCCAGACGTGAGGCTGCTCGCCTTCTACCTGCCGCAATTCCACCCTATCCCGGAGAACGACGCGTGGTGGGGCGCGGGCTTCACCGAGTGGACGAACGTGACCCGCGCCAGGCCCAATTTCGTCGGCCACATCCAGCCGCACCTGCCCGGCGAGCTGGGCTTCTACGACCTGCGCTCGCCCGAAACGCGCGCTGCGCAGGCAAGCCTCGCGCGCGAGCACGGCATCCACGGCTTCTGCTACTACTACTACTGGTTCAACGGGCGGCGGCTGCTCGAGCGTCCGCTCGAGGCGGTCGTCGCGGGCGGCGAGCCGGACTTCCCGTTCTGCGTCTGCTGGGCGAACGAGAACTGGACCCGGCGCTGGGATGGAGGCAACGACGAGCTGCTGGTCGCGCAGACCTACTCACCCGAGAACGAGGAGCGGCTCGCAGCGGATCTCCTGCCGCTCTTCCGCGATCCGCGCTACATCCGCGTGCGCGGGCGCCCGCTCTTCGTCGTCTACCGGGCGAACCTCCTGCCGGAGCCGCGGCGCGCGACCGCGACCTTCCGGCGCGTGGCGCGCGCCGCGGGCGAAGCCGAGCCCTATCTCGCGATGGTGCACGTGCCCGGCATGCCCTCGCCCATCGAGTGGGGCTTCGATGCCGGCGTGGAATTCCCGCCGCATTCGACCGAGGCTCAGCCGCTGACGCCGCACATCGAGAAGCTCAACCCCAACTTCGTCGGCGACGTCTGGGACTACGTCTCGGCGGCGCGATACGCGCTCGCGCGTCCGCTCCCGGAGTTTCCGCTGTTTCGCGGAGTGATGGCCGGATGGGACAACACGCCCCGCCTGCAGAACAACGGCCACGTGTTCGTGAACTCGCACCCGGAGAACTACCGGCGCTGGCTGGCGGGCATCGTCGCGCAGACGCGCGCAACGAGGCCGGCCGACGAGCGCATCGTTTTCGTCAATGCGTGGAACGAGTGGGGCGAAGGCTGCTACCTCGAGCCCGACGCGCAGTTCGGGCGCGCCTACCTCGAAGCCACGCGCGCAGCGCTCGCGGCTGCCTCGTCAGCAGCCGCGGCCAGCGGCGCTCCGCTCGCGCAAGACACATCGCCAACGTGACAAACCCGGTTTCGACCCTTCGATGAAGCTGATCTGCTATGCGCTTCGACCCGATCCGCCGGTGATCCGGCCCGCACCGGCGACCCGGGCGTGGATGGACGCCGTCGCGGAGAAGCACGCCTATCGCTGCCTGCCGCTCAATATCGCCAACAGCCACGGCTGGGAGATACTCTCGCCCTGCGCGTTCGAAGTGTCGTGGAACGGCGCCGCGCACGTCGGCGGCATTGCGCTGCGTGCACTCGACGGTTATCCGCAGCGCCGCAGCTCGCGGTGTCGCATTTTGCGTACGGGATCGTCACGTTCCACCTCGGGTACCTGTTCCGGACCGAGCCGGGCTGGGATCTCGTCGCCTCCGGCTCGTTCAACAGGCCGAAGGACGGCATCGCCCCGCTCGCCGGCGTGATCGAGACCGACTGGCTGCCGTATCCGTTCACGATGAACTGGCAGATGACCCGTACGGGAAGCGTGCGGTTCGACAGGGACGAGCCGCTGTGCATGATCCATCCGGTCCCGCACGGCGCGCTCCACGAAGGCGAGCCGGAGATCGTGGACCTCGAGAGCGACCCGGAGATGAAGCGGCAGACCTTCGAGTGGAAGGAACGGCGCGACGAGTTCACGCGCAAGTTCAACGTCTGGGTTGCGCAGACCCGCAAGGACGGCCGGCAGCGCTACGACTTCCTCGGGAAGACCCCCTACGGGTCCTCGCCAGCGCAGCACCTCTCCAAGCTCCGGTTGGCCGTGCAGGTGGACAAGCGCAAGGAAACGTAGCGACGGCCGCCGCTCTCGCCGGCGGTCTATACTGTCGCGCGAGCTTTCGTTCCGCAGCACACCGCAGGGAGCCCTCGTTTGGCAACTCGCACCACGACGATCACCTTCGACCGGCAGCTACTCCTGGACACCGTCACCGGCGCGGCGACGGGCAACGGCCTCGTTCCCGAGGGCATTGCCGACTTTGCCAAGGCGCGCGGCGACAAGCAGATGATCGTCGTCACCTCGGCGCCGAAGGCCGGATCGACCTTCCTCGTCAACACGCTGGCCAAGCTCACCGGGCTCTCCGGCTTCCGGCTCTGCTCGGCGTATTCGACCAACGAGCACGATCTGTATCTCCCGGCGCTGTGCCTGATGAACGCGCACGGCTGCATCTCGCCGATGCACATGAAGGGCACGTTCCACAACGCGGCACTGATGCGCAGCTTCGGCATCACGCCGGTCATCCTCGTGCGGCGCATCGAGGACATCGTGGTGAGCCTGCAGCACGATCTGAGACGCAAGGAAGACCGCCCGACGTTCGGCACCGGGATCCACGGCTATTCCTTCATCTGGCAGGATCGATCGACCGGCGAGCTGAGCGACGAGCGCCTCGCCGACATGATCATCGACCTCGCGCTTCCCTGGTTCGTGAATTTCTACGTCTCGTGGTACCGGCTGTGCGAGCAGGGCGCCGTCAAGGCGCTGTGGGTCACCTACGAGCAGCTCGTCGGGCAGACCGAGCCGACGCTGCGCGAGATCCTGGAGTTTCTCGGCGTGCCGCCGCCCGAGGTCATCGATCCCGAGCTCATGTCGCGCAAGTACGAGACCTACCGCGACGGGCGGACCGGTCAGGGCGGAGACAGGCTCACCGAAGCGCAGCGCCGGCGCATCCGCGAGCACTTTTCCTACTACCCGACGGTAGACTTCAGCCGCTATGGGATCTGAGAGCGCGCGCGCGCCCGGCCTCGCCGGCAGCGCGGCCGCATGACCACGTCGAAGGGCCAGGCGGCCGGCGTCACCTCCGCCAGCCTCGATCCGCCCACGCCTGAGGAGGAGCTCGATGCGGCGGCCGAGAGGGTCGGCGCGCTGCTCGCCTCGGCGCCGGAGGACGTCACCGCCTACACCGAGCTCTACGTGTACTGCACCGACCTGCTCAAGGCGGTCGAGACCAGGATCGGGGCGCTGGATCCCGGTGCCGAAATCACGCCGGAGCAGCTCGACTCGGTGTGCATCCTGCTCGGCCCCTACCGCAACCTCACGACGCTCACGAGCGCGGTCCTCGGGCTCCATCCGCAGTGCACTGTGCTCAACCACGCCGGGCTGCGGACGCTGCAGAATCCGCGGCTCAATTTCCTCGCCGACTACTCCGACGACAAGTTCCGCGAGTTCGTCCGGTACGCGGGCTTCGCCGCGAGAGGCGGCGAGCGCGGGACTCACGGCGGCGACATCCGGCTCTCGCACGCTTTCGACCGCAGGCAGATGCGCGACGCGGAAGCGAAACTCGCCGACCTGCCGCGCGCCCGCGCGACCTGCCTCGTGTGGAAAGAGTCCCACATGGTGAGCAACCTGCTGCGTGCCTCGCGCGTCGACGTCGGCCGGCTGCTCGAGCGCAACGGCAAGCTCCGGTTCCTGCTGCCCGTGCGCAATCCGATCGACTGCGCGATCTCCAACCTGCGGCAGGGACACGTCCAGTTCTTCGCCGAATCCCACGGCCTCTCGCTCGCGAGTCCGCAGGAGGCCGTCCTGGCGGCGGTGCTCGACGAGATCGCCTGGTTCCTCGATCTGCGCGATCGCTCCGGAAGCCGCGATAGCTTCTTCCTGTTCTTCGAGCACGAGATGGGCCGCGGCGTGCTCGAGCGGCTGCTCGAGTTCGTGCGCCTGCCGCGCGACGAGGCGTACCTCGACGCGGCGGCGGAGAGCTTCAAGGCCGGCGGCGGACGCCGCAAGGACGAGGGCCTGGTGCGCGTCTACGCGGATCTGGTGGGGCGCAAGTTCGCGCATCATCCGCAAGTCCGCGACGCGCTCTTGAAGTTCGCGCCGTCGGGCGGCAAGCCGAGCGCTCCCGAGGCGCCCCCGATCCCCGAGGAGATCCGCCGCACCGCGCCGTGTCCCTGCGGAAGCGGCAAGCGCTACAAGGACTGCCACGGCGCGCTCAAGGCTCCGGCCGCGCGGCCGCCTGGGGAGGCAGCACGCGAGCTTCTCGCGCGAGGCAACTTCGCCGACGCCGCGCGCGCGGCGCGCGCCGCAGTCGATCTCGATCCGGGCGATGCCGATGCATGGACCGTGCTCGGGCTCGCGCTCGAGGCGACCGAGCCCGAGGCCGCGGTCGCCGCGTGGCAGACGGCCGTCGCGGTCGAGCCCGGGAAGGCCGAAGCGCATTTCCGCGTCGGCGACTTCCGACGCCGGCGTGGCGAATACGACGCCGCGGTCGCCGCGTACGAAGCCGCGGTCGAGGCGGGATCCGCGCATCCCGTGCTGCTCAACAATCTCGGGCTGGCGCTGCAGCAGCGGAGCCGCTTCGCCGACGCGGAGCGATCCTATCGAGAGGCGCTGCGGCATGCGCCGGATCTCGTCGAGGCCCACGCCAACCTCGCGGATCTGCTGCGGCTCCAGCGCCGTCATCCGGAAGCCGCGGAGCGCTATGCGCGGGCGCTGTCGATCGAGCCCGGCGTGGCTGCACTGTGGCTGAACCTTGGCGTCTGCCAGCACCAGATGGGCGATCTCGGCGGCGCCCGCACGAGCTTCGAGCGCGCGCACGCGCTCGCGCCCGACGATCCGCACGTCGATCTCAACCTCGCCGCAGCCTTGAACGCCGCGCAACGCCACGGCGAAGCCCTCGCCCTGATCGAGAAGGCCGCTTCGGCCGGCGCCGCGGCGGCAAGCAACCTGCTGCTCTACACGCGCCAGCAGCTGTGCGACTGGCGGGACTTCGAAGCGCTCTTCGAGGCGCAGCGCGCCTCCCTCGGGCAGGACGGCGCGCCGGCGATCCCGCCTCACAACATGCTGGCTCTGCCGTATTCCGCACCGGAGCTTCTCGCCGGCGCCCGCAAGTGGGTCGCGGCCAACATCGCCCTCGCGCCGGTGGCCGCGCCACCCGCGCCGGTGCGCGTCGACGGCAGGCTCCGGATCGCCTATCTCGGGCCGGACTTCCGGACCCATCCGCTCGCGAACCTGCTCACCGCGGTGATCGAGCGCCACGACCGTTCGCGATTCGAGGTCTTCGGCTATTCTCTGGGGCCCGACGACGCGAGCCCGGCGCGGGCGCGTTTCGCCGCCGCTTTCGACCGCTTCGTCGACGTGCGTTCCGAGTCGTTCGGGGCAACGGCGCAGCGGATTCGCGACGATCGCATCGCCGTGCTCTTCGACACCAGCGGCTACGTCCTGCACGCGCGGCCGGAGATCTTCGCGCTGCGCCCCGCGCCGGTGCAGGTCAATTGCATCGGTTTCCCCGGAACGCTCGGCGCCGGTTTTTACGACTGGATCCTCGCCGATTCGATCGTCGCGCCGCCGCGGCAGCAGGCGAATTTCGCCGAGCGCTTTCTGTATCTGCCAGACTGCTACCTGCCGAGCGATCCCGGTCGCGTAGCGGGCGCGACGCCGTCGCGCGCCGATTGCGGCCTGCCGGACGACGCATTCGTGTTCTGCTGCTTCAACGCGAGCTACAAGATCCTGCCGCCGGTCTTCGACGTCTGGATGCGCCTGCTCGAAGCAGCTCGAGGGAGCGTCCTCTGGCTGCTGGAAACGAGCCCGGAGGCCAAGCGCAACCTGCGGCGCGAAGCCGAGCGCCGCGGCGTCGCCGCGGAGCGGCTCGTCTTCGCGCCGCGGGTGCCGCTCGCGGAGCACCTGGCCCGGCAGGCAGCGGCCGATCTTTTCCTCGATACGCTGCCCTGCAACGCGCACACCACGGCAAACGACGCGCTCTTCGCCGGCCTGCCGCTGCTCACCTGTGAAGGCGAGACCTTCGCGGGCCGCGTGTCGGCGAGCCAGCTGCGCGCGGCAGGCCTCTCCGAGCTGGTGACGAGCGACCTCGCGGCCTACGAAGCACTTGCCTTCGCGCTCGCGCGCGATCCGCAGCGGCTGCGGGCCTGTCGCGAGCGGCTCCGCGCCAGTCACGCCACGGCGCCGCTTTTCGATACCACGGCCTACACCCGCGCGCTGGAGCGACTGCTCGAAGAAGCCTGCGCGCGATGAGCCGACGCTCGTAGTCCAGGCATGACCAGCGTGAGCGAACTGCTCGATCGGGCGGTCGATCGAGCCGCGGCGGGAGCCATCGACGAGGCGCTCGCCGCGTATTCGGAGGTGCTCGCCCGCTCGCCGCGCCTTCCCGAGGTACATTACAACGTCGCGGCGCTGCGGCTGCGGAAAGGCGACGTGGCCGGCGCCGAAGCGAGCCTGCGCGAGGCACTCGAGCTCAGGCCCGATTGGCCGCAGGCGCTCCTTGCCCTGGGACACGTCGCGTTCACGCGCAACCGGTTCGAGGACGCCGAGCGGGCGTTCGAGCGCGCGGCGGCGCTCGAGCCGCAATCGGCCGAGGCGGTGTTCAATCAGGCGCTCGCCCTCGATCGCCTCGGCGCGTGGGGCGAGGCCCTGCCGCTTTTCCGGCGCGCCCGGGAGCTCGCGCCGGAGGACCAGGAAATCTGGCGGACCCTGCGCGCGCTCCTGTTGCGCCTGCGCCGCGAGGAGGAAGCCTACGAGGATTTCCTCGCCTTCGAGCCCCGGGCGCGGGCATCGGCTGCGCTCGCCGTCGCGGGACTCGTGTCTTCGCGGATCGCCCCGGGAGCGCGCTGCGAGGAGAAGTATCTGCCGCTGGCACTCGACTGGCCGTACGGTCCCGGCGAATCGGGCTACGCCGGCGCCGCGGCCGCGCACGCCGAGTACTTCGACGTCTCGCGCGCGGGGCTCAAGCGCCTGCACCAGACCTACGATCGTCTGCGGCAGTACGAGCGCACGGGCGTCGCCGATCTCGCTTCGCCGCGTCCCGCGACGGGGCGCGCGCTTCGCATCGGCTACCTGTCGGCCGACTTCCGCCATCATGTCATGGGCCGGCTGATGCTCGAGGTGCTGCGCCGGCACGACCGCGCCCGTTTCAGCGTGAGCGCCTATTCGCTCGGCAGGCGGGAGACGGAAGACGCGGTCACGGCGGAATTCCGCGGCTGCTGCCGCGACTTCGTGCGGCTGGACGAGCTTTCCAACTTCGACGCAGCGAGGCGGATCGCGGCGGACGAGCTCGATCTCCTCATCGACCTGATGAGCCACTCGGGCGCCTCGCGGCCGGGGATCCTGCTCTACAAGCCGGCGCCGGTCATCGTCACCCACCTCGGCTCGCACGGGCCGATCGGGCTGCGGCAGGTGGATTTCAAGCTGAGCGACCGCCACTCCGACCTGCCGGATGCCGGCGATTACCAGATCGAGAAGCCGCTGGCGCTCGACTGCTGCCTGCTGCCGGTCCGCCGCGTCGCTCCTGCGACCGGAACGATGACCCGCGCGCAGGTGCGCCTCGCTCCAGACGCCGTGACCTTCGGCGCGTTCGCCGACTTGCGCAAGCTCTCGCCGCGCGGCCTTTCGCTATGGCGCGCGATTCTCGACCGGGTGCCGCGCGGCGCGCTCGTGTTCTCGATCGAGCCAAACGCCGAGCCGCTCTACCTCCGGCGTCTCGAGAGCTTCGGCATCTCCGCCGCCCGCGTGCGCTTCATCCCCTGGACCCGGGACGACGCGGCCGACCGCGCCCGCTATCGCCTGATCGATGTCGTTCTCGACACGCTGCCCTACACCGGGGGCGACTCGACCGCCGCGGCGCTCGACATGGGCGTGCCGGTGGTCACGCGCGTCGGCGAGCGCGCGGCCGAGCGCATCGGCTGGAGCCTGCTCGCCCACCTCGGGGTGACCGACACCGCCGCGCACAGCGACGCGCAGTACGTCGAGATCGCCTGCCGGCTCGCGGACGATGCCCTGTGGCGCTCCGAGATCGCCGCTGCGATCGCCGCGCGCCTGCCGCGGTCGGGGCTCGCCGACTTCGAGTGCTACACGCGAGCGCTCGAGGCGGCCTACGAACGGGCCGTGGCGGCCCGCTCGCCAGGCGATGCGCTCCGGGGCTAGTCGCGTCGCGCGAAAGCCGCGGCCGCGTGCCGCAGCGTCTCCGCGATGTCCTCGGCCGTGTGCGCCGCCGACACGAATCCGGCCTCGAACGCCGACGGCGCAAGGTACACGCCGGCATCGAGCATGCGGTGGAAGAAGCGGTTGAACGCTTGCTTGTCGCTGCGCATCACCTCGGCGTAGGAGCCGGGCGGCTTCGCCGCGAAGTAGATGCCGAACATTCCGCCGACCGCCTGCGCCGAGAAGGCCACGTCGGCTTCGGCCGCCGCGGCGGCGAGCCCGTCGGTGAGCGCACGCGTGCGCGCGGCGAGGCGCTCGTAGAAACCCGCCGTCTGGATCGCTTTGAGCGTCGCGAGCCCGGCGGCGACAGCCACCGGATTCCCCGAGAGCGTCCCCGCCTGGTACACCGGGCCGAGCGGCGCGATCGCCTCCATGATCGCGCGCCTGCCTCCGAAGGCACCGACCGGCATCCCGCCTCCGATCACCTTGCCGAGCGTGGTGAGGTCGGGCGTGATGCCATAGAGCCCCTGCGCGCCGCCCAGGGCCACGCGGAACCCCGTCATCACCTCGTCGAAGATCAGCACCGCGCGGTACTGGTCGCAGAGCGCCCGCAGGCCCTGGAGAAAGCCCGAACGCGGCGCGATCAGGTTCATGTTGCCGGCGACCGGCTCGACGATCACGGCGGCGATCGTGTCCGGGTGCAGCTCGAACGCCGCGGCGACTTCGTCGAGTTCATTGTACGAGAGCACGAGCGTCTCGCCGGCGATCGACGCCGGCACGCCAGCGGACGAAGGCTGGCCGAAGGTGAGTGCCCCGGATCCCGCCTTCACGAGCAGGCTGTCGCCGTGGCCGTGGTAGCAGCCCTCGAACTTCACGATCTTCGGCCGCCCGGTATAGCCGCGCGCGAGACGCAGCGCGGACATCGTCGCCTCGGTCCCTGAGCTCACCAGCCGCACCAGCTCGAGCGAGGGCAGGAGGCGGCACAGCATCTCGGCGATCTCGATCTCGGCTTCGGTCGGCGCGCCGAACGAGAGCCCGCCGCGCGCGGCCTCCTGGACCGCACGCACGGTGTCGGGATGCGCGTGACCGAGGATCGCCGGTCCCCACGACCCGACGTAGTCGATGTAGCGCTTGCCGTCGGCGTCCCAGAGATGCGCGCCCGCTCCGCGCGTGAAGAAGCGTGGCGTGCCGCCGACCGAGCGGAACGCGCGCACGGGCGAATTGACTCCCGCGGGAATCGTGCGCTGCGCGCGCGCGAAGAGCTCGTCGTTCCTGCTCATGCGCCGCGAAAGGTCGTCGCTAGGTGAGCGCCCGGGCCGCGAAGACGTCGCGAAACGCCCTGGCCGACGCCGCCACGTCCGGCATCTCGAACAGCGCGCCGATGACCGCCACCGCGTCGGCGCCGGCATCGATCAGCGCCGGCGCCGCGGCGGCGGTGATGCCGCCGATGGCGACGACGGCCACGTGCCAGCGCGATTTCGCCGCCGTCAGCAGGGCGGCCTCGGCCCGCACGGCGTCGGGCTTGGTAAGCGAGGGGAAGAAGCTGCCGAAGGCGATGTAGTCGCTGCCCGCTGCCACCGCGGCCGCCGCGCGCTCGAGGGAGTCGTAGCACGATGCGCCGATGATCGCCGCGCGGCCGAGGCGCTCACGCGCGTGCGCGATCGGAGCGTCGTCGCGGCCGAGGTGAACGCCGTCGGCATCGACCGCGTAGGCGAGGTCGATGTCGTCGTTGACGATGAACAGCACGTTGCGCTCGGCGCAGAGATCGCGCAGAACGAGCGCCTGTGCCCTCTGCAGCGGCGGCGAGGCGAGCTTGTTGCGGTACTGGACTGCGCTCGCTCCTCCCGCGATCGCCGCGGCCACGCGCTCGAACAGCCCATCGCTGTCGAGGAGGTCCGGCGTGACGGCGTAGAGGCCCGAGATCGCCACGCGAGCGGGCCTCGCGAAGAAAGATGGGATCGATTGCGGCATCGCGAGCGTAGCGAAGCGAGAGCGGGAGCGGGAGCGGCGCTTCAGTGCCGGTGCATGTTCGACGGCCGGGCCGCGTCGCTCTCGCCGATGGGCGATTCGGCCTCGTCGTCGCGCGCCCAGAACAGCCGGTCCGGCAGGAACTGTCCCATGCCCGGCCGATAGCCCTTGGCGAGCGTGTTCCAGGTGTATTCCTGAGCTTCGCGCACGGCTTCGGGCATCTCGAGACCGTTGGCGAGCATGGCGGCGATCGCCGAGGCAAGGGTGCAGCCCGAACCGTGGTAGCTCCCGGGCAGGCGCTCCCAGCTGTCGCTGCGCACGACGCCGCCTTTGCCGTAGAGGGTATTGACCACCTGCGGCGCGGGTTCGTGCGTGCCCGTGACGAGCACGTACTCGCAGCCCGTCTGAATGAGCCGCTGTGCGCAGGAGCCGAGCGAGGCCTCCTCGTCGTCCTCCGTCTCCGCGAGCCGGCGCGCTTCGGTGCTGTTGGGCGTGAGGATCGTCGTGCGCGGCAGCAAGAGCTCGCGGAGCGCGAGCAGCATGTCTTCGCTGGCGAGCTCGTCGCCGCGGCCCGAGGCGAGCACGGGGTCGAGGATCAGCGGCACGTCCGGATAGTCGGAGAGGATCTCGGCGATGGCCGCGATGTTCTCGACGCTCCCGAGCACGCCGATCTTGAAGGCGTCGACCGGCATGTCCTGGAGCAGGCACCGCGCCTGGTCCGCCACCCACTCCGCTTCGAGAGGCTGGATGCCTTCGACGCCGAGCGTGTCCTGCACCGTGATCGCGGTGAGCACCGACAGCGGATGGCAGCCCATGCTCGCGAGCGTCAGGATGTCGGCCTGGATGCCGGCGCCCCCGCTCGGATCCGAAGCCGCGAAGGCGAGCACGATCGGCGGGAAGTCGGCGCCTTGATCCGGAGACGAAGCCATGCGGGCGGGAAGAGAAAGCGCGAAAACGCGGGGCTCGCCGAACGGGACCGTCGCTGGCAACGGAAGCTTCGGCCACGATCAGTTGGTAGAATCGGGAGTCTACTCCAAACGCCGACGCGGCCGATGAAGAAGTACATGTGTCTCATCTGCGGGCATATCTACGACGAGGCCCTTGGCGATCCCGATACCGGCATCGCCCCGGGCACGCTGTGGGAAGACGTGCCGCCCAACTGGACCTGCCCGGATTGCGGCGCCCGCAAGGAGGACTACGAGCTGATGGAGTTCTGAGGCGCACACCGGGCTGCGACGCCGGTGCGCGACTGCTTCGGCAATCGGCCGGGAGCGATCCGGCCCTTACGGGAAGACACCATGCGAATCCTGCACACCATGCTCCGGGTCGGCGATCTCCAGCGCTCCATCCGCTTCTACACCGGCGTGCTCGGCATGCAGCTTCTGCGCATGACCGACCGTCCCGAGCAGAAGTACACGCTCGCCTTCGTGGGCTACGACGACGAGTCTCGCGAGGCTGCGCTCGAGCTCACCTACAACTACGGCGTCGAGAGCTACGACCTGGGCACGGCGTACGGCCATGTCGCCGTCGAGGTGCCCGACGCAGCCGCCGCCTGCAACGCCGTCCGCAGCAAGGGCGGGAAGGTCACGCGCGAGGCCGGCCCGGTGAAGGGCGGCAGCACCGTGATCGCCTTCGTCGAGGATCCGGACGGTTACAAGATCGAGCTGATCGAGCGTCGCGCGGCCTGACCGCGTCTTCTGCGGCCATCGCAGCCATCGGTCGACGCACGCCCTATGGCGGGACCGACGCGCGAATTCTGGCAGGAGAAGTTTCTCGCCCACGAGACCAAGTGGGATCGCGGCGAACCCAACCCGCAGCTCGCCCGCTGGCTCGCCTCGGGGGCGCTCGCGCCGTGCCGCATCCTCGTGCCGGGCTGCGGCAGCGGCCACGAGGTCGTGGCGCTCGCCCGGAACGGCTTCACGGTCACGGCGCTCGACTACGCGCCTGCGGCAATCGCCCTGACGCGCGAGCGGCTTGAGCGCGCGGATGCCCGCGCGACGGTGATCGAGACCGACGTCCTGGACTGGCCGGCGCCGGCGCGCTTCGATGCGATCTACGAGCAGACCTGCCTCTGCGCGCTGCATCCGGACCACTGGGAGCTCTACGCCGAGCGCCTCGACGCGTGGCTCGCCCCGGGGGGCAGGCTCTTCGCGCTCCTCATGCAGGCCCCGCGGACGGGCGCAGCGGACGGACGCATCGACGGTCCGCCGTACCATTGCGACGTCAACGCCGTGCGCGCTCTCCTTCCCGAGCCGGCGTGGACGTGGCCCGCCCCCGCATACGCTCGCGTGGCGCACTCGGGTGGCTGGGTCGAGCTCGCCGTCGTGATCGAGCACAGCGGTCCGGCGTGAGGCCAGCCGCCTGAGGCCGCCTGAGAAGAGCTCAGGCCGCCGCGTCGTCGTAGATCGTGTCGAGCAGCGCCTCGAAGTCGCGGGCGAAGCCGGCCGTGTCGAAAAGAGGATTGCGCTCGCGTCCGGCCAGCAACTGCTCGCGGTACGCCGCGAGACGCGCCGGCGACGAGACGAGCTCGTGCAGGCGGGTGCCGTAGTCTTCCAGGGAATCTGCGATCAGATCGTTGAGCCCCGCGGTTTCCAGCAGGCTCGCGCCGACCCGCCCGGCGAACGTCGTCCCGCGGCAGGTGAGCATCGGCACGCCCATCCACAACGCGTCGCAGCCGCTGGTGTGCGCGCCGTACGGCAGGGTGTCGAGCGCGAGATCGGCGCAGGCGAGGCGCGCCACATGGGCATCGTGGTCGAGCGGCGGCGCGAAAACGAGCCGCTCGGGCGCGACTCCTGCGCGCCCGGCCTCCGCGCGCAGGTTGCCCTGCATGCGCTCGTCGCCGCCCAGAAGCCACAGCACCGCGTCGGAGCGCGCCCGGAGCGCCGCGAGCCAGGTCGCGAACACGGCTCGCCGCAGCTTGTAGCTCTGGTTGAGGCAGGCGAGCACGAGCCCCTCCGGCGGCAGCCCGCTCACGGCGCGCGAAGTCGCCGCCGGCACGCCCCGGCGGCTGTCGTTGACGTAGTAGGAGCGAGGCAGGCGCCACACGCGTTCGTGGAAATGACCCTCTTCGCCCGGCGGGACGACCACCGCGTCGGCGATGACGCCGTCGATCGCATCGTAGCCCAGCGTGCCGGGATAGCTCATGTAGTGCAGCTGCACGGGCGCGGGCCGCGACGCGAGGATCGAGAGGCGCCCTCCGAAGGTGTGCCCCGCCCGGTCGATCAGCACGTCGATGCCGTCGCCGCGAATCTGCTCGGCGATGTCCGCATCCGACGCGGCGCGCACGTCGCGCCAGCGATCGAATGCCTCGCGCACGCGGGCGCGGACGGCGCTGCCGTCGTCCGGCCCGTAGCTGTAGCCGGTGATCTCGAAGCGCCCGCGGTCATGATGCTCGAAGAGCCCCGCCATCAGCCGCGCCGTGGGATGGTCGTGAAAGCTCGCGGACAGATACCCGACCCGCAGGCGCTCCTTGCGTGGCGGGGCGCGGCGGCGCGAAGCCGGCGCCGGCAGCATCGCGCGGGACCAGCGGCGCGCGACCGCGAGCTGCTGAGCCGGCGACAGGGGCATCGCCAGCGCGACGAACGGCGACCACCGCGCGTCCTGCGAGCCGTCCAGCGTCGCGGTCAGGCGGCGCTCTTCGTCGTCGAGGCGATCCCACTCGCACAGGAACTGCAGCGTATGCACGAGATTCGCCCGCGCCGGCGTGAGCGAGGGATCGGCCTGGAGCGCGCGCTCGAAAGCTCCCAGCGCGGCGCTTTCGTTCTTGAGCATCCGGTAGGCGACGCCGAGGTTGTCCCAGACTTCGCCGCCCGGCGCGCCCAGCGCGATCGCGCGCTCGAGATGTCCGCGGGCGGTCTCGGGAAGGCCGGCGTCGACGCACGCCCCGCCCAGCACGACGCGAACGGCGTGATCCTCCGGCAGTCGGGCCGCGCAGCGCTCGAGCATCGCGCAGGCCTCGCGGGCCGCTCCGCTCGACTTGAGCACGTCGCCCAGTGCGCGCAGCAGGCCGGTGTCGTCGGGGTGTTGCTCGAGCGCCCGTCGCGCGACTTCCTGCGCTTCGGGCAAGCGCCGCTGTCCGGCGAGCGCCAGCGTCAGTCCGATCGCGCCAAGCGCGTTGCCCGGCTCGCGCTGCTGCGCCTCGCGAAAGCATCGCTCCGCCAGCGGGAAGGCGCCCGCATCGAGCGCCAGCCCTCCCAGGCGCGCGAGCGTGAGCAGCTCTTGCGGCGGCGGCGCCAGCGCAGCCTCGACCGACGCGGCGGCCGCGCTGCGGTCGAGCCGCGCGAGATGAACGCGTCCGAGTGCGAGGTGGATCTCCTGGGCGGGCAGCGCCTGCTGCTTCGCCGAATCGAGCGCCCGGGCGAGCCCGTCGCGGGCGCGGTCGTGCAGGCCCGCGGCGAGATCCTGCTGGGCGATTCGCAACAGCGCGCCGGCGTTGCGGGGTTGCGCGGCGAGGATCTGGTCGTAGATGCGGCGCGCCTCGGACTTGCGGCCGGCCGCCTCGTGGCCGGCCGCGGTCGCGAAGGCATCCTGGATGGTGAGCTGCATCGGCTGCGGTAAGAGAAGCGCGATCGCGCGACGGAGGAAGGCCCTAGCCCGACTTCAGCACCGCGTCGAGGTCGTGCGCGAGCACGTCCGGTCCGCGGCCGTAGCTCTCGAACACGCGAAGCCGCCCTTTCGGGTCGAAGATGAAGGTGCCCGCCGAATGATCCATCGTGTAGCTGCCCGGCGTCGGGCCGGGCCGCTTCTCGTAGATCACCTTGAATTCCTTCGCGGTCGCCGCGGTTGCCTGCTCGTCACCGTAGAGGCCGAGGAACGTCGGGTTGAAGGCGGGTACGTACTGCGCGAGCACCTCACGCGTGTCGCGCTCCGGGTCGATGGTCACGAACAGCACCTGGACGCGCGAGGCCTCGGCGCCGAGCCTGGTCATCGCGGCAGCCAGCTCGGAAAGCGTGGTCGGGCAGTAGTCGGGACACTGCGTATAGCCGAAGAACACGACCACGGCCTGACCGCGGAAGTCGGCGAGGCTCCGAGGCTTGCCGTTGTGATCGGTCAGATGGAAATCGCGCCCGAACGCTGCGCCCGTCACGTCCGAGCCCTCGAACGGCGCGCCTGCAGGATTGCACGCCGCCAGGCACAGACCGAGAAGCGCCGCGCCGAGTATGGGGCAGCCGCGCATCACCGCCAGTAGTGGTCCGCGAGCAGCGCCGAGAACAACGCTGCGAGGTAGACGATCGAATAGCGGAAGGTGCGTCGCGCCAGCGCGTCGCTGTACCGGACGTACAAGGCGACGGCGTAGGCGACGAAGACCGCTCCCAGCGCCAGCGCCGCGACCAGGTACAGCGCTCCGCTCATGCGGATCGCGAACGGCAGCAGCGTCACGGCGAACAGGGCCACGGTGTACAGACCGATCTGCAGGCGCGTGTATTCCGGCCCGTGCGTGACGGGCAGCATCGGCAGCCCCGCCCTCTCGTACTCGCGGGACCGGTACAGCGCGAGCGACCAGAAGTGCGGAGGCGTCCACGCGAAGATGATGAGAAAGAGGATCAGCGCCTCGGCCGAGACGTCGTTCGCGACCGCCGCCCAGCCGAGCACCGGCGGCATGGCGCCCGAAGCGCCGCCGATCACGATGTTCTGGGGTGTGGCCGGCTTGAGGACCACGGTGTAGATCACGGCGTAGCCGATGAACGTGGCGAAGGTGAGCCACATCGTGAGCGCGTTCACCTTGAAGTACAGGATCGCGAGCCCGGCGACGCCGGCCACGCAGGCGAAAGCGAGGGTCTGCGCCGACGTGATCTCGCCGCGCGGCAGCGGACGGCCGCGGGTGCGAGCCATCGCGCCGTCGATCTTCTGTTCCACGAGGCAGTTGATCGCCGCCGCGGCTCCGGCTGCAAGCGCGATGCCGATCGTGCCGAAGAAGACGGCGTCGAGCGGTGGCCAGCCGGGCGTGGCCAGGAACATGCCGATGACCGCGGTGAAGACGATCAGCGTCACGACACGCGGCTTGGCGAGCGCCAGGAATTGGCGCGCCCGGCGCAGCCTGCCGTGGGTGAGAACGAGGGAAGTCATGCGAGGGTCCGCGGAAGAGGCGAATTTTACCACCTCGCGGCCCTCAGCCGATCCGCGAAGCCTTGAGCAGCCGCTCGAGGTCCTGCGCGAGACGCTTGATGTCCGGATCGGCGGGATAGCGAAGCACGAGGTTGCCCAGCGGATCCACGACGTGGATGGCGGTCGCCGTGCCGCGGGCGAGCACTTCCCACTGGCGCGGGTCCGCGCGCACGACGGCGAGCCCCGGGTGCTCTTCCTCGACCGTCGCCGCCGGCGGAGTGACGCCCTGCGGCTGCAGCAGGACGCGGACGACGCGGTCCTGCTCGCGACCCTGGATCGTGCGGGCCTGGCGCGTGGCGTAGAGCGCGTGCTCGCAGAGCTCGTCGCAGTCGCTGTCGGTCGTCACGAGCAGGAGCCAGCGTCCGCGCAGCGCGTCGAGCCGCCACGGGGCGCCTTGCGCGGTCACACCGACGATCTGCGGCGCGGGCTGCGCCTCGAGCTCGCCGTAGTTCACGCGAGCCGAGGGCTTGAGCCAGTAATAGGCGACGTAGGATGCGACCACCGGCGCGGCGCACAGGAGCGCGATCAGCGCGATCGTCCGCCGCGTCTTCCCGCGCCGGCGCACGGCGGCGTTATCGTCCATGCCCGCCCTCCCGCGCCCGCCAGTTGAGCCCCAGCCAGAGCGCGATGGCCAGAGCGGCGAACGAATACCACTGCAGCATGTACGAGACGTGCTGGGCGGAGCCCAGGTCGGGCGGCGGCCGGTCGCGAAGCAGCGCATCCGGCGCCCCGGCGCCGTCGCTCTCCTCGACGACGACCGGCAGCAGATCGAGCCCTGTCGCCGCGGCGACGCGCTGCACGTCGAGGTTTTCCCAGAGCGGCCCCGGAACGTGGTCGCGGGCGAGCTCGAGATAGCGCTTCGAAGGCAGGCTCACGCGGCCGACGACCGTCACCACGCCGGCGGGAGGCGGCACGAGCGGCAGATCGCGGCGGGACGCGCCTTGCGCGACCCAGCCGCGATTGACCAGCACGTAGCGGCCACTGCCCGCGAGACGCAGCGGCGTCACTACGTCGAAGCCGGGACGGCCCTTACGCAGCTTGTTGTCGATGAGGATCTGGCGGGACGCGTCGTAGTCTCCACTCGCGCGCACGGTGCGGAAGCGCAGCGCGAGGGCGTCCTCGTCGCGCGCCGGCAGCCCGACCGGCGGCGCCTTCTCCGCCGCCGCCAGCTCGGCGGCCAGCGCGTCCTTCTCCGCGGCGCGGTGTCGCTGCCAGTTCCCCAGTACTACCGCCAGCGCGACGAAGGCGACGGTCGCGACGGTGGGGACGACGCGCGGGCGGAACTCCTTCCCCGCGAAGAAGGATTCGAGCCCGTTTGGCAGCGCGATGCGCATGGGCTAGACTCGATTCGAGTCCCAAGACGGCGCGGCGTTCCCTGTCCGTCCCATCATGCGATATATCGTCATCGGCGCCCTGATCGTGATCGTCGCCACGCTCGGCTCGGCGTTGTACTACCTGTACCACGATCGCGGCCACGGCACGCGGATGGTGAAGGCGCTTGCCATCCGCGTCGCGCTGTCCGCTGCGCTCATCATCTTCCTGGTCGTGAGCTACAAGCTCGGGTGGATCGGCGAAGGGGGTCTGCGCTAAGGCGCGCGAAAGGCTCGCCGCCGGTCGTACAAGTCGAACAGCGACTGCCGAGCAGATGCGCTACGCCGCAAACGCCGGTCTCGCGGCTCGCTGCGGGGCACCTTGCAGCCGGCCCGCTCGCGACGCTGCTGATCGCTCGGTCAGAGCCAGTAGACCAGCACGAAGAGCAGCAGCCACACGACGTCCACGAAGTGCCAGTACCAGGCCGCGGCCTCGAAGGCGAAGTGATGCTCGGCGTCGAAGTGGCCGCGGAACGCGCGCGCGAGCATCACCGAGAGCATCAGGGCACCGATGGTGACGTGGAAGCCGTGGAACCCCGTCAGCATGAAGAACGTCGACCCGTAGACGCCCGTCGACAGCTTCAGGTTGAGCTCGCTGTAGGCGTGGATGTATTCGTGCGCCTGCAGGGCGAGGAAGGTGAAGCCCAGGGCGATCGTCACCGCGAGCCAGAACTTGAGCGCCGCGCGATTGCCCGTCTTGAGCGCGTGGTGAGCGATGGTGAGCGTTCCGCCCGAAGAGACGAGAATGATAGTGTTGATCAGCGGGATGCCGATCGCGGCCATCGGCGTGAACGGGTCCTTGAGGTACGGCCCGTTGGTCGGCCAGAAGGCGGTGAAGTTGGGCCACAGCAGCCGCTGGTCGGGGCTTCCGAGCTCGGGCACCGAGAGGTTACGCACGTAAAACAGCGCGCCGAAGAACGCGGCGAAGAACATCACCTCCGAGAAGATGAACCAGCTCATGCCCCAGCGGAAGGACACGTCGACCTTCTTGTTGTAGAGCCGGTGCTCCGACTCGTCGATGACGTGGCTGAACCAGCCGAACATCATCGTGATCAGTATGAGCAGGCCTGCGAGCACGAGCCACGGCCCGAAGGAATAGCCGTTGAACCAGAAGGCGGCTCCGAAGGCCATGCACAGCAGCGCGCAGGAGCCGGTCACCGGCCAGTACGACGGCTGCGGTATGTAGTAGTAGGGCTTGGCGGCGCTCGGCGTTGGATTCATTGTCCTATCGTCTCCCTCGGGTCCTACGATGCGTTGCCTTCGACGGCGAAGAACGTGTACGACAGCGTGATCGTGGCGACGTCCCGCGGCAGCTTGGGATCGACCACGAACACGACCGGCATCTCGCGCTTCTCGTGGGGCCCGAGCGACTGCCGGGTGAAACAGAAGCACTCGAGCTTGCGGAAGTACTCCCCGGCGAGCTGCGGCCCGTAGCTCGGCACGGCCTGGCCCGTCACGGGCCGGTCGGACAGGTTCTCGACTTCGTAGACGACCTGCGTGACCTCGCCCGGATGCACGCTCACGATCGGCGTCAGCGGGCGGAAGCGCCACGGCAGCTTGCTCGCGTTGGCGTCGAGCTCGAGGCGGATCGTGCGGGCCGGATCGACCTGAGTGTTGCGGACCTGGTCGGGCGCGTCGATGTCTCGCAGGCCGGTGGCCTTGCAGATCTGGTCGTAGAAAGGCACCAGTGCGAAGCCGAAGCCGAACATCACGACGACGACGACCGCGAGCTTGACCAGCATCTGCCGGTTCGCGCGGCGGGGCTCGTCGTGAGCTGGGGCTTTCATGCGTGTGTCTAGCGGCCCGCGCTGTGGCCGATCGTGGCGAGCAGGAAGCCGACGATCCCCAGCCCCACGACGCCGAAGCCCACCGCGCTCGCGCCGGTGTACTGCGCCGCGATGATGCCGCCGAAGAACACCGCGGCGATCGAGCCGAGCGTGAGCGCCGTGCGCAGGTTGACTCGGCGGGCGAGCTTCGCGTCGGCGGTGTTCGCTGCGTCGGGCATGGCGCGATCAGGAAACGACGGGCGGCGTCTCGAAGGTGTGGTACGGGGCCGGCGATGGAACGGTCCACTCCAGCGTGTCGGCGCCTTCCCACGGCCGGGCCAGCGCCGGAGCGCCCGAGCGAATCGTCTTCAGCACGATGAACAGGAAGAACACCTGCGACAGGCCGAAGCCGAAGGCGCCGATCGTGGCGACCTGGTTCCAGTCGGTGAACTGCGTGGCGTAGTCCGGGATCCGCCGCGGCATTCCGGCGAGGCCGAGAAAGTGCATCGGGAAAAAGGTCACGTTGAAGAAGATCATCGACAGCCAGAAGTGCCACTTGCCCAGCGTCTCGTCGTACATCCTGCCGGACCACTTCGGCAGCCAGTAGTAGATGCCGCCGAAGAAGGCGAAGAGCGAGCCCGCGACCAGCACGTAGTGGAAGTGCGCGACGACGTAGTAGGTATCCTGGAGCTGGATGTCGACCGGCGTGATCGCGAGCACCAGCCCGGTGAAACCGCCCATCGTGAACAGGAAGATGAACCCGATCGCGAACAGCATCGGGGTCTCGAAGGTCATCGAGCCCTTCCACATCGTGGCGAGCCAGTTGAACACCTTCACGCCCGTTGGCACGGCGATCAGCATCGTCATGTACATGAAGAAAAGCTGGCCCGCCGCCGGCATTCCGACGGTGAACATGTGGTGGGCCCACACCAGGAACGACAGGATCGCGATGGAGGCAGTGGCGTAGACCATCGAGGCGTAGCCGAAGAGCGGCTTGCGCGCGAACGTCGGAATGATCGTCGACACGATCCCGAACGCGGGCAGGATCATGATGTAGACCTCGGGATGACCGAAGAACCAGAAGATGTGCTGGAACATCACCGGGTCGCCGCCACCCGCGGCGTTGAAGAAGCTGGTGCCGAAATGCCGGTCAGTGAGCAGCATCGTCACGGTGCCTGCGAGCACGGGCATCACCGCGATCAGCAAGTAGGCCGTGATGAGCCAGGTCCAGCAGAACAGCGGCATCTTCATCAGCGTCATGCCCGGCGCGCGCAGGTTGAGGATCGTGGTGATGATATTGATCGATCCCATGATGGAGGACGCGCCCATGATGTGGATCGCGAAGATCGTGAGGTCCATCCCCATGCCGGCCTGCACCGACAGCGGCGCGTAGAGCGTCCAGCCGCCGGAGGCCGCGCCGCCGGGCACCAGGAACGAGCTCAGGAGCAGCACTGCCGCGAAGGGCAGCAGCCAGAAGCTCCAGTTGTTCATCCGCGCGAAGGCCATGTCGGGGGCGCCGATCATCAGCGGCACCTGCCAGTTCGCGAAGCCGACCGCGGCCGGCATGATCGCGCCGAAGATCATGATCAGCCCGTGCAGCGTGGTGAGCGAGTTGAAGAACTCGGGGTCGACGATCTGCAGGCCGGGCTCGAACAGCTCGCTCCTGATCGTGAGCGCGAGGCAGCCGCCGGCGAGGAACATGATGAACGAAAACCACAGGTACAGCGTGCCGATGTCCTTGTGATTGGTCGTCATGATCCAGCGCATGATCCCGGTGGGCTGGTGCGCGTGGCCGTGATCGTCGGCGTGGCCTGCGTGATCGTGCGGGATGCTGCTCATCGGCTTGCTCCTGTTCGCGTCGACTCGCTTGCGGATCGATTCAATGCGCGCCTTCGGCCGCGCTCTACTTGCGCGCGGCCAGGACCTGCGCCGGCTGCACCGTGTCGCCGTCGTGGTTGCCCCAGCTGTTGCGCTCGTAGGTGACGACCGACGCGATATCGGTGTCGGACAGCGCATTCTTCCACGCGACCATGGCGGTCGGCTTGCCGTCCTTCGTGACGCCGTTCATGACCGTTTCCAGGTGTGCCGCGATCGGCCCGGTGACGATCCTGGAGCCGTCCAGTGCGGGAAAGGCGTTGGCGACGCCCTTGCCGTTGGCCTGGTGGCAGGCGGCGCAGTTCGCCGCGTAGACCTTCTCACCACGCGCGATCAGGTCTTTCTGGTCCCAGACCTTGCCCGCGTCGTCGGCGGAAGCGGCGGATTTCTTGTGCTCGGCGAGCCATTTGCCGTAGTCCTCGGCGCTCTTCACCTCGACGACGATCGGCATGAAGCCGTGCTCCTTGCCGCAGAGCTCCGAGCACTGGCCCCGGTAGGTTCCCGGCGTCTCTGCCTTGAACCAGCTATCGCGCACGAAGCCCGGGATCGCGTCCTGCTTCACGCCGAACGCGGGCACGGACCAGGAGTGGATCACGTCGTTCGCGGTGATCAGCAGCCGGACCTTCCTGCCGACCGGAACGACGAGCGGATTGTCGACTTCGAGCAGGTAGTGCTCGCCCTTCGGCTCCTCGCCGCGAATCTGCGTCGCGGGCGTCTTGAGCGTGCTGTAGAAGCCGAAGCCGTCGTCGAGATAGTCGTAGCTCCACTTCCACTGGTAGCCGGTGACCTTGACCGTCATGTCCGGCGAGCTCGCGTCCTTCATCGCGAGTATCGTCTTGGTCGCGGGAAAGGCCATGAACAGCAGGATCAGGAAGGGGATCACCGTCCAGATCACCTCCACGACCGTGTTCTCGTGGAACTGCGCGGCCTGGTGGCCCTTGGATTTGCGGTGCGCGAAGATCGAGTAGAACATCACGGAGAACACGCCGATGAAGATCACGACGCAGATCCACATGATGTAGGTGTGCAGATCGTAGATCTGAGTGGCGATCGGGGTGACCGGCGGCTGCAGGTTGTATTCCCTGAGCGCCCAGGCCGGTGTCGTCCCCGCGAAAGCCAATGCCGCCGCGGCTGCGCGCCCTGCGGCGCGCGCTCCGTTCGTTGCTGTCCCCCTGGCGTCCGCTCTCATGCGCTCCATTCCCGCGTCGAACACGTCGCACAACCCCGCGCCTGGCCGAATCGTCCTAGCGCACCGCGAGCGCTCGTCGCAACTGGCGGGCGACGGCGACTCGCTCTTCCGCGGGCAGATCGTCGCCGAACCGCAACCGCTGCGAGGCAAAGCGCAGCATGATCCGCGGCTGGCGGGCTCGAGTGCCCGACTCCTCCACCTCGACCCGCGCCCAGAAGCGGTTGAACTCCCGGCGCGTGTAAACCCCCGCGCAATCGCGCTCCACGATCACCCGCTCGCCGCAGATGCTCAGGCGCTCCCAATCCGCCGCATGCCGCTCGAGCCAGCGGAACGCCAGGTACAGCACGCCCATCTCGAGCGCGGAGTATGGCAGCACCAGCCACGCTCCGAGGGCAGCGAATCCGAGTGCCAGCCCGAACGAGACGACGCAGAGCGACGCGAACAGACGCCACCGCCAGCGGGAACCGAGCGAGTCGTGCCGACGTGCAACCACGCAAAACTCGGGTTCGATGGGAAGCGACGGAGTCCCGGCGCCCGGCATGCAAGCCTCACGAGCCGAAGCGTTGCAACGAGGCGACGGATTCTAGCACGGATGGTTGCGCTGCAAAACGAGCCGCACCGAGCGCTCGCGCTAGCTCCCGCGCGGGTGCAGCCGCACGATCGCCCGTCCGTCGGCGGTCGTGCGCGGCTCGGGTTTCCAGGCGTGGCCGTACACGACTTCGAACGTCGCCGGCAGGCGCCCGTCGCGGCGGAATCGCTCGAGCGCCTCGAGCATGCGCTGCCAGCGATGCCGGCCCGTCAGCCCGCGCGGCCGGCCGACGGTGGCGTTCCGGGCGCCGAGCGACTTCAGATCGCGCATCAGCCCGCCTGCGGCGTCGTAGGTGAGCGTGAGCTTCTCCATGTCCATGACTGGGTCGGCGAAGCCGGCGCCCACGAGCATGTCGCCGAGGTCGTGCATGTCGATGAAGCGGCTCACGTGCGTCGCCGGATCGGCGCAGGCGAACGCGGCGCGCAGCTCGCGCAGCGTGTCGGGCCCGAAGGTCGTGAACGTGAGCAGCCCGCCGACCCGCAGCACGCGGTGAAATTCGCCGAAGGCGGCGGGCGGCTCGTTCAACCACTGCAGGACGAGGTTGCTCCATACGAGGTCGACGCAGCCGGCGGCGAGCGGCAGCCGCGAGGCGTCCGCGCAGACGAGCGCGTCCGACTTCGGCGTCCGACCGGCGCGCAAGCGCAGCCGCGCGAGGATCGTGCCCTCGCTGGCAGCGACGAGGCCGCTGCGCCTCCGCGCCGCGGTGAGCATGGCGAGCGCGATGTCCACGCCGACCGTCAGCGCCTCGGGAAAGCGCGTGCGCAGCTCCGCGAGACCGTCTCCGGTCCCGCAGCCCGCGTCGAGGATCGCCGTCGGAGCGAGCTTCACGAGCGCGAGCCGCTCGGCCATCCGCTGCCCGATCTCCCGCTCGAGCACGGCGGCGGAGTCGTAGCTCGGCGCAGCACGCTCGAAGGACCGGCGTACGCTCCGGGGATCGAGTCGCGACGGATCGCTCCGGCGATCCTCGTCAGTGCTCATCGTCCAGGGCGGCCAGGAAGGCCTGCGGATGGGACAGGAATGGCGCGTGGGCCGAGCGCCGCAGCAGGTGGAACGAAGCGCGCGGCAGCGTTCGTGCGAGCCAGGCGCTGGCGGCCGGCGGCACGAGGACGTCGCGCTCGCCCGCGATGACCGTGGCGGGCTGCGCGATCGCGGCGACCCGGGAGCGTAGGTCGATCGCCTCGAGGCAAGCGAGCGCCTCGCGCAGCGTCGCGGGCGAAGGTTCGCCGCGGACGAAGAGCTGCGAGCGCAGCGCCGCGAGCGCTTCGCGAGGCTCGTCTCCGCCCGCCGCCTGCAGCGCGACGAAGCGCTGCAGCGTGAGCCGATACGACACCGACAGCTCGTCGCCGAACTTTCGCAGCGTGGCGGCGCTCATCGCGCCGGGCCAATCGGTCCGCGCCACGAAGCACGGGGTGGTCGCGACCAGGACCAGTCGCGCCACGGGCCCGGGCTCGGACGCCGCCCATTGCAGCGCGACTGCGCCGCCGAGCGACCAGCCGAGCACCGTCAGCGGCGGCTCGCCGCCCGCGCGCCGCACGGCCTCCGCGACCGCAGCGGCCAGCGCCTCGAGTGTGTACGGCGCGAGCGGGGCGCTCCGCCCGTGCCCAGGGAGATCGACGAGCAGGACGCGGAAGCGCTCGGCGAGCCGCGCCGCGATCGGCGCGAACAGGCCCGAATGCATCGCCCAGCCGTGCAGCAGGACGAGCGGCGGCCCGCCCGCCCGGGCTCTCGACGTGGACCCGCGTCATGCGTACGCGAGCGCCGCGCCGAGTCCGTCGAGCGCGGTGGCGGCGAGCGGCTGCATGAGCGTGGTGCTGTGGTTAGAATGCGACCTGAGTGTCGGGGGGAGGGACGGCGGTTGTCAAATTTCCTGGACAACGCGCTCGACAACGTTCGGCGCGGTGCGATCGGCGTCGCCAGGCGCGCCCTGCCGCAACGCTGCGAATTGTGCGCCGGCGCGTCCGGGGCGGACCTGCTCTGCCGCGGCTGCGTGCAAGCGCTCCCGCGTCTCGGGGCCGCCTGTCCCGCCTGCGCGCTGCCCACGCCGGCCGGCGAAATCTGCGGCGCCTGCCTCGCCGAGCCGCCGCCGTACGACGCGACGCTGGCCGCCTTCGCCTACGCGTTCCCCGTCGACCGGCTCATGCACGCATTCAAGTATCACGGCCGGCTCGCGCTCGCCGAATGGTGTGCGCTGGCCATCGCCGAGCGCCGGCGCGGCAGCGCCGCTGCGCCTCCGCAGCGCCTGATCGCCGTGCCGCTCGCGCCCGAGCGCCAGCGCCAGCGCGGCTACAACCAGGCTTTCGAGATCGCGCGCGTGCTGGCGCGCCACTGGCGCATTCCACTGGTCCGCGGCGGTGTCCACCGGGTCCGCGCCGCGTTGCCGCAGGCCGCGCTGCCGTGGAGCGAGCGGGCGAAGAACGTACGCGGCGCCTTCGTCTGCGAGCTCGACCTCGAGGGGCTGTCGATCGCCGTCGTCGACGACGTGATGACCACCGGCGCCTCCCTCGCGGAGCTCGCGGCGACGCTCCGCCGCGCCGGCGCGGCGCGGATCGAGAACTGGGTGGTCGCACGCACCTTGCCGCCGTCCGCGGGATAGACTCCCCGCCCATGGTGGCGATCGTCCTCGTCCATCCGGAGATTCCGCCGAACACCGGCAATGTCATCCGCCTCGCCGCCAATACCGGCGCCGAGCTTCACCTGGTCGAGCCGCTCGGCTTCCGTCTCGACGATCGCGAGCTGAAGCGCGCGGGCCTCGATTACCACGAGTACGCGCGCCTCGTCGTTCACCACGACTGGGCGGCGTGTCGCGTCGCCCTCGCCGCGGGCCGGACGCGCGGCTGGTTCGCGCTCACGACCCGGGGCACGCGCTCGCTCTACGCCTGCGCCCTCGACGCCGAGGACGTGCTGGTCTTCGGCTGCGAGACCAGCGGGCTGCCGGACGCGATCCTCGGCGAGTTCCCGCCCGCGTCACGCCTGCGCATCCCGATGCGCGCGGGCCTGCGCAGCCTGAACCTCTCGAACGCGGTGGCGATCGCGGTTTACGAGGCGTGGCGCCAGACGGGATTCGGCGGCGCGTCGTGACCGGCAGCGGGCGCGGAGCCCGCTAGCGCATCCCCAGCCGCGAGAAGACGAACCGCAGCTCGTATTCGCGGTCGCGGATGACCTGCTCCTTCGCCTTGCCGTAGCCGTGGCCGCTGTCGAAGTCCATGTACAGCAGGAAGGGCTCGACCTGGCCGGGGTGATTCTGCACCCGGGCAACGAACTTCTTGGCGTGCACGGGGTCGACGCGCGAGTCGTATTCGCCCGCCGTCACCAGCGTGGCGGGGAAGTTCACGCCCTCGCGCACGTTCTGGTAGGGCGAGTAGCGCAGCAGGTAGGCGAAGTCCTCGGCCTTGTCCGGGTCGCCGTACTCTGCGATCCAGTAGCGCGCGATCAGGAACTTGTGGAAGCGCACCATGTCGAGCAGCGGAACCTGGCAGACCGCGGCGACGAAGAGATCGGGCCGCTGCGTGAGCATCGCCCCGACGAGCAGCCCGCCGTTGCTGCCTCCGCCGATCATCAGCCGGTCGCGGGTCGTGTAGCGCTCGCGGACCAGCCACTCCGCCGCGGCCGCGAAATCGTCGAACGTATTCTGCTTGTTCGCGAACTTCGCCGCCTCGTGCCAGCGCTCGCCGTACTCGTCGCCGCCCCGGATGCCGGCCTCGGCGAAGACGCCGCCGCGATTGATGAACGTCGCCCAGCTCCGCAGGTACCCGGGCTCGATGCCGATGTTGAATCCGCCGTAGCCGTAGAGGAAGACGGGGTTGGACCCGTCCAGCTTCATGCCCTTCCGGTACGACAGGAACATCGGGATCCGCGTCCCGTCCTTCGACGGATAGAAGACGAGCTTCGATTCGATCTGCGAAGTGTCGAGCGGCGGCTCGTCCTGCCACACCAGCGACCACCCGAGCGCGTTGCCGTCGATCCGGTAGAGCTTGCCGGGCGCGGTGAACGTCGAGACGGTCGCGTAGACCGCGTCTTCGTCGATGTCGTAGCTGCTGTGGGTGACGTTGCCCAGCTCGGGCAGCGGCAGCTCGCGCACCCGGCGCCCCGCGTGATCGTGCACCCATAGGCGCGTGAGCACGTCCTTCTTGTCGCGGATCAGCAGCCAGTCGCGGGTCACCTCCACGCTGTCGAGCACGGTGTCCTGCTCCGGCCAGAGTACCTGCCAGCGCTCGAACCCCGGCTCGGCGTAGCTCGCCGCCATCAGCTTGAAGTTCGGGGCGTGGTCGTTGGTGACGAAGTAGATGCGGTCCTTGCGGAATTCCGCCTGGGCTCGAAACTCCCTGCTGGAATAGATGGTCGTCGGCTCGGCGCCGGACCCGAGCGGGCGGATGCGGATCGTGTTCGAGTAGAAGTCGCCGGTCTCGAACACGGTGACGTCGGCCTCCTCCGGCTCGTACACCGAGCACCAGTCCTTGGCGTCGGTCATCGCGATCAGCAGCAGGTCGCTCTTCGGATCGTCGCCAAGCTTGTGGCGGTAGCAGCGCTGCGGATCCTGCCTGTCGATCGACTCTCTCGTGCGCGGGCTCACGTAGGCGTAGCGCTCGTCGCGCGCCCAGTGAAACGCGCCGATGCCGGGCATGAGCGGCCCGATCTGCTCGCCGGTCTTCGTATCGATCACGCGGTAGTCGGTGATCTCGGAGCCGCGGCTGTACGTCGCCACGGCGGCGCGGCTCCCGTCGCGGTTCGGCACGAACGCGCCGACGCTGGTCTTGCCGGAAGGATCGAGCGCGATCGGATCGAAGAGCAGAAGCTCCTTGCCGTCGAGCCGGGTGTAGACCTTGGCCTGCGCTTCGCCCTTGCGCGTCCGGTAGAAGAACTCGCGGCCCTTCCTGTAGAACGGCGGCTGCGTGATGTCGCGGTCGAAGTACGCCGTGAGCTCCTCGTGCAGGCCCGCGACCGGCGGCGCGTTGGCATCGAGCCAGGCCACGGTCGCCTCGTGCTGCGTCCTGGTCCACGCCTGCACCTCGGCGCTCCTGCCGTCCTCGAGCCAGCGATACGGGTCGGTGAGGCGCACGCCGTGCACCTCGTCCACGACCGGCCGGGCGGGTGTGGGCGGCGGAGCGAAGGCAGGCGCGGCCGAGGCGAGCGCGCTCGCCACGATCAGCGCAGCGCCTGCGGCTGTAACGACGCAGTGGCAAGGCATGGAAGAGCGTCCTCTCTCATTCGAACTCCGCGCCGGGCTCGCGCCCGAGCAGCGCCTCGACCGCGCGGCGCGGCGCGAGATGCTCATAGAGCACGTCGTAGACCGCCGCGCAGATCGGCATGTCGACGCTCGTGCTCACGCAGAGCTCGCGCAGCGCGCGCGCCGCAGTGACGCCCTCCGCGACGTGCCCGAGTTCGGCGAGGATGGCCGCAAGCGGCCGGCCCTGCGCGAGCGCCAGCCCGACGCGGCGGTTGCGCGAGAGATCCCCCGTGCACGTGAGCACGAGGTCGCCGAGCCCGGCGAGCCCCATCAAGGTCTCGCGCTTGCCGCCGAGCACTGCGGAGAGCCGTCCCGTTTCGGCGAGCCCGCGCGTGATGAGCGCCGCACGCGCGTTGTGGCCGAAGTCGAGCCCGTCGCTCGCGCCGGCCGCGATCGCCAGCACGTTCTTGACGGCTCCGCCGACTTCGATCCCGGTCAGATCGTCGCTCACATAGGCGCGGAAGCTCTTGCCGCGCAGGCACTGCGCGACGCGCTCGGCCGTCGCCGGCTCGGTCGCCGCTACCGTGACCGCCGCCGGCAGGCCGCGGGCGACTTCCTCCGCGAACGACGGCCCGGAGATCGCACCGACCGGCGCCGGCCACTCCGGCGCGACGACACGGTGCGCCAGCGCGTGCCCCGCGACGAAGCCTTTGCACATCCAGAGCAATGGCGCCGCCGTCAGAGGTCGCGCCGCCGCGACGACCTGGAGGAGTGCGCTCGCGGGCGTGGCCACCGCGACCAGCGTTGCGCCGGCAAGCGCCGCGCCGAGATCCGCCGTGACGGCGATCGACGGCGGGAGCGCGGCTCCGGGGAGATAGCGCGCGTTCTCGCGCGTGGACGCGACCGCACGCGCCTGCTCCGGGTCGCGCGCCCACAGGCGGATCGCCGGCGAGCCGCGGGTTCGCGCGAGATGGATGGCCAGCGCGGTGCCCCACGCGCCGGCGCCGAGAATGGCGACAGTCTCCATCGCGACGGCGCCCGGAGAGACGGGCCGCTACAGACCCCAGACCTGCTGAATCCGCACGAAGCCGACCTGTCCGTCGCGGTGGCGGACCTTCGCCCAGCCGGGCGTCGCCGTCGCATAGGATGGATCGGCGAGCTCGAGCAGCACGCCCTGCTCGGCCTTGAACACGACGGGTGCGGAAGGTTCCGGCTGCGCGACGATCTCGGCAGTCGGCGTGCGCACCATCAGCGTGCGCTTCTCGCTGATCGCCTTTTTCTCGATCCAGGCGACGGTCCCGCCGGCGTCGCGAACCTTGAGCCAGCCCTCGACGCTGACGATCACTTCCAGCGGATAGTCGCGTCCGAGCGCATACAGCGCCTTGGATTTGACCGACGGCGCGTCGT
Organism: Casimicrobiaceae bacterium; assembly: GCA_035501595.1. Lineage (GTDB taxonomy): Bacteria > Pseudomonadota > Gammaproteobacteria > Burkholderiales > Casimicrobiaceae > PALSA-1003. The sequence goes on along the minus strand of DATJVX010000026.1, from coordinate 100,027 downwards.
AGAGGATCGCCGCCTCGCTGGTCGAACGGAAGTCGGCCGCCGCCGCGACACCTGCCGCGGCGGCCAGCAACGCCGCGGCGGCACGCACAGCGCGCGACCGCATGCCGAAGCCTTTAGGCCTGGGCGGCGACTTGCGGCTGCTGTTGCTGCTGTTGCATGGCAGCCATCTGCTGCTGATAGAGCAGCTCGAAGTTGATCGGGTCCAGGTGCACCGGGGGGAACCCGGCGCGGGTGATGGCGTCGGCGATCGTTTCGCGGATGTACGGAAAGAGCACGTTGGGGCAGTGGATCGCCAGGACGGGCTGGATCTCGGGCAGCGGCACGCCGGTGATGCGGAACACGCCGCCCTGGCAGGCTTCGACCAGGAACATGGTCTTCTCGGAGGCCTTCGCGGTCACCGTGATCGTGAGCATGCATTCGAACAGCGATTCGTCGATCTGCTCGCCGCGGCTGCGCAGGCTCACTTCGACCTGGGGCGACTCCTGCGAGGCGAAAGACTGCGGCGCGCCCGGGTTCTCGAGCGACAGGTCCTTGAGGTAGATCTTCTCGATACGGAACGAAGGTCCGCTCGGTGCTTGCTGGTCAGCCATGCGATTTCCCGGTGAGTAGGACGAAACGAGCGATTATACCGCAGCGGTCAGGCCCGCTCACCCGCGAGCATAGGAGCGAGCTTGCCGGCGCGGTCGAGGGCGACCAGGTCGTCGTAGCCGCCGACGTGCTGCCCGCCGATGTAGATCTGAGGCACCGTCCGGCGCCCCGTTTTCTCCATCATTTCCTGTCTGCGGGCGGGTTCGAGGTCGACGCGTATCTTGTCGATCTCGGACACCCCCTTGGCGCGCAGCAGCCGTTCGGCCTGCACGCAGAACGGGCACACTGCCGTCGAGTACATCGTGATCGGGCTCATCGCCCTTCAGGCACCCTTCTCGATCGGCAGCCCCGCGTCGGCCCAGGCCCGCAGACCGCCGCGCAGCGAATACACCTCGCCGAAGCCGAGCTTGGCCAGCGCTCCCGCCGCCGTGCGGCTGCGCTGACCGCGCTCGCAATAGGCGATCACCGGGCGCGAAGCAAGCTTCTTGAACTCCGCGACGCGCGTTTGCAGCTGCGACTGGGGCAGGCTCACCGCATTGGCGATGCGGCCGCCCTGGTACTCGCCGGCTTCGCGAACGTCGACCAGAACCGCGTTGCGGCGGTTGATGAGCGCCGTTGCCTCGAAGGGGCCGAGCTCGCGCACCGGAGAGAAGCGGCCCTGGAAGTACGGCCAGACGAGCATGCCTCCCGAGACGACGAGGACAAGAATCAGGTACCAGTTTTCCTGGAGGAATTGCAGTGTCATCGGGCTCGCCCCAAGGCGATGGGAGGGAAACCAGGCAAAATGATAGCGTAGTCGAATGCGAGCGACGCCTGGCACTCGGCGTCGCGCGACCGATTTCGCGGGCACCGGTCGACGTAGCGGACATTGGGGCGAAACGCGCGGTCACCAGGTCTCGCCTCGCAGGCCGGAACTCGAGGCCGCGCCGACGGTCCACAGCACTTGCCTTCGTCTCAAGCGTCGTCCGCGCAGCCGCCGGTCGGCTCGAGCGTGCCGCACGGCAAGCGAGCTATGCGCATGTCATCGATGGTCGCCGTCAGTCGTGCGACAGACGACGCGAAGGCGCAGCTGGAAGGCCGGGCGAGCGGCTCGGCGACGGATAAACGGGCGTATACTGCCCTAGCAGCGGACGGGTGGGCTGGCCGCGCAGGGCGCAAGACGAGTGGGGTCGACGATGGGCAACGGCTGGAAAAAGGCGGGGTTGGTGGGTCTCGGCGCGGTTCTTGGCGTGCTGCTGAGCCTGAATTTCTCGGCGATGGCGGACAAGGAGGCTCGGCTTCCGATCCCCTACGACGACCTGCAGCTCTTCTCGGCGGTGTTCGGCCGGATCAAGAGCGACTACGTCGAGCCCGTCTCCGACGACAAGCTCATCAAGGAAGCGATCAACGGGATGGTCCATGGGCTCGACCCCCATTCGGACTTTCTCGACGCCGATGCGTACCGGGAGCTGCAGGTCTCGACGCAGGGCAAGTTCGGCGGCCTCGGCATCGAGGTCGGTGTCGAGGACGGCTTCATCAAGGTCGTCTCTCCCATCGAAGACACCCCGGCGTTCCGCGCGGGGATCAAGGCCGGCGACCTGATCGTGAAGATCGACGACATCGCCACGCGCGGGATGGCGCTGACCGAAGCCGTGCAGAAGATGCGCGGCAAGCCCGGCACGCAGATCGTTCTGACGATCGCCCGCAAGGATCTGGACGCCCCGCTCACGATCCCGCTCACGCGCGAAGAGATCGTCGTGAAGAGCGTGAAGGCGAAGATGATCGAGCCCCGCTACGGCTACATTCGCATCCGCCAGTTCCAGGAGCGCACGGGCGACGACCTGGCCAAGGCGATCAAGGATCTCTACAAGCAGGGTGATCTCGCGGGCCTCGTGCTCGACCTGAGAACGGACCCGGGCGGCCTCCTCCCGACGGCGGTCGGCGTGTCGGCGGCGTTCCTGCCCAAGGATGCGTTGGTGGTCTACACCGACGGCCGCACGCCGGACGCCCGCATGCGGCTTTCCGCGAGCAAGGAGAACTACCTGCGCAGCCGCGGCGAGGATTATCTGAAGGATCTCCCTCCGGGCATCAAGACCGTGCCGATGGTCGTGCTGGTCGACGGCGGCACCGCATCGGCGTCCGAGATCGTCGCCGGCGCGCTGCAGGATCACAAACGCGCGGTGATCATGGGCACGCAGACCTTCGGCAAAGGCTCGGTGCAGACGATCCTCCCCCTGGGGCACAACACGGGTCTGAAGCTCACCACGGCGCGCTACTACACGCCCAACGGCCGCTCGATACAGGCCAAGGGGATCGAGCCCGACGTCGCGGTCGACGACGGACGCGATCTCCCGAGCCGGCTGCGCGAGGCCAATCTGGAGCACCACCTCGAGGTTCCCGGACCCGGGGCACCGTCGGATTCAGGCCCGAACGCGAAGGCCAAGTCGGCCGCAGCGCAGACCTCCGGCAGCGTGGAAGGCAAGCCCGCGGCGAAGAGCGGGTCGGACACAGTGCTTCCTCCGCGCTTCGAGTTCGGCGCCTCGGACGATTTCCAGCTGCAGCAGGCCCTCAACCAGCTCAAGGGACTCCCGGTGATGGCCTCGAGCAAGGCCGTCTCGGCGCAGGCGAAGCCGCAATAGCCGCGCCCGCAATCTCCTCGTGAAAACGCCCGGCTCGCCCGGGCGTTTTTGCCTCGACTTCCATGGACGACCGCCAGCTTCTGCGCTACAGCCGCCACATCCTGCTCTCCGAGCTGGGCGTCGACGCGCAACAGCGCTTCGGCGAGTCGCACGCGCTGATCGTCGGAGTGGGCGGCCTGGGCAATCCGGTCGCGCAGTTCCTCGGCGCCGCGGGCGTCGGGACGCTCACGCTCGTCGACGCGGACGACGTCGATCTGACGAATCTGCAGCGGCAGATCCTGTTCGATACCGAAGCCGTCGGCCGGCGGAAGGTCGAAGCTGCACGCGCGCGCATCCACGCCGTGAATCCGGAAGTGAAGCTCGTCGTCGTGCCGGAGCGTGTGGGTCTTCGCGAGCTCGAGCCGCTGGTCGCAGCCGCCGATGTGATCGCTGACTGCAGCGACAACTTCGCCACCCGGCACGCGGTGAACCGCGCCTGCGTCGCCGCCGGCAAGCCGCTCGTCTCGGGAGCGGCGATCCGTTTCGACGGACAGGTGGCGGTGTTCGACACCCGCGATCCCGCGGGCCCCTGCTATCACTGTCTCTTCGGAGAGGGCGACGAGCTCGAGGAAACGCGCTGCTCGACGATGGGCGTCTTCGCGCCGCTGGTCGGCATCGTCGGCGCCACCCAGGCCGCGGAGGGGCTCAAGCTCCTCGCGGGCGCCGGCCGATCGCTCGCCGGGCGGCTCCTGCTGCTCGACGCGCTCGCGATGGAATGGCGCGAGGTGCGGGTCGCGAAGGACCCGCGCTGCCCCGTCTGCGGTCCGCAGCGCCCGTGAACCGCCGCCGCGCGCTTCGCCTCCTTGCGCTCGGGCCCGCCGCGTCGGCGTGCTTCGCCGGCACGGTCGGCGCGGAGGAACCGAAGCTCGCGCGCGCCGACTGGACCGCCATCAAGCGAGTCGTCTCGCAGCAGCTCGCCGCGCTGCGCGCCGGAGACGGCGATCGCGCATTCAGCTACGCGAGCCCCGGGATTCGCGCGCAGTTCGACGACGCGCGCAGCTTCATGGCGATGGTCCGGGCCGCCTATGCGCCGCTTCTCGACGCGCGGCACACCGAGTTTCTAGAAGGCGCGGTCGTCGACGGCCTCATCGTTCAGCCGCTGCGCCTCATCGGTCGCGACAATAGGGTGCTGGTCGCGCTCTACACGGTCGAGAAACAGAAAGGCTCGTGGCGCATCACCGGTTGCCGGCTCGCGCCCTCGCCGGTGCAGGCCGTCTGAAGCCGCGGCTGCCGGCATTGGGAGCCCGACCCGCCCGCGCTGCGGGGCCGCGTCTCTCGCCGGGCGTCAGCCGAACAGATACGCCCGCTGCGTCTCCCAGTGCTCCTGCGGAAGGCGCTTGAATCCGGACTTCGCGAACAGCAGCCACCGGCCGAGCACGAAGGCGAGCAGCGCGTTCGCCTGCGCGGCCGGGTCGCCCGACCACGATCCGCCCGCCTGCGCCACCTTGAGCGCCTGCCGCAGCGCGGCCTCGACACGGTCGTAGAGCTGATTCATGCGCACCTGGAGCCGCTCGTCCTCGTTCACCAGCGCGTCGCCGATCAGCACCCGCGTCATGCCCCGATTCTTCTCCGCAAAGCCGAGCAGCAGCGAGACCATCTTGGTCGCCTGCGCCACCCCGTCGGTCGTCTCGCTGGTGATCCCGTTGATGCGTGTGAACAGCTCGCGCTCGATCCACTCGATCAGCCCCTCGAACATCTGCGCCTTGCTGGCGAAGTGCCGGTAGAGGGCCGCTTCGGACACGTCGAGCCTGCCTGCCAGCGCGGCGGTCGTGATCTTGTCGCCGCGCGGAGTCTCCAGCATCTCCGCCAGGGTCTGCAGGATCTTCTCTTTTCTTTCGCCTGGTTTCGCAGCCATGGGTCAGTCCGCCCTGATCATCGTGCCGACGCCTTCGTTGGTGAGGACCTCGAGCAGCAGCGCATGCTCGACGCGTCCGTCGATGATGTGCGAGCTGCGGACGCCGTTCTTCACCGCATCGAGCGCCGACCCGATCTTGGGCAGCATGCCGCCGTGGATCGTCCCGTCGGCGAACAGCCGATCGATCTCGCTGGCGCTGAGCCCGGTCAGCAGCGTGCCTCGCTTGTCGAGCACGCCGGGGGTGTTGGTCATGAGCACGAGCTTCTCCGCCTTGAGGGTCTCGGCGAGCTTGCCGGCCACGAGATCGGCGTTGATGTTGTAGGCCTCGCCGTCGCGGCCGACGCCGATCGGCGCGATGACGGGCACAAAGTCGCGCGAGTCCAGGAGCTGGATCAGCTCGGGATCGATCCGCTCGATCTCGCCCACGAGACCGATATCCACCGGCGTGGCGTCGTCCGTCTCGCTCTTGAGCAGCATCTTTTTGGCGTGGATGAAGGCGCCGTCCTGGCCCGTAAGCCCCACGGCGCGGCCGCCGTGCTGGTTGATGAGGCCCACGATCTCCTGGTTGAGCTCGCCGAGCACCATCTCGACGACATTCATGACCTTCTCGTCGGTGACCCGCATCCCCTGCCGGAACTCGCTCGCGATGCCCATCGTCTTCAGCAGGTCGCCGATCTGGGGTCCGCCGCCGTGGACGATGATTGGATTCATCCCGACCAGCTTCAGCATCACGACGTCGCGCGCGAAGCCCGCCTTGAGCGCGGCCTCGGTCATGGCGTTGCCGCCGTACTTGACTACGATCGCCTTGTCGTGGAACCGCTGGATGTAGGGTAAGGCCTCGGCGAGGATCTGCGCCTTGAGCGCGGCGGAGGCGGCCTCGAGGGGCATGGCGGAGGGATCGCGGCGGCGGGTGGCGGGTTCCGATCGATTCTACCCGATCGTGCCGAGACAAAGTAACCACGCCGCTTCATCGACGAGTAAGCCCTGACTGCTTCGCTGCGGGCTGGTTTGTAAGCGACAAAGCGCTTTGGTATCTTCGCCTGCATGCCGAACGGTCCGCCGGACGCGATCGACACGAGTCTGGTGCGACGGGTGCTCGTCACCAAGCTACGTCATCACGGGGACGTGCTGCTCGCCTCGCCCGTCTTCACGGTGCTCCGGCGCGCGCTGCCCGACGCCGAACTCGACGCGCTGGTCTATCGCGAGACCGCCCCCATGCTCGAGGGCCATCCCGCGATCGCCCGGGTTCACACCATCGATCGCGACTGGAAGCGCCGCGGCTTGTGGCAGCAGGCCCGGGCCGAAGGCGTCTTGCTCGGCAGCCTGTCCTCGCGACGCTTCGACCTGCTCGTCCACCTTACCGAGCACCCCCGCGGCGCGTGGCTCGCGCGCCTGCTGAGGGTGCGCTACGCCGTCGCCCGCGAGCGTCCCCGGGCGGACTGGCTCTGGCGGACGAGCTTCTCGCACTACTACCGCCTGCCGCTCGCCCGCCCGCGGCACATGGTCGAATGCAACCTGGACGCGCTGCGCCGGCTGGGACTGCAGCCGGCCGCGGATGAGCGCGCGCTCGTGCTCGTCCCCGGCCCGCACAGCTCGGCGCGCGTGAGCGCGCTGCTGGCCGAGCATCGGCTCGAAGCCTCGCGCTTCGTCGTGCTGCACCCCGGCACGCGGTGGCTGTTCAAGGCGTGGACTCCGGAGGGCTACGCGGCGCTGATCGAGTCGATCGCCGCCGACGGCTGGCGCGTCGTGCTGACCGGGGCGCCCGAACCGCGCGAGCGCAAGCTGATCGACGCGACGCTGGCTCTCGTCGGGGGCGCCCGCTCGATGGTCGTCGATCTTTCGGGCGCGCTCGAGCTGCCCGAGCTCGCGGCGCTGATTCGCGATGCGCGGGCCTTCGTCGGCGTCGATTCGGCGCCGATGCACATCGCCGCCGCGATGCGCACTCCGGTCGTCGTGCTGTTCGGCCCCAGCGGCGAGCTCGAGTGGGGGCCCTGGCGCGTGCCGCATCGCATCGTCTCCTCCCTCGAGCACAGCTGCCGCCCCTGCGGCATCGACGGCTGCGGCGGCGGCAAGCTCTCCGAGTGCCTGACCTCGCTCGCGCCCTCGCGGGTGCACGCGGCGCTGCGCGAGCTGCTGGCCGAGACGTCCTCGCCGCGATGAGGCTCGCGATCATCCGCCAGCGCTATACGCCCTACGGCGGCGCCGAGCGCTTCGTCGAGGCCGCGCTCGAGGCATTGCTCGAGCGCCATATCGCGATCACGCTCTACACGCGGAGCTGGCCGCAGACGCGCCTGCAGCTGATCGAGCCCGTGCTCTGCAACCCGCCGTACGCCGGCCGGCTGTGGCGGGACCGCGGGTTCGCGCGTGCTGTCTGCGAGAAGATCTCCCGTCATCCGCCCGAGCTCGTGCAATCGCACGAGCGGCTGCTGTGCTGCGACGTCTTTCGCGCCGGCGACGGGGTGCACCAGGTCTATCTCGAGGAGCGGCTTCGCGAAGCCACCCCGCTCGCGCGAAGCCTCATCAAATGGAGCCCGTACCACCGCTACGTGCTCGACACCGAGCGGCGGCTCTTCGCCAGCCCCGCGCTGCGCGCGGTCATCTGTAATTCGAAGATGGTCAAGGAAGAGATCCGCGAGCGCTTCGGCTTCGCCGAGGCCGCGCTGCACCTCGTCTACAACGCGGTGGACAGCGAGGACTTCTCGCCGCGCCTGCGGGAGCATCGCGGCCCGGTGCGCGAGAAGCTCGGCGTCCCCGAAGAAGCTGTCGTTTTCCTGCTCGTCGGGTCCGGCTACGCCCGCAAGGGCGTCGCACGGGCGATCGCCGCGCTGGCCCGCGTGCCGGGCCAACCCTACCTGTTCGTGGTCGGCCGGGACAAGGCCCGCGGCCACTACAAGCGCCTCGCGCAGGAGCTCGGCGTCGCCGATCGCGTCGCGCTCCTCGGGCCGCAGGAGGATCCGCGTCCGTTCTTCGGTGCCGCGGATGCTTTCGTTTTGCCGACGATCTACGATCCCTGCCCCAACGCCGCGCTGGAGGCGATGGCCTGCGGGCTGCCCGTTGTGACGAGCACCAAGTCCGGCGCCGCCGAGCTGGTCCTCGAGCACGACGCGGGATTCGTCTGCCCCGCGAGCGATGTCGACTCGCTCGTCTCGCACATGACCGCGCTCACCGACGCCGCGGCGCGCGCGGCCCTCGGAGCGCGCGCCCGCGAGGCGGTGCTGCCGCTGACTCCCGCCGCGATGACGCTGCGCCTCGTGCTTCTCTACCGCGACCTCCTGGCGGCGGCGCACGCGGCGGGGCAGGCGGGGCCGAAGGGCCCGTCGCGCTGAGCTATAATCGGCTGCACTCCGCCACGCCGGCGCTCCCGCCGCGCTCTTTCGATCTTGTCCTCCGGCCTGCTCCTCTACCGGCGCCTGCTCCGGTACGTCCGCCCTTACTGGTGGGCATTCGCGCTCGCGCTCGCCGGCATGCTCGTGGTCGCCGCGGGCGACACCATCATGGCGTACATGGTGATGCCCATCATCCAGAAGCTGCAGAACCCCGATCCGTCGACGACACTGCAGCTCCCGCTCTTCGTGGTGGCGGTGTTCCTGCTGCGAGGCCTGGGTTCGTTCATGTCCGAGTACGGGATGGCCTGGACGGGGCACCGAGTGGTGTTCGACCTGCGCCGGCAGATGATCGAGCGGCTGCTCAGCCTGCCGACGGCCTACTACGACGCGCAGTCGTCGGGGCGCCTCATCTCCAAGTTCACCTTCGACGCCTATCAGCTTGCGGCGGCGAGCTCGAGCGCGATCACCACCGCGGTGCGCGGCGTTCTGACGATCGTCGGCTCGCTGGGTCTGCTCTTCTACCTCGACTGGGAGCGCACGATCGTCCTGCTGGTCGTGCTGCCTCTGGTCGCGGCCGTCACGCGCTATTTCAGCAGGCGCCTGCGCCGCGTCGCGCGCGACGTCCAGCAGCGCACGGGCTCGATTGCCCACGTGCTCGAGGAGATCGTGAGCGGCCACCGCCTGATCAAGGTCTTCGGCGGCCACGCCTACGAAAGGAACCGCGCGGTCTCGGCCGCCAACCGGTTGAGGCAATCGATGGCGAAGCAGTCCTCGGCCAGCGCGGCGAGCTCGCCGCTCCTGCAGTTCGTCGGCGCGTGCGCGGTCGGCTTGATCGTCTACCTTGTGCTCAAGCAAAGCGAACTCGGGGGCTTCGACGCCGCGAAGTTCGGCGCGTACGTCGCGGGCCTGCTGACGCTCATCGACCGGCTGCGCTCGATGTCCGGCGTCAACACCAACATCCAGCGGGGGCTTGCCGCGGCGGAGAGCATCTTCGGGCTGATCGACCAGCGCCCCGAGGAGGACCGGGGCACGCTCGAGCTCGAGCAGGTGCGCGGCGAGCTTCGCTTCGAGCACATCTCGCTGCGCTACGCCGGCGGCGAGCGCAACGCCCTGAGCGACGTGAGCCTCGCCATCGCTCCCGGAGAGGCGGTGGCGCTGGTCGGCCCCTCGGGCAGCGGCAAGACGTCGCTCGTCAATCTTGTTCCGCGCTTCTACGACCCCACGAGCGGACGGGTGATGCTCGACGGCCACGACATCAAGACGCTCACGCTCGCCAACCTGCGCAGCCAGCTCGCGCTGGTGAGCCAGGACGTCGTGCTGTTCGACGACAGCATCTCGGCCAACATCGCCTACGGCGCCATGTCCAACGCCTCCCGCGAGGAAATCGAGCAGGCGGCGGCGGCGGCGCATGCGCTCGACTTCATCCGCGCGCTGCCCGAGGGCTTCGACACCCTCGTCGGCGGGAATGGCGTGCGCCTTTCCGGCGGCCAGCGCCAGCGGATCGCGATCGCGCGGGCGATCCTCAAGAACGCGCCCCTGCTCATCCTCGACGAGGCGACCTCGTCGCTCGACTCCGAGTCGGAGCGGCACGTGCAAGCCGCCATGGAGACGCTGATGCGCGGGCGGACGACGATCGTCATCGCCCACCGGCTGTCGACCATCGAGCGGGTCGACCGCATCGCGGTGCTCGACGGCGGACGGATCGTCGAGCAGGGAACGCACGCGGAGCTGCTCGCGCGCGACGGGCTCTACGCGAAGCTGCACCGCATCCAGTTCGCCGCTGCGGCGGCCGTGGCCTGAAGGACATCCAGTCTGCGCATTCTGCATACCGAGTCCTCGCTGGGTTGGGGCGGCCAGGAGCTTCGCATTCTCACTGAAGCGGCGGGATTGCGCCGGCGCGGTCACGACGTGCGGGTCGCGAGCCCGCGGGAAGCGCCGATCTTCCGCGAGGCCGAGCGTTTCGACGTGCCGGTCGTCGCCCTGCCCATCGGCCGCAAGGACCCGCTCGGTCTCATCGCGCTGCGGCGCGCGCTGTCGGGCGAGCGTATCGACGTCGTCAACTGCCACAGCTCGACCGACAGCTGGCTCGCGGCGCTCGCGTGCCGCGCTTTCTGGCTGGGGCGGCGCCGTCCGCCAGCGCTCGTTCGCACGCGCCACATCTCGGCGAGAGTCCCGACCGACGCGGCCACGCGCTGGCTCTACACACGCGCGACCGCCGAGATCGTCACGACCGGCGAGGCGATCCGCCAGCAGCTCATCCAGGCGAACGGCGTTTCGCCAGCGCGCGTCACTTCGATCCCCACCGGCGTCGACCTCGAGCGCTTCGCCGCGGGCGACAAGGAGGCCGCGCGCAACGCCCTCGAACTGCCCGCCGACGTACCGCTCGTCGGCATCGTCGCCACGCTGCGCAGCTGGAAGGGACACCGCTATCTCGTCGAGGCGATGACGCTGCTCACCCATCGCGACGCGCAGCTGGTGATCGTGGGCGACGGCCCGCAGGCCGAGGCGCTCACCGCCCAGGTCCGCTCGCTCGGGCTCGCGAATCGCGTGCGCTTCGCCGGCAACCAGGAAGACGTCGTGCCATGGCTGCAGGCGTTCGACGTCTTCGCGTTGCCCTCCTACGCGAACGAGGGCGTCCCGCAAGGGCTCGTGCAGGCGATGGCCGTCGGCGCGCCCTGCGTAACGACCGACGTCGGCGCGATCGGCGAGATCGCGATCAACGACGCCACCGCGCTGGTCGTCGCCAAGCAGAATGCGGTCGCGCTCGCGGCAGGCATCGACCGGCTGCTCGGCGACGCCGCGCTCGTTTCGCGCCTGGTATGGTCCGCGCGGGACCGGGTGCACTCGCGGTTCGGCATCCGCAAGATGCTCGACGCGATGGAGGCGGTGTTTCGCCGCGCCGCCGATGCCAACCGCTATCGCTAGCGCGCGCAGCCGCTTTCCGGGCCGCGCGCGGGTCGTGTGCCGCGCCCTCCTCGCGCGCCTCGCGAGCGGAGGTCGTCGCTCGCGGCCGTTCGATCCGGAGCGAATCCTGATCGCGCACCACCTCCTGCTCGGCGATACGCTCATGCTGACCGCGCTCGTGGCCAAGCTTCGCGAGCGTCATCCGGCGGCGGACATCGTGATGGCGCTCCCCGAGGCGTACGCCCCGCTCTATACGGGGGCGCCGTACGGCCTCCGGGCGATCGGCTGGAGGCCGCTGGAGCCCGCCGCCTCGCCGTTGTGGGCGGAAAGCGGATTCGATCTGGCGCTCGTCCCCGGCGACAACCGCATGAGCTGGCTCGCGCTCGCGCTCGACGCGCGCTGGATCGTCGCCTTCGCGGGCGATCGCCCGCCCACCAAGAACTGGCCGATCGACGAGCTCTGGCACTATCCGGAGGTTCCCGCAGCCTGGAGCGACATGGTCGCCGGGCTCGTCGAAGGCCCTCCGCCGGCCGCCTTCAGGCCGGAACACTGGCCCGCGCCGGCCGCCGCGCCGATCCTCGAGCGCTCGGGGCCCTACGCGGTGCTCCATGTCGGCGCCAGCACGCCGCTCAAGCGCTGGAACCCGGCGCGCTGGACGGCGCTCGCCGCGCGCTTCGCCGCCCAGGGCATCGAGCCGATCTGGTCCGCGGGGCCGCTGGAGAAATCCCTGGTGCGCGCCTGCGACCCGGAGGCGCGCCACCGCTCGCTCGCCGGAACCACGTCGCTCGCGCAACTCTGGCACGTGCTCGCCGGAGCGGCGGTTCTGGTGAGCCCCGACACCGGCATCGCCCACCTCGGACGGGTGGTCGGCGTGCCCACGGTCGCGCTTTTCGGACCGGGGTCCGCGGCGCTCTCCGGTGCGGGCGCGTTCTGGCGCGAGGCGCCGTATCGCGCCGTCACCGTCGATCCGTTCCCGTGCCGCGATCAGCGCGTCCTGTTCGGGCGCGAGATCGCGTGGCTGCGCCGCTGCGGACGGACGCTCGATCAGTGCGCGCATCCGCGCTGCATGGATGCGGTCGAGCTCGACGCGGTGACGGCCGCGGTGCGGTCGCTGGGCGTGAGCCTCGGCTAGGCGCCCGCGGCCGCTTCAGCGGGCGCGCAGCGCGACGATGCGCTCGCTGTTCGCGGGCGGAGCGCCGACCTCGCCGCGCGGGACGTACTCGGGAATCCACGCCTTGAGGCAGGCCCTGACCTCGGCATCGTCGGCAGCGCGGTCGCGCTCCAGCCAGTCGATCGCCTGATCGACGGCATCGCCCCCCGTCGTGCGCGCGTGGGCGATGAAGAGCTTCGGGTGGGGCGTCGCGAGCGTGGCCTCGTCCGAGGCGAGCGGCTCCTCGAAGAGCTTCTCGCCCGGGCGCAAGCCCGTGAACACAACGCGAATGCGATCGGGGTCCGCGCCCGAGAGGCGGATCATGTCGCGGGCGAGGTCGATGATTCGCACGGGCTCGCCCATGTCGAGAACCAGGACCTCGCCGCCCTTGCCCATCAATCCGGCCTGCAGCAGCAGCTGTGTGGCCTCCGACAGCGACATGAAGTACCGCGTGATCTCGGGATGGGTGACGGTCACCGGGCCGCCGCGGGCGATCTGCTCGCGGAAACGCGGGATCACGCTGCCGGCGCTGCCGAAGACGTTGCCGAAGCGCACGATCACGAACTGCGTGCTCCCGTTCTGCAGGCTCTGGCAGAAGATCTCGCCCAGGCGCTTGGAAGCTCCCATGACGTTGGTCGGATTGACCGCCTTGTCGGTGGAGACGAAGACGAACTTCTCGACGCGCGCGGCGACCGCGGCGCGCGCGATCACCCAGGTGCCGTAGGCGTTGTTGCGCACCGCCTGCCAGGCGTTGGTCTCTTCCATGAGCGGCACGTGCTTGTACGCCGCGGCGTGGAAGATCACCGAGGGCCGCTCCTGCGCGAGAAGGCGCTCGACCAGGGCGACGTGCTTCGCGTCGCCCACGATCGTGGCGACCGGCAGCGCGGGGAACTCGTCCTTCAGCGACTGCTGGATCTGGTAGAGCGCGTACTCGGAGAGCTCGAGCAGCACCAGCCTCGCGGGTCGATAGCGGGCGATCTGGCGGCAGAGCTCAGCGCCGATCGAGCCGCCGGCGCCGGTGATCAGCACGACCCTGCCGCCCAGCCATTCGCGCAGGCCCGCGGTGTCGAGGACGACGGGGTCGCGGCTCAGAAGGTCGTCGAGCTCCACATGCCGGATCGTCGTGAGCTGCGAGCGCCCGCTGATCAGGTCTTCGTAGGAGGGAACGGTGAGCGCCTCGAGCCCCGCGGTCGCGCACAGCTCCGCCACGCGGCGACGGACGCCATGAGCCGCCGAAGGCAAGGCGATGATGACCGTGCGCACGCCGTAGCGTCGCGCGAAGGTCGGCAGCTCGGACAGCGGGCCGAGCACGCTCACGTTGCGCAGCATCCGCCCCTGCTTGGCCGGATCGTCGTCGAGCAGTCCGACGACTCGCCATTGCCGGCTGTGCGCGAACTCCTTGGTGAGCCGAGCCCCCGCCTCGCCCGCGCCGAGGATCATGACCGGTTCGCCGAGCGCCGCGAGAGGGCTGTAGAGGCGATGCTCCTTCCAGATGCGATAGGTGAAGCGGCTCGCAGCCATGAGGAAGATGAGCGCCAGCGGATAAACGATCAGGACCGTTCGCGGTACGACGGCGGTGAGGCGCAGCATCACGAGGACCACGGGGATCGCCACGGCGCCCAGGCCGGCCGCCAGGACGATCCGCTGGAGGTCCGGCAGGCTTGCGAAACGCCAGAGGCCGCGGTAGAGGCCGAACGCGAGAAAGATCCCGGCCTGCAGGGGCAGGACCCAGGCGAGCGTGCGCCACATGTCCGAGAGCTGCGGCTCGTGCAAGTCCATGTTGGAGCGCAGCCAGTACAGTCCGACCCAGGCGAGGCCCGCCGCGCAGACGTCGTGAACGAACGCCAGCCAGACTCGCCAGTTAGCCCTTACTCTCTTCAAATGCCGCTCCTCGCCTACGCCAATGATACTCCGTTCGGATGAATAACAGCGCGAGTACGCTCGTCCATACCACCAGTGCGGGCACGCCCAGGCCCGGCGCCCACGCGAGCGCGGCCAGCGCGCTGCCGGCTGTACCCAGCATCAGGCCCGCATAGAGCGCGAGCGTCCGTGCGTGCCCCCAGCCCATCTGTACCAGGCGCTGGTAGCAGTGCTCGCGGTGGGCTTGCCAGACCGGCGCTCCCCGAACCAGCCGCACCCCGAGGGTGACGGAGGCATCGGCGATGAAGGGCAGGAACGCGAGCAGGGGAAACCAGGCGGGCCACCACCGCTCCGCCCACCCTGTGAGGCCGAAGGCCGCTGCCAGAAAGCCGAGCGGCACGGAGCCGGCGTCGCCCAGGAAAACGCGCGCCGGTGGCAGGTTGTAGACCAGAAAGGGCACGGTGGCCGCCACCAGGGCGCCGAGCCAGGCCGCGGCGGGGCTCCCGGCGAGCCACGCGCCCGCCGCGTAGGCACCGAAGCCGACCACGGTCATCGTGCCCGCGAGTCCGTCGCTGCCGTCCATGAAGTTGTACAGGTTGGCCATCCAGACGATCGCGAGGACGGCCGCCACCGGCGCAACCGTGAGGGGGAACAGGCAGACCCACGCCGCTGCGGCGCCGAGGTGAACGGCGAGTCGCAACAGCGGATGCAGGCCGCGAATGTCGTCGAAGAGCGATACGGCGAGCAGGGCGAGCAGGGGTCCGAGCCAGGGCTGGGGGCCGGGCAGCCACGCCGTCCCGGCCAGCCAGCCGGCCCAAATGGCGAGCCCCCCTGCCCTAGGGACAGGACGCCGATGCAGCGAGCGCGCATTGGGGCGATCCTGCGGAAGCTGCGCGGCGTGGGCCAGCAGGACGCGGACGACGACCCAGGCGAGCGCAAAAGCGATCAGCGCCGGCAGAACGCCCACGGCGGCCCCGCAGACATGGCCGCAAGGCGCCTCGCCCTGCGGAACGTCGGCAAGTTGTTGTTTGTCGCCATTCTTGCCCGCGTCTCGCGACCGCCGCGGCAGTGCGATTGTAGAGTGAATTATACCCGTCGCCGCGGCCCAAATGCGGCGCTTCAAAACGATGTCTTGTTGCAATTAAACAACAGCATCCGAAGCCGGTTTTAGGGTCCCCGGTCTTTGCCTTGCCATTGGATTCCGCGGTTTGGCACAATGGGTACCAACTTCTCGCTACCTCCCTGAGAAGGTTCCGATGGCCGGTCGTAAAAACAGCGTACTTGCCACTTTTTCCGTTAGAGGAGAACTTCATGAATAAAAAGCTCGTCGCCCTTGCCGTGGCCGGCGCATTCGCTTTGCCGCTGGCTGCGCAAGCGCAAACTGCGAACGTGACGATGTACGGACGGCTGAATGTCGACTTCGAATTCGTCAAGGGTGAGCAGGCCGACGGATCGAATCCGACCGTCAACCGCCTGAGCAGCAACTCGTCGCGCTGGGGCGTGCGCGGCACGGAAAGCCTCGGCGGCGGCCTGAATGCCATCTTCCAGATCGAGTCCTCGATCAACGGGGACACCAACGCCGGCAATCTGGGCGGCCGCGAGACCTTCGTCGGCTTGCAGGGCAGCTGGGGCAAGTTCACGATGGGCCGCTTCCTGATGCCTCAGGACGACCTGCACGCGATCTTCGGTAACGCGCCCACGCTGCTGACGTCGATCCTGTCGACGGCGGACCTCTGGGCCCAGGGCACGTTGACCAAGGGTCAAGGCGGCTTCGACGCGCGGACGGGTAACAGCCTGCGCTACGACTCGCCGAACATGAGCGGCTTCACCGCAGCCCTGCAATATTCGACGCGCGATTCGTCGGGTAATGCCGACGGCACCGACGCTCCGGGCGGGTTGAACCAGAGCGGCGCCGGCGACAACGGCAGCCACACGCAGGAACTGCGTCACGCCTGGGTGCTGGGCGGCAACGTGATCTACGCGAACGGCCCGCTGAACCTCGGCGGCGCGTTCGAAAAGAACCACGAGGTGCGCGCTTCGGGCCTGGACGACTTGGACTGGACGCTGACCGGTGCCTATGACTTCGGCACGATCATGGGCGGTTTCGGCCTGCGCCTCGGGCTGGTGTACGAACGCACGAAGTTCGAGACTCCGACGGGCGATCTGCGGCGTGACTTCTGGGGCGCGTCGGCGACGGTCCCGGTCGGCGGCGGCAAGATCTATCTGTTCTACGGCCGCGCGGGCAACGGCAAGGGTGGTGCAGCGGACGGCACGACGGTGGGCGGCCTGGTCGCCGGTCCGGATACGGCGTCGAAGCAGTGGGAAATCAGCTACAGCTACAGCCTGTCGCCGCGGACCCTGCTGTACACGGGCTACGTCAAGCTGAACAACGACTGCAACGCCAAGTACACGTTCAACATCAACGCCTACACGATCAACACGACCCACGCGTTCAACAGCCCCGACTCTGTGCCGTGCAACGGCGAGCCGAGCGGCCTGGTGTTCGGCATGGTTCACTTCTTCTGATCGTTGCAAGCGAAGGTCTCAAGGTTTAGCTGGGTTTAGAGTGATCATCCGGGCGCCCGATGGGCGCCCGTTTTTTTGGCCGCTTCGGTCCGTGGAACCTCTCGGGGTGGCGGGCAGCTCTGACGCATGGAGACGCGAGCGGCGTACTCTTCCGACTATCCCGACATGCTCGACGACCTGATCCTCGCCTTCGACCGCGCGCTGCGAACGCTCGGCGGCGTGGCCTCCAGCGTGCGTCCGAATCCCGCGGGCCGCATTCCGGAATCCGATCTCTCGCCCGGGGAGCGCCGGCACGCAGCGGGGCTCATGCGCGTCAATCACACCGGCGAGGTCTGCGCTCAGGCGCTCTATCAGGCGCAGGCGTTGACGGCGCGCGACGGCGAGACGCGTCGGCGCATGGCGCAGGCCGCGCGGGAAGAGGAGGAGCACCTCGCCTGGACGCGACAGCGTCTGGCCGAGCTCGACGGCCGGACGAGCATCGTCAATCCGCTCTGGTACGCGGGATCGTTCGCCATCGGCCTCGCCGCGGGCATCACGGGCGACCGTGCCAATCTCGGCTTTGTAGTCGAGACGGAGCGACAGGTCGAGGAGCATCTGACCGGGCACATGGATCGCCTTCCGGCCGCCGATGCCAGGAGCAGGGCGATCGTCGGCGCGATGCGCGACGACGAGATCCGGCACGGTCGCGCCGCGCGCGATGCAGGCGCGATCGACTTGCCGTGGCCCGTGCGCATCGCGATGCGCGGCGCGGCTCGCGTCATGACGGTGACCGCCTACCGTTTGTAGCGCCCGACCATCGTCGCCATGCCGGCGCAACATGCGACAATGGGCGGGCCGTGCCGGTCGAGCCCGAACAACGCCGGATGAAGAACTCGCTCGTCGCCCTGGCGATGCTGTGCGCCTGCGTCACGCCGCTCGCGCGCGGCCAGATCGCCAACGTCAGCCTCTACGGCGATCTCAACCTCGACTTCGAGCTCGTGCACGGCAGGCAGCCGGACGGTTCGGATCCGACGGTCAACCGGCTGAGCAGCAATTCCTCGCGCTTCGGCGTGCGGGGCAACGAATACCTGGGCCGGGGCCAGGTCGCCATCTTCCAGATCGAATCGGCGATCAACGCCGACACCAACGGCGGCAACCTCGGCGGGCGCGAAACCTTCGTGGGACTGCAGGGCGACTGGGGCACGCTCAAGCTCGGACGCTACCTGACGCCCTACGACGATATCCTGCCGATCTTCGGCAACGCGCCGACGCTCACGACCTCGATCCTTTCTACCGCCGCGATCTGGGCTCAGGGGCCGCTATCGAAGGTCCAGGGCGGGTTCGACGCGCGGCTGGGCAACTCGGTCCGCTACGAGACGCCGCCGCTCGGCGGCTTCGTCGGCGAGCTGCAGTATTCGACGCGCGACTCCTCGGGCAACGCCGATGGCGCGGACAATGGCGACCACGCCTCCGAGCTGCGGCACGCTAACGTCGTGAGCATGGGCGCGTTCTACAGCAAGGGCCCGCTCGACCTGGGCGCGGCGTACGAGCACAACCGCGCCGTGCGCTTCGCGAACAGCAACGACGACGCATTCTCCGTCGCGGCGGCCTACGATCTCGGCGCGCTGGTCGGAACGGTCGGCGTGCGCGTCGGCGCGGTCTACGAGCGCCTGCGTTACGACACGCCGACAGGCGACCTGAAGCGCTCCTTCTGGGGAGTCTCGGCGACGATACCGGCGGGCGGGGGCTCGATCTACGCGTTCTGGGGTCACGCCGCGGACGGCAGCGGCGGAGCCGTCGATGGCACGATCATCGGAGGGCTCACCAAGGGCCCGGATTCGGCCTCCGATCAGTGGGAGCTGTCCTACAGCTACCCGCTGTCGCTGCGCACGCTGCTCTACACGGGCTACGTGCGCATCAACAACCGCGCCAACGCGAGCTACGGCTTCAACATCAACGATTACAGCGTCGCGCCGGGGGCCAAGCCGACCGGCTGCGTCTTCGGCATCGCGCACTTCTTCTAGCGCTGCTCGAGCGTTCCGTCCCGCCACTCGCGCAGCGCCTTGAGCCGCTCGGCGCGCAGGCGCCGCGCGACCTCTCGGCCGTCGGGCCGAGTCCGGCCGAGCTTCCCGGCATCGACGTTGCGCACGACGCTGCGCGCGGCGGCGAGCCAGGCAAGCGCGCGATGCTCCGTTTCGGGATTCGGCCGGCGGGCGCTCTGCAAGGCCGCGCAAACGCGCATCAGCCGCTCGAAACGCCCGGGCCTGCGCAAGGCGTCGCCGGCCAGCAGCAGATCCAGAACCTCGGGCCCCGAAAGGCTGGGCGCACGCTCGATCCGCTCGCCGAGCCGCGCGGCGAGCAGCGCGAGCTCGCGGCAGTCCGACGGCGCGTTGAGGCGCCGGCTCAGCCGCTCGGCCCGCAGGCTTCGGGCGCGCGGCTGGTCGGCGAGCCCGCCCGCGAGCACGGCGTAGCGCACGGGCAGCGGCTCGGCCGCGGGAGCTGTCGAGTCCAGCGCCCGGAGGAGCCCTTCGCGATGCGCGGCGCCCGGCGCCCCGCGCTCGTTGTAGAGCGCGTCGAGCTCCGGGAGCACGACGGCCAGCGCGCCGCATCGGCGCAGCGTCGTGACGAACAGCGAGGGCGTGCCGTCCATGAGCGCGCGCGAGAGCTCCTGCCAGACGCGTTCCGAGGACAGCGTCACGAGCTCGCCGCCGGCGACGATCGAGCGCATGAGCGCCTGGGTCTCCGGGGCGACGGCGAAGCCGAAGCGTGCGGCGAAGCGCGCGACCCGCAGCACGCGCAGCGGATCCTCCGCGAATGCGGGGCCCACATGGCGCAGGATGCCGGCGCGCAAGTCCCGCTCGCCGCCGAACGGATCGATCAGCGTGCCGTTCTCGGCACGGGCCATCGCGTTGATGGTCAGGTCACGCCGCCCGAGGTCCTCCTCGAGGGTCACGTCGGGCGAGGCGTGAAAGCGAAAGCCCCGATGACCGGGCCCGCTCTTGCGCTCCGTGCGCGCGAGCGCGTACTCGTCGTGCGTCTGCGGGTGAAGGAAGACCGGGAAGTCGCGACCGACGCTGCGAAACCCCAGCGCGCGCATCGCCTCGGGCGTCGCTCCGACGACCACGTAATCCCGGTCGGCGACCGCGCGGCCGAGGAGCTCGTCGCGCACCGAGCCGCCAACGCGATAGATCTGCATCCCGCGAAGCGCCGCGCTAGCGCCCGCTGTGGACGCGCAGTCTCGAGTAGCGGCTCCGCGCCGACCCCGGCGCAAGATAGCCGGGGACGACCGCCTCGAGGGGCGTCGGCGGACCGCCGAGCGCTGCCGGATTCGCGCAGTCGCAGACGCTGTCGAGCGTCATCGAGGCGAGGTTGTCGCGCGTCATGAGCCTGCCCGGGAGAAGCTCGAGGAGCCGCGCCTGCAGCCGGGCGAGCCCCGCGCCGAGGGGAATGATGAGGCGATTCTCGCCGGTGATGTCGCCGACGTACGCGACCAGCTCGCGCAGGCTGTAGACCTTCGGACCGCAGAGGTCGAAGCGCTCGCGGGATGTCTCCGCGGGGCCGAGGGCGCGCACGAAGGCCTCCGCGACGTCGGCGACCCAGACCGGCTGGAACCGGGCACCCGCGCAGGCGAGCGCGATCACCGGTAGCGCCCTCTGCAGGCGCGCGAACAGGTTCAGGAACGAATCCTCGCGCCCGAAGATGACCGACGGACGGAAGACGGTCCAGTCGAGATCCGACGAGGCGACGAGCGCTTCCGCCTGTCCCTTGGTCGCGAGATAGCGGCTCGGTCCCTCGGGACGCGCGTTGAGCGCGCTCATGTGCAGCAGCCGATGCACGCCCGTGGCCCGGCACGCGGCGATCGCCTTGCGCGCGAGCTCGACGTGCACCCGGTCGAAATCCCCGCGCCTGGACTCGTTGATGATTCCGACCAGATTGACAAGAGCGCTCGCCCCGGCGGCGAGCCGCTCGAGCGTCACGGGGTCCTGGACGTTGGCCTCGACGACGTCGACCGTCGGAAGCAGCAGCAGGTGCCTCGCCCGCTCGCGGCTGCGGGTCGGGACGACGACGCGCTCGCCCTGAGCGACCAGGCGCGCGACGACGTACCTTCCGACGAAGCCGCTTCCTCCCAGCACGACGATCCGGCGCATGCTCATCGCTCGGCGTTGCCGCGATTCGTCGCCGCCGGCGCCGCGGCCGTGCTGTCCGGCGCGCCTTCTCCCGCCGCGCCGCGCGGCGCCACGACGCCCAGGCGATCGCGCAAGGCGACGTATCGCAAGCCGAGGCGCGCCTGGTAGAACATGGCGTTGGCCAGAACCTTCTTCACGTAGTCCCGGGTTTCGCTGAACGGGATCGTCTCGGCGTAGATCGCCCCTTCGAGCGGTGCCGGACCGCGCCACGCGTCCGCCCGTTTCGGGCCCGCATTGTACGCCGCGGCGCCGAGTACCGGCAGATCGTCGAGCTTGTCGAGCACGTAGCGCAGATAGTAGGCGCCGAGGCGCGCATTGCCCGCGGGATCGACGAGCTCGACGGAGCGCTCCTCTGCGGTCCGGCGTGCAATCCAGCGCGCGGTCGGCGGCATGAGCTGCATCAGGCCCACGGCCCCCGACGCGGAGACGATGTCGGTCACGAAGCGGCTCTCCTGCCGCGCGAGCCCGTAGAGCAGCGCCGGGTCGAGCGCGTTGTCGCGTGCGGCGGCTTCGATCTCCGTCTGGTAGGGTGTCGGATAGCGAAGCCCGAAGTCGTGCCGGACGCGGGTAAGGTCCGCGGTATTGATCGACCGATCGTAAAGGCCGTTGCTCTGGGCGAAGGTCGCAGCGAGCAGCAGCGCGTCGTCGCCGAGGCCGCGCACGACGACCACCCATTCGCGCTGGGCTTCCGGCCGCAGGTCCAGCGCGGAGAGCTTGACCACCCTCTGCACGGCGGGCCGGGCCGCGAAGGCCGCGAGCGCCGAGGGCTCCGGCTTGAGCGGCTCGCTCACCGGCGCGACGCGCGCGCCCAGGGCCTCGGCGGCGAGCAGGCCGTAGAAGCTGCGCTCGGTGGCGAGCGAGCCGTAGAGTCGAGTGGCCTCCTCGTCGTTTCCCTCGACGACAAGAGCGCGCGCCTTCCAGTAGCGCCACGCCGGATCGAGCGCCTCGTCCGCCGGCATCGCGTCTATCGCCTGCCGGACTTCGCTCCAGGCCCCGGCGCGCAGCGCGGCGCGCACCCGCCACGCGCGCTGCGCCGGCGTCTGCGGCGCCCCTTCGGCTTCGCGGTACCACGCGCTCGCCGCGGGCAGAAGCTGGGTCGCGCCGCGATAGGCGATCAGCAGGCTCGCGTAAGCGCGGTCGCGCTCGGGGACGCGCGAGGCGCACTTCGCCCACGCTTCGTGCGCCGCCGCCGCATCGGCCTGGGCCGCGCGATCGACCGCATAGAAGGCGAGCTCGCGCCCCGTCGGCGAGGACCAGCGGAAGTCGCCCTTCGCGAGCATTGCGCGCGCGTTCTGGTCGATGCGCTGGAACTCCTTGGCCGCGGGCCGCTCGATCGGCGGCAACTCGGCTGCGATCCGGGCCGCGAGGCGGAAGTTGCCCGCCTCGTGCGCGAGGCGAAAGCGGGCCCAGACGTCGCTCGCGGTCAGGTTTCCCTGTGCGAGCAGAGCGGCGAAGACCGGCTGACAGGACTCGGGTTGTTCCTGGCCGCTGAACCACAAGCGCCGCGCGTCCGCGACCTCGCCGTCGTCCTCGGGCTTCCGGGCGAGGCGGAGCTGGGCCACGTAGCAGGCGAGCTCCGCATCCTCGCCGCCGCGCTTCGGATACTCCGCCGCGAAGAGCTCCCAAGCCTGGCGCCTCCCCAGCGACTTGAGCCATTCTCCTCGGAGCCGGTCCGCGAGCGGCATGTCGGCGTGCTGCTCGAGGAAGGCGCGCACGGCTTGCGGATCGGCGTCGTCGAGCCTAAGCCGCAGACCCCAGTACTCGACGTAGGCTTCCAGCAGATGCCCTTTGAGCCGGGGTGCGATCTGCTCGAGGCGTGCCGCATCGCCCGCGCGAAACGCGTCGCGCGCGGCGACGAAGTCGGCGTCGGATGGCTGCGCGGACACGGCCGCGCCGCCGCAGGCTGCGAGCGCGAGCAGGCAGCGCAGGACGAGGGCGCGCGCGGGGAAGTCGACCATCGGCAGCATTGTCAGCGACGCAACGCGAGGCGACAAGTAGCGACGGGCGCTTCCGGCCCGCGGCGTGCGCGATGGTAGAATCGCTCGCGCGCCGCAGGAAGCGTCGGCGTCATCCTCGAGGATATCCCATGGCTCTACCGGGCAACCCGAAGGTAGCGGTGTTGATGGGCAGCGACAGCGACTGGGAGATCATGCAGCACGCCGTCGCGCAGCTCGATCACTTCGGCATCGCGCACGAAGCGCGCGTGCTCTCGGCGCACCGGACGCCGGACGACGCCTTCGCCTACGCACAGGGTGCCGCTGCGAAAGGCTTCGTGTGCATCATCGCCGGCGCCGGCGGTGCGGCGCATCTCGCCGGCGTGATCGCGGCCAAGACGACGCTTCCCGTGCTCGGCGTTCCCATTCCTTCGAAATATCTCCGCGGCGAGGATTCGCTGCTGTCGACGGTGCAGATGCCCAAGGGCATACCCGTGGCGACCTTCGCGATCGGCGAGGCAGGCGCCGCCAACGCCGGGCTTTTCGTTGTGGCGATGCTCGCGCTCGCCGATCCCGGTCTCGCGCGCAAGCTCGAGGCCTTTCGAAGCGAGCAGACGGAGAAGGTCCGCGCGATGAAGCTTCCGCCGAAGAAGTAAGTCGGCCAGCGCGCTATTTCCTTCGCGCCTCTTCGCGGACCGCCGCCTCGGGCAGCGAGCCGACGCGCGACATCTCCGGATCGGCGTAGCGGCAGCCGGCGGCGACGAACTCCGCCGCCATTGCGGTCGCGTCGGCGCCCCAGAAGAGCTCGTCGCCGATCACGAGCGTCGGGACGCCGAACACGCCGCGGGAGATCGCTTCGTCGGTGTTGCGGCGGAGCGCATCCTTGACCTCGCGCGTCGCGATGCTCGCCTGCGCTCCGGGGAGGTCGAGCTCCGAGAGCAGCTCGGCCCACTCGATGGGCAGATCGCCCAGGCGCCCGTCGCGCCACACGAACCGGAAGATGCGCCTCACGGTCTGCGGATCTTCCCCGGCAGCGATCGCGAGCCGCAGGAGCGGCAGGGGATTGAAGGGATGCGCGGCCGGGAATTTGATCGGGATCCCGAGCGCCTTCGCCTGCCAGAGCACGTAGCGGTAGGTGAAGCGGCGCTTGGCGGGGATCTCCGCCGGGCCCTTGTGCCGTTGAGCCTTGAGCAGGCCCGCGAAGAGAACGGGACGGTAGCGGATGTTGAGCGAGCGCTCGAGCCCCGGCAGAAGCTCGCACTGTAGGTAGGCAAACGGCGAGACGAAATCGAAGTACCAGTCAGCGCTCGGCATGGGCGGTGCGCGCTTCGATCGCCTGCTGGTGCCGCGCCCGGCGCTCCGGCAGCGCCGCGAGCACGCGCTTGCGCTCCTCAGCGGAGAGGTCGATCCAGGCCGCGATCTCCTCGAGCGTTCGATAGCAGCCGGCGCACAGCCCCGTCGGCGGATCGATCACGCAGACGCTGATGCAGGGCGAGGGGACGGTCGCGGCCGGTGGTCCGGGTCTCATGCGGTCGCTCTGCCGGGAAGCGGATCCTTCGCGTTGAGCGCGCGCGCGACCCGCGACACCGGGGCCCGGCCCAGAAAATCGGAGATGTACTGCCCCGCCAGCCGCAGGCGCGTCATGTCGACGCCGGTCTCGATCCCGAGGCCCTCGAATAGATACAGCAGGTCCTCGCTCGCGACGTTGCCCGTCGCCCCCTTGGCGTAGGGACAGCCACCGAGGCCCGACACCGAGCTGTCGAAGCTGGCCACGCCCATCTCGAGCGCGGCGTAGACGTTGGCGAGCGCCTGCCCGTAAGTATCGTGAAAGTGGCCTGCCTGCTTCGCTGCGGGGACGGTTTCGCCGACGATCGCGACGAGCTTGCGCGTCTTGCCCGGCGTGCCCGTGCCGATGGTGTCGCCCAGCGAGATCTCGTAGCAGCCCATCGCCTGCAGCGCGGCGGCGACGTCGCGCACGCGCTCCGCAGAAACCTCGCCCTCGTAGGGACAGCCGAGCACGCAGGAGATGTAGCCGCGTATGCGCACTCCCCGCGCCGACGCGGCCTGCGTGACCGGCACCGCCCGCTCGAGACTCTCGGCGATGGAGCAGTTGATGTTCTTGCGCGAGAACGTCTCCGAAGCGGCGACGAACACCGCGACTTCGTCGCAGCCCGCGGCGAGGGCCGCCTCGAAGCCTTGCAGGTTGGGCGTGAGCACGGGATAGCGGACGCCGGGGCGCCTCCTGATCGCCGCCATCACCGCGGCCGCGTCGGCCATCTGCGGGACCCATTTGGGCGAGACGAAGCTCGTCGCCTCGATCGCCGGCAGGCCCGCGTCGCTCAACAGATCGATCAACCGGACCTTGACCTCGGTCGGCACCGTCGCCCGCTCGTTCTGCAGGCCGTCGCGCGGACCGACTTCCACCATCCGCACGCGTCGCGGAAGGCTCTCGAGCGCTTCGTCGAAACGCATGGATGAAGTGCCGGGCTCAGTATCCCCGCTCGCGATCGACGACGCCGGTGACCGGCAGTCCGGCCTCGAGGCGCCCGATCTTGTCGACGATCTGCGCCACGGTTTCACGCGCCAGGGTGACCGCGGACACGTGTGGCGTGAGCACGATGCGGGGATGATGCCAGAAAGGGTGCTCGGGCGGCAGGGGCTCCTCGCGAAACACGTCGAGGAACGCGGCGGCGAGATGTCCTTCGTCGAGCAGAGCGACGAGATCGGCGTCGACCACCAGGCCTCCGCGGGCGACGTTGACCACGCAGGCGCCGTGCGGGAGAAGCGACAGGCGCGCGCGATCGAGGAGATTCGTCGTGCCGGGGGTGAGCGGAAGCAGGCAGACGAGAAACCGCGTCCTGGTGAGAAAGCCCGCAAGCTCGTCCATGCCCGCAAAGCCTTCGACGCCGTCGAGCCGCCTGCGCGTTCGGCTCCATGCGCGCACGGGAAAGCCCAGGCTCCGGAGCGCTCCCGCGACCGCGGCCCCGAGGACGCCGGCACCGAGGATGCCGGCGATGAACTCGGCCTTCGCCCGCCTCGGGCGCGGCTGCCAGCGCGTCTCGCGCTGCTGGTCGGCATAGGCGTCGACTTCGCGGTAGCAGCGCAGCGCCGCCTCGGAGACGTACTCGATCATCTGCTCGGCCATCCCGGCGTCGTCGAGGCGCACGAGCGGGATGCCCGGCGCGATCGCGCCGAGATCCGGAATCGCATCGATCCCCGCGCCGAGATTGAACACGGCCTTCGCACGAGAGAACGCGGGGAGGATCTCCGGCCGCGGCTTCCAGACGATCGCGTAGTCCGCTTGCGCGGCGTGCGCGGCGCTCCAGGGATCGATCTGCGCCTGCGGCAGCGCGCGCCGGAAGGCTGCGATCCAGGCTTCCTGATCCTGCGCCGCATGGAGGACGATCTTCAAGCCGCGAGCGTCACTCGGCTGCCCCGATGTCGATCAGGTCCGCGCCTTCGGCCACCTGCTCGCCGGGCCGATAGTTAACCGCACTCACCTTGCCCGCGGCCGGCGCGACGATGGTGTGCTCCATCTTCATCGCCTCGAGTATCATCAGCGGCGCGCCGCGCGCGACGCCGTCGCCGGGCTGCACGAGCACCGCGACCACGGTGCCCGACATCGGCGCCATCAAGTGGCCGTCGCTCGGCGCCTCCTCGTCTCGATGGGCGAGCGGATCGACGAGGACGAGGCGCGCGGTGCTGCCGGCGCAGAACACCCAGCGCTCCGCGCCGTGAGCCACGACGGCCGCCGGAAAGCTCTCGTCGCCCACGCGCAGCCGCAGCTCGTCGCCGCTGCGCCGCACCTGCGCCCCGGTCGTCCGATCGCGAATCGTGATCGACAGCCCCTCCGGAGAGACGCGCAGCCGCACGGGGACGAGCTCGTCTCCCGCCCGAAGCTCGAGGGCGAGCGCGTAATCGTCGCTGTTGAGCCACCAGGTATCGATGGCGTCCCACGGCGACCAGCGGTCGGCGGAATTTGCCGCCCGGGTCGCCACCTGTTCGCGCAGCCGGAAGAGCTCCGCCAGCGCAGCGGCGGCGACGACGCGGTCGGCCGGTGCGTGCGCCGGCGGCAAGAGCGCATCGCGATGCGCGGCGATCAAGCCGGTATCGACGTCGCCGCGCGCGAACGCGTCGTGCGCGACGAGGCGCTGCAGGAACGCGACGTTGGTCGTCAGGCCGACGACCTGGCACTCGGCGAGCGCGCCAGCGAGCCGGCGCAGCGCGCCCGCGCGGTCCTCGCCTCGCACGATGAGCTTGCCGATCATCGGATCGTAGTAGCGCGTGATCTCGTCGCCGCTGCGCACGCCGCTGTCCATGCGCACGTCGGCCGAGGGCGACGGCGTCCTCAGGTGCAGCACGCGCCCGATGGAGGGCAGGAAGTCGCGATCGGGGTCCTCGGCGTAGATGCGGGCCTCGATGGAGTGACCGGCGAAGCCGATCTTCTCCTGCGCGAGCGGGAGACCCTCGCCCGCGGCGACGCGCAGTTGCCACTCGACCAAGTCCAGGCCGGTGATCATCTCCGTGACCGGATGCTCCACCTGGAGCCGGGTGTTCATCTCCATGAAGTAGAACGCCTCGCCGCGCGCATCGCCGGGCACGATGAACTCGACGGTGCCCGCGCCGACGTAGCCGATCGCCCGCGCCGCTGCGACGGCGGCCGCGCCCATCCGCGCGCGTCGCTCCGCGGTCATTCCCGGGGCCGGCGCCTCCTCGAGCACCTTCTGGTGGCGCCGCTGCACGCTGCAATCACGCTCGAAGAGGTGGACGCAGCCGCCGTGCGCATCGGCGAAGACCTGGAATTCGATGTGGCGCGGGCGCGTGAGGTACTTCTCCAGCAGGAGGCGATCGTCTCCGAAGCTCGCCTTTGCCTCGCGCCGGGCTCCGGCGAGCGCTTCGCGCAGGGCCTCCTCGCGCTCGACCACTCGCATGCCCTTGCCTCCGCCGCCCGCGGAAGGCTTGATCAGGATCGGATAGCCGATCTCTCGCGCGCGGGCGGCGAGCAGATCGTCGCCCTGGTCTGCGCCGTGGTATCCGGGCACGACGGGCACGCCGGCGGCGGACATGAGCGCCTTGGCTTCGGCCTTCGAGCCCATCGCCCGGATCGCCGCCGGCGGCGGACCGATGAACGCCAGTCCCGCCGCCTGGACCGCGGCCGCGAAGTCCTCGTTCTCCGACAGGAAGCCGTAGCCCGGGTGGATAGCCTGCGCGGCCGAGCGGCGCGCGACCGCGAGGATCGCCTCGATGTTGAGATAGCTCTCGCGCGGGAGAGCCGCGCCCAGCCGATGGGCCTCGTCGCAGAGCGCGACGTGAAGCGCGTCGGCGTCGGCGTCGGAGTACACGGCGACCGTGCGCACGCCCATGCGGTGCGCGGTGCGCGCGATCCTGCACGCGATCTCGCCGCGATTGGCGATGAGAATGCGGTCAAACATCGCCGGTGCGTCCGTGCGCCGGCGCGTCGGAGCGACCGAGCCGGCGGCCGACCCTCGAGGCAAAGCCGCGCACGAAGCGCCAGAGCTTCGGCAGGAGCCATGCCGCGGCGGCGACGAGCAGCGCGAGCGCGACGAAGAAGGCGATCGGGTGCGCGAGCGCGAGATAAAGCATGACGCCGACCAGCAGGTCTTCGCCGAACGACGCCGCCCAGTTCGAGAACGGCTCGGGCAGCGTGTTGATCGCCATCCTCGCCCCGGTCTTGGTGAGATGGCTCCCCGCGGCGAGCGTGCCGCCGACGATCGCGGCGGCCACCGTCCACGCGGGAGGCGAATCGCCGAAGACGGCGGCAGCGAGCGCAGCGCCGGCCGGAATGCGCACCAGCGTCTGCGCAACGTCCCAAAGCGTGTCGATGCCCGGGATCTTGTCGGCGAAGAACTCGACGAAGAACATGAAGCCCGAGGCTGCCAGGACGAGCGGGTGCGCGAGGACGGCGAGGTGCGCGGGCAGCTCGAACCATCCCAGATAGCCCAGGCCGCCGACGATGAACAGCACCGCGTAGAGACGGATGCCGCTGGCCCATCCCAGTGCGGCGGCAAGAGCGACGAGCTGCCAGGTATCGAATCGATCCATGCGTCTGTCCGGCGCTAGCCGCCCTTCGGCACCCAGGCCGCGCGCCGCTTGGCGAGAAACGCGGCGACGCCTTCCTTGCCTTCGGGCGATGAGCGAACGCGGGCGATGCGGCGCGCGGTGTCGGCGATCACGCCCGCGTCGATCGGCCGATGCGACACGGCGCGCACCAGCGCCTTGCCTTCGAGCTGCGCGCGCGGCCCGGCCGTCACCAGGAACCCCAGGATCTCGTTGATCCTGGCGTCGAGCTCCTGGGGCGCCACCAGCTCGTGCACGAGCCCGATGCGGTAGGCTTCGGCAGCGGTGAATCGCTCCGCCGTGAGGAAGAAGCGGCGCGCCGCGCGCGCGCCGATCGCCTCGACGACGTAGGGGCTGATCGTCGCCGGGATCAGCCCGAGCCGCGCCTCGGACAGCGCGAAGGTCGCCTCCTGGGACGCGACCGCGATGTCGCAGCAGGCGACCAGCCCCACGCCGCCGCCGAACGCCGCGCCGTGAACGCGCGCGATCGTCGGCTTGGCGAGGCGCGCCAGCGTCGAGAGCATGGCCGACAGAGCGCGCGCGTCCGCCAGGTTCTGAGCGCGGGAGAAGCCCGCCATCCGGCGCATCCAGTTGAGATCGGCACCCGCGCAGAAGCTCGCCCCCGCACCCAGCAGCACGACGGCGCGCACGTTCGGGTCTCGCTCGGCGGCCCGGAACGCCCGCGAGAGCTCGGCGATCAGCGTTTCGTCGAACGCGTTGTGCACGTCCGGCCGGTTGAGCGTCACCAGCGCGACGGCATTGCGGATCTCAAGATCGATCGCGGTGCTCCCTGCGGTCGCCTCCGCGCTCCGCCTGCGTCCCGCTGCCCGCTTCTTCGCCATGGGCGGCTTCACATCCTGAACACGCCGAAGCTCGTCTGCTCGATCGGCCGGTTGAGCGCGGCCGACAGCCCGAGCGCGAGCACCCGGCGCGTGTCGGCAGGATCGATCACGCCGTCGTCCCACAGCCGTGCGCTCGCGTAGTAGGGATGCCCTTCGCGCTCGTACTGCTCGCGCAGCGGCGCCTTGAAGGCGGCCTCCTCCGCCTCGCTCCACCGGCCGCCCTTCGCTTCGATCGCCTCGCGCCGGATCGTGGATAGCACCGTGGCGGCCTGCTCGCCGCCCATCACCGAGATGCGGGCGTTCGGCCACATCCAGAGGAAGCGCGGGTTGAAGGCGCGACCGCACATGCCGTAGTTGCCGGCGCCGTACGAGCCGCCGATGATCACCGTGAACTTGGGCACGTCGGTGCACGACACCGCCGTGACCATCTTGGCGCCGTCGCTGGCGATCCCGCCCGCCTCGTACTTGCGCCCGACCATGAAGCCGGTCACGTTCTGCAGGAAGACGAGCGGGATCCGCCGCTGGCTGCAGAGCTCGATGAAGTGCGCGGCCTTCAGCGCCGACTCCGAGTAGAGCACGCCGTTGTTGGCGACGATGCCCACCGGGTAGCCATGGATGCGCGCGAAGCCGGTCACCAGCGTCGTGCCGTAGCGCGCCTTGAATTCCTCGAGATCGCTGTCGTCGACGATCCGCGCGATCACTTCCCGGACGTCGTAGGGCTTCCTGATGTCCGCATTGATCACGCCGTAGAGCTCGTCGGCGGGATAGCGCGGCGGCCGCGGCTCGGCGATCTCGGGGCCGACGGGCTTGGGTCGATTCAGGTTCGCGACGATGCGACGCGCGATCGCTAGCGCATGATGGTCGTCGTGCGCGTAGTGATCTGCCACGCCGGAGATGCGGGTGTGGACGTCCGCGCCGCCGAGATCCTCCGCGGTCACGGTCTCCCCGGTCGCCGCCTTGACCAGGGGCGGTCCGCCGAGAAAGATCGTGCCCTGCTCGCGCACGATGATCGATTCGTCGGCCATCGCGGGCACGTAGGCGCCTCCGGCCGTGCACGAGCCCATCACGACCGCGATCTGCGCGATGCCCTGTGCCGAGAGCTTGGCCTGGTTGTAGAAGATGCGGCCGAAGTGGTCGCGATCCGGGAACACCTCGGTCTGATTGGGGAGGTTCGCGCCTCCCGAGTCGACGAGATAGACGCAGGGGAGGCGGTTCTCGCGCGCGATCTCCTGCGCGCGGAGATGCTTCTTGACCGTGATCGGGTAGTAGGTCCCGCCCTTCACGGTGGCGTCATTGCAGACGATGACGCACTCGCGACCGGAGACGCGGCCCACGCCCGTGATGATGCCCGCCGCAGCGATGTTGTCGTCGTACATGCCGTAGGCCGCGAGCTGCGAGAGCTCGAGGAACGGCGATCCCGGATCGAGCAGGATGCGTACGCGGTCCCGCGGCAGAAGCTTGCCGCGGCCGGCGTGCCGGGCGCGCGCCGCGTCGCCGCCGCCCAGGCCGATCGTCGCGACCTTCGCCTTGAGATCCGCGACGAGCGCCGTCAGCGCGGCCCGGTTCTGCGCGAAGGCCGCGCTGCGCAAATCGAGCTTGGACTCGATGACCGCCACGTCACCAGCCCCCGGTCGCAAGCCAGCGATCGATCTGATCGAGGCGGTCGACGCCCCAGAACGGCTCGCCGTCGACGACGGTGAACGGCGAGCCGAACACTCCCGCGGCAATGGCGCCCTCGTTCTCCGCCTTGAGGGCATCCTTGATCGCGGGATCGTCGATCGCCGCTCGGATGGTCGCCTCGTCCGCGCCGCCCCTCGCGGCGACCGCCGCCGCGGAGTCGGGCCTGGAGATGTCGACGTCGTCGCGGAAGAAGGCGCGGTAGAGCGCGTGCACGACACCGGTCGTGCACGACGGCTCGTGCTCCCGGGTCCAGAGCACGATGCGAGCCGGCGCCTGCGAAGGAATGGGAAAGGTCGACGGCATCCTGAATCCCTCGATGCCGTGGAACCTCGCGCTGCGAGCGAAGTCGCGGCGCGAGTATTCGCCCTTGAGCGGCACCTGGGTGAGCGGCATCGCTCCGGTCTGCTTGAACACCACGCCGAGCAGGATAGGATGCCAGTCGACCGCGCGACCGTGCTTCGCGGCGAGGGACTCGATGCGCTCCGAGGCGAGGAAGCCGTACGGCGAGGAAAAATCGAAGTAGAAGTCGATCGGCCTGCTCATGGGATGCACCTCGCTGTCGGCTCAGGCGCTCAACGCGCGAGCGATGACCATGCGCTGAATGTCGCTCGTCCCTTCGTAGATCTGGCAGACGCGGACGTCGCGGTAGATCCGCTCGACGGCAAAGTCGGCGACGTAGCCGTAGCCGCCGTGGATCTGGATCGCCGCCGAGCACACCCGCTCCGCCATCTCGGAGGCGAAGAGCTTCGCCATCGACGCCTCCTTCAAGCAGGGCTGGCCGGCGTCGCGGAGCGACGCGGCGTGCCAGACCATCTGTCGCGCCACTTCGATTTCGGTCGCCATGTCGGCGAGCCGGAAGGCGATCGCCTGGTGCTCCGCGAGCGGCTTGCCGAAGGCGTGGCGTTCCCTCGCGTAGGCAAGCGCGGCCTCGAATGCGGCTCGCGCCATGCCAACGCTCTGCGCGGCGATGCCGATGCGGCCCGCCTCGAGGTTCGCCAGGGCGATTCGATAGCCTTCGCCTTCCTTGCCGAGGCGGTCGGCGGCCGGCACGCGGCAGCCCTCGAGGACGATCTGCGCGGTGTCCGAAGCCCGCTGCCCGAGCTTCTCCTCGACCCGCGCCACGACATAGCCGGGACTCTCGGTGTCGACGATGAAGGCCGAGATCCCCTTCTTGCCGGCCTGCCGGTCCGACACCGCGAAGACGAGCGCGAGGTCTGCCTCCTTGCCCGAGGTAATGAACTGCTTCACGCCGTCGAGGACGTAGCCGTCGCCCTCGGGCACGGCTCGCGTGGAGATCGCGGCAGCGTCGGAGCCCACGTGCGGCTCGGTCAGGCAGAAGCAGCCCAGCTTCTCTCCCGAGGCGAGGGGGACGAGGTAGCGCTCCTTCTGCGCTTCGCTGCCGAAGGCGAGGATGGGGCCGCAGACCACCGCGTTCTGCACGCTGACGATGGTCGAGGTCGCTCCGTCGCCCGCCGCGATCTCCTCCAGCGCGACCGCCAGCGAGACGTAGTCGAGTCCCGCGCCGCCGTAGCGCTCCGGCACGACGATGCCGTACGCGCCGAGCCGGCCGAGGTCGCGCAGCGCTTCGCGCGGAAACGCGTGCGCCCGATCCCATTCGGCGGCGAACGGAGCGAGCCGCTCGCGCGCGAAGGCGCGCATCGTGTCGCGGATCATCTGCTGCGATTCGTTCAGCAGCATGGCTCGACCGGTCCGCGGCGTTGCGAGGGCGTGGCCACCAGCATGGGGAGGCTCATTTGCGGGCGTCGAAAGCGAGACGCAACGCGATGGCCGCGAACAGCCCGCCGAGGATCCAGCGCTGCGCGGCGGACCAGAACGGCCGGCGAGCGAGCCACGCGGCGATGCGCGCGGCCGCGAGCACGAAGCACAGATCGCTGACCGCGCCGATCGCGATCTGTATCAGGCCGAGGATCACGCTCTGGGCGAGGACGCTGCCGGAGCTCGGGTCGACAAACTGCGGCAGCAGCGCCAGATAGAAGAGTGCCAGCTTGGGATTGAGGACGCTCGTGAGGAATCCCATCCGGAAGAGGCTCGCCGTGGGCGCCTGCGGAAGCGAGCGCGCGGCGAACATGTCTGGGGCACGCTGCCGGATCGCGCCCCAGGCGAGCCACAGCAGGTATGCCGCGCCCGCGTAGCGCAGCAGGTCGTAGAGCAGCGGGACGGCGAGGAAGATCGCCGAGAGCCCCAGCGCGGCGGCCAGCATGTGGAAGAAGAAGCCGAGCGAGGTCCCGGCGAGCGATACGATCCCCGCCCGCCGGCCCTGGCACAGCGTTCGCGAGACGAGGTAGAGCAGGTTGGGTCCGGGCGTGAGCGCGAGGAGAAGGCTCGCGGCCGCGAACAGGGCGAGATTGTCGACGGAAGGCATGCGGAGGGCAGCACCTAGGCCGCGTAGCCGAGCTCGCGGACGAGCGGGCCGGCCGCTTCCTCGAGCGCGCGACGTTCGTCGGCACTCATCTCGCCCCGCCACACCCCTAGCCGCGTGGCATCGGGTGGACGGGTGAGGTGCCCGTGAATGCGGGTCCGCAGCTCGCGGTCGATCGGCGGCCCGGCGGTCTGCTCACGCCCCTGCAAGCGCGCAATCCGCGCCGCGCCGCGAGCGCCGTAGTCGAGCATGCACGCATCGAACGCGAGCGAGAGAACCTCGCAGACGCTACGCAGCGTCTGCTCAGGGCGCAGGATCAGCTCCTCGAACCGGACCTCGAGGTAGCCGCGGACCCGCTTCGATCCGCGGCGCCCCGCTTCCACCGCTCGCCTCCACTCCTGCCCGAGGACGCGCAGGTCCTGGCTGGGCGCGAACCAGGTCTTGCGCCACGACAGCGCGGTGTCGCCCGGGTCGCGGATGACATGGATGAAGTGCGCCTCGGGCAGCAGCGCCGCGATCTCGGGCATCTGGAACACGTAACCGGGCGTCTTCTCGCCGCAGCGGGGCTTGCCTTCGCTCTGCGCGTACATCGCGTAGAAGGCGCGCAGGGCCGCGGTCACGGTGAAGGGCTCGATCGCGTCGATCCTGCGCCGGAACGCTTCCTTGTCGAGCCCGAAGTCCGACCAGTTGGAGACCGCAAGCCGGTCGGCGGTCACGGTATCGAAGAACTCGCGCCGCAGATCCTCCGCGTCGCCGGCAAGTCCGGGCAGATGCGCGACGAAGGAGGTCTCGGGAGGCACGGCGAGCTCGGGGTGGCTGTCCAGCATCACCGCCAGCAGCGACGTGCCCGAACGCGGACAGCCGACGATGACGGGGAGCGGCGGAGGGCGCCGCAGATTCGCGGCCGGCCGCGGCCGGGAGCGAATCGTCAGCGCGACGGGCGCGGACTCGAAGACGATCTTGCCCGCCATCGCGACGTCTAGACCAGCTCGATTGCCATGGCCGCGGCTTCGCCCCCGCCGATGCACAGGCTCGCCACGCCCCGCCGCCCGCCGCCCTTGCGCAGCGCGCCGAGGAGCGTCACGACGATCCGCGCGCCGGACGCGCCGATCGGATGGCCGAGAGCGCAGGCGCCGCCGTGCACGTTGACCTTCTCGGGCGGCAGGCCGAATTCCTTCATCGCGGCCATCGTAACCACCGCGAAAGCCTCGTTGATCTCGTAGCGGTCGACCTGATCCGCCTTCCATCCCAGCTTCGCGAATAGCTTCTGCATCGCGCCGACGGGGGCGGTGGTGAACCAACCCGGCTCCTGGGCATGCGTCGCATGGTCGAGGATGATCGCGACCGGGCGCAGCCCGCGCCGCTCGGCCACCGAGCGCGGCATCAGCACGAGCGCCGCGGCGCCGTCGGAGATCGACGACGAGTTCGCCGCGGTCACCGTTCCGTCCTTGCGAAACGCCGGCTTGAGCGAGGGAATCTTCTCCGGATTCGCCTTCGCCGGCTGCTCGTCGCGGTCGACGACGACCTCGCCCTTCCTGCCGGACACGGTCACCGGTGCGATTTCCCAGCCGAAGGTCCCGTCCTCGTTCGCCCGGCGCGCCCGCGTAAGCGAGCGCAGCGCGAACTCGTCCTGGGCCTCGCGGGTGAACTGGAACTTGTCCGCGCAAGCCTCGGCGAACACTCCCATGAGCTTGCCCTTGTCGTAGGCGTCCTCGAGGCCGTCGAGGAACATGTGGTCGTACACGGTGCCGTGGCCCATGCGCATGCCTGCGCGCGCCTTGGGGAGCAGGTACGGGGCGTTGCTCATGCTCTCCATCCCGCCCGCGACGATGATCTCGGCGCTGCCCGCGAGCAGCCGGTCGTGCGCGAGCATGGCCGCTTCCATCGCCGAGCCGCACATCTTGTTGACGGTGGTGCACGCGGTCGCGAGCGGCAGGCCCGCCTTGAGCGCCGCCTGGCGCGCGGGCGCCTGCCCCTGCCCCGCGGGCAGTACGCAGCCCATGATCGCCTGCTCGACGGCGGCGGGGTCGATACCCGCTCGCGCGACCGCCGCCTTGATAGCCGCGCCGCCCAGGTCGCTTGCGCTCAAGCTCGCGAAGTCGCCCAGCAGCCCGGCCATCGGCGTGCGGGCGGCACCGACGATGGCGATTGGATCGTTGTGCATCATCGAGCTCCTCATGACCGCATCAGTCCCCCGCCGCGGGAGAAGCGCCGGCCGGCTTGCGGGCGCGCCGCGGACGCCGGACCAGCTCCCCGCCGCAGTTGGGACAAGTGCCGTTCAGCGCGTTCGCGCAGGTCGTGCAGAACGTGCACTCGTAGCTGCAGATGTACGCGGAGTCGCCGTCGGGAGCGAGCGGCCAGGCGCAGCGCTCGCAGGTCTCACGCATCTCCAGCGCCATGGCGGTCTCGCTCCTCACTTCGTCTCGTTGAACAGCTCGCGGCCGATCAGCATGCGGCGTATCTCCGAGGTCCCCGCGCCAATCTCGTAGAGCTTGGCGTCGCGCCACAGCCGCCCGGTCGCGAACTCGTTGATGTAGCCGTTGCCGCCGAGCGCCTGGATCGCCTCTCCGGCCATCCACGTCGCTTTTTCGGCCGCGTACAGGATCGCCCCGGCTGCGTCCTTGCGCGTGGTCTCGCCGCGGTCGCAGGCCCGTCCCACGGCGTAGACGTAGGCTCTGCAGGCGTTCATCGTCGTGTACATGTCGGCGAGCTTGCCCTGCATCAGCTGGAATTCCCCGATCGGCTGCCCGAACTGCTGCCTCTCGTGGACGTACGGGAGCACGACGTCCATGCATGCGGCCATGATTCCCAGCGGACCGCCCGCGAGCACGGCGCGCTCGTAGTCGAGTCCGCTCATGAGCACGTTCACGCCCTGCCCTTCTTCGGAGAGTACGTTCTCCGCAGGAAGCTCGCAATCCTCGAACACGAGCTCGCAGGTGTTCGACCCGCGCATCCCCAGCTTGTCGAGCTTCTGCGCGGTGGAGAACCCGGGCGTTCCCTTCTCGACGATGAACGCGGTGATGCCTCGCGGCCCCGCGCGGACGTCGGTCTTGGCGTAGACCACCAGCGTGTCGGCGTCGGGGCCGTTGGTGATCCACATCTTGCTGCCGTTGAGGACGTAGCGATCGCCCTTGCGGTCGGCGCGCAGCCGCATCGACACGACGTCGGAGCCCGAGCCCGATTCGCTCATCGCCAGGGCGCCGACATGCCGGCCCGAGATCAGTGTCGGCAGGTACTTCTTCTTCTGCGCCTCGCTCGCGTTGCGGCGGATCTGGTTGACGCAGAGGTTCGAGTGCGCGCCGTAGGAAAGCCCCACCGAGCCCGACGCCCTGCTCACTTCCTCCATGGCGAGGATGTGGGCGAGATAACCCATGCCGGCGCCGCCATAGCTCTCCTCGACCGTGATCCCGAGCAGGCCCAGCTCTCCCATCTTGCGCCACAGGTCCATCGGGAACTGGTTGCTGCGATCGATCTCCGCCGCTCGCGGTGCAATTTCCGCGGCGGCGAACTGCCGCACGGTCTCCCGCAGCATCTCGAGCGTGTCGCCGAGGTGGAAGTCGAGCATCGGGAAGGCGCGCATCACGGCACTCCTCAGCGGTCCGGCTTGCCCGCAAGCACGATCAGCGTCTGCTGCATGACCGCGCACAACGTGCGCTTCCCGCCCGCTTCGGCGTAGACCTCGCCACAGGTGACGGCAAGCGTACGGCCGGGCTTGATCACCTGCGCTTCGGCGACCAGCCGCTCGCCGTCGGCGGGGGCGAGCAGGTTGAGCTTGTACTCGACGGTGAGCACGCTCGAGTCGGCGGGGAACAGCGTGAAGCCCGCGTAGCCGCCGGCGGTGTCGACGATCGCGCTCAGGATGCCGGCGTGGATGTAGCCGTGCTGCTGCGTCAGATCCTCGCGATACGGGAGCTCGATCGCGCAGTAGCCGGGGCGCAGCTCCACGAGCCGCGCACCGAGCAGCCGCATGGCGCCCTGTCGCTCGAAGCTCGCCCGCACCCGCGCCTCGTAGGCGGGATCAGCGGGGGTGAAAACCGGGGCTTCGGAGGTCGTGGAAGAGGCGAGCATGGACGGGGTGAAGGCGCACAAAAGAGCGATCCTAATTAACGTTTACGTAAACGTCAATCTGACCGCAAGCGGCGATCCTCAGGTGGGCGAGGCGGATGCGTCGCCGCCGTTCCGGGCCTGCCGCAGGCGCTTACGGCACTGGCGCTCCAGCGAGTCGATCTCGGCGAGCACGATCGCGATGTCCTCCTGCTGCTGCTCCAGGCGCGCCCGCCGCTCGGCGAGAACCTCGAGCAGCTTGGTGAGCTGCGGCCGCTCGCTGTGCGCCGTCTCGTAGAGATCGAGCAGCTCGCGGATCTCGGACAGCGAAAGCCCCAGGCGCTTTCCGCGAAGGATCAGCTTGATGCGGACCCGCTCGCGCTCGCCGTAGACGCGCCTGCGTCCGCTGCGACGCGGGGCGAGAAGGCCCTCGTCTTCGTAGAATCGGATCGCGCGGGTCGTCAGGGCGAACTCCCTGGCGAGGTCCGAGATGGTGTACGTCACCGGATCGGCTCGGAACGGCATACGGGGATGGCACGCTGGAGGCGTCGTTCGACGATACCATAAACCCCGCGGCGCTCCGGCTTGACACGCCCCGTCGATTCGATGAGGATGCCGCGTCGCAACATGGCCCACCCGCCGCTCCTGCGTCGTGCATGGCACCCGAGCGGGCGCCCGATGAACGCATCGCTCCCTGCCGCGGTCGGCTCTCCCGTCTATCCCTGGTCCGCACCCCCCGATTGGACCGGGGCGCGTGAGGTGGCGCCGGGCGTCTCGTGGCTGCGGATGCCGCTTCCCTTCGCGCTGGACCACGTCAATGTCTGGCTCTGCCGGGACGCGGACCGCTGGACGCAGGTCGACACGGGCCTCGGCGACGCGCCGACCCGATCGCTCTGGGAGCGACATTTTCGGAGCACTTTCCGGGGCAAGCCGCTCGGACGCGTCGTCGCCACCCACTATCATCCGGATCATTTCGGCAACGCCGCCTGGCTCGCCGGGCGCTGGCATTGCCCGGTTGCGATGACCGAAGCGGAGTACCTGACCGCCCATGCCGTCGCCGAGGAACGGGCCGGATACGGCACCGAAGCGACCTGCGAGCTCTTCCATGCCCACGGGCTCGCGGCGGAGCACGTTGCCGCGCTCTCGACGCGCGGCAACGCCTACGCTCGCGGAGTCCCCGAGCTCCCGCATGCGCACCTCCGGCTCCTCGCTGGCGACGAAATCGCGATCGACGCGAAGCGCTGGCGCGTCATCGCCGGACACGGCCACTCTCCCGAGCACGCAGCGCTCCATTGCGCCGAGCTGAACCTGCTCATCGCCGGCGACATGCTCCTGCCCAAGATCAGCACCAACGTAAGCGTCTGGCCCGTCGAGCCCGACGGCGACCCGTTGCGGCGCTTTCTCGACTCGCTCGCGCGGTTCGAATCGCTGCCGCCCGACACCCTCGTGCTCCCTTCGCACGGACTGCCCTTCGTGGGCATCGCGGCCCGCGTCGAGGCATTGCGGGCCCACCATGCGGCGCGGCTCGCCGAGCTCGAACGGGCGGCTGCCGCGCGGCCCGTCACGGCGGCGGACGTCGTTCCGGTCCTGTTCCGCCGCGAGCTCGATGTCCAGCAGCGCTTCTTCGCGATGGGCGAGGCGATCGCGCACCTGAACCATCTCTGGCACGCGGGCCGCCTGCAACGGACCTCTCGCGGCGGCACATACCACTTCGTGAGGCCCTAGCGGCCGCTTCGCAACGAGCTTCGGGGAGAACTCCGACATGACCACCGCCGCAAGCGCAGACGCCGGCCCGCCCAAGCCGCAATACGATCCCCTGGCGCTCGCCAAGTGCTTCGGATCGGCGGCCGAGAAGAGCGCGAAGCTTCTCGGCGACTTCACCGCCCGGCAGGCGACGTCCGGACACTCGCTGGTGAGCGACGAGCTGGGCCTCACGCAGGCGTTCCTCGAGCTGGCCGCGAAGATGCTGTCCAACCCCTATCGCCTCGCCGAAGCGCAGCTCAATCTCCTCTGGGAGTATTCGGCGTTGTGGCAGTCGTCGCTGCTCAAGCTTCTCGGCCAGCCGTCCCGTCCGGTCGCCGAGCCGGCGCAGAGCGACAAGCGCTTCCGGCACGAGGACTGGCACGAGCACTTCCTCTACGACTACATCAAGCAGTCGTACCTCATCACGGCCCGCTGGCTGCACGGGGCGGTCGCGAACGTCGAGGGTCTCGACGAGCACACGCGCAAGAAGGTCGACTTCTTCACCCGCCAGTACATCGACGCGCTCGCGCCGTCGAACTTCGCGCTCACCAACCCGGAGGTCTTCCGCGAGACCATCGCCTCGGGCGGCCAGAACCTCGTCAAGGGCCTGAACAACCTGCTCGACGACATCGAGCGTGGCCAGGGCCAGCTCAAGATCTCCATGACCGACAGCAAGGCCTTCGAGCTCGGGGTGAACATCGCCACGACGCCGGGCCAGGTCGTGTTCCAGAACGACCTGATGCAGCTGATCCAGTTTCAGCCCGCGACGCCGAAGGTGGCCAAGCGGCCGCTCTTGATCATCCCGCCGTGGATCAACAAGTACTACATCCTCGACCTGCGCGAGAAGAACTCGCTGGTAAAGTGGTGCGTCGAGCAGGGGCTCACAATCTTCGTCATCTCCTGGGTCAACCCGGACGAGCGGCACGCGGCCAAGGACTTCGAGGACTACATGCTCGAGGGCCCGATCGCCGCGCTCGGCGCGATCGAGAAGGCTACCGGCGAGAAGACGGTGAACGTCCTCGGCTATTGCCTCGGGGGCACGCTGCTCGCCGCGACGCTGGCCCATTTCGCGGCGAAGAAGGACAGGCGCATCGAGAGCGCGAGCTTCATGACCTCGCTCATCGATTTCGACGGCGCCGGCGAGCTCGAGGTGTTCATCGACGAGGAGCAGGTCGCCTCGCTCGAGCGCAAGATGAGCCAGCGCGGCTATCTCGAAGGCTCCGAGATGGCGAACACCTTCAACATGCTGCGCAGCAACGACCTCATCTGGTCGTTCGTGATCAACAACTATCTGCTGGGGCGCGACCCGTTCCCGTTCGATCTCCTACACTGGAACCAGGACTCGACGCGCATGCCGGCCAAGATGCACAGCTTCTACCTGCGCAACATGTACATGCAGAACAAGCTCCGGCAGCCCGGCGGCATCACGCTCGCGGGAACGCCGGTCGACGTCACCAAGATCGCGACGCCGGCCTACTTCGTCTCGGCTATCGAGGACCACATCGCGCCGTGGAAGACGACTTACGCGGGCGCGCTGCTCCTGTCCGGGGAGTGCCGCTTCGTGCTTTCGGGCTCGGGCCACATCGCGGGCATGATCAACCCGCCTGCGGCCAAGAAGTACGGCTACTGGACCAACGACGCGATCGCGAAGACGCCCGAGGCGTGGCTGCAGGGTGCGAAGCAGCACGAGGGATCGTGGTGGACCGACTGGCTGCGCTGGCTGCGTCCGCATCTGGGGCCGCAGGTGGCCGCGCGAGAGATCGGCAAGACGGGCGGGAAGGGCCGGCTCCGTCCAATCGAGCCGGCTCCCGGCAGCTACGCCCGCCAGCGGGCCGACGCACGTTAGCCGCCGAAGACGGTCAAAACCGGAACGTAACCATCGTAGAGAGAGCCATGCGCTTCATCGTCCTGGGCGGGTTGTTCCTGGCGGTTATAGCGGGCGCACAGCCCTTGCCCGGCACGCCGGCCCAGCCCGCGCCTGCGCCGGTCGGCTGCGCGAGCTGCGGCGTCGTCACCTCGGTGCAGTACGTCGAGCAGAAAGGGCAGGGCTCGGGCGCCGGGCTCGTCGCGGGCGGGATCGTCGGCGGCGTGCTGGGGCACCAAGTAGGATCCGGTCGGGGTAACACCGCCGCGACGATCATCGGCGCCGGCGCCGGTGCGGCCGCGGGCAATCAAATCGAGAAGAACGCGAAGACCAAGAGCTACTGGGTGATTTCCGTCAACCTCGACGACGGTTCCAAGCGCTCGATCACCGAGAGCTCCAAGCCCGCGTACAAGAAAGGCGATCGGGTCAAGATCGTCGACGGAAACCGCCTCGCGCTGCTCGCGAACTGACGCGGCGGCTGCCGCGCCAGGCACAGGGGGGAGCGCGAGCCTCGCCGCACGCGCATTTGCCTTACAATCGGTTCGGGCGAGCCGACGCTCGAGCCGGGGAGGCAACCATGCGCAGGATTAAGAGGTCAGCGCTTGCAGCGGCGCTGTTGGTCGCGTTGAGCGTGAGCCATCGCGAGGCGGCAGCGCAGTTCAGCGGTATGTTTTTCTTCGGCGACAGCCTCACCGACGCCGGTACCTTCAAGCCGCTGCTGCCGCCGGGGACCGGCAAATTCACGACCAATCCGGGTCCGGTCTGGGCCGAGATCCTGGGTCAGCGCTACGGCTTCATCGTGACCCCGGCGAATCAGGGCGGCACCGACTACGCGGAGGGCGGCGCGCGCGTCACCGATCTTCCCGGAGTCCCCGCCACGCCGCCGACGGGTACTGCGACGCCGGTCGCGACGCAGGTGTCGAGCCTGCTCGCTAAGGGCCCGCTCAACTCGGGCGCGCTCTACTCCTTGTGGGGCGGCGGGAACGACGTGCTGGTCCAGCTGAGCCTCCTCGCCAGCGGCGCCGCGACGCCCGGGCAAGTGCAGACCAACCTGACGGCAGTGGCCACGCAGCTCGTGCAACAGGTCGGCCGCCTCAACGCCGCGGGTGCCCGCTACATCATCGTCTGGAACCTGCCCGATATCGGCAAGACGCCCTTCGGCGTCGGGTCGGGCCAGTCCGCCGGGATCACTCAGCTCACGAACCTCTTCAATAGCACGCTCTCGGCGGGGCTGGATGCGCTGCACATCGACGTCATCCGCCTCAACGACTTCCTGCTTCTGAACGAGGCGATCGCCAACCCGGCGGCGTTCGGACTCACGAACGTAACGACGCCGGCCTGCACGACCGCGAGCTCACTGCTCTGCACGCCCTCGACGCTGGTCGCGCCCAACGCCGCGCAGACCTATCTCTTCGCCGACGGCGTCCATCCGACGACCGCAGGCCACCAGCTCCTCGCCGACTACGCGGCCTCGGTCCTCGAAGCGCCGCAGAAGATCGGACTGCTGGCGGAGACGCCGCTGCAGGTCGAGCAGGCGACCTTCCGCGCGCTCGACGATCGCATGATGTCGCAGGTCGGTGCCCCGCGCGCACAGAACAAGTTCGAGGCCTACGCGATCTACGACTTCGGCAACTACGACCGCAGCAACGACTTCGGCGGCGGCGACAGCCAGTCCAACACGGTCGTCCTCGGCGGCGACATGAAGCTTTCCGACCGCTGGCTCGCCGGCCTCGCCTTCGGCTACACCGAGAACAAGGCTTCGCTCGGCGACAACGGCGGCGGATTCAAGCTGGACGAGCCCACGATGACCGCTTACACCATCTACGCCGACGGGCCGTGGTACGCCGGCGCGAGCCTGGGCGGCGGGG
This sequence comes from Casimicrobiaceae bacterium, assembly GCA_035501595.1. Classification (GTDB taxonomy): domain Bacteria; phylum Pseudomonadota; class Gammaproteobacteria; order Burkholderiales; family Casimicrobiaceae; genus PALSA-1003. Next base: position 56,562 of record DATJVX010000026.1, on the reverse strand, counting down.
ACCTCGACTTCCGCGACATTCATCGCAACATCACGCTCGGTCCCGGTAGCCGCACGGAAAGCGGCTCGACGCGCGGGACGCATCTCATGGCGCGGGCCTTCGGCGGCTACTGGTTCAACTACGCCGGCTGGAGCCACGGTCCGTTCCTGCGCGCGACCTACCAGGAAGCCACGGTGTACGCGTGGTCCGAGACCGGGAGCAGCAGCACCGCCATGTCCTTCGGTCACCAGAAGCGCGACTCCTTTGCATCGAGCCTCGGCTGGCAAACGGTGGGCAGCATCGGCATGGTGCGCCCCTACGCCCGCGTAACCTGGGAGAAGGACTACAACAACGACGACCGGATCGTGCGCGCCGGTCTCGTGTCCACGGGCGGCGTGAGCTTCGGCTTCCCCGCTCTCAAGCCGGACAGCGACTACGCGCTGTTCGATCTGGGCGCGGCCGCCGAGCTCGGCACGGTCGGCGTGAGCCGGATCACGGGCTTCGTGAGCGTCAACGCGACCGCCAGCAAGGGCGACGGCAACTATCAGGCGATCACCGTCGGCATCCGCGCGTCGCTGTAGCCTCGAGCGACCTCGGCTTCGGGCCTTCGCCGCGCCGCGCTGACGGTGCCTAGCCGCCGGCGCGCGGCTTGCGCTTCACTCGGGCGAACGCGCGATCGTAGAGCGGACGCGGCGCCATCGCGAGCAGGCGTCCCAGCCAGGCCATCTGCCAGGGGAGCACGTAGAAGCGGCGCCCCCGATCGATCGCTCGCACGATGAGCCGCGCGGCCCTGTCGACGGGAACGATGAACGGCATGCGGTAGGGATTGCGCGCCGTCATCGGCGTCGCGACGTAGCCGGGACAGATCGTGACCACGTCGACGCCCGAGCCGACGAGCTCCACGCGGAGGCTCTCGAGATAGCGCATCGCGGCCGCCTTCGACGCACTGTATGCGCCCGCACCGGGGAGCCCGCGAAAGCCGGCGACGCTCGCGACGCCGACCAGCTTGCCGCTTCGGGACGCGCGCATCGCCGCGAGAAACGGCTGGAACGTGTGCACCATGCCCATGACGTTGGTATCGAGGATCGCCTCGAAGACCGCGTTGTCCTCGACGTGCTCGGTCAGCGTCCCGTGGGAGATGCCGGCGTTGGCGATGACGACGTCGGGGACCCCGAAGCGCGTTGTGAAGTCGAGGGCGGCGGCGCGCAGCGCGGAAGGATCGCGCACGTCCCCCACGTATGCGGCCGGCGGAGGCTCAAACGGTTCCGCCAGCGCCGCGAGGGCGTCGGAGCGGCGGGCGAACAAGCCGAGCTGTGCGCCGTGCCGCGCGTATTCGCGGGCGAGCGCGGCGCCGAGACCGGAGGATGCGCCGGTGAGGAAGACCTTCAAGCGAGTACGGCGCTCGTGCAGGCTCCCGGGACCCGCTCGCGCCGCGCTTGCGGTCTTAAGCCTTGCCGTGCTCCGCGCGCGCCTTGGCGATCAGCGCGTCGATGACGGGCGGCAGAGAGGCGTGCGTGCCGACGCGAGAGGACGAGGTCACGTACTTGCCGTCGACCACGATCGTGGGGACCGAATCGATGTTGTAGGCCTGCGCCAGAGCTTTCGCCCGCTTGACCTTGCTCGCCACGGCGAACGAGCTGTAGACGTCGGCGACCTTCGCGCGGTCGAGTCCGTGCGCTGCGGCCCATTCGAAGAAGGCTTTGTCCTGGTACAGCGGCAGCTCGGCGGAATGGATCGCCTTGAAAACCTCGGGCGAGAGACGCGCTTCGTCGCCCATCGCGTCGAGCGTGTAGTAGACCTGCGCCAGGGCCTCCCAGCGCTGCTGGAACATCACCGGCACTCGGCGGAACTGCACGTCCGGCGGCAGCTTGGCGAGCCAGGCATCGAGGATCGGCTCGAGATCGTTGCAATGCGGGCAGCCGTACGAGAAGAACTCGATCACTTCGATCTTCTTGCCGGACTCGGTCGGCTGCGGGTTGCGCAGCCGGACATAGTCCTTGCCTTCGACCAGATCCGCAGCACTGGCGGCGCTCATCGCGACCCACGCTGCGGCGGCAAGGAACAGCGACGCAAGACGCTTCATTATCGACTCCTTCCTGGGGTTCTCTCTGGAGCTTCTGGCTTGGTCCGGGAGCCTGCCGTCAAAGTTCAACGGTCGGCCTCAGGGGTTCTTGACGACGGCGACGTCGAAGCCGCGGTTGCCCAGCTCCTTCTTCATGCGGTTGAGCTCGTCGGTGTTGTCGTAGGGACCGAGCCGGACGCGGTAGCGCTGGCTCTTGTCCGGCATCGCAACCGGCTGGATCGCTGCCTCCCATCCGGAAAGGGCGAGCCGCGCCTTCATGTCTTCCGCCTCGGCCGGGCTCGCGAAGGCTCCGGCCTGCAGCCAGAACCGGTCGCTCGCCTTGGCCGCCGGCTCCGCGGTCCGCGAGGCGTCCTGGGTCTTGTCGGCGGGACGCTCGCCGATCTTGTCGACGGCGCGCCGATCGGCGCCTGCCTTCGATTCCTCGCCGCCGGGCAGGATCTTGTAGAAGTCGAAGCGCGGCTTTTCGGTGGGCGGCGGCGATACGGCGCCCAGCTCCGGGCGCGCGCCGCGCGCCGGCTCCTTGGCCCCGCCCGCCGGCGTCATCGGTGTAGTGAGCCCGCTGCGACCGAGGAAATATGCAACCGCGGCAGCGATCGCCAGACCGAGCACGAGGCCGATGAAGATCCCGAGCAGCGTTCCGCCGCGACCCGCGGCTCTCGAGCGCGGCGTCGAACGCGGATGGCGCGCGGCCTGTCTGCGGTTCACGATTTTCGGCTCACATCCTCTGTGGTGCGCTCACGCCGAGCGCCCCCAATCCGTTGCGCACGACCTGACCGGTGGCGGCCACCAGTGCGAGCCGCGCTTGCCTCACCCTCGGATCGTCGACCAGGAATTGCTCGGCATTATAGTAGCTGTGAAATTGCGCCGCCAATTCCTTGAGGTAGAACGTCACCAGATGCGGCGAGAGGTCGCGCGCCGCGAGGGCGATCTCGTCGGGGAAATCGGCGAGCCTGCGCAGCAGCGCCTCTTCGTAAGCGCCGGTGAGCGGTGACAGGTCCGCGTCCTCGAGCCGCTCGCAAGCCTCCGCCAGCGGAACGCCCGCCTTCTCGAGCACGCTGCACACGCGCGCATGCGCGTACTGGACGTAGTAGACGGGGTTCTCCTCGCTCTGCGAGCGCGCCAGATCGATGTCGAAGACGAGTTGCGAGTCGGCCCGGCGCAGCAGGAAGAAGAAGCGCACGGCATCCCGGCCGACCTGATCGACGAGATCGCGCACCGTGACGTAGTCGCCGGCTCGCTTGCTGATCTTCATCTCCTCGCCGCCCTTCATCACCGTGACCATCTGGTGCAGGACGTAGTCCGGATAGCCTTCGGGAATGCCCATCTCGAGCGCCTGCAGGCCCGCGCGCACGCGCACTACCGTGCTGTGATGATCGGCGCCCTGCTCGTTCACCACGCGCCGGAAGCCGCGCTCCCACTTCGTCACGTGATAGGCGACGTCCGGAACGAAGTAGGTGTAGCTGCCGTCGGATCGGCGCATCACGCGGTCCTTGTCGTCGCCGTACTGCGTCGTCGCGAGCCAGAGCGCGCCGTCCTTCTCGTAGGTCTTGCCGTTCGCGACCAGCCGATCGACCACCGCCTGCACGCGGCCGTCGGCGTAGAGCGAGGATTCGAGGTAGTACTGATCGAAGCGCACGCCGAACGCGCTCAGGTCCGCGTCCTGCTCGCGGCGCAGCTCGCCGACCGCGAAGCGCCGGATCGCGTCGAGGTCGTCCGCCCGGTGATCGCCGGGATGCGCCCTGCAGTACGCATCGGCGATGTCGCGAATGTAATCTCCACGGTACCCGTCTTCCGGAAACGGCGTCGCCGGGTCGTAAGCTTGTCGCACGCGCGCCTGCACCGAAAGGGCGAGGTTGGCGATCTGCGCACCGGCGTCGTTGTAGTAGAACTCGCGGTGGACGGTGGCGCCCTGCCACTCCAGCAGCGTGGCGATCGCGTCGCCGACCGCGGCGCCGCGGCCATGGCCGACGTGCAGCGGACCCGTGGGATTGGCCGAGACGAATTCGACCATGATGCGAGCGTCCGTAAGCGTGCGCGAACGTCCGTAGCGCTCTCCATCCCGGAGCACTCCCGCGACCACGGCTTGCCGCGCCGCAGGAGCGAGGCGCAGGTTGATGAATCCCGCGCCGGCGATCTCGACGCGGTCGATCCAGGGCGAGGGCTCGAGCGCGGCCACGATCGCGGCGGCGAGCTCGCGCGGATTGCGCTTGAGCTCCCGCGCGAGCTGGAGGGCGACGTTGGTCGAATAGTCGCCGTGCTCCGGCTGCTTGGGCCGCGAGAGGAAGACCGTGGGCGGGGATTCGCTTCGCAGCGCACGCTGGAGCGCCGCGGCGAGGCGGTCGGCGAGATGAGAACGCGGGTCGATCAAAGCGAGGCCGCGAAGCGTAGCGGGCACGAGCAAAAGTCGCGAATTATAGCCTGCCGCCTCACCCCCGCCGCTCCGGCTCAGGCAAAGCCGAGCGGATCGACGTCGAGGCTCCAGCGGACTCGGCGCGGTCCGGCGTGCGCGAGCTCCGCGCGCCACCTGGGCAGGAGCTCGTGCAGCGACGCGCGTCGTGTGCTCTGGACGAGTATCTGCCCGCGCTCGAGGCCCGCGCGCCGCGGGAGTGCCGCCGTGACCGGGGGATAGACCTCGCAGCCTGGATGCGCGGAGGCCGCGATCGCGCGCGCGGCGTCGAACGCCCGCTGCAGGAATGCGTCCACCGCCGCCCGGCTCGGAGCTTCCGCGGTCAGCAAGGCGAGATGGGCGAACGGCGGAAGCCCGAGGAGCTCGCGCTCGCGGAGCAGGGCCTGCGCGAGACGGTCGTAGTCGTGGGCGACGAGTGCGGCGTACACGGGATGGTCCGGGAAATCGGTCTGCACCAGGACCTCGCCCGGCAGGCTCGCGCGGCCCGCGCGCCCGGAAACCTGCTCGAGGAGCGCGAACAGCCGCTCGGTGGCGCGGAAATCCGCGCTGTAGAGCGCGTTGTCGGCCCCGAGGACACCGACCAGCGTCAGGCGCGGAAAATCGTGCCCTTTCGCGAGCATCTGCGTGCCGACGAGGATGTCGACTTCGCCGGCGATAATCGCGTCGAGCATCGCCGCGAAGGCGCCTCTGCGCTGCGTGCTGTCGCGATCGATGCGCAGGATGCGCGCCTGCGGGAAGAGCTCCGAGAGCGCGCGCTCGAGCCGCTGCGTACCGAAGCCGACGGGAACGAGATCCTGGTTCCCGCACTCGGGGCAGGCCCCGGGAATCCGCTCGACGTGCCCGCAGTGGTGACAGCGGATCTCGCCCGCGTTGCGATGCACCACCAGGCGCGCGGCGCAGCGGCGACACGGTGCCTTCCAGCCGCAAGCGACGCACAGCAGCGAAGGCGCGAAGCCGCGCCGATTGATGAACAGCAGCGTCTGCTCGTTACGGCCCAGGCGCTCGGCGATGCCCGCGCGCAGCTGCGGACCCAGGCCTTCGCAGCCGTCGGCGACGCGATTCGGCACCAGCCTGACGATGGGGAGCGTGCTTCGCGCGTCCGCGCGGCGCGCGAGCGTGAAGGGTCGATAGCGCCCCTGCCGGGCGGCTGCGTAGCTCTCGAGCGAGGGCGTCGCGCTGCCCAGCAGGATGGGCACCGAGCGCAGGCGCGCCCGATAGACCGCGACGTCGCGCGCGTGATAGCGCACGCCGTCCTGCTGCTTGAACGACGCGTCGTGCTCCTCGTCGACGACGATCAGCCCGAGCCGGGGCATCGGGGCGAACACCGCGAGCCGCGTTCCCACGACGAGATCGGCGTGCCCGCGCGCCGCCGCGAGCCAGTTATCGAGTCGCTGGCCCTGCGCGAGCCCGCTGTGGAGGACCGCGGTACGCACCCCCGGAAGCGCAGCGGCGATACGGCGCTCGAGCTGCGGCGTCAGATTGATCTCCGGCACGAGCATGAGCGCCTGTCGCCCCGCGGCGATCGTCCGCTCGGCGGCTGCAAAATAGACCTCGGTCTTGCCGCTGCCGGTGACGCCCTGCAGGAGCGATGGCGCGAACCGATCGGCATCGGCGAGCAGTCCTTCGAGCACGCTCTGCTGCTCCGCGGTCAGCGTTGGAGGCGTCCCCGGAGCCTCACGCGGTGCCGCAGGCGGCGCGCTGCCGCGTCTCGCACGCCTCGCGACGAGCGGAGGCAACATCTGCGCGAAACATTGACCGATCGGCTGCTGATAGTAGTCCGCGACGAACCGCGCCAGCGCGCAGAGATCGTCGGGGATCGGCGGCAGCTCGCTCGCGAGCTCGTCGATCGGCGCGAGGCGCTCGGGGGCCAGATCGCTCGCCTCGCCCAACTCGACCGCGACACCGAGGAGCTTCCTCCGCGCCAGGCGCGCGCGCACGATCGAGCCCGGCTGAAGGTCGAGTCCCGCGGGACACCAGAAGTCGAACAGCCGATCGACCGCCACGGGCAGGGCGACGCGAGCGATCGTCATCTATCGAGATGACGGCGGCGCTTTCGGCAAGGGCCGACCTGTAGTGTTCCGCATCGCTGCTGAAGCTGCGCGCATGGCTCGCCAAGTCTCTCTTTTTCCTGGAATTACGGCCGATGGCGATCGATTTTTGTGGATAAGTCTGTGCGCAAGTCCTGCTCGCCCGCCAGCGGCATGTTGATTGCTTTGCCGCTGGCATACGGAAGGCATCGGGTGATGCAAAAATACTACAGGGCCTTCATTGACTTAGGCCAGCGACGGGCGCCCAGGCCGGTTTTCATGAAGGAACAACCCGGTCACGCAGGCGCTTGTGCATAACTGGGACGCGGGAGAGCAGGTTTTAGCTATTTGTCAAGACCCCGCGGAGCCAGCATCCACGCGGTTTTCCGCGGATTTTCCCTCGGGGACGGAGTGCGTGCGAGAACGCGATTCGGCGTGCACGAAGTCCACCAGCGTGGCGACGTGGTCCGGCGGAGTATCCGGCACCACGCCGTGGCCGAGGTTGAAAACGAAACCCGGCGCCGGACCGGCGGCGCGCAGGATCGCCCGGGCCTCGGCCTCGATCGCGGCAGGCGTCGAGCGCAGCGCCTGCGGGTCGAGGTTGCCCTGCAAGGCCACGCGGCCCCCCACCCGGGCACGAGCCGCTGCGAGGTCGACCGTCCAGTCCAGGCCTATCGCGTCGCAGCCCGAATCCGCGATCCGCTCCAGCCATTGCCCGGCCCCTCGAGCGAAGACGAGGGTCGGAACCGAGGGGTGCTCCGCTCGCAGCTGCTCGAGCACGCGGCGGATGTAGGCCAGAGAGAAGCCCTGGTAGGCCTCCGGCGAGAGCAGCCCGCCCCAGGTGTCGAAGAGCATCAGCGCGTCCGCCCCGTGCCGTGCCTGCTCGGCGAGATAGGCGGCGACGGCATCGGCGTTGATCGCCAAGACGCGATGCAGCAGCTCGGGGCGGGTATAGAGCAGCCTCCGGACGCGAGCGAACTCGCCGCCGCCTCCGCCTTCTACCATGTAGCAGGCCAGCGTGAACGGGCTTCCCGCGAAGCCGAGCAGGGGCACCCGCCCGGAGAGCGCGCGCTTGATCGAGGCGACCGCGTCGAATACGTAGGCGAGCTGCGCGAGATCGGGTACGGCGAGGCGCTCGATCGCCGCTTCGTCGGCGAGCGGATGCTCGAACCGCGGCCCGTCGCCGTCGACGAAGGCAAGCCCCAGCCCCATCGCATCCGGGATAGTCAGGATGTCGGAGAACAGAATGGCCGCGTCGAGGGGAAAACGCTCGAGCGGCTGGAGCGTCACCTCGGTGGCGAGAGCGGGATTGCGACAGAGCCCCAGGAAGCTGCCGGCGCGCGAGCGCGTTGCGTTGTATTCCGGCAGATATCGCCCCGCCTGGCGCATCAGCCAGATCGGGACGTACGGCGTCGGCTCGCGGCGCAGCGCCTTGAGCAGCGTGTCGTTTTTCGGTTGCATCGCGGTGGCGTCCGGGCCGGGCCCGTACGGGCGCCCACCGTGTCTCGTGGCTTCAGTGCGCCGGAAGCAGCCGCCGGCCGCAAAGCCGCTCGAGAATCGCGAGCGGCGAGCTCGCCGGATCGTAGAGCGCACTCAGCGGCACGTGAATGGTCTGCTCGAACATGTGCTGGCCCGAAACCGCGGCGTGCATCACCTGGTCGGAAAAGCACAGCCAGGTCGTCCCGGGCGCAAAGCGCACTACCTGCTGCCGGCAGCCGCGCTGATAGTCCAGATCGGCCTTCGCGCTGTCGTGGAGCCCCAGCATCAGGTGATCGTATTCGCTGCGGACGCCCTTGGTCACTCGCAGCAGCGAGAGCAGCGCGGGTGAGCCCGGGAGCTGGCGCCGCACGCGCGGCAGCAGGGTCTGCGCCATTGCCGGGAACGCCTCTCCGACTCGCCAGACGCGATCCTCGCCGGGATTGACGTTGGTGAATACGCGCAGGATGCGCTCGCCCTGGTTGGGACGCGAGGGGAAGGCATCGATGTGCAGGCGCGCATCGTCCTTGCGCCACGACACGGCGCGACCCACGGCCGGCTGCGGCCGGAAGCTGGTCCGCGCGCGCTTCACGTACGGCGCGTAACGCGGGAAGAGCGCGGTCACGAGCTCGCCGGCGCGCAACGCGAAGCGCCCGACCATCCGCGACAGTGCCGAGAGGTCGCGCGGATCGCCTCGGGCGCCCTTGAGCGCCCCGCCTTCGAGACTGATGTTCTTCGCCTTGCCATCCGACCAGTCGGGGGAGAGGAACCGAAGCTCGTCGGTCGTCATCGGAAACGCGAGCCTGGGAAGCACCAGCACGCCTCCGCCTTCGAGCGCGCGGACCGCCGTGCGCTGCGTGTCCGCATCGACCGCAGGCTCCCAGCTTTCGAGGTCGAGCGAAACGATGTCCGTCATCCGCGAAGCATCGCTACCGCGGAAGCTCGGAGGCTCCCATCAGAAACTCATCGATCGCTCGCGCGCACTGCCGGCCTTCGCGGATCGCCCATACCACCAGGGACTGCCCCCGGCGGGAGTCGCCCGCAGCGAAGACCTTGGCGACGGAGGTCCGATAGCCTTCGGTGTCGGCGGCGACGTTGCCGCGGGCGTCGCACTTGACCCCGAGCCCGTCGAGCATGCCTTCGTGCACCGGATGCAGATAGCCCATCGCGAACAGCACGAGGTCGGCCTTGATCTCGAACTCGCTCCCCGGCACCTCGTGCAGCTTGCCATCCTTCCATTCGACGCGCACGGCTACCAGCGCCTCGACCTGTCCGCGGTCGCCGCGGAACGCCTTGGTCTGGACCGCCCAGTCGCGCTCGCATCCTTCCTCGTGGGAGGTCGACGTGCGCAGCTTGATCGGCCAGTAAGGCCAGACCAGGGGCTTGTTCTCGTGCTCCGGCGGCTGCGGGAGGAGCTCGAACTGCACGATGGAAGCCGCGCCTTGCCGGTTGGACGTTCCGACGCAGTCCGAGCCGGTGTCGCCGCCGCCGATCACCACGACGTGCTTGCCGTGCGCCGAAAGAGAAGGCACGTCCCCGTCCCCGGCGACGCGGCGGTTCTGCAGCGGCAGGAAATCCATGGCGAAATGCACCCCGTCGAGCTCGCGGCCCGGGACCGCGAGGTCGCGCGGATGCTCGGATCCGGTGGCAATCGCCACCGCATCGAACGCTTCGACGAGGTCCTCGGCCGGCAGCGAATGCCCGTTCCTGCCGCCGACGTGCACGCCGGTGCGGAAGTCCACCCCCTCCGCGCGCATCTGCGCGACGCGCCGATCGATGTGGTGCTTCTCCAACTTGAAGTCCGGAATCCCGTAGCGCAGGAGGCCGCCGATGCGGTCGTTCTTCTCGAACAGCACGACTTCGTGACCCGCGCGGGCGAGCTGCTGGGCGCAGGCCATCCCCGCGGGTCCCGAACCGACGACCGCGACGCGCTTCCCGGTCTTCGCCGACGGCGGTTGCGGCTCGACCCAGCCTTCTGACCAGCCACGATCGATGATGAAGTGCTCGATCGACTTGATGCCGACCGGGTCGTTGTTGATGTTGAGCGTGCACGCCGCCTCGCACGGCGCCGGGCAGATCCGCCCGGTGACCTCGGGGAAGTTGTTCGTGGAATGCAGCACGTCGAGCGCCTGGCGCCATTCGTGCCGGTACACGAGGTCGTTCCAGTCGGGGATGATGTTGTTGACCGGACAGCCCGATTGGCAGAACGGGATGCCGCAGTCCATGCAGCGCGCCCCCTGTCCCGCCGCCTCGTCGTCCTTGAGCGCGAGGATGAACTCGCGATAGTTGCGAACGCGCTCCTCGACCGGAAGCGCCGCTTCCTTGATCCGCTGCAGCTCCATGAAGCCGGTGATCTTGCCCATCAGATCACGCCGCTTCCTTCTGTTTGCTCGAAGCCGCCTTTTCGCTCTTGAGCTGCGCCGCGTATTGCTCGCTCAGGGCGCGCCGGTATTCGTTGGGGAAAATCTTCGCGAACTTCCCGCGAGCGCTCTCCCAGTGGTCGAGGATCGCGAGCGCCCGGGTGCTGCCGGTGAAGCGCAGATGCCGCTCGACAAGCGCGCGCAGGCGCGCCTCGTCGCTCTGCCCGGCGTGCAGGACACGCCCCTTGCCCGCCGCCGCGAGCTCGCTCTCGGCGCGCAGCTGGTCGGCTTCCGCGAGGAGCGGCTCGATGCTCACCATCGACGTGTTGCATCGCCCGGAGAAGCTGCCGTCCTCGTCGAAGACGTAGGCGACGCCGCCGCTCATGCCCGCCGCGAAATTGCGACCCGTGCGTCCGAGCACGACGACGGTCCCGCCCGTCATGTATTCGCAGCCGTGGTCGCCGGTGCCCTCGACGACCGCCGTCGCGCCGGAGTTGCGCACGCAGAAGCGCTCGCCCGCGACGCCGCGGTAGTACGCCTCGCCGTCGATCGCCCCGTACATCACCGTGTTGCCGACGACGATGTTCTCCTCGGGCCGCGCCGGCGACTCCGGGTCCGGATAGACGACGATGCGACCGCCCGAGAGCCCCTTGCCCACGTAATCGTTGGTGGCGCCCTGCAGCTCGAAGGTGACTCCATGGGCCAGGAAGGCCCCGAAGCTCTGGCCGGCCGTGCCCGTGAAGGCGACGTGCAGCGTGTCCTCGGGGAGACCGGCGTGGCCGTACCGGCGGGCGATCGTGCCGGAAACCATCGCGCCGACCGACCGGTGAGCGTTGCGGATGCGGTATTCGAGCCGGACCGGCTTCTTCTCCTCGATCGCCGCGGCGCCGGCGGCGATGAGCTGGTGATCGATCGCACGCGCGAGTCCATGGTCCTGGACTTCGCACTGGCGGCGCGCGACGCTTGCCGGCATCCGCGGCTGATAGAAGATCTTCGAGAAGTCGAGCCCGCGCGCCTTCCAGTGCTCGATGCCGGGCCGCGTATCGAGCAGGTCCGAGCGCCCCACGAGCTCGTCGAAGCTGCGCACGCCGAGCCTGGCCATGATCTCGCGCACTTCCTCGGCAACGAAGAAGAGATAGTTGACGACGTGCTCCGGCTGACCCGTGAACTTCTTGCGCAGCTCCGGATCCTGCGTGGCGATGCCGACCGGACAGGTGTTCAGGTGGCACTTGCGCATCATGATGCAGCCTTCGACCACCAGCGGCGCGGTGGCGAAGCCGAATTCGTCCGCACCCAGCAGGGCGCCGATCGCGACGTCGCGGCCGGTCTTCATCTGGCCGTCGACCTGCACGGCGATGCGGCCGCGCAGGCGATTGAGCACCAGGGTCTGCTGCGTCTCCGCGAGGCCCAGCTCCCAGGGGGTGCCGGCGTGCTTGATCGACGACACCGGCGAGGCGCCCGTGCCGCCGTCGTGGCCGGCGATCGTCACGTGATCCGCCTTCGCCTTGGCCACGCCCGCGGCGACGGTGCCCACGCCGACCTCGGAGACGAGTTTCACCGACACCGAGGCCTGCGGATTGGCGCTCTTCAGGTCGTGAATGAGCTGCGCGAGGTCCTCGATGGAATAGATGTCGTGGTGCGGCGGCGGCGAGATCAGTCCGACGCCCGGGAGCGAATAGCGGATCTGCGCGATGTACTGGGACACCTTGTGACCGGGAAGCTGTCCGCCCTCGCCCGGCTTCGCGCCCTGCGCCATCTTGATCTGGAGCTGGTCCGCGTTGACCAGGTACTCGGCCGTCACCCCGAAGCGACCCGAGGCCACCTGCTTGATCTTCGAGCGCAGCGAGTCGCCTTCCTGCAGCGCGACGTCGGCGACGACGCCTTCGAGCCGCGACTTGAGGGTCTCGCCGCGCTTCACCAGCGGATAGCGGCGCGCGTCCTCGCCGCCCTCGCCGGTGTTCGACTTGCCGCCGATCCGGTTCATGGCGACGGCGAGCGTGGTGTGCGCCTCGGTCGAGATGGAGCCGAGGCTCATCGCGCCGGTGGAGAATCGCTTGACGATCTCGGCCGTCGGTTCGACGTCCTCGATCGGCACGCCCTGCGCCGGGAACCTGAACTCGAACAGGCTGCGCAGCGTCATCAGCCGCTTGCCCTGGTCGTTGACCATCCTCGCGAACTCGCGGTAGGTCGAGTGGCTGTTGGAGCGCGCCGCGTGCTGCAGCTTCGCGATCGAGTCGGGCGTCCACATGTGCTCTTCGCCGCGGACCCGGTACATGTACTCGCCGCCGGCGTCGAGCGCGTTGCGCAGCACCGGGCTGTCGCCGAAGGCGAGCTCGTGCAGCCGGTACGCCTCCTCGGCCACCTCGAACAGCCCGATGCCCTCGATGTTGCTCGCGGTTCCGGTGAAGTATTTCTCGACGAAGCCGGAGTTGAGCCCCAACGCCTCGAAGATCTGCGCCCCGCAGTACGACTGGTAGGTCGAGATGCCCATCTTGGACATCACCTTGTAGAGCCCCTTGCAGATCGCCTTGATGAATCGCTTTGCGGAGTCCTCCGGCGAGACCTGCGGGACGACCTCGTGGAGCTGCGCGATCGTCTCGAGCGCCAGATAGGGGTGGATCGCCTCGGCGCCATACCCGGCCAGCAGCGCGAAATGGTGGACCTCGCGCACCGAGCCGGTCTCGACGACGAGCCCGGTACTCGTCCTCAAGCCCTTGCGGACGAGGTGCTGGTGCACCGCGGCCGTCGCGAGCAGAGCGGGAATCGCCATCAGCTGCGCGGAGACCTTCCGGTCCGACACGATCAGGATGTTGTAGCCCAGTTTGATCGCGTCTTCGGCGTGGGCGCACAGGCTCGCGAGTGCGGCTTCCATCCCGGCCGCACCCCAGGCCGCGGGATAGCAGATGTCGAGCTCGAGCGAGCGGAAGCCACCGCCGGTGAACAGCTCGATGTGCCTGATCTTCTCCATCTCGTCCGCGGTGAGGATCGGCTTCTGGGCCTCGAGACGCCGCGGCGGATCGGTCTCGCGGATCCCCAGCAGGTTCGGGCGCGGACCGATGAAGGTGACCAGCGACATCACGAGCTCTTCGCGGATCGGATCGATCGGCGGGTTCGTGACCTGGGCGAAGAGCTGCTTGAAGTAGTTGTAGAGGACTTTCGGCCGGTTCGACAGCACCGGCAGCGCCGCGTCGTTGCCCATCGAGCCGACCGCTTCCTCGGCGGTCTCGATCATCGGCGCGAGCAGGATCTTGAGATCCTCCTGCGTGTAGCCGAACGCCTGCTGCCGGTCGAGCAGAGGCACCGACGATTTCTGCGGCGGCGCGGGGTCCGGCAGCGCCTCGAGGGCGATCCGCGACTTGTCGATCCACGCGCGGTACGGCTTGGCGAGGGCCAGGCTGCGCTTCAATTCCTCGTCATCGATGATGCGGCCCTGCTCGGTGTCGACGAGCAGCATCTTGCCGGGCTGCAGCCGCCACTTCCTGATCACCTTGCGCTCGGGCACGTCGAGCACCCCGACCTCGGAGGCCATGATGACGTAGTCGTCGTCGGTGACGATGTAGCGGGCCGGCCGCAGGCCGTTGCGGTCGAGCGTCGCGCCGATCTGGCGGCCGTCGGTGAAAGCCATCGCCGCCGGCCCGTCCCACGGCTCCATCAGCGCTGCGTGGTACTCGTAGAACGCGCGCCGATCCTCGTCCATCAGCGGATTGCCCGCCCATGCCTCGGGAATCATCAGCATCATCGCGTGCGCGAGCGGGTAGCCCCCCATCAGCAGAAGCTCGAGCGCGTTGTCGAACGACGCGGAGTCGGACTGTCCGTCGTAGATGAGCGGCCAGATCTTGTCCAGGTCGGCGCCGAGCACGGGGCTTGCAATCGCCTGCTGCCGGGCGCGGATCCAGTTGACGTTGCCGCGCAGCGTGTTGATCTCGCCGTTGTGGCACACCAGCCGGAACGGATGCGCCAGATCCCAGGTCGGGAACGTGTTGGTCGAGAACCGCTGGTGCACCATCGCGAGCGCCGAAACCATCGTCGAGTCGCGCAGGTCGCGGTAGTACTCGCCGACCTGATGGGCGAGCAGCATGCCCTTGTAGACGATCGTGCGCGTCGACATCGACGGCACGTAGAACTCCTTGCCGTGGCGCAGCTTAAGGGCCTGGATCGCGTGACCCGACCGCTTGCGGATGATGTAGAGCTTGCGCTCCAGGGCGTCCTGATCGAGATCGTTGGAACCACGCGCGATGAACACCTGCCGGATGACTGGCTCGACTTCCTTGGTTCGCTCCGACAGACCCGAGGCGTCGGTCGGGACGTCGCGCCAGCCGAGCAGGATCTGGCCCTCGGCTGCGACGGCGCGCTCGATCTCCTGAATGCACGCCATGCGCGACGCGGGTTCCTTGGGAAGGAACACCATGCCCGCGCCGTACTGGCCGATGGCCGGGAGCGTGAGCCCCTGGCGGCCGCAGGCCCGGCGCAGAAACGCGTCCGGGAGCTGGATCAGGATTCCCGCGCCGTCGCCTTGAAGTGGGTCGGCGCCGGTCGCGCCCCGATGCGTCAGGTGCTTCAGGATCTGCAGTGCCTGACTGATGATCTCGTGGCTCTTCCGCCCCTTGATGTGGGCGATGAAGCCGAGACCGCATGCGTCGTGCTCGTTGCGCGGGTCGTAAAGACCCTGCTTCCCGGGTGGAAAGCTTGCGGGATCGGTTGCCATCATTGCCTCGTCCTCGTCGCCGTGCCCCTGAGAACGGCTATCTCCCCGCAGTTTGCCTCAATCCCCGCCGGTCGATGCAGATCGCGGGCAATCTTGTCATGTTAGCCAGATTGTTGCATCGCGGCAACCAAAAGCCCGCGGGAAGAGGCCCCCGGACGTTGCCGCCGACGAAACTGCTTGCATAGGGAAAAGACTTGCGCTTTAATCTCAAGAAAATGGTCTATATGCTTGTCGCAGCGTTCAAAACCTCCGTTCACGGCTTAACGTTTAGGACAATATCATCAGGGATCCACTCATGGCGCCAAATCCCATAAACAGCTATTCGCTGCGTTTTCTCCTCACAACGCTGGCGCTGGGGGCGCTGGCGATTCTCGGAGGCTGCGGCGGCGGCAGCGGCGCCCCCAACAACCCCTTCGCACCCGGCCCGGTCGCGCCAGGGCCGCTGTCGATCCTGCCCGGCGCCCCGACCGTGTACTCCAACACGCCCGCGACACTCACGATCACGGGCGGCGTTCCGCCCTACTTCGTGGTGTCGGCCAACACCGCCGTCCTGCCGTTGGGCGCCTCGGTCACCGACAGCACCGTCGTCCTGCTGCCGGCGAACGTTCTCGCGAACACCGCGGTCGTGGTCACGGCGCAGGATTCCGCCGGGACCAAGGCCTCCGCGACCGTCACCGTGAGCCCGGCGCCGATCTTCAATTCGCTGACGGTGACTCCGGCCTCGAGCGCCTGCGGGGAGAACACCATCTGCTCGGGCCAGACGGCGACTGCATCGGTGACGGTCACCGGCGCGGGCGGCGTGGGCATCCCGGGACGCCAGGTGAGGTTCGACGTCGTCGCCGGCGCCTTCGCGATTCAGAGCAGCGACCCGGCCAACCCGCTGGTGTCCACGCTCACCGTGGCGTCCGATCAGTTCGGCGTCGCGCAGGTGATCATCCAGGCGAGCGCGAGCGCTCCGACGCAGCCCGGTCTGCTGCGCGCGACGGAGCTCACGACCGGCAACCAGCAGACCGCGCAGTTCACGATCGTGCAGACGATCGACGGCTCGAGCGTCCTGTCGGTGGTCCCGCCCACGGCGACGATCACCGGTCCGGATACGTCCTCGTGCTCGGCAGGATTCCGGATCGACTACTTCATCTATGGCGGCACGCCGCCCTATCGCGTGACGTCTACGTTCCCGAGCGCCGCGACGCTGGTCAACTCGACGGTGCTCGCGAGCGGCCAGCCGTTCACCGTGCTGACCAACGGCACCTGCGTCGATCCGCTGGTGTTCTCGATCCTCGACGCGGTCGGGCTGCAGACGACCGCCGAGCTCATCAATTCCCCGGGGACGACCGCTCCGCCGACGCCGCCGGTGGAAGGCCTGAGCGCGAGCCCGGGCACCCAGAGCGTCTCCGCGTGCGGGGGCAAGACGATCAGCGTGCTCCTCTCCGGCGGAACGCCGCCGTACAGCGTCTCCGCGCAGACCGTCGGCGGCGTCACCCCGATCGTGAAGAACTCCGACGGGTCGGCGCTGCCGGTGCCCGCGCCGGGCTTCGTCAGCGTCACAGGAATGGTGAGCCCGGGAGCCGGCAAGAATACGTACAACTTCCAGGTATCCGACAGCGGCACGCCGCTGCAGACGACGTCGTTCACGATCAACTGCACGCCCTAGCGACGGGCAGTTTCGAAACGCGGTAAGCGGGCGACGGCGCGAAAGCGCCGTCGCCTTTTTGCGCAGCGTCAGGACTCGACGGCCGCCGCGAACTGCTCGCCGGCGATGTCGCGGCGGAACACTGCCTGCCCGAGGGCGCTGAGCAGCACGAAGCCGATGGCGCCGGCCGCGACCTTCTTGTCGCGCGACATGAGCTCGAGCCACGCCTCGGACCGAAGGCGCGGGGCGTCGACCGGCAGCAGCGCGCGCTCGATCAGCGCGCGCAGGCGCTGCGTGGCGGCCGCCGGCAACCCGCACGCCGATTCCGAGAGCCGCGCCGCGAGAATCATCCCTGCGGCGACCGCCTCGCCGTGCAGCCAGGTACCGTAGCCCGCGGTGAGCTCGATCGCGTGGCCGAATGTGTGGCCGAAGTTCAAGAGCCTGCGCTCGCCGCTCTCGCGCTCGTCCGAGGCCACGATCGCGGATTTCACCCTGCAACTCGCGACGACCGCATGCGCGACCGCTTCGGCGTCGCGGGCGACGAGGCTCTCCATCGCCTGCTCGAGCCACTCGAACAGCGCGAGATCGCGGATCGCCCCGTACTTGATCACCTCGGCGATGCCTGCGCGATACTCGCGGTCGGGCAGCGTCGAGAGCGTCGCGGTGTCCGCGAGGACCGCGCGCGGCTGGTAGAACGCGCCGATCATGTTCTTGCCGAGCGGATGGTTGATCGCGGTCTTGCCGCCGACCGCGGAATCGACCTGCGCGAGCAGCGTGGTCGGCATCTGCACCAGCGGTACGCCGCGCTGGTAGGTCGCCGCGGCGAAACCGGTCACGTCTCCGACGACGCCTCCGCCGAGCGCGATCAGCGTGGTCGAGCGCTCGGCCTTGAGCTCGAGCAGCCGGGTATGGATGGCGTACAGCGTCGACCAATCCTTGTGCGCCTCGCCTTCCGGCACGAGGACGACCTCGCTCGCGATGCCGGCCCCGGTCAGCGAACAGCGAACCCGCTCGAGGTGATGCTCGGCGACGACCGGGTTCGTGACAACGATCGCGCGGCGCGAGGCGAGCGGCGCGAGCAACTCGCCCGAGCGTGCGACGACGTCGTCGCCGACGTGGATGGGATAGCTGCGCTCACCGAGCGCGACGGTCAGCGTGCGCACCGGTCACGCGCGGGCTGTCGCCCGGAACTGCTGCTCGAGACGATGCGCGAGGCGGCTCACCTGCTCCCGGTCCGATTCCACGACCAGGTCCGCGACTTCGCGGTACAGCGCGTCGCGCATCTCGTAGAGCTCGCGGATTCGCGCGTGCGGATCCGGCGCCTGGAGCAGGGGGCGATGCTTGCTGCGGCGAGTGCGCTCCCATAGCGTGTCGGGCGGCGCATGCAGGTAAAGCACGGTGCCGCCCTGCGACAGGCGCTCCCGGTTGACGGGGCGCAGGACGGCGCCGCCGCCGGTGGACAGAACCACGTTCGCGAGCCCCACGAGGTCCGCGAGCACCGCCTCCTCCCGGTCGCGAAACCCCGGCTCGCCTTCCAGCTCGAAGATCAGCGGAATCGAAACGCCGAGGCGGCGCTCCAGTTCGTTATCGGCGTCATAGAACGCCTTGCTCAGGCGCTTGGCCAGGAGCCGGCCGAGCGTCGACTTGCCGCAACCCGGCATGCCGACCAGAAACAGATTGCCCCGATGCAGCTGCATCGGCCGATTGTAGTGGAAGCCCACCGCGGAGGCGAGGCGCGAGGATCGCTCGCTCCGGCGCGCAGCCGGCGCCGTCGCGGCCCGGCGAGGCCCGACCGCTCAGCCGGCCACGCAGGCGAAGGCCCGGGTGACGCCGTTGCCTTCGAACGACCACCCGGCGACGAGCATCTCCTCGAGGGTGGTGACGCTCGTCGTGTAGCGATGGTTCGGCGCCCCGCCCATGCTGTTGTTGTAGAGGCGGTAGAGCGGAACGGTCCCCGTGGCGCACAGCCCGTTGGCGAGCAGCGGCTGCACGTAGAAGGCGATCCCCTCGTACGCCCAGACCGGCTCGGTCTTGAGCACGGCGCACTCGGAGGCGAAGGGCGTGTAGAAATGCGTGCTCTTCGGCGCGAAGGCGTCGCTGAAGAAGCGGCAGGTCGCGAGCGAGCCTGCGATCGCCTGCGGCCACACCAGGAACGTCTCGCCCGTGCGCTGCCAGGCGCCGCCGAACGCGCCGCCGTCGAGGAATGCGATCTCGTCCGGGAATGCGGTGACGAAGTAGAAGCCCCATTGCGCCTGGTAATACTCCACGGCCACCGCGGTCGGCGCCGACGGAGGAGGAGGCGGCGGCGGCGTTCCGATGGTGACGCCGCTCAGGTCGACGACGAAGTCGTCCGC
This sequence comes from Casimicrobiaceae bacterium, assembly GCA_035501595.1. GTDB lineage: Bacteria > Pseudomonadota > Gammaproteobacteria > Burkholderiales > Casimicrobiaceae > PALSA-1003. The sequence continues at coordinate 37,538 of DATJVX010000026.1, read as the reverse complement.
CGTGTACCCGTCGTTCCCCGCAGCCCCGGTGAACTCGGTCAGGTACACGATGTAATACCAGACGCCGTCGGGAGGCGAGCCCAGCGTCATCGACGGCGACGTCACGTTGTTGAACTGCTGCCCGGCCCCGAGCACGCCCAGGCTCAGCTGCGCGAGCTTGTACTGCGTCGGGACGGTGTTCACCACGGTGCTCGGGATGGGCGGGACGCTCGCTGCCCAGAGCTCCAGGCGCAGCGGCCCGCTGCTGATGTTGGTGTTGTTCTTGATCCCGGCAGCGAAGAGGCTGACCGTGCCGCCGTCGATCCGCGCAAACACGTCGGAGTCCACGAAAGCGGCCGTCGCCGCGCAGGCGGACACCGCGGCAAGGAGGAGCGCGAGGAACGCGCCGGCCGCGGCTGTCCTGCGCAGCGCCGACCGGCGGGTCGGACGCGATGATGCGATCGCTCTCGGTGATGTCACGTAGCTCCCCTTCCGGCACCCGCGCGATCGAAGCGCCGGGGAGCCGCCCGCCCCGACCCGCTTCGTCAGCGGACCGCCGTCACCGACTCCTTGATGATCCGCGGCGTGAGGAAGATGAGAAGCTCGGTCTTCTCGATATCCTTCCCGGTCTGCTTGAACGCGTAGCCGAGGATCGGGATATCTCCGAGGAACGGCACCTTGGTCACGCTGTTGGTGAGAGTCTCCTCGTAGATGCCGCCGATGACCGCAGTGTCGCCGTTGTTGACGGCGATCAGCGTCGTCACGTTCTTGGTATCGATCGACGGGTACTGGCTGCCGGCGATGTTGATGATCTGCCCGACGGAATCCTTGTGGATTTCGACCGTCATGATGATCCGGTTGTCGGGCGTGATCTGCGGCGTGACGTCGAGCGACAGCACCGCCTTCTTGAACTGCACCGTCGGCACCGTGTTGTTCGTGCCCTGGATGATGTACGGGATGTCGGTGCCCTGCTCGATGTGCGCCTTCTGGTTATCGGCGGTCACGACGCGCGGGCTCGAGATCACCTTGCCCAGGGTGTCGGCTTCGAGCGCCGAGAGCTCGAGGTTGATCAGGTTGCCGCTGCCGAGGTTGATCAGCGTGAGCGCCAGCTGTCCGGCGGCGCCGGCCACCGGCAGGTTGACGTTGAGCTGCGGCGAATCCGAGTAGCCGGCGGACGCGATGCCGGAGGCGAGCTCGTACGGAGTCTGCGTGCGAGTGTCGCGGGTGCAGGTCGTGCCGGTACAGTTCACGACCGGCGTCGTCGACAGCGAGCCGCCGATGCCGCCCGCGTAGCGCCGCTGCAGGGTGAAGCCGGTCTGCACCCCGAGGCGCACGCCGAGCTGGCGGCTGAACTTGTCGCTCGCGATCACGATGCGGCTTTCGATCAGGACCTGCCGCACCGAGGTGTCGATCTGGCGGATGATCCGGCGGACCTCTTCCAGCTTCGACGGGATGTCGGTCACGAACAGGATGTTGGTCCGCGGATCGACGAACGCCGAGCCGCGCCGCGAGAGGAAGCGATCGCCGCTGCTGGCTCCTCCGCCCGTCCCGCGGGCGCCGACGTTGATGATGTTGAGGATGTCGCTCGACTTGGCGTAGTTCAGCTGGAACAGCTCGGTCTGCAGCGGTTCGAGCTCGCTGATCTGCTGGCGCGCCTCGAGCTGCTGCTTCTCCTTGACGGCCAGCTCCTCGCGAGGCGCGATCAGAACGACGTTGCCGTTCTTGCGCATGTCGAGGCCCTTGGTCTGCATGATGATGTCGAGGGCCTGGTCCCAGGGGATGTCCTTCAGCCGCAGCGTGAGGCTGCCCGTCACTGTATCGCTGGTGATGATATTGAGCCCGGTGAAGTCGGCGATCACCTGCAGCACCGCCCTAACCTCCACGTTCTGGAAGTTGAGCGACAGCTTCTCGCCCTTGAAGCCCTGCCGCGTGCCCTGCACCAGCTTGTTGGGATCCTCCTGGATCGGCTTGACCTCGAGAATGAACTTGTTGTCGGTCTGGTAGGCGGAATGCTCCCACAGCCCGCGCGGCTCGACGACGATGCGCGCATTGCCGCCCTGGGCGAAGGTGTCGATCGTCGAAACCGGCGTGGCGAAATCGCCGACGTCGAGCCTGCGCTCCAGGTTGCGGGGCACGGCGGTATTGAGGAAATCGACGACCAGCGTGCGTCCCTGCTGCCGGATGTCGATGCCGGTGGTATTGTCGGAGAGGTCGACGACGATCCGGCCCTCACCGTTCTTGCCGCGGCGGAAGTCGACGTCGCGAAGCGCGTGCGCCATCTCGCCGGGCTTCGCCTCGGCGAAGCGCGACACGACCGGAGCTTCGACCGTCGCCGTCGCGCCCGGCTGATCGGCCAGCGTCACGACGACCGTATTGCCTTCGATCTGCGTCTCGTAGGTCTGCGGCTTGTTGAGGTTGAACACGACGCGGGTGCGGCTCCCCGCCTGCACGACGTTGACGCTGCGCAGCGCCGGATCACCGACGTCTTGCACGGTCTTGCCCAGTCCGTTCGCGGTGTCCGGAAAGTCGAGTGCAATGCGCGGCGGGTTGGCGATCGCGAAGCCCGCCGGCGGATTCGGGAGCGGCGCCTTGAGCGTGAACTTGACGATCGTTCGCCCGGACGGCGCCTTGGATACCGACACCGCATCTAGGCTGTTCGCGCTCTGGGCAAAAGCGCTGCCGGCGCCGAGTGCGACGAGAGTCGCCACCAGCGCGACGACGCGCGCGTGGAGCGACCAGCGTGGCCGTTTGGGACCGGTGGATGGCAAGGGGCTCATCTGCGTCGCTCCTGTCTTTGGTCTGATGCCTCCGCGAGCTGCAAGGTGCTCGAGCGCTCGGTCCAGTCTCCCGTTCCATCCTGGACCAGTTCCTTCAACTTGATCTCGTTGTCGCTGATGCCGACCACGACTCCGTAGTTCTGACCCATGTAGTTGCCGAGCTTGACCTGGTAGATGTCCTTCTCGGTCGTGCGCACCAGCGCATAGGTCGACTTGCCACGCTGCAGCGTGCCCACCATCTGCAGCGACTCCAGCGGATAGGCCTCCAGCGGCTCCTTGCGCCGCGTGAGATCGGGCGCGAGCGTGCCGCCACTCTTCAGCGGCTCGATCTTCCGCGGCTTGAACGGATCGGGGAGGTCGAAGGCGTTGTAGGTGAAGGGCTCGTAGGGCTTGACCTGCGGCAGCGGGTCGAGCTTGCCCTTGGCTCCCTTGCCCTGCTCCTGCATCCAGGCGCGCAGGTCCTGGTAGCTCTCGCCGCCGCAGCCCACCAGGGCGAGCGCGAGCGCAAGACCGCAGAGGGTCCTCGCCTTCATCGCTTGCCCTTCGCCTTGGCCGCGTCCTTTACCGCGCGCTTCTGCTTCGCGATCTCGTCCTCGTCGAGATAGCGGAACGTCTTCGCCACGGCGTCCATGGTGAGCGTGCCCTTGTCGTTGTTGATCGCGAGGTCGTTGAGCGTCACGATCCGCGGGAGCTGGGCGATGTCGCTCGCGAACGCTCCCATGTCGTGGTAGTTGCCCGTCACCTTGACCGCGATCGGGAGCTCGGCGTAGAAGTCCGCCATCTTTTCCGTCGTCGCCGGCTTGAACAGCTCGAACTGCAGCCCGCGTCCGAGGCCCGCCTGGTTGATGTCCGTGAGGAGGGCGTCCATCTCGGACTTGTTGGGCAGCTGCTTGAGCAGCGCCCCGAAGGATTGCTCGATCTCGCGCTGCTGCTGAACGTAGAGCTCGAGATTGACGGCCTTGGCCTTCTTCGAGGCGTAGGATTCCTTGAGCTTCTGCTCCTCGCTCTGGGCGTGGTCGAGCGTGTCGAGCTGGTCGCGCCAGTCGAGGAACGCGCCGGCCGCCACGATCAGGATGAAGATCAGGCTCAGCACCACCGCCTTCGGCAGCAGCGGCCAGTTGCCCGCTTCCCGGATATTGAGGCGGCGGATCTCGTCTAGGGTCATGATTGCGGTCCCTGGGCGGGCGCTTGCGCGCTCTTCGCCGGCGCCTTGGGCGGCGGCGCCTTGACCGGGGCGATCCCGGGCTGATTCGCCACCGTGGGCGCCTGGCGCTTGATCTGCAGCGCGAGGGTGAATTCGTTCACCTTCTGCTTGTCGAGCGCCACCGACCGGATCTCGATCAGGTCGGGGGAGGTGAGCCAGGGCGAGCTCTCAATGTTGCGCATCAGCGTGGAGACGCGGGCGTTCGACTGCGCATAGCCGATGAGCGTGACGCGTGCGCCGACCTGCTTCACCGACTTCAGGTAGACGCCGTCGGGAAGCTGCCGCACCAGCTGGTCGAGCAGGTGCACGGCCTCGGTCCGGTTGGCCTGCAGGGTCTCGACCACCTGCTTCCTGGCGAGGAGCGCCTGCGTCTGGTCACGCAGCCGGTCGATCTCCTTGATCTGCTCGTCGAGCTTGGCGATCTCCGTGGTGAGCAGCTTGTTGCGTCCGTTCTGATTGTCGATCCAGGCGGCGATGACGACGTGCCCCAGGCCGACGACGGCGACACCGAGGATCGCCAGCCCGATCGCGAGCGAGACGAACTGGCGCTGGCGGGCCTGCCGCCTCTGCTCGCGGTGAGGGAGCAGGTTGATGCGGACCATCAGTCGAAGCTCCGCAGGGCCAGCCCGCAGGCGATGAGCAGCAGCGGAGCGTCGGTGGCGAGCTGGCGCGGCCGGATCCGGTCGGACACCGCCATGTTGGCGAAGGGATTGCCGACGATCGTGTTCGCCCCGGCCCGCTTCGCGACCAGCTCGTCGAGCCCGGGCACGAGCGCGCAGCCGCCTGCCAGCACGATCTGGTCGACCTGGTTGTAGGACGTCGAGGTGAAAAAGAACTGGAGCGCCCGCGTCACTTCGAGCGCGAGGGTCTCCATGAACGGTTGCAGGACGTCGACGTCATAGTTCTCGGGCAACCCGGCGTTCCTTTTCGCCGACTCCGCCTCCTCGGGCGACAGGTTGAACGCGCGCTGGATCTCGTGGGTGAGCTGGTTGCCGCCGAAGGCCTGATCGCGCGAGAACAGGATCTGGTTATTCCGCAGAACGTAGAAATGCATGACATGCGCACCCACGTCGACGAGCGCGATGTTCTGGTCGCGGCCGCTTGCCGGGAGCGACGGCGCGACCAGCTTGAACGCCTCCTCGGTGGCGTAGGACTCGACGTCCATGACCCGAGGCTTGAGCCCCGCCGCATCGGCGATCGCCACGCGATCCTCGACCTTCTCCTTGCGCGAGGCGGCGATCAGCACCTCGACCTCGTCGGGACTGTTCGGCGCGGGCCCCAGCGTCTGGAAGTCGAGGTTGACCTCGTCGAGGGCGAAGGGGATGTACTGGTTGGCCTCGGTCTCGACCTGGAGCTCGAGCTCGTCCTCGCTTTGCCCGGCCGGGACGATGATTTTCTTGGTGATTACCATCGCGGCCGGGAGAGCGAGCGCGATATTCCGGTTGCGGCTGCCCAGGCGCTTGTGGGCGCGGCGGAGCGCGTCGGCGACCTGGTCGAGATTCGCGATGTTGCCGTCCGTGACGACGTCCTTCGGGAGCTGCTCGATGGCGTAGCGCTCCAGCCGGTACGACCCCTTCCCGGCCTCCGAGAGCTCGACCAGCTTGATCGCGGTCGAGCTCACGTCGACCCCGATCAGCGGCGGTGCGCTGGTGTCGAGAAACGAAAACGCCGCGCCGAATTTTTCCTTCAGCATGGGACGGTTAGCTCAACTACGTATAAACTACATTAAATGCTAGCAGCAAGTAGAAAGCATAGCAATTTCTTTTTTACAAGGCCTCCGCGACCCCTATAATCGGGGTTGCAGCCTCGCAACACCAAGTTTCATCCACCCATGCTAAAGCGCTGGCTCATCTACCTCGGGTCGGTCGTCGTGGGGCTGGCGCTGGTCGGGGGGCTGCTGGCGGCCTTTGTATTTGCGCTGCTTTATCCCACTTTACCGACCCTCGAGGCGCTGACCGACTACCAGCCCAAGATCCCGTTGCGGGTCGTCTCGGCGGACGGGGACCTCCTCGGCGAATTCGGGGAAGAACGCCGGGCGGTGGTCAAGATCAAGGACGTGCCGGAGGTCATGCGGCAGGCCATCCTGGCCGCCGAGGACGAACGGTTCTACCAGCACGGTGGCGTCGACTACCTGTCCGTGCTGAGGGCGGCGCTGACCAACGTGACCAGCGGCACCCAGCAGGGCGCCGGCACGATCACCATGCAGGTCGCCCGCAATTTCTTCCTGACCCGCGAGCGGACCCTGACCCGGAAGCTGCGCGAGGTGCTGCTGGCCTACAAGATCGAAGCGAATCTGTCGAAGGACGAAATCCTCGAGCTCTACATCAACCAGATCTTTCTCGGCCAGCGGGCGTACGGCTTCGCCGCGGCCTCCCAGATCTACTTCGGCAAGCCGCTGTCGCAGATCGACGTGGCCGAGGCCGCGATGCTCGCCGGGCTGCCCAAGGCGCCGTCGGCCTACAATCCGATCGCCAATCCGAAGCGCGCCCGCGGCCGCCAGCTCTATGTCCTGCGGCGCATGCACGAGCTGCGCTTCATCAGCGACGCGCAATGGCAGCAGGCGCAGGCGACGCCGCTGGTGGTGCACCCGATGCTGCGCGACGTGTCCGCCCACGCCGACTACGTCGCCGAGATGGTCCGGCAGACGATCTTCGACACCTACGGAGAGGAGAGCTACAGCCGGGGCATCACGGTCTATACGACGATTCGCAAGTCCGACCAGGAGGCCGCGTACAACGCGGTCCGCCACGGCGTCATGGACTACGACCGGCGGCACGGCTACCGGGGACCCGAGACCTATGTGAGCCTGCCGAGCGACCCCGGGGAGCTCGACAACGCGATCGATCGAGCCTTCCAGGACGTCTCTGACAGCGACAACCTCGAGGCCGCGATCGTGCTCTCCGCGACGCCGGCGGAGGTCAAGGCGGTGCGCAGCGACGGCGAGACCGTGACCGTCACCGGGGACGGGCTCAAGTTCGTCGCCCGCTCGCTCTCGGACAAGGCGCCCGCCGCGGTGCGGATCCGGCCGGGTGCCGTGATTCGCGTCTCGGTCGACGACAAGGGCCGCTGGCAGATCGTGCAGCTCCCGCAGGTGGAGTCGGCGCTGATCTCGGCGCGCCCCTCGGACGGCGCGATCTTCGCGCTCGTGGGCGGGTTCGATTTCGACCGCAGCAAGTTCAACCATGTCACCCAGGCTTTCCGGCAGCCCGGCTCGTCGTTCAAGCCCTTCATCTATTCGGCCGCGCTCGAGAAGGGCTTCAGCCCCGCGACGGTCGTCAACGACGCGCCGCTGTACTTCGACGCCTCCGAGACCGGCAGTGAGCCCTGGGAGCCGAAGAACTACGACGGCAAGTTCGAAGGTCCGATGCGCTTGCGCACGGCGCTGATGAAGTCGAAGAACCTGGTCACGGTCCGCGTGATGCGTGCGATCGGCACGCAGTACGCGCAGGACTACATCACCCGCTTCGGCTTCGATCCGAAGCTGCATCCGCCGTACCTGCCGATGGCGCTCGGCGCCGGATCGGCCACGCCGTTGCAGATGCTCGGCGCCTATTCCATCTTCGCCAACGGCGGCTACCGCGTGACGCCCTATCTCATCGACCGGGTCGTCGACAGCCGCGGCAACCTGCTGTCGCAGGCGCATGCCGCGGTCGCCGACCAGGACGCCGAGCGCGTCATCGATGCCCGGAACGCCTTCATCATGACCACGATGATGCGCGACGTCGTCCGCGCGGGCACGGCGGCGCGGGCGATGCAGCTCGGGCGCCAGGATCTCGCCGGCAAGACCGGGACGACCAATGAGAACATCGATGCCTGGTTCTGCGGGTTCAACGCCTCGATGGTGGCCATCGCCTGGATTGGATTCGATCAGCCGAGGACGCTGGGCAACAACGAGACCGGTGCGGTGGCCGCGCTGCCCATCTGGATGAGCTTCATGAGCAAGGTGCTGAAGGGCGTTCCCGAGGTTCCTCTCGTGCAACCGGACGGCATCCTGGTCGCCCGCATCAATCCGGAGACCGGCCTGCGCGAGCTCGACGATCACGCCGGAATCGCCGAGTATTTCTATTCCGAATTCCCGCCGAAGCAGCGCGAGGATGCGCTCGCCCCGGGCAGCGCCCGCGTTCCGGGAGAGATTCGCAACCAGCTGTTCTAGAGCCATCACCGTGGCCCGTTCCGATTCGCCGCGCACACTGCGCAACCGCACCCGCATCGCCCAGGCCGCGGCGCGGCTCATCGCCGAGCACGGCCTTTCGGACTGGAGCGCGGCCAAGCGCAAGGCCTGCCGCGAGCTCGGGCTTCCCTCGTACGAGTCGCTTCCGGGCAACGAGGAGGTCGAGCAGGCGCTGCGCGACTATCACAGCCTGTTTCGCGGAGCGACCCAGCCCGCGTCGCTGCGGGCGCAGCGCCGCGATGCGCTCCGCTGGATGGAGCGGCTGTCCCGCTGGGATCCGGTGCTCACCGGCGCGGTCGCGGCCGGCTGGGCGACGGAGCACAGCGAGGTGCGGCTCGAGCTCGAAGCCGACGATGCCAAGGCGGTGGAGCTGGCCCTCATCAACGAAGGCGTCGACTACGCGCAGGCGCAGGCGACGGACGAGGCGATGCCTCAGCTGCGCATCGAAACAGCCGAGACGACCCTGCGCCTGGTGATCGTCTCGGCCCAGCAGCGCCGCAATCGTCCCCGCCGGGATCGCCCCGGCGCGGCCGAGGAGCGACTCAGCCTGTCGCAGCTCAGGGAGCTCCTCGACGGCGGCGCGGCCCCTAGCCTCGCAGCCAGTTCGCGGCCGTCAGCGCAAAGTAAGTGAGAATCGCGTCGGCCCCTGCGCGCTTGAAGGCGATGAGCGCTTCGAGCACGCAGGCGCGCTCGTCCAGCCAGCCGCGCTCCGCCGCGGCCTTCAGCATCGCGTATTCCCCGCTCACCTGGTAGACCGCGGTCGGCACGCCGAACGTGTCCTTCACGCGCCGGACGATGTCCAGGTAGGGAAGCCCCGGCTTCACCATCACCATGTCGGCGCCCTCCTGTAGATCGAGGTAGACCTCCCACAGCGCCTCGTCGGAGTTGGCCGGATCCATCTGGTAGGTGTACTTGTCGCCGCCGCCGAGGCTGCCCGCGGAGCCGACCGCGTCGCGGAAGGGGCCGTAGAAATTCGAGGCGTATTTCGCCGAGTAGGCGAGGATCCGCGTGCGGTCGGAGCCGGATTGATCGAGCGCGGCGCGCAGCGCCCCGACCCGTCCGTCCATCATGTCCGACGGCGCGACGACGTCGGCGCCGGCCGCCGCGTGGCACAGCGCCTGTCGCGTGAGTGCCGCGACCGTCGCGTCGTTGGCGACGTAGCCGGTCTCGTCGAGCAGCCCGTCCTGACCGTGGCTCGTGTAAGGATCCAGCGCCACGTCCGTGACCACACCCAGCGTCGGAAAGCGCTCCTTGAGCGCGCGCACGACGCGCGGGACCAGGCCGTCGGGGTTCCACGCCTCGGCAGCGTCGAGGGTCTTCTGCTCCATGGGAATGACCGGAAACAGAGCCATCGCCGGAACCCCCAGCTCGAGGCAGCGCTCGGCATCCGCGAACAGCAGATCGACGCTCTTCCTGCTGATGCCCGGTAGCGAGGGCACCTCCGCCTGCCGCCGCTCGCCATCGAGGACGAAAGCCGGGTAGATGAAGTCGTCGGCCGCCAGCTTGTGCTCGCGCGCGAGCCGGCGCGAAAAATCGTCGCGCCGCATTCGGCGCGGCCGCCGCTCGGGAAACTTGCCTGCGAATTGCGTCATGGGGCGTTGCGCTCCCGCACCTGCCGGCCGCAGGGCTCGCGCATCCTAGCGCGGCCGCCGCACGCCCGACAAGGTTCCGGGCCGCTCACCGCTATTCCCTCGCTCACCGCTATTCCCTGCTCGCCTCTCGACAAATCCCCGGTTGGTTCTCCCACGGAACTCGCCTGCGCGGGAGCGGTCCATGCAAGCGGACGGTTGCAACGTCTCCCGCTTTCCTCCCTGAGCGGGTGCTCCGCGGTTGTGGGTTTTCACCGATCGCAGGGCATTTTCGGCCCCGTGTCACTCCCCTTGATGGCGGGGCCTTTCTTTTTCCGAGAGCCCATCGGCGCGTGGATGTCCAAGCCACGCGTCGATGGCGCCTTCAGCCTCCGCGATCCCGATTCCTTTCACGGCAGAGAAGAGCTGCACGCCCACGAGCCCGCCGCTGGCGGCCCGCGCGCGGCCCAGGGCCGCCCGGCTCCTCTGCAGCGCACGGCGCTGCTCGGCCGCTGAGAGCTTGTCTGCCTTGGCGAGGAGCGCATGTACCGGCCGTCCCGTGGGCAGGAACCAGTTGAGCATCTGCCGATCCAGCTCGGTGAGCGGATGTCGAGCGTCCATTACCAGCACCAGACCGACGAGCGAGGAGCGCTCCGTCAGGTAGCGCGCCAGGAACGCGCGCCAGTGGCGTTGCATCGCGCCGGGAACGGCGGCGTAGCCATAACCCGGCAGGTCCGCGAGCAGCGCGCCCGACGCGAGGCGAAAGAAGTTGATGTGCTGGGTGCGTCCCGGCGTCCGGCTGACGTAGGCGAGGCGCTTGCGCTGCGCCAGCGCGTTGATCGCGGAGGACTTGCCCGAGTTTGAGCGTCCGGCAAAGGCAACCTCCGGGGCGCCGCCCGGAGGCAGCTGACGCCATTGCGCGGCAGTGGTCAGAAACTCTGCGCGATGAAAGGGATGCGCGGTCACGAGAGGCGTTGTGACGGGAGGGCGTCTTCGCCCGCCCTCGGCTTTTCGGTAGAATACGCGCCTCGGAGGACCACGCGCTCGAACGAGCGCTTCGCCTCGAAGCGAAAGCCGGTCCAACCAAGCGCCAGTTGAAGGGCGCGACGGGAGCCCTGCGGAATGAGCAAACGATGGGTGCTGGTTGCTGCCTGCGCTGTGCTTGGCGCATCGGGCGCGCGTGCCGACGAGCCTGCCGCGAAGCCGGACCTCGGCAAGGCGAAGCAGATCGTCAGCACCGTCTGCGTCGCCTGTCACGGCACGGACGGCAACAGCGCCAGCTCCGCGAATCCCAATCTCGCCGGCCAGGGTGCCGCGTACATCGCGCTCCAGCTTGCGCACTTCAAGGACGGAACGCGCAGCAACGCCGTGATGGCGGGTATGGCGGCGAGCCTCACCCCCGAAGACATGCGCTCGCTCGGCGCGTATTTCAATCAGCAGAAGCCGAAGGGCCTGGGGGCGAAGGATCCGTCTCTGGTCAGCGCCGGCCAGAAACTCTATCGCGGAGGCAACAGCGCGACGGGCGTACCGGCCTGCGCGGCGTGCCACAGCCCGACCGGCGTCGGCATCCCGGCCCGCTATCCCCGCCTTTCGGGGCAATACTCCGACTACGTCCTTGCGCAGCTGCAGGCATTCAAGAGCGGACAGCGCGGCATGGACAAGGCGGGCAAGGACGTCGACGGCCGCGTAATGACCCAGATCGCGGCTCGCATGAGCGACCCTGAGATGCGTGCGGTCGCCGACTACGTCGCGGGCCTGCACTAGCCCCGGCGCGAGCCGCTAGCGACCCGCGCCGTGGCGCTGAAGGCCGCGATCGCCGCGCTTTTCATCTACCCGGTGAAGAGCTGCCGAGGCATCGAAGTCGCCTCGTCGGAGATGACCGAGCGGGGCCTCGCGCACGATCGCGAATGGATGATCGTCGACGCCGCCGGCCGGTTCCTGAGCCAGCGCGAATTGCCCGCCCTCGCCCTCATCGGCACGAACCTGTCGGGCGGCGCACTCGAGCTCACGGCCCCGGGCCGCGCGCCGATCGCGATTACCGGCAACCGCGCGGGACGCCCACTGCCGGTGACCGTCTGGCGCGACACCCTGACTGCGATCGACCAGGGCGAGGAAGCCGCGGAATGGCTGTCCACGGCGCTCGGCCGCGACCTGCGGCTCGTGCGCTTCGATGCGAAGCTGCGCCGCGCCTGCGACCGCCGCTACGTCGGCGATTCCGGCGCCCACACCGGCTTCGCCGACGCCTATCCGCTGCTGGTGCTCTCCGAAGCCTCGATCGCCGATCTCAACGCGCGTCTTTCCTCGCCCCTGACCGTCGACCGGTTCCGGCCGAACCTGCTCGTCTCGGGCGTCGAAGCCTACGACGAGGATCACATCGACGAGATGGTCGTCGGACCGGTGCGCATGAGACTCGTGAAGCCCTGCACGCGCTGCCAGATCACCACGACCGACCAGCAGACCGCCGAGCGCGGCCCGGAGCCGCTGGTCACGCTCGCCGCGTACCGCTTCAACGCGCGCCTCGACGGCGTCGCCTTCGGCGTCAACGCCATGCCGATCGCCGGGTACGGAACCACAATCGCGAGGGGCGCCGCCGTCGATTGCTCGCTGCGATTCTGAAGCGCCGTCCGCCTCAGTTGAGCGGGGAGCACATGATGGGCGCATCCGGCGGTGCGCCCGAGCCTTCCAGCACCCAAGGACCGACGTAGGCCGAGCAGTCGACGTCCTTGTCGGAAACCGAGTTGAAGCCGTAGTACATGCAATTGCGGACGTCGACCTCGGCGGTGTAGCGGTGATGGATCTGGTTGGTGCGGTTCACGAAGCGATAGACCGGCCGCGTGTTCGCCGGGCAGGTGTTGGTCGCCGGATCCGGCACCTGGATGTAGAACAGCGCCGCGCTTTCCTCGGCCCAGCTGCCGGCGAACTTCACCGCCGTCGCGGCGCATTCGGCCGGGTCCGCGGAGTAGAAGTGCGAGTCCCCGTATTGAGGGAGCAGGTAGAACCGGCACACGGGCTGCGCGCCGGCCGGTGCGACGGCAGGGTCAGAGTAGGCTAGAAAGCTGAGGCCGGTGCGAACCCAGCCTGGATGCGCTCCGCTGTCGAGCCCCTGGATCTCGGCTTGATCGGCCGTGATGAAGTAATCGTCGAACCCGGCGTAGTAGTACTCGACGACGACGACCTTCCTGCCGGGATTGGCGGCGCCGGGCGTGAGATATTGCGCGAGCAGGGGCATGGCGACGTCGAGCCGTGAATAGACGTCGATACCGTTGGGGCGGGAGCACGAGCCGTTGCCGGCGAAGAGCCCTCCGCGCAACTCGTAGAAGCCGCCGCCCGAGCCGAGGGTGAGCAGCCCCGAGCCGCTGCTCCCCGCCTCGGTCGATCCCGTGCTGTAGCGAGCCGACGTGAAGCTCGTGCCGTCGCTGAAGCTGTAGTAGCTCGGCATCGTTCCCTGGCTGATCTTCTTCAGATCTCCGTTCGGGTGATGCTCGACGGCGATCGCGGTGCCGTCGGCGACCATGTCCGCGCGCCAGGCCGAGAAGAGCGCGTTGGCCGGAGGCGGATTGTTCAGCCGCACCAGCGCCCAGTCGGAGTCGACGCTGCGGCCCAGGAGCTGCGCGCCGCCCTCGACCGCGACGTATGGCGGTACCGCGAGGCTGCCGCAGGCGACGGCGTCGAAGAACCAGTAGGTGATGAGCGAGCTGGCCGCGTCCTGCGAGTCGATGCAGTGGCTCGCGGTGTAGAGATACGGCGTGTTGGACGCCGCCGAATCGTTGAGCAGCGTTCCCGTGCACAAGAACGTCCCGCCGTCGTCGGTGAAGACGAGCTTGGCGACCGAGCGCGCCTGGTTGAGCGCCGCGGGGGTTCCGACGCACGCGACGTCGACCTCGCAGCTTCCGGCACGGCCGATGTCCTGCACGGGTTCGGACTTGAGCAGCGCGAGGCCGGCGCGCACGAGGTGCGAGATCTTCGGCATCCGGAGCTCGACGCTCTCCGGAGCCACACCGGGCGGCAGGTCGATCTCCAGCGTCGCGAATTCGCCGTCGAGGACCGGCGACCAGTAGGTCCTCTCCCGAGCGATTGTCGGCGCGGCATAGGGTCCGTAGACGGCTGAATCGGAGCCGGCGAAGCGCAGCATCACGCCGGAGGGCTTCGATGCCATGCGAAGGCCGAGGCGCATCGCGGCGGCGCCCGGCGAATGCACGACGATCTGCGCGCCCTTGCCGCCGTCGGCGAGCGCTTGCCACGGAAGGCTCGCGAGCGGCAGGGGCCGATCCCCGCCGGGGACCTGTCGCGAAAAACCGATGGCGCGCAGCTGCCGCTTGACGGGCATGGCATTCGACGCGCCGGCGGCGCGGCCCTGCAACCGCGCCTGCTCCTCGGTCGACGGTGCGCCAAGGTCGATCGCGTACGTCGGGGCGCCCGCCGGGACGAGGAGCTTCGCCGCGCTCTGCGCCTCCGCGGGCGCCGCGGCGCGATTGGCCGCGGGCGGCACCGCGACGATCTGCGCGCTCGCGCCTGCAGCGAACAGCACGACGGCCGCGCCCACGAGCCAACCGCTACGCATTCGAGCTCCCCTGTTCCACTACCACCGCCTCAGATCGAGGCTAGGTCCGACCACGCAAGGTCGCAGCTTGTTCCCGATTCTCGATCGCCCGATATTTGCTGTCGCCGCGCGACGACAGCCTACGCGCGCGTGGCCAGGCATTCGCTCAACATCGCTCGCCAGTCGGGGAGACCGAAGCCGAAGGCAGTCTCGAACTTCGCAGCGCTCAGAACCGCGTACGCGGGTCGGCGCGCCGCGGTCGGATATTGCGCGGTGGTGATCGCGCTTAGGCGTGGATGCTCGACCGGGCCGAGGATCGCGCGGGCGAAATCGAACCAGCTCGCTACGCCGGTTCCGCTCAGGTGATACAGGCCGCGGCGTTCCGCGAGATAAGGCGCGCCCCGGCCGACGAGCCGCGTCACCGCCTCGGCTACCGAGTGCGCCCAGTTCGGCACGCCGAGCTGGTCGGCGACGACCGTGAGCTCGTCACGCTCGCGGGCGAGCCGCCGGATCGTAAGCAGGAAATTGTGGCCGCGCAGCGCGTAGATCCAGCTCGTGCGAAAGCTCAGGTGCACGCAGCCGCTCGCCTCGATCGCCTGCTCGCCGGCGAGCTTGCTCGCTCCGTAGACGCCGAGCGGAGCGGTCGGCGCATCCTCCGCGTAGGGCTGCGACGCGCCGCCGTCGAACACGTAGTCGGTCGAGAAGTGCACGAGCACCGCGTCGAGGCGCTTCGCTTCCTCGGCGAGGATTCCCGGCGCCTGCGCGTTGACGGCGAAAGCGCTCGCGTGCTCGCGCTCGGCGCGATCCACCGCGGTGTAGGCGGCGGCATTGACGACGATCTGCGGCCGCAGCGAGCGCAGCGTCGACCGGATGCCGTCGGGGTCCGCGAGGTCGAGCTGCGAGCGATCGAGAGCGACGACCTCGCCGTGCGCCGGCAGCAGGCGCGCGAGCTCCTCGCCGATCTGCCCGCGCGCACCGGTGACGAGGATCGTCGGATGCGTCACCTCTTCACCGCTCAGGAATAGAGATCGGCCGCAGCCAGCGGCTGGCCGGCCGCGTCCTTCGCGGCGAGCACGGGAGCGCCTTCCAGCGGCCAGTCGATGGCGAGCGCAGGGTCGTTCCACAACAGCGTGCGCTCGTGCTCGGGATACCAGTAGTCGGTCGTCTTGTAGAGGAACTCCGCGGCCTCGGAAACGACGAGGAACCCGTGAGCGAAGCCGGGCGGGATCCACAGCATGCGCCGGTTGTCCGCGGACAGATTCATCCCTACCCAGCGTCCGAAGGTCGGCGAGCTGCGGCGGATGTCGACGGCCACGTCGAACACCTCGCCGGCGCACACGCGCACGAGCTTCCCCTGCGCGTGCTCGACCTGGTAGTGGAGCCCGCGCAGGACGCCGCGCAGCGACCGCGAGTGATTGTCCTGCACGAAGATGCCGTCGAGCCCCGCGGCGGCGAACGCGCGCTGGTTCCAGCTCTCGAAGAAGAAGCCTCGGGCGTCGCCGAACACGCGCGGCTCGATCAGCAGCACGTCGGGCAGCGCGGTGGGCGTGGCGTTCACGGGCGATGTCGGCGGGACGACCGGAGCTCTCGGCGCGAAGCGCGGGCTTCAGCGCACCAGCGGTTCCCTGAGCAGGGAAAGCAGGTAGCGTCCGTACGCGTTGTTCTCCATCGCGCGACCGAGCTTCTCCAGCGCCGCGGCGTCGATGTACCCGCGGCGGTAGGCGATCTCCTCGGGACAGGCGATCTTGAGCCCCTGCCGCCGCTCGATGGTCTCGATGTACTGCGAGGCCTCGAGCAGCGTCTCGTGCGTGCCGGTGTCGAGCCAGGCCATTCCCCGCCCCATCACTTCGACGACCAGCTCGCCGCGGCTCAGGTAGCGGCGGTTCACATCGGTGATCTCGAACTCGCCGCGCGCCGAAGGCTCGAGCGACGCCGCGATGTCTAGCACCCGGTTGTCGTAGAAGTACAGACCCGTCACGGCGTAGCGCGACTTCGGCTGCCTCGGCTTCTCCTCGAGCGAAAGCACGCGTCCGCTGCTGTCGAACTCAGCCACGCCGTAGCGCTCGGGGTCGGCGACCGGATAGGCGAACACGGTCGCCCCCGACGTGCGCCCGTTGGCGCGCTCGAGCAGCGGCTGCAGGTCGTGGCCGTAGAAGATGTTGTCGCCGAGGACCAGCACCGAATCGCCTGCGCCCACGAACCCCCGGCCGATCACGAAGGCCTGTGCGAGTCCCCGGGGCGCGGGCTGGACGGCGTACGACAGGTTGATGCCCCAGCGCGCGCCGTCGCCCAGGAGCGCGGCGAAGCGCGGCGTGTCCTCGGGGGTCGAGATGAGCAGGATGTCGCGGATGCCGGCGAGCAGCAGCGTCGACAGCGGATAGTAGATCATCGGCTTGTCGTACACCGGCAGGAGCTGCTTGGATACGACCTGCGTGACCGGGTAGAGGCGCGTGCCGGAGCCGCCGGCGAGGATGATGCCCTTGCGCGGGCTCATGGGAGCGCCACGCCGGCGGCTTCGTCGCGCTCGGCCGCTGCGCCGGCCCCGAAGGGTGCGCCGTTTGCGCCTCGGTGCGGCCCTCCGACGCTCATGCCGCGCTCGGCACGGCCGCGTAGTTGAGCGTGATCCAGCCCTGGTATTCCTTGCTGGTCACGGCGGCAAGCCAGGCTTCGTTGTCGAGATACCAGCGAACGGTCCGGGCGAGGCCGGAATCGAAGCTCTCTGCCGGAGCCCAGCCGAGCTCGCGCCTGATCTTCGTTGCATCGATCGCGTAGCGGCGGTCGTGCCCCGCGCGGTCCTTCACGAACGCGATCTGCGCGGCGTAGTCGCGTCCGGGCCTGAGCTCGCCCAGGATGCGGCAGAGCGTGCGCACCACCTCGAGGTTGGTTTTCTCCGCGTCTCCGCCGATGTTGTAGGTCTCGCCGGGCCGCCCGCGCTCGAGCACGGTCCGGATCGCGGCGCAGTGGTCGCCGACGTAGAGCCAGTCGCGCACGTTGAGTCCGTCGCCGTACACCGGCAGCGTCCTACCGGTCACCGCGTTGTGGATCATGAGCGGTATCAGCTTTTCGGGAAACTGGCGCGGCCCGTAGTTGTTCGAGCAGTTGGTGGTGAGGGTCGGCAGAGCGTAGGTGTGGTGGTAGGCGCGAACGAGATGATCCGCTCCGGCCTTCGAGGCGGCGTAGGGGCTGTTCGGCGCGTAGGCGGTGCCCTCGTTGAAGCGAGGATCGGCCGGCCGCAGCGACCCGTAGACCTCGTCGGTCGACACGTGCAGGAAGCGGAAGCGTGAGCGCTCCGGCTCCTCGAGCGCGCTCCAGTAGGCGCGCACCCCCTCGAGCAGCGCGAAGCTGCCGACGATGTTGGTGCCGATGAACTCGGCGGGCCCATGGATCGAGCGATCGACGTGGCTCTCGGCCGCGAAATTGATCACCGCGCGCGGCCGGGCCTGGGCGAGCAGCGCCTCGACGGCGGGACGGTCCGCGATGTCCGCGCGCACGAAGCGATGGCGCGCATCGTCCTTGAGCGCGACGAGGTTGCCGAGGTTGCCCGCGTAGGTCAGCTTGTCGAGGTTGACGACCGGCTCATCGCTGCCCGCGAGCCAGTCGAGGATGAAATTGGCGCCGATGAAGCCCGCGCCTCCGGTCACCAGAATCATGACGCCGCTGCGGAAAGAAAGGGCGCGAATTTTATCATGTGCCGGGGCGCTCTCCGCCGTAGTAGCGGCGATACCACTCGACGAAGCGGGCGAGCCCGTCGGCGAGGCTGGTCATCGGCGCGAAGCCGGTCGCCGCCGCGAGCCGGTCGATGGACGCGTAGGTCGCGCGGACGTCGCCGGGCTGGAGCGGAAGATACTGCTTCACCGCGCGGCGTCCGAGCAGTCGCTCGAGCTCCGCGATGAAATCCTCGAGGGCGACGGCGCGGTTGTTGCCGATGTTGTACACGGCGTAGGGCGCGCCCGTGGGGGGCGCCGGTCGCGGGGCGCGGGACAGGACGCGAACCACGCCTTCGACGATGTCGTCGACGTAGGTGAAGTCGCGCTGCATGTCGCCGTGGTTGAACACCTTGATCGTCTCCCCGGCGAGGATCGCGCGGGTGAACAGCATCGGCGCCATGTCGGGACGGCCCCACGGACCGTAGACGGTGAAGAATCGCAGCCCGGTGGTCGGCAGCGCGTAGAGATGGCTGTAGCTGTGCGCCATCAGCTCGTCGGCCTTCTTGGTCGCCGCGTAGAGACTCACCGGGTGATCGACGTTCTGTTCCTCGGAGAAAGGCAGCGCGTGGTTGGCGCCGTAGACGCTCGAGCTCGACGCGTAGACCAGGTGGCTGACCTGCGCGTGGCGGCAGCCCTCGAGCACCGCGCCGAAGACGTCGACGTTGTTGCGCAGGTAGGAGCCCGGATCGATCAGCGAGTAGCGCACCCCCGGCTGCGCCGCGAGATGCGCCACGTGGGTGAACCCGCCGTCGCGAACGAGCGCCAGCGTCGCCGCTGCGTCGGCCAGGTCGACGGCATCGCAGGGCACGCCGGCGCCGGCGAGCTCCTGCGCCCGCGCCCGCTTGAGGGCGACGTCGTAGTACGCCGAGAAGTTGTCGACGCCGGTCACCTCGATGCCGTCGCGTCTCAACCGCAGCGCGAGGTGCATGCCGATAAACCCCGCCGCGCCGGTGACGAGCACCTTCATCTCAACGGCGCTCCAGCGCGCGCAGCTTGGCGTGCTTGCAGAAGCTCGCGAATGATCCGATCGCGATGTGGACAAGGCCCGCGCTGCCGTCGAGGAACCCGGCGCGCAGGACGTAGAAGCGCAGGAAGCGCGCGAGCGGCGACAGGACGAGCCGTGCCGAGGACGAGCGCTCACCGCGCGCGTGCATCGCCTCCGCCTGCAGAGTCGTGTAGCGGTTCTGCTTGGCGAGGTAGCCGTCCAGCGATTCCGCCGACGCGTGCAGCAGGTCGCCGCGAAGGCGGGCCACGCTGCCGTCGGCTATCACGCGCTCGTGGACCAGATCCTCGCTCCAGCGCGCCCGCCGCCGGTCGAACAGCCGGAGGTTCCAGTCGGGGTAGCCTTCGCCGTGCGCGAGCCAGCGGCCCAGGAACCGGTTGCGGCGCGCAATCGCGTAGGCCGAGCAGCGGGGCCCCTGCATCTCCTCGCGGATCGACGCCTCGAGCTCGGGCGACACGCGCTCGTCCGCGTCTAGGCAGAGCACCCAGTCGTGAGCTGCCTGGACCACGGCGAAATTCTTCTGCGGACCGTAGCCGAGCCACGGCTGCGCGATCACGCGCGCCCCGAAGCGGCGGGCGATTTCTACGGTATCATCGCGGCTGCCGGAATCGACGACGATCGCCTCGGATGCGAAGCGCGCCGAGGCAAGACACTCGGCGATTTCGCGCGCGGCGTCGCACGCGACGACGACGAGCGAAAGGTCGAGTCGGGGAAGCGGGTCGGACATCGCGTGCACTCTCGAGAGCGCGGCTGTTGCGCCGTGATCAAGAGGCGCCGCCAATTCTACGTGCAAACCGATTCGCAAGCCATCGACGCCCAGCCCCGCGTCCTGATCGTTCGTCCATCGTCGCTGGGCGACATCGTGCACGCGATGCCCATCGTGCACGACCTGCGGGCGCACAGTCCCCGCGTGGCAATCGACTGGGTCGTCGAAGAGCAGTTCGCCCCGCTCGTGCGGCTCAATCGCGGCGTGCGCCGCGCGATCCCGATCGCGCTCCGGCGCTGGCGCCACGAGGTTCTCGCACGCACGACCTGGTCGGAGTTCGTCCGGTTCCGGCGGGCGGTTTCCGCCGAGCGCTACGACGCGGTGCTCGACCTTCAGGAGCAGATCAAGGGTGCTCTGGTCGCCTCGCTGGCGCGGGGACCTGTCCACGGTCCCGATCGCCGCAGCGTGCGCGAGCCGATCGTCACGATGTTCTACCGGCATCGCCATCGCATCGACCCCGCGCAGCACCTGATCGACCGCTGCCGCCGGCTCGCCGGCGAGGCCCTCGGCTACCAGCCCGTCGGCGCGCCGCGCTTCGAGCTCGAGCCGCCGATCTCGGGCGATGCCCCCGATACGCCGTACGTCGTGTTCCTCCATGCGACCAGCCGCGACGACAAGCTCTGGCCCGAAGCCCATTGGCAGGCGCTGGTCGAGCACGTCGTGACCGCGGGCTTCGTCGTGGTGCTCCCCTGGGGATCAGCCGAGGAGCGCTCGCGCAGCGAGCGCATCGCGCACGGCGAGCGCTCGACCAGCGTACCGGCGCGCCGCAGCCTCCCCGAGCTCGCCTCGGTCCTCGCGCGCGCGATATGGGTGGTCGGCGTCGATACCGGTCTCACTCACCTCGCGGCGGCGCTCGGCACGCCGACGGTCGCGATCTTCACCGCGACCGATCCGTATCTCGCCGGCGTCGCACGGGCGAGCGTGGTGGCTCGCGACCTCGGCGGCAACGGCAGGGTGCCCAGCCCCGACGAGGTGATCGCGGCCACCGCGCCGCTGCTGCGCACGGTCCCGTCCTGCTGATGGAATTCGCGCGCGCCCTCTACACGGTGGCGGGCTGCGCCGTGTTGCCCTGGCTGCCGCTGCGCCTGTGGTGGCGCGGCCGGCGCGAGCCCGGATACCGGCGGCACATCGCCGAGCGCTTCGGGCGCTATCGCGGCGGCACGGCGGGCAGCGTGTACTGGATCCACGCGGTGTCGGTCGGCGAGACGCGCGCCGCCACGCCGCTCGTGCAGCGGCTGCGCGCCGCCTATCCGGACGCGACCCTGCTCCTGACGCACATGACGGCCTCGGGCCGCGAGGCGGGCCAGACCCTGTTCGGCGATCAGGTGCGCCAGGCATGGCTGCCCTACGACCTGCCGTTTGCGGTGCGCTCGTTCCTCGCGCATTTCCGGCCCGTGGCGGGCCTCGTGCTCGAGACCGAGCTCTGGCCGAACCTGGTCGCCGTCGCGCGCGAGAGCGGCACCCCGCTGTTTCTCGTGAACGCCCGCCTGTCCGAACGCTCCTCCCGGGGCTATCACAGAGTCGAATGCCTTGCCCGCCCCATGCTCGGACGGCTTGCCGGCGTCGCGGCGCAGTCCGCAGCCGACGCCGCGCGCCTCGCGGAGCTCGGCGCCCCGCAGCCCATCGTCACCGGCAATCTCAAGTTCGACGTGACCATTCCGCCCTCGATGCTCGAGCTCGGCGCCGGATTTCGCACGCGCTTCGGCGCGTCGCGTCCGGTCTGGGTCGCGGCGAGCACGCGCGACGGCGAGGAGGCGCTGCTGCTCGACGCCCTCGCCAAGCGGCGCCTCGCGGGCAACCCGCTGCTGGTGATCGTGCCGCGGCATCCTCAGCGCTTCGCGACGGTCGCCGAGCTGCTCTCGGCGCGCGGCGTTCCCTTCGTGCGCCGCAGCGCGGGCGGCGGCCCCGTTCCCGCGGATACCGGCGTGGTGCTCGGCGACTCGATGGGCGAGATGGCGGCCTACTATGCTGCCGCCGACGTCGCGTTCGTCGGCGGCAGCCTGCTGCCGTTCGGTGCGCACAACCTGATCGAGCCGCTCGCGATGGGGACACCCGTGCTCGTCGGCCCGTACACGTTCAATTTCGCGGAAGCGACCGCCGGTGCCATCGAAGCCGGGGCCGCGGTACGGGTGTCGGATGCCGAAGCGCTGATAGCTGCGGTAAGCGATCTGTTCGCCGATCCGGGACGGCGCCAGGCGATGGGCCTCGCGGCCCGCGCGTTCCACGCCCAGCACCAGGGTGCGTCCGATCGCCTCTGGGACTGGCTGCAGCCGCAGCTCGCGGCGCACAACGGAAGGCGCGAGCGCTAGCCGCGCAGCGCGCGGTTGAGCTCCTCGACGTCGGCCTCGCTAAGCGTGCCGACCGCCTGCTTGAGCTTGAGCCCGCTGATCACGAAGTTGTAGTACGACTGCGCCAGGTTGAAGCGCGTCTGAAACACCTGCTGCTGCTGGTTCAGCACGTCGAGATTCGTCCGGACGCCGACCTCGAGTCCCACGCGGGTCGAATCGTAAGAGACCTGAGCCGACTTGACCGCCTGGTCGAAGGCGTTGACCTGGGCCACGCCGCTGGTCACGCCGGTGAACGCGGTCTGGGCCGCGAGCTGCGCGCTGCGCCGCGCAGCCTCGAGATCCTGCCGCGCCTTGTCGAGGCTCGCCACCGCCTGGCGCACTCTCGATTCGATCGATCCTCCCAGGTACAGCGGAACGTTGAGCTGGACGCCGACGAGCGCGGAGCGCTGATCGTTGGCGATCGACGAGAAGCTCCCGCCCACCGAAGGACTCGCGCCCGAGTAGGCCTGGCCGAAGTTGGCCACGAGGTCGAGCGTCGGGTAGTGGCCCGCCCGCTGCCGGTCGACCTCCAGCACCGCGATGTCGTAGTTCGCCTGCGCGACGCGCACCTGGGGGTTGTCGCGCACCGCCGCGTCGACCCAGCTGTCGAGCGTATTCGGGTTGGGAAGCTGCGGCTCGAAGGCGCCGCCGAAGCGCTTGAGCTCTCCCGGTTGGCGGCCGATGATCGCGCGCAGCGCCGCGATCTTGTTGTCGAGGTCGTTGCGGGTGGCGATCTCCTGGGCGACGATCTGGTCGTACTTCGCCTGCGCGTCGTTGGTATCGGTGATGGTGGCGGTGCCGACCTCGAAGTTGCGCTTCGCCTGCGCGAGGTTCTCGCTGACCGCGGCCTTCTGGCTCTCGGTGAGCTCGATGTTGAACCGCGCCAGCAGCACGTCGAGATAGGCCTGCGCCACGCGCACGATCAGGTCCTGCCGCGCCGACTCGAGCACGTAGTCGCTCTGGCCGACCGTCTGCTTCGCCTGGTCGAGGAGCAGCTGGTTCTGCCGGCGGTACAGAGGCTGGCTCGCCGACACCGTGTAGTTCGCGTTCGGGAAGTTCTGGGTCACCGAGAGGCTGGGGTCGGTGTGCAGCTTCTCGTGGAAATGCTCGCCGTTGGCGTTTCCGACGAGTGTGACCGACGGCAGCAGTCCGGCGCGCGCCTGGGGCACGACCTCCTGCGTGGCCTCCCAGCTTGCGCGCGCCGAAGCGAGCGTCGGATCGTTGGCCACCGCTTCACGGTAGACCTGGAGCAGGTCCTCCGCCGACGCGGTGGAGAACGAGCCGGCCAGCAGCGCACCGGCGGCGATGGCGAGCGTGCGTTTGAGCATCATGAGGCCTCTTCGGTCATCGATGGCGGAAGCAAAACGCACGCGAAGACGTGCGGCGCCCTCGAGCGCCGGAGCCGTCCGCCCGGTCGCATCGATCCTAGAAGACGAAACGCGCAGGCTGCGGCGCGTTCCGGAGCGGGGAGAGAACCGTTTCGAACAGGTCCTCGTGAGCGATCGCGCCGGGCGCGGTCCAGCGCGTGAGCCTCGCAGTCATCACCGGCGGGTCGCCGACGACCGCGAACAGCCGCCCACCCGGCTTGAGCTGCTTCAC
Organism: Casimicrobiaceae bacterium; assembly: GCA_035501595.1. GTDB lineage: Bacteria > Pseudomonadota > Gammaproteobacteria > Burkholderiales > Casimicrobiaceae > PALSA-1003. Next base: position 13,897 of record DATJVX010000026.1, on the reverse strand, counting down.
CCAGGAATCCGGGAGGATGGGAACCGACCCGGTCAACGCGATCACATCGTAGGCTTCGTCGCCCCAGCCGCGCGCGCCGTCCGCCCGCTCGAGGCGGACGTTGCGGAAGCCGGCCGCGCCCAGCCGCCTGCCTGCTTCGGCGGCGAGCCGCGGATTGATCTCCACGCTGGTCACTTCACGCGAGCGCTTCGACAGGAGCGCCGTCAGGTAGCCGCTGCCGGTTCCGATCTCGAGCACCGACTCGCCCGGCTTGAGATCGAGCTCCTGGAGCACGCGAGCTTCCATCTTCGGGGTCCACATGCGCTCGCCGTCGCCCAGCGGGATCTCCAGGTCGGCGAACGCGAGCGACCGGTACGCCGACGGGACGAAGTCCTCGCGGTGCACCGCGAACAGCAGATCGAGAACGTTCTGATCGAGCACGTCCCAGGTCCGAACCTGCTGCTCGACCATGTTGAAGCGCGCCTGCTCGAAATCCATGCATCTCCTCGCGGTGGGCAATGCGGTCCTCGGAGCGCCGCTTGCCGGCGGCCCCGCGCATTATCGCATGTCAGTCGCCCGGGGCAGGGGCGTCGGCGCGCGCGACCCGTGCCGCCCGCCGCGCCTCTCGGGCGCGGCGCCATTCCGTTAGCCGGTCGAGGTAGGTGTAGATGACGGGGACGACCACGAGGGTGAGCAGGGTCGAGGTCAGCACGCCGCCGATGATCGCGCGCCCCATGGGCGCTTGCGTCTCGCCGCTCTCTCCCAAACCCAGGGCGAGCGGAAGCATGCCGAAGATCATCGCGGCGGTCGTCATCAGGATCGGCCTCAGCCGCACCTGCCCCGCGGTGAGCAGCGCGTCGTGCAGCGAGGCGCCGCCGCGCCGCGCACGGTTGGCGAAGTCGACCAGCAGGATCGCGTTCTTCGTCACCAGCCCCATGAGCATCACGAAGCCGATCATCGACAGGATGTTGAGCGTCGTCCCGGTCAGGATCAGCGCCAGCAGCACGCCGATCAGCGTGAAGGGCAGCGAAGCCATGATCGCGATCGGCTGGGTGAAGCTCGAGAACTGCGACGCGAGGACGAGATAGATGAAGATGACCGCCATCGCCAGGGCGGAGACCAGCGCGGCCGCCGATTCCTCGGTGTCCTCCTGCTGTCCCGCGATTGCGAACCGGTAGCCGGGCGGCAGCACGGTCTCCTTCACGATCTTCTTGACGTCGTCGCCGACGTTGCCCGAGGGACGCCCCTCGGCGTTGGCGTAGAGCGCGACGCGCCGCTGCAGGTCCTGCCGCTTGATGATCTGCGGGCTGGTCGATTCGACGATCTCCGCGACCTGGCGCAGCGGCACCATGCGCAGCTCTCCGTCGGGACCGCGCTTGTTGGTCGACAGGTAGAGGTTCCCGAGATCGGACGCGAGCTGGCGGCCTTCGCGGGGCAGCTGCACGTTGACCTCGTAGTTCTGCCCGTCGGGTCCCAGCCAGTAAGTCACGGTCTCGCCGGCGAGCAGCGGGCGCACCGTCGCGCCCACCTGCTGCACCGAGATCCCCAGGTCGGCGGCCGCATCGTTGTTGAGCCGGATCGACAGCGCCGGGTTGAGTGCCTTCTCCGAGGTCTCCATGTCGGCGATTCCCGGGACCTTGGCGACCTTGGCCGCGAACTCGTTGATCAGCTGCTTGAGCGTGTCGGGATCCGGCCCCAGCAGGTTGACCCAGATCGGCCGGTCGTAGCCGAGCGCCAGCTCGATGCCGGGGACCGGCTTGAGCGCGCTGCGGATGGCGCGCTCCAGGTCTTTCTGCGAGCGGGCGCGCGACTCGCGGTCGGTAAGCTTCAAATTCACGCGCGCGTAGTTGCGGCCATCCCAGGCGCTGCCCACCGTGGTCATCGTCAGCAGGATCTCGGGAAACTGCTTCAGGATGGCCTCCACTTCGCGCACCTTGACGTCGGTGAATTCGAGGCTCGTGCCGACCGGGGTATTCAACCGCAGCGAGATGAAGCTCTCGTCGACCTGCGGCTGGAATTCCGTGCCGATGAAGGGAAGGAGCGCGAAGCTGCCGAGAAAGATGAGCAGCGCCGTCCACAGGACGATGCCGCGATTGCTGATCCTGGCGAAGTGCGGCCTGAGCGCCCGCCAGCTCCGCGTGCGCAGCGCGGTCCACAGCCCGAAGCTCGGAACGTAGAGGCGATGCCGCTCCTGCGAGATGGCCCACTCCAGCATCCGACCATAGACCACGTGCACGCGTTCGACGACCCGTTCGAAGCGGTCCATGAAGCGTCCGAGCCAGGGCAGGCGCGAGAAGCGCGACTCGATCGGATCGTGCCACACCGACGAGAGCATGGGGTCGAGCGTGAAGCTCACGAACAGCGACACGAGGACCGCCACGGCGACCGTCAGGCCGAACTGGAAGAAGAACTGGCCGACGATGCCCTTCATGAACGCTATCGGCACGAACACCGCGACGATCGCGAACGTCGTCGCCATCACGGCGAGCCCGATCTCGTCGGTGCCCTCGCGCGCCGCCGCCGGGTGGCTCTTGCCCATGCTCAGGTGGCGCACGATGTTCTCGCGGACCACGATCGCGTCGTCGATCAGGAGCCCGATGCACAGCGACAGCGCCATCAGCGTCATCATGTTCAGGGTGAACCCGAACCCGTAGAGCGCGATGAAGGTTGCGATGACCGCGATCGGCAGGGTGAGCCCGGTGATGATCGTGCTGCGCCAAGAGTGCAGGAACAGGAACACGATGAGGACGGTGAGCAGAGCGCCTTCGACGATCGTCTCCTTGACCCGCTTCACGCTGGCTTCGACCTGGTCGGCCTGCGAATAGACGACCTGCACGTCGACGTCCGCGGGCAGGCGGGCCTTCAGCGACTTCAGAGCTTCGCGCACGCCGCGGCCCGTCTCGACGATGTTGGCGTCCTGCGCCTTGCGCACGTCGATGGTGATCGACGGCCTGCCGTTGATGCGCGAGATCGAGTCGAGCTCCTTCTCGCCGTCGATCACGTCGGCGACCTGGGAGAGATAGACCGGGCCGCCGCCCTGCTGGGCGACGATGACCCGCCCGAACTGCGCCGGGTCCTTGATCTTGCCCTCGACGCGCACGATCGAGTCGTTCTGGCCGCGCGTGATGCGGCCGGCTGGAACGTCCTGGTTGGCGTTCTGCACGGCGGTCATCACCTGGTCGATGCCGATGCCCAGCGAGGCGAGCGCCGAGGGCCTGATCTGGATCAGGATCTGCCGCGTGACGCGGCCGTTGACGTCGATCTGCGCGACGCCCGGAATGTTCTCCAGCACCTTGACGATGGTCTGGTCGGTGAGCGAGGTGAGCTCGCGCAGGTCCACCGTGGGCGACAGCACCGCGAGCGACACCGTCGGCCGGTTGTCCTCGACCTCGACCCGGACCACCTGCGGGTCCTTGACGTCGCGGGGGAAGTTGCCCCGGATCAGCGCGATCTTGTCGCGGGCGTCCTGGATTGCCCGGGTGATGTCGGTGCCCTGGCGGAATTCGACGAAGACCTGGCTTTGCGCTTCCCGGGAGTTGGAGTAGATCCGCTTGACGCCCGAGACCGTGTTGACCGCGTATTCGATCGGCTTGCTCACGTCGGTCTCGACCGCCTCGGGCGAAGCGCCGGGATAGACGGTGATGATGTTGCAGAAGGGAAGCGTCACGTCGGGCATCTGCTCGACGCCCAGCCGCACGTAGGAGAACACCCCGAGCACCACGATCCCGACCATGACCATGGTCGCGAATACCGGGTTCTTGATCGAGACGCGGGTGATCCACATGGCCGGTGGTCCTGCGCGCGGAGTTGGCGGCTCTAGCCGGCGGAGCCGCTGCCCGCGGGGCCGGCGGCTCGCACCAGCGCCGGGGCGCCAATCTTCAGGTTGTCGAACGGGGCGGCGAGGATGGGGATGCCCTTCGGAAGCGCGGTCTTGATCTCGACCCGGCCCGCCGCGTCGTCGCGCCGGCCGACGGTCACGATGCGCCGCGCGAGCTTGCCGCCTTCGATCGTCCAGACGAAGTTCTGGCCGGCCTCGGTCCGGACGGCAACCGCGGGCAGCGTGGGCACCGGGGCGCCCGCGGCGAGCGTCACGCGGCCCGTTCCGAACATGCCGCCGCGCAGCGCCGCGTCCGGATTCGGGATGTGGATGAACACCAGGATCGCGCGCGTGCCGGCTTCGGTCGTGGGATTGATGCGCTCGATCGTGCCGGTGAAGCGGCGCTCGCCGAACCCGTCGATGGCGAGGGTGACCTTCATGCCGATGTTGAGCTCGGGGATATCGTTCGCCGGCACCATCGCCTGCAGCTCCATCTGAGTGAGATCGACGATGGTGACGAGCGGAGCGTCGAAGGGCACCTTCTCGCCCGGCTGGACGTGCCGCTTGGCGACGATCCCCGACAGCGGCGCGGTCACGACCGCATCGCGCAGCGCGTTGCGCGCGAGCTGCACCTGGGCCTCGTTGGACTTGAGAGTACCCTGGGTCACCGAGAGATTGCTCTCGGCGGCGTCGTAGGCCGTTTGCGAGATGAATTTCTGCTTGAGCAGCTGCTGGTTCTGCGCGCGGGTCTTCTGCGCGAGCTCGAGCTGGGCACGGCTCGCCTCGAGCGCGCCGATGCGATCGGTGAGCTTCGCTTCGAGATCCGCGGTGTCGAAGCGCAGGATCGGCTGGCCGGCCTTCACGGTCTCGCCCTCTCTGACGGCGACCTGACGGATCTCGCCCGACACCTTCGCCTTGATCGTGGTCTGGTTGAGGGGCTGGAGCGTGCCGGAGAGCGGCAGCCAGCGCGTGAGGGCGGCGGCCTCCACGAAGGCGAGGTCGCCGGAGGCGAACTCGAGGGTCACCGGCGCGTCGGTCCCGGCCGAGGCCTCGCTGTTGCGGCTCGCGCGCAGGACGACGCTTCCCGCCAGGGCGCCCAGGACCAGGGCTCCAACCACGATACCGACGGCGCGCCGCCTCAGACGACCTGACATGAGCGAATCACTCCCTGGACCGGCGGTTCCGGCGCCGCCGGCTCCCGCCCTGAGGGAGCCGGGTCGCCCCGCACCCCCCTTAGATGACGCCGAGCCCCCTGCCGGATTCGAAAGGTGCGCGAGTTTAGGCCTCGCGGGGGTCCCCGGACAACCTCGAACCGACGAAACGTCGACTCCCGGCCGAAACAGGCGAAATTCGCCGACGAGGCGTCGGCGCCGCAACCCCCGGACAGCGGCGCGCGCCTCGATCGCCGTTCACAGAATTGACACTTTACCGTCGCCAGACAATAATCGCCGGCTCCGGCTTTTCACCGTTTCCCCGTTTACCATCATCGCAAGTCATCCTTTTCCAGGGAGGAAGCTTTCATGACATTCAACCGCTCGTTCGGGCTTTCGCTCGTCGCCGCGGCGCTGCTGACCGTGTACGGTTGCGGCAAGGAAGAACCCGCCAAGCAGGCAGCCGCCCCCGCGGCGGCCCCCGCAGCGCCGGCCGCGCCCGAAGTCGTGGTCAAGATCGGCCACGTCGGCCCGACCACCGGTCCGCAGGCCCATCTGGGCAAGGACAACGAGAACGGCGCGCGCATGGCGATCGACGACGCCAACGCCAAGGGCATCACGATCGACGGCAAGAAGATCAAGTTCGAGCTCGACGCGCAGGACGACCAGGCCGACCCGAAGCAGGGCACGATCGTGGCGCAGAAGCTGGTCGACGACAAGGTCGCGGGCGTGGTCGGTCACCTCAACTCCGGAACCTCGATCCCCGCCTCGAAGATCTATAACGATGCCGGCATTCCGCAGATCTCGCCCTCGGCCACGAATCCGAAGCTCACGCTGCAGGGCTTCAAGAACGTCTTCCGCGTCATGGCCAACGACGTCCAGCAGGGCAGCGTCATCGGCAAGGCCGCGGTCGAGACCCTCGGCGCGAAGAAGATCGCGATCATTGACGACAAGACGGCGTACGGCGCGGGCCTCGCCGACGAGACCGAGAAGGCCGCCAAGGCCGCCGGCGCGACGATCGTCGCGCGCGAGTACACCAACGACAAGGCGACCGACTTCAAGGCGATCCTGACCAAGATCAAGGCCAAGAACCCCGACGTCATCATGTACGGCGGCATGGACGCCCAGGGCGGCCCGATGGTCAAGCAGATGAAAGAGCTCGGCATCAAGGCCAAGTACATCGCCGGCGACGGCGTGTGCTCGGCGGAGTGGCCCAAGCTCGCGGGCGGCGCCGCCGAAGGACAGTATTGCACCCAGGCCGGCCTGCCGCCCGACAAGATGCCGAACGCGGCCGATTTCGTGAAGCGCTTCACCGCCAAGTACGGCCCGATCCAGGTGTATGCGCCATATTCGTACGACGCGGCCAACACGCTGATCGCGGCCATGCAGAAGGCCAACTCGACCGACCCGGCGAAGTACCTGCCCTCGCTCGCCTCGATCTCCTACGACGGCATCACGGCGAAGATCGAGTTCGACGATCACGGCGACACGAAGAACGGCGCCATCACGCTCTACCAGGTGAAGGACGGCCAGCTCTCGCCGATGGCGGTCAACGTCGCGGGCAAGACCGAGAAGATCGAAGCGATGGCGGCTCCCCAGAAGAAGTAAGACGGGCGAGCCGGACGAGGACAACAAGAGCTAGCCGGTCGAACCGGCACGGAGGACGGCGCCTGCGGGCGCCGTTTTTTTCGCGCGGGGTTGCCGCGCCGTGCGCCGCAGCGGAGAATCGGGCCGGAATCGGCGGTGTGCTCTCGGGGGAGCTCGCGTGGACATCTTCCTGCAGCAGCTGATCAACGGTCTGACGCTGGGCAGCGTCTACGCCCTGGTCGCGCTGGGCTACACGATGGTGTACGGCATCATCGGGCTGATCAACTTCGCGCACGGCGAAGTCGTGATGATCGGGGCGATGGTCTCGCTGTCCGTGATCACCTGGCTCCTGGGAATGCACGCCCCGCTGCCCGCGGCGTTGATCATCCTGATCGGCCTCGCGGTCGCCATCACGGCGTGCATGGCGATCGCCTACGGCATGGAAAAGATCGCCTACCGGCCCCTGCGCAAGGCGCCGCGGCTCGCCCCGCTCATCACCGCGATCGGGATGTCGATCATCCTCCAGAACAGCGCGCTCATGATCTGGGGCCGGAACTATCTCACCTTTCCGACGCTGATCCAGCCGACGGCGCACAACATCCTGGGCGCGTCGATGACCGACCTGCAGATGCTCATCGTCGCCCTCGCCGCGCTGCTCATGGCCGGGCTGGTGCTGGTCGTGCAGCGCACCCGGCTCGGCATGGCGATGCGCGCCACCGCGCAGAATCCGCAGGTCGCCGGCCTGATGGGCATCGACATCAACGTGGTCATCTCGGCGGCATTCGTGATCGGCGCGGCGCTGGCCGCCGTGGCGGGCCTGATGGTCATGACCTACTACGGCATCGCGCACTACTACATGGGCTTCCTGCTGGGGCTGAAGGCCTTCACCGCGGCGGTGCTCGGCGGCATCGGCAATCTCGCCGGCGCGATGCTCGGCGGCCTGCTGCTGGGCATCATCGAGGCGCTGGGCGCCGGCTACATCGGCGACGTGTCGAATCTCTGCGTTCTGCCCTTCCTCACCGAGCACCTGCGGCAGCAGTGCGCGAGCGAGGGAACGGTGAGCCTCTTCGGCAGCAACTACCAGGACGTGTTCGCCTTCTTCGTGCTGATCCTGGTGCTCATCTTCCGGCCGTCCGGCCTGCTGGGCGAGCGCGTGGGCGATCGCGCATGAGCCCTTCGCAAGCCGGGGAGCCCGTCGCATGAGCAGGCGGCCCGGCGCCGCGAAGGTTCCTCCCAAGGTCTGGGCGGGCGTGGCGCTGGTCGCGCTCGCGCTCGCCATCCTGCCCTTCGTCGCCGCCTTCGCCGGGCAAGCCTGGGTCCGGATCCTCAACTTCGCGATGATCTACATCATGCTCGCGCTGGGGCTCAACATCGTGGTCGGCTTCGCGGGGCTCCTCGACCTGGGCTACATCGCGTTCTACGCGGTCGGCGCGTACATGTACGCGCTCCTCGCCTCTCCGCAATTCAACATCCACCTGCCGTTCTGGATCATCCTGCCGATGGGGGCCGCGCTCGCCTGCGTATTCGGCGTGCTGCTCGGCGCGCCGACGCTCAAGCTGCGGGGCGACTACCTGGCGATCGTCACGCTGGGCTTCGGCGAGATCATCCGCATCTTCCTCAACAACCTGAACGCCCCGGTCAACAGCACCAACGGCCCGCAGGGCGTGAACCTGATCGACCCGTTCCGGGTCGGCAGCTTCTCGTTCGCGCGCTCGGAGATGCTCGGCGGGATCTACTTCTCCGGGCCGCAGAAGTACTACTACATCCTGCTGCTGCTCACGATCGGCGTCATCTTCGTCAACATCCGACTGCAGAACTCGCGCCTCGGCCGGGCGTGGGAGGCGATCCGCGAGGACGAGGTCGCGGCCAAGGCGATGGGCATCAACACCCGCAACGTGAAGCTCCTCGCCTTCGCCATGGGCGCGTCGTTCGGCGGCATCGCGGGCGGCATCTTCTCCGCCACTCAGCAGTTCGTGAGCCCCGAGAGCTTCGGGCTGTTCGAGTCGGTCATCGTGCTCGCGATGGTCGTGCTCGGCGGCATGGGCAACATCCCCGGGGTCATCCTCGGCGCAATCCTGCTCACGCTGCTGCCCGAGGTGCTGCGCTACACCATGGAGCCGCTGCAGATGGCGCTCTTCGGCCGCGTGATCCTGGACGCGGAGACGATCCGGCTGCTGGTCTTCGGCATCGCGCTGGTCGCGATCATGCTCTACCGGCCCGCCGGGTTGTGGCCGTCCGCGGTGCGCAAGCGCGAGCTGGAAGTCGCCCGGGCGCCGGAAGCCGCCGAGTGAGCCGTCCCCCGCTCCTGGTCGCGAAGGATGTCTCGAAGCGCTTCGGCGGCGTCCAGGCGCTCTCCGAGGTCTCCTTCACCATCGGCCGGGGCGAGATCTACGGGCTGATCGGCCCCAACGGCGCCGGCAAGACTTCGCTCTTCAACGTGCTCACCGGGATCTACGAGCGCGACGAGGGCACGTTCGTCTTCGATGGAAGGCCGCTCGATCGGGTCAAGCCGAACCAGGTCGCCGAGCGGGGCGTTGCCCGGACGTTCCAGAATATCCGCCTGTTCCAGAATCTCTCGGCCCTCGAGAACGTGATGATCGGCCGCCACGTGCGCACGAAAGCCGGCGTGTTCGGCGCGATCTTCCGCGATCCGAAGACGCGAGCCGAGGAGGCGGCGATCGAGCGCCGTGCCTACGAGCTCCTCGACTACGTTGGCGTGGCGAAGCGGGCGAACGACCTCGCCAAGCACCTTGCCTACGGCGACCAGCGGCGCCTGGAGATCGCGCGCGCGCTCGCCACGGAGCCGAAGCTCCTCGCCCTCGACGAGCCGGCGGCCGGCATGAACGCCACCGAGACCCAGGGGCTCAAGCGGCTCCTGGAGGACATCCGCCGCGACGGCACCACCATCCTGCTGATCGAGCACGATATGAAGCTCGTGATGAGCGTGTGCGACAGGGTTCTCGTGCTGGACTACGGTCGCAAGATCGCTGAGGGCACGGCGGCGGCGGTGCAAAGCGATCCCAAGGTCATCGCCGCCTATCTCGGCGGCGAGATCGCCCTCAACATGAAGGGGGCCTGAAACCGTGGCGCCGCTGCTCGAGCTCAAGCGCCTGCAGGTCGCCTACGGCGGCATCCAGGCCGTCAAGGGCATCGATCTCACAGTGGCCCAGAGCGAGCTCGTCTGTCTGATCGGCGCCAACGGCGCGGGGAAGACCACGACGCTCAAGGGCATCACCGGCCTGCAGCCGATCAAGTCGGGGACGATCCACTACGCGGGGGAGGACATCACGGGGCGGCCGGCGTTCCAGCTCGTGCGCAAGGGCCTGTCAATGGTCCCCGAGGGCCGCGGCGTGTTCGGAGCGCTGACGATCGAGGAGAACCTGGCGATGGGCGCGTACGCGCGCAGCGATCGCGCCGACATCCGGCGTGACGCCGACCGCGCGTTCGAGCTGTTTCCGCGCCTGAAGGAGCGACGCAGGCAGACGGCGGGCACGCTCTCCGGCGGCGAGCAGCAGATGCTCGCCATGGCGCGGGCGCTCATGTCGCGGCCGAAGCTCCTGCTCCTGGACGAGCCGTCGATGGGACTCGCGCCCCTGATGGTGCAGAAGGTGTTCGAGACCGTGCTCGCGATCTCGCGGGAAGGCGTCACCATTCTCCTGATCGAGCAGAACGCCAAGCTCGCGCTCGAGGTTGCGAGCCGCGGTTACGTGATGGAGAGCGGCGAGATCAGCCTGCACGGTGCGGCGAAGGAGCTGCTCGCCGACCCCAAGGTGCGCGCTGCGTATCTCGGCGAAGCCGTCTGAGGCGAGCCGCGACGCATCGCGCGGAACGCGCCGGCGCCTAGGCCGTCGGGGCGATCTCGAAGCGCTCCGCGGTCGCGGCGGCTGCCTCGACCGAGACTTCGCTGACGCGGGCGGCGGGAGGTCCGCGACGAGCCCAGGCGATCAGCGCTTCGACGTCGGGCTGCGGACCCGTGACGAGCGCTTCGACCGTGCCGTCGCGGCGGTTGCGAACCCAGCCGGTCAAACCACGCTCCCGCGCCTCGTCGGCGAGAGCGAAGCGAAAGCCGACTCCCTGCACCCGGCCGCGGATCGTCAGCCGCCGGGCGATCATCGCGGCACCGTCGCGGCGAGCCTGCGCTCGTACAGCAGCAGCGCCGCCACCGTCTTCGCGTCGGTGATCTCGCCCCGATCGAGCGCCGCGAGCATCTCGTCGACGCTCATCGCCTTCACTTCGAGGAACTCTCCTTCGTCGAGCGCCGCCCCGACCTGCGTCAGCTCGGTCGCGAGGTAGAGCTCGATCACTTCGGTCGAATACGAGATCACGGGATGCACCCGGCCGAAGGGCTCCCAGCGCCCCGCCTGGTACCCGGTTTCCTCGCGCAGCTCCCGCTCCGCCGTCGCGAGCGCCGTCTCGCCGGGATCGAGCTTGCCCGCGGGGAACTCGATGAGCACCGCGCCTATCGGGTAGCGGTACTGGCGCACGACGACCAGCCTGCCGTCGGGCAGTACCGGGAGCATCAGCACCGCGCCCGGGTGGACGATGTACTCGCGGGTGCCGACCGAGCCGTCCGGCAGGCGCACGCGGTCGCGCCGCACGTGCAGGAGCTTTCCGTCGAAGACCGCCTCGCCGTCGACGCGGGTCTCGACGAGGTGCGAATCGGCGGGGTCCGGGCGCGTGGTCGTCATGCCGCGAGCCAGTCCTTCGCGATCAGGAAATCCGAGTACAGGCGCGCCTCGGGCGTCCCCGGCTCGGGGCGCCAGTCGTAGCGCCACTTCACCACCGGCGGCAGCGACATCAGGATCGCCTCGGCACGGCCGCCGGACTGCAGCCCGAAGAGCGTGCCGCGGTCGTAGACGAGGTTGAACTCGACGTAGCGGCCGCGCCGGTAGGCCTGGAAGTCGCGCTCGCGCGCGCCGTAGCGCTCCTCGCGGCGCCGAGCGAGAATCGGCTCGTAGGCCTCCAGGAAGCTGTCGCCGACGCTGCGCGTCAGCGCGAAGCAGTGGGCGAAGCTCGTCTCGCTCAGATCGTCGTAGAAGATGCCGCCCACGCCGCGCGGCTCGCCGCGGTGCCGCAGGAAGAAATACTCGTCGCACCAGCGCTTGAAGCGCGGGTGGTAATGCGCGCCGAAGGGCTCGAGCGCGCGCGCGCAGCTGCGGTGGAAGTGCGCCGCGTCCTCCTCGAAGCCGTAGTACGGCGTGAGGTCCATGCCGCCGCCGAACCACCAGAGGTCCTCCTCGTCCGCGCCGGGCGACCGCGCGACGAACAGGCGCACGTTCATGTGCACCGTCGGCACGTAGGGATTGCGCGGATGGAGCACCAGCGAGACGCCGGTCGCCTCGAACGCGCGGCCGGCGAGCTGGGGCCGGGCCGCGGTCGCGGAGGGCGGCAGGCGATCGCCTGCGACGTGCGAGAAGTTCACCCCGCCGCGCTCGAACAGGTCCCCTTCTTCGATGACGCAGCTCGTGCCGCCTCCGCCTTCGGGCCGCTGCCACGCGTCGCGGCGAAACGCGCGGCCGTCGATCGCCTCCAGCCGCGCGACGATGCGCGCCTGGAGTTCGACGAAATATTCCCGGGCCGGCGCGGTATCCACGGGCGATCAGCGCCGGCGAGCGCCGAGCGCGCGGAAACCGATGTCCCTGCGGTACTGCATGCCGTCGAAATGAATCGCTTCGACGCCGGCGTAGGCCGCCTTCTGCGCCTGGCGCACCGTCTCGCCCAGCGCCGTGACGCAGAGCACGCGTCCGCCCGCGGTCACCGGCCTGCCGTCGACCAGCGCCGTCCCGGCATGGAAGACTTTGCACTCGGCGGTCGCGGCGGGAAGCCCCGAGATCACGTCGCCCTTGCGCGGCGATTCGGGATAGCCCGCGGCAGCGAGCACGACGCCGAGCGCCGCACGGCGGTCCCACTCGACCTCGACACGCTCGAGGCTGCCCTCGGCCGCGTGCTCGAGGATGTCCAGCAGGTCCGACTTCAGCCGCATCACGATCGGCTGCGTCTCGGGGTCGCCGAGGCGGCAGTTGAATTCCAGCGTGCGCGGGCTGCCCTCGGCGTCGATCATGACGCCGGCGTAGAGAAAGCCGGTGTACGGCGTTCCTTCCGCAGCCATCCCCTGCACCGCCGGGTCGATGATCTCGCGCATGATGCGCGCGTGCACGGCGGGCGTGACGATCGGGGCGGGCGAATACGCTCCCATCCCGCCCGTGTTCGGACCGGCGTCGCCGTCGCCGAGCCGCTTGTGGTCCTGCGAGGAGGCGAGCGGCAGAACGTTGCGCCCGTCGCAGAGCACGATGAAGCTCGCTTCCTCGCCGGCCAGCCGCTCCTCGATGACGACGCGCGGACCGCTCTCGTTGTGCGCGATCGCGAGCCGGCCATCGCCGAGCATGAGATCGATCGCGGCGTGCGCCGCCTCGATCGTGTCGGCGACGACCACGCCCTTGCCGGAGGCGAGCCCGTCGGCCTTGACGACGATCGGCGCGCCTCGCCGCGAGACGTGCTCGTGGGCCGCGGCGACGTCGGTGAACGTCGCGTACGGTGCCGTCGGGATGCCGTGGCGGGCCATGAACGCCTTGGCGAAATCCTTCGAACTCTCGAGCTGCGCGGCCCTGCGCGTCGGACCGACGATCGCGAGCCCCGCGGCACGAAAGGCATCGACCACGCCCGTGGCGAGCGGCGCCTCGGGACCGACGACAGTCAAGCCGATCTGTTCGCGCTGAGCGAAGGCGACCAGCGTTTCGGTCGCGATGAGCGGCAGGTTCGTGATCTCAGGCTCGAGCGCGGTGCCGCCGTTGCCCGGCGCGACGAACACCTTGGCCGCACGGGGCGACTGCGCGATCTTCCAGGCGAGCGCGTGCTCGCGGCCACCCGAGCCGACGACGAGGATCCGCATGAGAGATGGGGCTTATATCACGGCAGAGACGCCCGAGGCGCCGCCTGCGCGAGCGTGAGGAGTATTCCGCGCGCCTCGGCGAGGGTGGGGTCCTCGCGGACCAGGGCGGTGGCGATCGCGGCCGCCTCGACCATCTCGTTGCGCTTTATCAGCAGCCTCGCGAGAGCGAGCCGCGGCGTCACGAGGTCGGGCCCAGCGTCGATCGCCGCCCGGTACGCTCGCTCCGCCTCGAGGTTCCGTCCCAAGGCCTCGAGGGCGCGGGCGCGGACGGTGAGCGCCGGGGGATCGAGCGCGCTCGCGTCCAGGGCGCCGCCCGCGAGGGCGAGCGCGCGCCGCGCGTCCCCGCGATCCAGCGCGACCTGGGCGAGCAAGACATGGGGCGCGGGAGACTGAGGAGAGGCCGCAGCGGCCATCCGGGCGAGCCGCTCGGCGGCGACGGTGCGCCCGAGGAGGAGCTCGCAGGCCGCGGCGGCA
>DATJVX010000025.1:0-3103 GCA_035501595.1 Casimicrobiaceae bacterium | reverse complement strand
CAGCTCGGTGTCGCGGTCCGGCGGCAGCAGCTTGCCGAGCGACCCGGCGAGGTAGAGCGCGATGCGGCCGTCGCGCTCGCCGAGGCTTTCGCGGCCAACCCAGATCACCTCGCCGGCGGCGAGCAGCGTGTCGATATCGCCGAGGCGGTAGTCGGAGACGCGCGCGGGAAGGATCTCGCGTTCGAGCTCGCCGGCGATGAGGTCCCCGCCTTGTAGGATCTCGATGGCATCGAGCAGCGCGTCCGTGCCGCGCCGCGGCACGGCGACACCCTGCCAGCGCGTGAGCAGGCGCGCGAAGGTCTGGCGGGCAACCGGCTCGACCTCCCGGCGCAGGCGCGCCAGGGTCTTGCGGCGGACCTGTTGGAGCACGTCGGGGTCGCACCACTCCCGATGCGTGCCGTCCGGGCGGAACTCGCCTTCGAGCAGTTTTCCCGAGGCATGCAGCGGCTTGAGCACGCCTTCCACGAGCGCTGGCTGGAGGCCGAATCGCCCGGCGATATCGGCGGTCGTGAACGGACCGTGCGTGCGCGCGTAGCGGCGGACCAGCTCGAGCAGGGGATGCCCGGTGCGTTCCAGGAAGGCGTCCGGCAAACCGGGCGGCAGCGGGACACCGAGCGCATCGCGATAGCGGCCGGCATGTTCCACCGCGATGTAACGCGTCTCACCGGCGATGCGCACCGCGACGGCGCGGCGAACCGCGGTGAGCTCGCCGAGTGCGCCGGGGGCGTCGCAGCGGGTGGCAATCCCGGCGGCGGAGAGATCGCCGAGTCGCAGCAGGAGATCGTGGAGGCCATCGGCGTGGCGCGCGTGATAGTCGGGGTCGAGCGCCTGCAGGTGGGCTTCGACTTCTTCCAGCGCGGCGCGATCCAGAAGCTCGCGCAGGTCTGCGCTGCCCAGGATCTCCTCGAGCTGGGATTGATCGATGGCCAGCGCCTGCGCGCGCCGTTCCGCCAGCGGTGCGTCGCCCTCGTAAATGTAGTTGGCGACATAGGAGAAGAGCAGCGTGGAAGCGTAAGGTGAAGGCTTCTCGGAATCCTGGGCGGTCACGCGGATCCTGCCGCGTTGGATCTCGCGCAGCACCGCGGTGGTCGCGGGAAGGTCGAGCACGTCGCGCATGCACTCGCGGAAAGTCTCGAGCATGATCGGGAAGGACGAGTAGCGCGAGGCCACCGCGAGCAGGTCGGCCGCGCGTTTGCGCTGCTGCCAGAGCGCGGTGCGCATACCGGGCCGGCGCCGTGGCAGGAGCAGGGCGCGGGCCGCGGCTTCGCGGAACTTGGCGGAGAAGAGCGACGTGCTGCCCAACTGCCGCATCACCAGGTCCCTGAGCTCGGCGGCGGAAGGAAGCAACGCGTCGGCTTCGAGCGGCTCCTCGTTCTCGGGAATGCGGAGCACGAAGCCGTCGTCGGACCACATGGTCTCGGCTTCGATGCCGCGTTCGGCGCGCAGCTTGGCCATAGCCGCCATGCACCACGGCGCGTGCACACGGCTGCCGAAAGGCGAGAGCACGCAGACGCGCCAGTCGCCTAGCTCGTCGCGGCAGCGCTCGATGACCACGTCCTGATCGCTGGGAACGACGCCGGTCGCGTCCTTCTGCTCTTCGAGGTAGCGCAGCAGGTTCTCGGCGGCGTTGGCGTCCAGGCTGTGATCCTCCACCAGCTTGGCGTAGGCGACCGGGCGCGGCATAGATAGCAGCTCGCGCGTCATTCGGCCGATCTCGCGGCCGAACTCGGCGGGGCGGCCGACAGTGTCGCCGTGCCAGAAGGGCATCTTGCCGGGCTCGCCGGGCGCAGGCGAAACCAGGACGCGGTCGTGGGTGATCTCGTCGATGCGCCAGGTGGTGGCGCCGAGCACGATGGTGTCTCCGGCGCGGCTTTCGAAGACCATCTCTTCGTCGAGCTCGCCGACGCGCGCCCCCTTGGTGGCGCCGGAGAGGAAGACGCCATAGAGGCCGCGGTCGGGAATCGTGCCGCCGTTGACGATGGCGATGTGCTGCGCGCCCTGCCTGGCAGTGAGCCGGTTGGCCGCGCGGTCCCAGGTGACGCGCGGGCGGAACTCGGCGAACTCGTCCGAAGGGTAGCGGCCGGAGAGCATGTCCAGGACGCTTTCGAAGACGTTGCGGGTGAGGTCGGCGAAGGGCGCGGCGCGGCAGACGGCGGCGAACAGCTTGTCCACTTCCCACTCGTCCATGGCCACCATGGCGACGATCTGCTGGGCCAGCACGTCGAGCGGATTGCGCGGGTAGCGAACGTGCTCGACCTTGCCCTCGTACATGGCGCGGGTGATGGCGGCGCAGGCGACCAGGTCGCCGCGGTACTTGGGGAAAATCGAGGCCGAGCTGACGGCACCCACCTGGTGGCCGGCGCGACCCACGCGCTGCATGCCGCTGGCCACCGACGGCGGGGCTTCGATCTGGATCACCAGATCGACCGCGCCCATGTCGATGCCCAGCTCGAGCGAAGATGTGGCGACCAGGCCGCGCAGGACGCCGGTCTTCAGCTTGTCCTCGATATCCTTCCGCTGGTCGGCGGCGACGCTGCCGTGGTGGGCGCGCACCAGCGTCTCGCCGGCAAGGTCGTTGATCGCTCCGGAGATGCGCTCGGCCAGACGGCGGTTGTTGACGAACATGAGGGTCGAGTGGTGCGCGCGGACCAACTCCAGCAGCTTGGGGTGGATGGCGCTCCACAGCGACGGGCGCACCGGGCCCTTGTTGGCATTGCCGCTGGTGAGGAACTCCAGCTCGTCGAAGCGCGACATGTCCTCGATGGGCACCTCGACTCTTAGGGCTAGCTTCTTGGGCTCGGTGGCGTCGATCACGGTGACTTCGCGATCGGGAGCGGTGCCGGCGAGGAAGCGCGAGACTTCGTCGAGCGGTCGCTGGGTGGCGGAGAGACCGATGCGCTGCAGCCTGCGGCCGCACAGCTCTTCCAGGCGTTCGAGCGAAAGCGCGAGGTGCGAGCCGCGTTTGGTCGGCACCACGGCGTGGATCTCGTCGACGATCACCGTTTCGAGCGAGCGCAGCATCTCGCGGGCATTGGAGGTCAGAAGGAGATAGAGCGATTCCGGCGTGGTGATCAGGATGTCGGCGGGCGTGCGGGCGAAGCGG
>DATJVX010000024.1:0-38901 GCA_035501595.1 Casimicrobiaceae bacterium | reverse complement strand
GTCCGTGATGCTGGCACTGAATTCGTCTATTCCTATTGTGGACGGGCAGCGCCGTCAGACGCAGATTGCGAACTTTGGCACGATGTTGACGTTCGGTCGCTACTTCCATGAGCTATTCATGCGGAAGGTAGTGGATGCTGGCGTGCCATCGCCTTTGGAGGGCGCGCCACTCAGTCCACGAGAGAAAGAGTGTTTGACCCTCGCCGCAAACGGACTAACGACGGAGGATATCGCTCAGCGACTCGGAATCAAACCCCGGACCGCCCAATTTCACTTCGACTCTATCCGAACAAAACTAGCAGTAGCCACGCGGAACGAAGCGATCGCGCGAGCGGTGAACCAAAGGCTGATTCGCGTGACCCGATAGGGTATAGGGAGTCGCAGCAGCTAGCTCGTACTATACCCCCTACAACCTCCTCCACACGCCCTCCACCAGCCCCTCGATCGGCTTGAAGGTCGCCTTGTAGGCCATCTTTCGGCTCTGCGCGATCCAGTAGCCCAGGTAGAGATAGGGAAGCCCGAGCTCGAGGCAGCGCTGCAGCTGCCAGAGTACGTTGTACGTGCCATAGCTAGCACCCTCGACCGCCGGATCGTAGAAGGTGTACACCGAAGACAGCCCGTCGTGGAGCCGATCGACGAGGCTCACCATCCGCAGCCTGCCTTCCTCGCGGAACTCGAAGAGATCGGTGGTGACGTTGCTGTGCAGCAGGAAGTGCTGATACTGCTCGCGGCTGTCCTGGTCCATGCCCCCGCCGGGATGGCGATGACGCTGGTACTTGAGGTAGAGCGCGTAGTGCTCGATGTCGAAGGCAAGGTCGCGCTGCGCGGCGGTTAGGACGCCGTGCTTGCGCAGCGAGCGTCGCTGCGCCCGGGTCGGCGCGAAAGTCGCCACGGGCACGCGCACAGGCACGCACTCGCGGCAGTGGTCGCAGTAGGGGCGATAGGTGAACGCGCCGCTGCGCCGGAAGCCCAGACGCACCAGCTCGCCGTAGACCCGGGTGTCGATCAGGTGGCTTGGCGTGGCGACCTGCGAGCGCGCGGCCCGGTCGGGCAGATAGCTGCACGGATACGGTGCGGTCGCGTAGAACTGCAGCGCCGCCAGCGGCATGTCGTTGAGCTTGGTCATGGCTCGTCCGGTGCCGAAGCCGCGATCTGAGCCCAGTTTCGCGTCGGCGCCGGAGAGTGTACCAATCGCGCGAGCAGGCCCGCAAAAGAGCGGCGGCTGATGGGCCGCCCTCCGAAGCGCGTCAGATGGTCGGTCTCCTGCTGGCAGTCGACGAGCGGCATGTCCGCGTGCTTGAGCATCGCGACCAGCTTGACGAGCGCCACCTTCGACGCTTCGCTCTCCCGCGCGAACATCGATTCGCCGTAGAACATGCGCCCGATCGCGACCCCGTAGAGTCCGCCGACGAGCGCGCCGTCGCGCCACGACTCGACGGAATGCGCATAGCCCTGCTCGTGCAGCGCCGTGTACGCGTCGATCACCTGCGGCGTGATCCAGGTCCCGCTCTGGCCGGGACGCGGCCCGGCGCAGCCGGCCACGACCTGCGCGAACGCGGTGTCGACGCGGATCTCGAATCGCTGCTGGCGCACGACTTTGCGCAGGGAGCGCGGGAGCACGAACTCCTCGACGAAGAGCACCATCCGCGGATTGGGGCTCCACCACAGGATGGGCTGCCCGCCGTTGTACCAGGGAAAGATTCCGTGCCGATACGCATCGATCAGGCGCTCGGCGGAAAGATCGCCCCCTGCCGCCAGCAACCCGTTGGGGTCGTCGAGCGCGGCCTCGATCGGCGGGAACAGCGAGCTCGTGCGCAGCCAGGGGACCACAGCGGGATTTTGCCGTCGGCGGAGGCGCGGTACAAGATGACGACCGCGCCGCCTTCGGCCGTCTTCCCGCGGTGGCCAGCCGCCGCGCCGCCGGGCGATAATCAGCGACGGAGGCATCCCACATGAGCGAACCACGCCGCTGCGGCTGGGCCGGCACCGATCCTCGCATGATCGCCTACCACGACCGGGAATGGGGCGTGCCCGTTCACGACGACCGGCTGTTGTTCGAGTTCCTCATCCTCGAAGGGGCGCAGGCCGGTCTCTCCTGGTCGACGATCCTCAACAAGCGCGAGGCCTATCGCGAGGCGTTCGCCGGTTTCGATCCAGCCAAGGTCGCTCGCTTCGACAGCCGCCGGATCGAGCACCTGCTCGCCAATCCGGGCATCGTGCGCAACCGTCTCAAGATCGAATCGACGATCGCCAACGCGCGCGCAACCCTCGAGGTGCAGCGCGAGATGGGCAGCCTCGAGCGCTTCGTCTGGAGCTTCGTGGGCGGCACGCCGAAGGTCAACCGCCGCCGTTCGCCCAAGGACGTGCCGGCGGCGACGCCCGAATCGGACGCCCTGTCCGCGGCACTCAAGCAGCGCGGCTTCCGCTTCGTCGGCTCGACGATCTGCTACGCGTTCATGCAGGCCACGGGGCTCGTCGACGACCATGTCGCGAGCTGCTTCCGGCGCGCGGCGCCGCGCTGACGCAGGCGCCGCTCGCGGCAGCCGGGATACATTCCTGTAATTCATGCAAGACATGCGAAAGCGCCGTTTGTAGCGGGCCGCAGGGCCGCCGATAATCCGCTCTCGAATCGGCCTCCGGTTGCGCACCGGGCGAAATGGCCGATGCATGAGAACGGAGAATGCATGAATCCCCTGACCCTGCTGGCTGGCCCGGCGATGCTGCTCACTGCCGCCGTGGCCTGGGGCGGACTGTTCCTGGTCGCCCAGGTTGCGCTTCCGGTGCTCGACCCCTTCCATCTGACCGCGATCCGCTACGTCGTCACGGCAATCGTCTTCGTCGCCTTGCTCGTGTACGCGGAGGGGCCCGCCGCACTCAAGCTTGAGGGACGCGGACTGCGCGCCGCGCTGCTGGGCACCGTGGGCTTCGCGGGGCTGGGGTTGTTCGTATTCCTGGGACTGGAACGCTCGCGCCCCGAGCACGGCGCGATCATCATGGCCACCCAGCCGCTGGTCGCCGCGGTCGTGGCGTGGCTGCTCAGGGGAGTGCGCCCGGCGCGAGCCACGCTCGGTTCGCTGGTCGTCGCGCTGGCTGGCGTGCTGCTGGTCGTGACCAAGGGTCGCTTCGACGGCATCCTCTCGAACGGCACGGGCTTCGGCGACCTCCTGATGTTTCTCGGCGCGGCGAGCTGGGTGGTCTATTCGCTGGGCGCGGCCGATTTCCCGACCTGGTCGCCGCTGCGCTATACGGCGCTTACCTGCCTGCTCAGTCTGCCCGCGATCCTCGGCCTGACCGTCGCCGCGACCGCGACCGGCTACGTTTCCACGCCGACCGCCGCCGACGTGGCATCTGTCGGCTGGCAGCTTGCATACCTGATCGGCATCGCTTCCGTGCTCGGCGTGCTCGCCTGGAACGCGGGCAACAAGCGGGTCGGGGTCACCAACGGGATGTTGTTCATCAATTTCGTCCCCGTCACGGTGTTCGCGATCCGCATCGCGCAGGGACACCACTTTCGCCCGGTCGAGTTCGTCGGAGCGATGCTGGTGATCGGTGCGCTGATCGCCAACAACCTGGTCGCGAGACGCGCAGCAGCGCCCGCGCAGCCGGTGCCCACGAAGCCGGCTCGAGCTACGTTGAACGCCCGGGCCGCGAACCCGGCCGGTTGTCGCTAGGCTGACGCGAAGCGTTTCGCGCCGCGATCGATGATGCGCGCCTCGTCGTTACGGACGCGTCGCGAAGTCCCGGGCGAGCGCTAGAGCGCCTTGCGCAGAGCCTCTCCGTCGGGGCTTCCGAGGCCGGTACACGGATCCCAGCCGACTTTCGCCTGGTATGCGCCGTTGTTCCCCTGGACGATGTCGTGAAAGCCCTTGATCGAAGCAGGCGCGTAGAGTTTCGCGTGCAGGAAGCCGAGGCGCGCGCCCTTCCCCTGGTTGAGCCGCGCGACAAGCCCGGCCCACAACGGCGCCACCGCGCTCGTGCCGCCGACGACGCTCGCGGAACCGTCGACGAGGATCTTGTAGCCGGTCGCGCTGTCGCCGTTGCCGGCGACGTCAGGAACGCCGCGCCCCGTCTTGCCGCCCGGGTTCGCGGACTTGGGAACCCCGGCCTTCTTCTGGTAGTCCGGCAGCTTGAATGTCTCGCTCACGCCGCCGCCCGTCGCCCAGCCGTCGTTCGAGTTCCACACCGTTTCGCTCGCGATCGCACCACCCTTCGCTTCCAGATGCGTGCCGCCGCAGGCGAGCACGTGGGGGCTCGATGCCGGGAAATCGACCTGCGCGCGCTTGGTCGGCGGGTCTGTGTCCGCGGAGCCGTGATCGCCCGCCGCCGCGCAGATCGTGATGCCCAGCGCCGCCGCATCGACGCAGGCCGCGTCGTAGTCCTGGAGCGACTGCAGCGTCGAATCCTTCTCCGGCGATCCCCAGCTCAGCGATACGACCGAAGGCTTGCGCAGATTGTCGTGAACGGCGGCGTAGAGCGCGTTGATGAACCCGGCGTCGGTGTTCGGCGCGAAGTACACGACGATGCGCGCGCCTGGCGCAACGGCGCCAGCGATCTCGATGTCGAGCACGACTTCTCCGTCGGCGCTGTCGGGATTGCCGGTCGGCGCGTTGTGCGCCCCGCCGACGGAGACGGCGACCACGCTCGGCGTCTTGACGCCCAGCTTGGAGAAGTACTTGTCCAGATCGGCCGCGCGGTAACCGCCGCCGAATTCGAGGATCGCGATGGTCTGGCCGGTTCCGTCGGTTCCTTTGGGAAAGTTGTACAGTGCGGCCACTTCGAGCGCGGTGAACGCCTTGGCGGTGGCGTGCGGATGGAACCTGCCCTGGCGCGGGGCGAAGCGGAAATACGGACGCACGCGCGGCCGGTCGTCCAGCCCGAACACGCCCTCGACGCTCCCCGCCAGCTCGGAGGGAACCGTGATCGGCCCGGTGCGGATGCGGTAGGTGAGCTTGCCCATGGTGTAGCGCTTGAGCCGGGTCCCGAACGCGCTCTGCATCGCCGCCACCGTGCCCGCGAGATCGACGGCCCGCTGCGCGAGGCTGACCCGCAGCACGTCGAGGCCGTGCGCGTGCGCGAACGCCTCGACCTTGGCCACGTCGGCCGGGTCCGCGCCGTGCAGATCGCGGAAGCGGTCGTAGTCGAGCGCCTTGAAGGGCTTGCCCTCGGAGGGCGGCGCGAGCAAGGACTTCCGCCGGAGGCGCAGCGTCACGGTGAGCTGCTCGTCCTTTCTCGCCGGACCGACGTACCTACCTTCTTCGAAGCGCGCCTTCGCGCTTCCGGCGATTTCGATGCGGCGTGGCTTGCGCTTGGCCATGCAGAGCTCCCTCGCGTCGGGCGTGGCCAGTCAAGTAAACAAGACCCGCGGCGGAATTGCAATGCGCCGTGGTCAAGAAAAAGCCGCCTCGGCCTTCACGCCGAGGCGGCTTCACTCGCGCGAGAGTCAGCGCGCTTGAATCCGCGCTCTCTCCGCGCTTTTAGTCCCAGTGGCCCGCTTCGAAGCGCCAGTGGTCGCCGTTGCGGACCCACTGGTCGTGATTCCAGTGGTGCCCCGGGCGGTCGTGGATATAGCGGCCCTTGGTCCAGACGTGATGACCGTGGTCCCAGCGCCAGTAGCCCGGCGCCCACACGTAGCCCGCTCGCGGCGGAGGCACCTGCTCCACGCGGTCGGGCGGCGGCGCCACGGTGACATCGAGATCGACGTGGGCAGCCTGAGCGAAGCCCGCCACGCTGCCCACGCTGATGGCGAGCAGTGCGCCGACGAGCGCTTTGCGTACGTTCATGTGTAACCTCCTGGATGAAGGGTTTGCGGAGCCCGCGCGCCGGCTTGGCGCCGGCGCCCTCGGACACTCGTTCAGGATCGACTGGATGCCCGCCGCGCGGTTCGACCTGCGCGATGCTAGGACATCGAAACAGAGCGCCGCTTACAGCGTGATCGGAGCCCGTCCGACAGGCGCTCCGATCACACGCGCGGTAGCCGGTACAATGAAGTCAAAAGGCGCATGACGATCCCGTCCGCAACGCTTTCCCGCATGAAGCAGCTCGCGCGCGAGGCCGCGAAGCGCGCCTACGCGCCCTACAGCGCGTTCCCGGTCGGTGCGGCGGTGCTCGGCGACAGCGGCGCAATCCACGTCGGCGCGAACGTGGAGAATGCGTCGTACGGCCTGTCCATGTGTGCCGAGCGCAGTGCGGTGTTCCGTGCGATCGCGGAGGGCGAGCGGCGCATCCGCGCGATCTGCGTCTACACCCCGACGCCGGCGCCGTCGTCGCCCTGCGGCGCATGCCGGCAGGTGATCCTCGAATTCGGGCCCGATGCCTTGATCCTGTGTTGCACCGATGACGAGGGCAACGAGTTGAGCTACGCGATTCGCGATCTCCTGCCCGACGCGTTCCGCCTCGCGAAGTGAGTCTCGCGCGCGGAGCTGGCCGCCCGATGCGCGGATCGGCGTCGAGGGCGCCGGACGAGCCCGCCGCTTTCGCAGCCCGGCGCCCGAGACGCGCTGTGCGACAATTGGCCGGGCCAGGATAACCGATCGGTTGAACACGCGGGGAGGACACAGCGATGGGGACACAGGACAAGACGGCGATCGTGACCGGCGCGGGGACAGGCATCGGCAAGGGTGTCGCGCTGGCGCTCCTCGGCGAAGGCTACCGCGTCGCATTCGCGGGGCGGCGCAAGGAGCCGCTCGAGGCCGCGATCGCGGAAGCCGGGGCGAATGCCGCGCGAGGGCTCGCCGTCCCCACCGACGTCAGCGACCCGGCGGCCGTCAAGGCGCTCTTCGCGCGCGCCAAGGCGGCGTTCGGCCGGCTCGATCTGCTGTTCAACAACGCGGGCGTCGGCGCGCCCGGCGTCGATCTCGACGAGCTCAGCTTCGAGCAGTGGAAGAAGGTCGTCGACATCAACCTGACGGGCTCGTTCCTGTGCACGCAGGAGGCCTTCCGCATGATGAAAGATCAGGTGCCCCGAGGCGGCCGCATCATCAACAACGGCTCGATCTCCGCGCACGCGCCGCGGCCCAATTCCGCGCCGTATACCGCGACCAAACACGCGATCACGGGACTGACGAAATCGACCTCGCTCGACGGCCGCAAGTACGATATCGCCTGCGGCCAGATCGACATCGGCAACGCCGCGACCGACCTCGCGGCGCGCATGGCAAAGGGCGTTCCCCAGGCCAACGGCGCCGTCGCCGTCGAGCCGCTGATGGACGTGCAGCACGTCGCGCGCGCCGTCTGCTACATGGCGAGCCTGCCGCTCGACGCCAACGTGCAGTTCCTCACCGTGATGGCGACCAAGATGCCCTTCGTCGGGCGTGGCTGAAGGAAGCGGGTCGCCTCGCCGCGGCCGGCGAGATGCGCGCCAGCGCGACGGGAAGCGGCGCGCGGCGTCGCGCACCGCGGGCGCGGGTTTCCGGCTTACTGGCCGTGGTCGCTCGCGGGCCCGATCGGGCACTGGGGCGCGACGCCCCACGAGTTCCCGCAGTACTGCAGGCGCACCCGCTGCTCGCAAGCGATGCGGTCGAACAGAGCCTCGTGCGCGCAGCGCGACAAGCCCTCGTTCAACGCCTGCATGGGATCGGGCCGCGGAGCCTCCACCGCGCGTGGCGCCGGCGCCGGCGGCCGCACGACGGGCGCCGGTTCCGGAGCGGGCGCTGGCGCAGCAGCGACCGGCAACGCCGGCTCGACGTGTGGCGCGAACCTCCTCGGTTTGGCGGGAGCGAGCTTCGCGGGCTCGCTCATCGGCCGTTCGGGTGCGACCTGCTCGATGTCCGCAGGCGGCGGCGCCGGCATCGTGACCGCGGGAACCTCCACGGCGGCAACGCCGTCCTCCGCAGGATGGCCCCGGCTTGCGACGGTGCGCCACAGCAGGAGCGCGATCGCCGCGACGACGAGCAACCCGACGGCGAGCCACAGCGCTCCGAGCTTTCTCGGGACGCTCGTCAGCGGCAATGCCGCCGCGGGCGCCGCCTGCGGGGCTGCCCGCTCGACCTTGGAGTCGTTGGCCGCGCGCCGGCGCGGCTTGGGTGCGAAGCGCGGCTCCGCGACGCTGGGCGCGCCGACGGCGGCGAGCAGCGGCTGGGTAACCGTCTGGGCGAACGCGCGCTTGCGCGCGGCGGCGCAATCGCGGCATATCTTTGCCCCGGGCGGGCAGTCGCGCCCGCAGATCCTGCACTTCATCGGATCCCTTCTCGTCCCGATAGCGACCCGGCCAGGTGCCTGATTCCTCGGCCAATCTCTATGATAACGTCATAGAGGCAAGGACGGCGTGCGGCGTAGCACACAAGATCGAAGCAAGCCCTGTGCCGTGGTGAGCTAGCGGGGGAACGCCGCGATCCGGCGCGCTTCGCCGGTGAGCTCGAGGATGTGCAAGCCGGTATTGGCTCGATCCACGATGTAGATGTAGCCGCGGTCGTCGACTTCGACGTTGTTCGTCTGGATCGCGACCTTGCAGCGGTCCGCGCTCCCGATCCTGACGCAACGCTTATCGGTCCTGTCGGTGATCGCCGGGATGAAATAGGCGATCTCGCGCGGATGGTAGGGGTCGCGCACGTCGACGGCGCGTACCCCGGCATTGAAATGCGCGAGGAACAGAATCCGCTTGTAGTAGACCAGCGTGAAGCTCTCGTTGGACGAATGGGTGCCGAACCGCCCGCCGCGCGCAGAAGTCGGCGCTCGCCTCGGGCACCGTGAACGTCGCCACTCCCATCGGCCGCGACTCGGCGGTGATGTCCGCGATCCAGAGCATCTGCCGCGCTTCCTGGCATTCGTTGACCAGCGATTCATCGACGACAGCGAGGAAATCGCGCGTCGCGCCTTCCCGATCGTGGGTGAACTCCGCGACTTCCATGCCGAGCATGGGGAACGCAGTGTGCGCGCCGGCGTTCGGCGGCAGCACCAGCCGGCCGACCTCCGGATACGCGAGGTTCGCCGGCGTGGGCTCGGCGGGTCCCTCGAGCAGCTTCTTGCGATCGACGATCTGGACCATGCCGGCCTTGTTGGTGCCATAGCCGAAGTAGATGCGATTGCGCGACGGCCCCGTCGAGATCGGACCATGCAGCTCGACGGGCACGTCGCCGGTCGCTCCGGGCTGCTGCCCGGCGAGGCCGAAGTCTCGGATGAAGCGCGGATGCGCGGGATCGCTCAGGTCGTAGACCTGCGTCATGCGCCGCGTGCGCCACCCCGGAGCGCCGGACACGAGGTAGGCGATGCCGGTGTCGCACTCCCACCAGTTCTTGTGCGTGCCCTGCAGCGGGCCGATGCGCGTCAGCAGGCGCGGGTGTGCGGGATCGCCGACGTCCCAGATCTCGTGATAGGAGTTGCCGAAAGTGCGCAGCAGATAGAACGTCGCCGGGTCACCGTGGGGCAGCTCCCTCCCGGGGCACACGCGCACCATCTGCCCGCCGCCGCTTTCGCCGAGCCCCTCCTCACCCGGAAGATGCGCGATGAGGCGCGGCGCGCGCGGGTCGGTCACATCCAGGATCGAGGTGCCGTTGAACTCCGCGTTGCCGGTCAGCGCGTTCGTCGGCTTGGGCACGCTCTCGGTTCCTCCGTGGTGACCGACGTACAGGAACCAGCGGCCGTTCTGCTCGCGCACGGTCGGCTGATAGGCGCTGCGCCCCTGGAGATCGTCGAAGCCGACGAGCGCCATGTCCTTCGCTTCCGGCGGATCGCCGAGCCCGGGAGCCGCGGACGCCGAGGTCGCGGCGAGCGCGCCGAACGCGAGCAGGCCGAGTACGATGGAGGCGGAGAAGATCACGGGCGTGGGTATGTCAGGAGGGAAAGTGCCGTGGCGCCCGGGGCTCGACGCGGAACGCGCCGACGCGCAGCACGCTCTACTGGCCGCGGTCGCGCGGCGTTGCTTCCGGACACTGCGGCACCTGGCCCCAGTAGCCCTGGCAGTACTGATTCCGCGTGCGCAGCTCGCAGCCAAAGCGCTTGAAGAAGTCCTCGCGGGCGCAGCGGCTCAGCGCGTCGGCGTACATCTGCCAATGATCGGGCTGCGCGGGCGCGGGCGCCGCAGCGGCGGCCACCTGGGGCGCCTTGGGGGGAGCCTTCGGCACGGGTGCCGGCGTCGGCGGGGCTTCGGTCGCGGTCGCGTCGGACTTCGGCGGCTGCTTGGGCTGCGCTCGCGATGGCTTCGGAGGCGTCGCCGGCGTCCCCGGCAGCCCGTCGGACGCCGCCGCGCTGGCGGGGGCCTCCTGCGGCGGAGCCGGTGCCGGCGTCGGCTCGGGTGCAGCTGCGGCGGCCGGTGCGCTGACGTCCTTCGCGGGCTCCGGCGCGGGCGGTGTCGCGACGGGCGCCTCCGCTGGCTTGGCGGGCTCGGCCACAGCGACCGCTTCACGCTTGCCTCCGCCGTAGAGCGCGCGATAGCCGAGGAACCCGATCGCGATCAGGACGGCGACGGCGACCGCGCCGATGATAAGCGGCGTCTTGTTCTGCGCCGGCTTCATGCCGGCAGGCTCGGACGGCGGGATCGGCGGCGGAGGCACCGATGGGGCAACCTCCGCCGCTGCCGGCGCGGCAGCTGCGGCGACGGGCAGGGGCTCGGCCCGGACAGGCGCGGGCGCCGGCGTGGGCGCCGGGCGCGGGGGCGCCGCGGGCGAGAGGAGCGGCGCCGAGCCGATCGCCGTAGCCGAGGCGGCGCTCGCCGCCATCGCCGCGGAAGCGGGCGCCGCAACGGGGCTGAGCAGCACGCCGCAATGCACGCAGAACTTCGCAGTGGGCTGATTCTCGTTGCCGCAGGCGGCGCACTTCATCGAGGCTTCCTCCAGGGAATGTCTCGCCGGGCTTCCAGGCGGAAGCGCGCACGGGCGACGGGGCGAACGGCCGGCGGGGCCGACCTGTTCCGTGCAGCGCGCACTATTATGGACCGATCGTCGCTCGGCTGCCAGACAAGGGCGGGCTCCGCGCCGCCCGACGCTCTTCACGCCCACCCCGGTTGAATGCCAACATAGCGCCCGGCCACTTGCTCGCGCCGCTGGGACTTCGCCTCGAGGCTCCATGTCCGACCCGGTGTCACCGACCACGCCGCTGCCGGCCACCGACGCCGACGGCCGGCTGCTGCTGAGCGCCGACCAGGCGCGGGCGCTGCTGCGCCAGTGCTGCGCACAGTTCCAGTCCGGGCTGGTGGAAGTGCTCGCCGGCTCGCTCGACGGCACGAACGACCTCTTCGAGCAGAACAGCTTCGTCAACGACACGGAGATCCTAGACTTCCGCAACAAGCGCGGAGAGTGGCTCAACCGTTTCGCGCAGACCTACAAGGAGCTCTTCGAGAAGCGGCTCTCCGGCAACCGGCGGCGCGGCCGGCGGCCCGACGCCGACCGCTCGCTCGCCTCCTTGCGCGTGCTCAACGCGTTCGACCAGGAAAAACAGGCGACGCTCGTTGCCGCGGCCGAAATGCTGAGAAGCCTTACCCGGCGCGAGGTCGACGCGCTCGACCTGCGGGTCGGCGTGCTGCTCGGCGAGAAGTTCACGCGCGACATCGACAACCCCTTCGCCCCCGATCACGTCCTCGACGCGATGGGAATGACGGCGCGCGCCCTGCTGCCCAACCCGCGCGTCTGGCGTCCGCTGATGGAGCGGCTGCTCTCCGATCTCACGCCGGCGGCCACGAAGCTCTACATCCGCCTCAACCGTCTGCTCGCCGACCACCACGTGCTGCCGGAGATCAAGGCGGAGCTGCGGGCGCGCAGCGACTTGCGGCCGGAGGACGACGGCGATCTCCTGCCGGTGTTCATGCAGCTGGTCAAGGAAGTCGCCCCGCCCGACCTCTCGCTCGACGTCGTCGTGCCGGGCGCTTCGCCTCCGGCCGACTCGTCGCTGCCGATGTCGAGCGCGCTCGCCGCCGTGGTCGCCGCGCCCCCCGCCGAGGCCAATCCCTACATCGCCGAGCTCGCGCGCGCCGAGTCGAGCGCCCCCGCGGCCCCGTCGGCGTCGGGCCTGCCGCAACTCGATCCGATGCTCGCGCTGGGGTCGATCTCGACCGTCGTGGCCGCGCTCGATCGCTGGCAGCTTCGCGATCCCGGTCTTGCGCTCGGCGGCGCCGTCGAAAGCGAGGCGGCCGCCGCGGCGGATCTTCCGCTCAATCGCATTCCCTGGATCCGCTCCGCCGTGGCGCAACAGGTGGTCAACCCGGCCGACCTGATCACGCTCGACGTGATCGCGCTGCTGTTCGACTACATCTTTCGCGATTCGTCGATCCCGCATTCGCTGCGCGAGCTGTTCGCGCGCCTGGAAGTCCCGATCCTCAAGTCCGCCCTCCTCGACCGCAGCTTCTTCTCGGACAAGAAGCACCCGGCGCGCAAGCTCCTCGATCACCTCGCGGCGGCAGCCGTGGGCGCGACCGGAGACGACGCTTACGCGGCGGCGCTGGAGCGGGTCGCCACGGCGCTGATCGACGGAATCTGTCGCGAGTTCAAGGTCGATGCGGCGGTCTTCTCCGCCGCCGATGCGAGGCTCCAGGCCTTCGTCGAGGCCGAGCAGCGCAACGCCGCGGAGATCTTCGACCGGAACATCGCCGCCGCGCTCGCGGCCGAACAGGGCGAGGCCGAGCGCTCCGAGGTAAGCGCGCTGGTTCGCGACAAGTTGACGGGGATCAACGTGCCTTTCGAGGTACGCGGCTTCGCCGAGACCGTCTGGTGCGACTACCTCACCCTCGTGCGCCGGCGCGACGGAGCCGAGAGCGTCCCCTGGAGCGATGCGCTGCGGGTGCTCGACGAGCTCCTCTGGAGCATCACCGCGAAGGAGCGCAACGCGCAGAAGGCGCGGCTCACCAAGATGGTTCCCAAGCTGATCCGCGATCTGCGTGCGGGGGGCGCTGCGGTGCAGGTGCGCGACGATCGCCTGCAGCCCTTCCTCGACGCGGTCTACAAGCTGCACATGGCGGCGATCAAGCCCAAGCCGAAGAGCCCGGCCAAGCCCGCCGCACCGGCGCCGGCGGCGGCGAAGGCTCCGGAGGCTCCGGAGGTGTCCGACGCGGAAGCCGGCGCGCCGGACTCGACCCCGCTCGGCAACGTGCACGACTTCGTCGGCGAGATGGTGGTCGGCACCTGGGTCGAGTTCGACCGCGACCAGACGACCGTGAGCGCCCGGCTCTCGTGGGTGAGCCCGCTCCATACCAAGTACGTCTTCACGACCCGCACGCGCGGGCAGGCGCTGGTGGTCTCGCCGGAAGAGCTGGCCTGGCAACTGAGCGAGGGCACCGCGCGGCTGATCGTCGAGCCGGTGGCGCTCTTCGACCGCGCGGTGAGCTCGGCGCTCGACGAGCTGGCCACGCAGAAGCCGGCCGCGGCGGCCTGACGCATCCGCCCGCTCGTGCATCCTGCGGGGGTCGTTGACGGGGCACCGGGAGCCCGGGAGAATCGCTCGCGCCCGAGCCCCGGAGGAAATTCATGACCCCGTTCTACGAGCTGTGGCTTCCGATCCTGGTTTCCGCCATCGTCGTGCACATCGCGAGCTCGATCATCCACATGGTCCTGTCGGCATGGCACAGGAACGACTTCGACAAGCTCGCGAACGAAGACCGGGTGATGGAGGCGTTGCGCGCTTTGTCGATTCCCCCCGGCGACTACGTGATGCCGCGCCCAGACGGCCCGCAGGACCTCAAGTCGCCCGCCTACCTCGAGAAGCGCGCTCGCGGGCCGGTGGCGTTCATGACGGTCCTGCCCGGCGGGGCGTTCAACATGGCCAAGCCGCTCGCGCTGTGGTTCGGCTTCTGCCTCGTCGTCGGCGCCTTCGCCGGCTACGTCGCCTGCTCGGCGCTGCCGCCGGGGACGATCTACGCGAAAGTCTTCCAGATCGTCGGGACGACTGCGTTCGTCGGCTACACGCTCGCCGCGTGGCCGACGTCGATCTGGTACGGGCGCCGGTGGGGCACGACGATCCGCCTGACCCTCGACGGCCTGGTCTACGCGCTCCTCACCGGCGGGGTCTTCGGCTGGCTCTGGCCCCAATGAAGGGCCCGAGCGAGAGCTCCCAGGTCTCGGCCACGAGCTTCTTGCCGAAGCTCTCGTGCGTCGCCTCCCCGATGCGGCGGAAGCCCGCGGCAGCGTACAGGTGCCGGGCGGCGTGGAGATCGCTCTGCGTCCATAGCGTGAGCTTCCGATAACCGGCGCGGCGCGCGAAGCCGATGCACTCCTCGATCAAGCGCCGGCCGATGCCGAGCCCGCGCGCCTTCGGCTCGACCAGCAGCAGGCGCAGCTTCGCCACCCGCGGGCTCTTGCGGACCAGGAACACGGAGCCGACCGGCTCGCCGTCACGCTCGGCGATCCAGCAGCGCTCGCAGCGCGGATCGAAGCGCTCCACGAACTGCGCGGCGATCTCCGCGACCAGGGCTTCGAACCGCTCGTCGTAGCCGTACTCCGCGGCGTAGAGCGCGCCGTGGCGGTGGACCACCCAGCCCATGTCGCCCGGCAGAGGGGGCCGCAGCACGTACGACGCCGCGGTCCTCGACGCCCCTGCATCGAGCAGCTCGGCGATGGCTCGCATCGAGCCGACCAGCCGAGCCTGGGACGGCGCCGGCAGTGCCTTCAGCATCGTCGCCATCTCGTCGTGCGAGCGCCGTTCGAGCCCGGCGAAGAAGCGCCTCCCGCGCGGCGAAAGCGCGAGCGCCTTGCGCCGGGCGTCGCCCGGGACGATGCGCTTGCGCACGAGCCCCTGCTGCTCGAAGCCTCGCAGGATCCGGCTCAGATGGCCCTCGTCGAGCGTGAGCTTCGCGGCCAGCACGCCCGCCGTGGGCGGCTCGCCCTCCGGCCAGTGCTCAAGCTCGTAGAGCACGCGCACG
Source organism: Casimicrobiaceae bacterium (assembly GCA_035501595.1). Classification (GTDB taxonomy): domain Bacteria; phylum Pseudomonadota; class Gammaproteobacteria; order Burkholderiales; family Casimicrobiaceae; genus PALSA-1003. Next base: position 24,122 of record DATJVX010000024.1, on the reverse strand, counting down.
CCGGTCAGCCCGAACGGCCCCCCGAGAAGATGCTCGCTCAGCACGCCGATGCGCTGGGTGTAGAAGCGGTTGAAGGCGCGCACGGCGTTCACGCGCTCCTCGAGACCGGCGTCGGCTTTCATTCGCTTCGGAACCCGTCTCCCTGTCGGAAATCGATGCTAGTGTCATCTATTTAGCTGCGTTTGTCAACTATATGGCGGCAGCAACACCGGTGCGGGCCGCGGCTCGATCTCCTTCAGCCGATGTGCTTGCGCAGGAACGCGAGCGTGCGCTCGCGAGCGAGCCTGGCCGACGCCGCGTCGTAGCTCTTGCGCTGGTCGCAGTTGAAGCCGTGCTCGGCGTCGTAGACGAAGATCTGCGCTTCCGGGTGCGCCTTCGCGAGCTCCCGCACGCCGGCGACCGGGATCGCCGTGTCGCGCTCGCCGAAGTGGCCCATGACCGGACACTTCGGCTGCTCCTTGCCGGCGTCGACGATCCCGCCGCCGTAGTAGGGCACGGCGCAGGCGAAGCCCGGCAGGCGCGCGGCGCTCATCCAGGCGACGAAGCCGCCCCAGCAGTAGCCGATGACGCCTACCCGCCCCGCGTCAGCGACCGCGTCGCGCGCCGCCGCGACGTCGGAGAGCGCCGCATCGGTCGCGGCCTTGCCCTTGAGCTCCCGCCCCTGCGCCACGTCTTCTGCGGTGTAGCCCAGCTCGACATTGCGCTGATAGCGGTCGAAGAGAGCCGGCGCGATCGCCGCATACCCGTCCGCCGCGAACCCGTCGCACAGCCCGCGGATATGACTGTTCACGCCGAAGATCTCCTGCACCACCACCAGTCCGCCGCGGGCTTTGCCATCGGGCGGATCGGCGCGGTAGCCGGAGAGCTGGAATCCGTCCGCGGTGTTCAGCTGCAGCCATTGCCCCATCGTCCGCTCCTCCCTCGAAACAGGCTCGACGCGCATTATGCACCGGCCGCCGCGGGCGGGCCCTATGGGATAATTCGAGCGATCATCGCGTCGCGGAGGCCGGCAATGAAAGAGGACAGGCTCGAGACGCTCGTCCGCAAGCTCCTTCTCGAGCTCGGCGAGGATCCGGCTCGCGAAGGGCTGGTGCGCACCCCTCACCGCGTCGCCGAGGCGCTGCGCTTCCTCACTTCGGGCTACAGGACCGATTCCCGGAAGCTCATCAACGGCGCGATCTTCACGCAGCGGACCAACAGCATGGTCATCTGCAAGAACATCGAGGTCTACAGCCTCTGCGAGCACCACATGCTGCCGTTCTTCGGCCGCTGCCATATCGGCTACATCCCCAGCGGCCGCGTGTTCGGAGTCTCCAAGCTCGCGCGCATGGTCGACATGTACGCGCGCCGGCTGCAGCTCCAGGAGCGTCTTACCGAGCAGATCTCCGAGGAGATCATGAGTGCGATCGACGCCGTGGGCGTCGGGGTGATGATCGAGGCTCAGCACCTGTGCATGATGATGCGCGGCGTCGAGAAGCAGAACTCGGTCATGGTGACCTCTTCGGTTCTCGGCACGTTTCGCGAGTCGACGGCCACGCGCGAAGAGTTTCTTGCCCTGGTCGGGCCGCGGCGGCCGTAGAGCGGGCGCGCGCGGCGGCATCGCGGCTTTCATGAGCGCCGGTCGCGAGGCAGCTTCCGGTCGGACAGGCGCTCCGCCGGTCGACGCGCTGATCGCGGAATCGCAGCACCTGGTGCGCACGGGCGCGGCGCGGCGTGCGCTCGCGCCTGCCCGCGAGGCCCTGGCGCGCGCCGAGCGCGCCGGCGACGCGGCGCGTTCCGCCGCGGCCGCCGAAGCCCTGGCCGAAGCGCACTACGCGCTCTCGGCTTACCCCGAGGCGCTGGCGCAGTACTTCACCGCGCTGGAGCGCTGGCGCGGCCTGCACGATCGCGACAGCGAGGTGCGATGCCTGCATCGCATCGCCTCGGTCGACATCTACATCGGCGACTACGCGCTCGCCATGGGTCGCCTGGAGCAGGCGCTGCAGCTCCTGCAGGGCAGCTCCGACGGAGCGGCGGTCGCGTCGGTCTACCATCGGCTGGGCATGGTCTACGCGCGCCTCGGCGATCTGCCGCGCGCGCGAGAGTTCTACGAGGCCGCGCTGGAAAAGCGGCGCCGGCTCGACGACAAGGCGGCAGTCGCGGCCAGCCTAAACAGCCTCGGGGTATTGTTCCTGCGCCTGGGGCAGCAGCGTCCCGAAGGCGGCGACCTGGAGCGCGCCCGGCAGGTCTTCGAGGAGGCCGTCTCGCTCGCCGAGGACGCGGGCGACGTCCACCTGAAGGCGCTGGCGATGGGCAACGTGGGCAGCGCGGTCGCAGAGCTCGGCGAGCTCGAGCGCGCGCTCGCGCTCTTCGACGTGCAGCGCCGCGAGCTCCACGCCATGGGCTCGCGCTACGATGAAGCGCTCTGCCTCACCAACATGGGCGAAGCGCTGCGCCGCCTGGGGCGATGCCAGGAGGCGCTTTCGCCGCTGCGCGAGGCGCTGCGGATGGGCGAGGAGCTCAAGTCGAAGGAGCGGATGATGCGGGCCTGGCACGAGCTCTCGCAATGCCAGGAGGCGCTCGGCGACACCACCTCCGCCCTCGAAAGCTTCAAGCACTATCACCGGCTCGACCACGCGCTGCATTCGGAGGAAGCCGAGAACAAGGCGCGCAACCTGGTCGTGCAGCTCGCGGTCAAGAAGGTCCGCGACGAGGCCGACGGCTATCGCGCGGAGCGCGACGAGCTCGCCGCGGCCAACGTGCTTCTCCGGGCCGAAGCCGAGGAGGACCCGCTCACCGGGCTCGCCAACCGGCGCCATCTCGATGCCATCCTCGAGCGCGTGTTCAACCAGGCGATCGACGAGAACCGCTCGCTGTGCTTCGCCGTCGCGGACATCGACCATTTCAAGTCGATCAACGACCGGCACTCGCACGCTGTCGGTGACGAGGTGCTGCGCGGCGTGGCCCGCATCCTGCGCTCCGCGTGCCGGCCGAGCGACGTCGCGGGCCGCTACGGCGGCGAGGAGTTCGTGCTGGTGCTGCTCGACATGCCCTCCGACGTCGCGTTCGGCGTGTGCGAGCGGCTGCGCGCGGCGGTCGCGAGCCACGCGTGGGAGACCCTGCGGCCCGGACTGGCCGTGACGATCAGCATCGGGGTCGCGAACCGCGCCGATTTCACGAGCAGCGCCGCCATGCTCGCCGCCGCCGACGCCCGGCTGTACGACGCGAAGCGCGCCGGCCGCAACTGCGTGCGCTGAACCCGCGGGCATGCAGGACTTCGCGCGCATCGTCGCGCTCACCGCGCCGCTGTTCTTCCTGGTGCTCGTCGGCTACGCCATGACGCGCTGGGGCGGCTGGTCCGCCGCCGTCGCCGACGCGCTCACGCGGTTCGTGTTCTGCGTCGCGGTCCCGGCGCTCCTGTTCCGATTGATGAGCGACTTCTCGCGACTGCCTCCGGTCGACGCGCGCCTGCTCATCGCCTACTTCGGCGCCTGCCTCGCGATCTTCGTCGCTGGCCGCGTGATAGCCGCGCGCGTGTTCCGGCTCGACGGCGTGGCGCAGTCGGTGTTCGCCCTGGGCGGCATCTTCTCCAACAACGTGCTCCTCGGCCTGCCGCTCGCGCGCGTCACGCTCGGCGAGCGATCGCTGCCGGCGATCTCGCTGGTGCTGGTGTTCAACTCGCTCACGCTGTGGACGCTCGCCACCGTCTCGGTTGAATGGGCGCGTCAGCGCGAGGTCTCGCCGGGCGCCTACTTCCAGGCGGCGAAGGCGGTGCTCGCCAACCCGATCGTGGCGAGCATTCTTGTCGGGACGCTGTGGGGGCTCGCCGCGGTGCCGCTGCCCGGCGTCATCGATCGGACGCTCGCGCTCGTCAGCGACGCCGCGGTCCCGCTGTCGCTGATCGCGCTCGGGATGGGGCTCGCGCAGTTCGGCATCCGCGAAGGCTGGCGAGTGAGCGCGGCGATCACCGTCATGAAGCTCGCGGGCCAGCCGCTCGTCGTGTGGCTGCTGGCCCGGGCGCTGTCGCTGCCGCCGCTGGAGACGCAGGCCATCGTGCTGCTCGCGACGCTGCCCGTCGGCGCGAACGTCTATCTCATGTCGCGCCAGTTCGGCGCTCTGGGCGGTCCGGTCGCATCGAGCCTGCTGTTCTCGACTGCGCTCGCCGCCGTGACCACGCCGCTCGCGCTCGCGCTGCTGGGCCCGGTACCGTAGGGCGCTCGCGCGGGGCGTCGAGTCAGCGCCCGCGGGCCGCCCGCCATACGGCGAAGCGCTCGAGCGTGCCGTCGTCGGTGGGCGGATAGAGGCCCATGATCGAGCGCCCGCCCTCGAGCACCTCCTCGGCGACGAAGTCCTCGAATGCGGTCATCTCGACGGCTTCGTCGGCGAGCTCGTCGGCGAGCTGCGCAGGGAGCACCACGACGCCCTCGGCGTCGCCCACCACGACGTCGCCCGGGAACACCGGCGCGTCGCCGCAGCCGATCGGCACGTCGATGTCGATCGCCTGATGCAAGGTGAGGTTGGTCGGCGATGCTGGCCGGCGGTGGTAGGCGGGAATCGCGAGCTTGGCGATCTCGGGCGAGTCCCGGAAGCCGCCGTCGGTGACGATGCCGGCCGCGCCGCGTTTCATGAGCCGCGCGACCAGGATCCCGCCGGCGGAGGCGGCGCGCGCGTCCTTGCGGCTGTCGATCACCATCACGCTCCCCGGCGGGCACTCCTCGATCGCCTTGCGCTGGGGATGTCCGCGATCCTTGAACACCGTGATCGGGTTCAGATCCTCGCGCGCAGGAATGTAGCGCAGCGTGAAGGCTTCGCCGACCATGTTGCCGAGACTCGCGTTGAGCGGCCGCACGTCCTGGATGAACTGGTTGCGGAAGCCGCGCTTGAAGAGCGCGGTGGTCAGCGTCGCGACGCTGACCGTCTTCAGCTTCTCCCGGGTGTCGTCGCGCATCTCAGCTCCCGGGGAGATCGGCCACGGTCGGCAGGTAGTAGTCCGTCCACGCCTTCGGCATCGTCTTGAGCGTGCCGATCTTGTACAGGTGCGCCGCGAACTTCATCGTCCCCTGCGGCGCCGCGATCCAGTCCATCATCCCCGGCTGCTTGAGCATCTCCAGCAGCTCCTCGGTGCTCGTCTTGTCGCGCGTCACCTCGCGGTAGATCTCGACGGCCGCGCGCCGATCCGTCTTGATGAGCTCGATCGCCTGCAGCGAGGCCGTCTTGATCGCCGCGATGATCCTGGGGTTCTCCTCGGCGAACTTCGTCGTCGTGAAGAACTGGGACTGGGTCAGCGGGCCGCCGATGACCTCCGGCGAGGTGAGGACGACGTGCGCGCCTTTCACCGTCTTGAGTTCGATGTAGGCGAAGGGCGGCGCCGAGAAATGACTGGTGATCTCGTGCTGAGGATTCGCGAGCGCGATCGCCGCGTCCGGGTGCCCGAGCTGCACGGTGTTCGCGTCGAGCTTCGTCGTCTGATCCGGGCCGAAAACCTTCTCGCAGGCCATTTGCAGCAGGATCGCCTGAGTCGAGACCTTGACGGTGGGCACCGCGATGCGGTCGTTGGGGCCGAAGTCCTTCAGCGCCCTGACGCCGGGGTTGCGCGTGATCAGCGTCAGCGGCAGCGCCGAATTTGCGACGATGCCCTTCACACCGCCCCGGGTGCGGTCCCAGAGCAGCAGCAGGTTGCCCACGCCCGTGTTCACGACGTCGACGCTGCCGGCGAGCAGCGCGTCGGTCTGGCTGCCGCCGCCGGAGAGGGATGCCCAGTTGACCTTGAGGTTCGCGATGCCGAGCCGCGCCGCCTCCTTCTCGATGAGGCGCTGCTTCTCCATGACGTGGGAGGGCAGATAGATGATGCCCGGCTGGCGCGTGATGCTGATCTCGGTTTTCTCCTCGCACCGGGCCGCCGTGGGCAGGGCGAGCCCCGTGCAGACGACCGCGATCGCAGCGCAGCTCTGAAAGCGCTTCACGTTCTTGTCCCCTCTTAGGCGGCGGTCGCCAACTATACAAGATCGGATGCCGTCCGACGCGCGCATCGAGCGCGGCCGACATCGGGTTCGGACGCGCGCCGACTGCGGTGCGGCCTCGCGCAACGGACAATCGCGGTGTGAAGGCGACCAGGCTCGCGCTGCTGCTGGCATCCCTGACCGCCATCGGGATGGCGCAGGAAGCGCGCGCGGACCCGAAGACCGTCTGCACGATCACCGTCAACTCCTCCGACGAGAGAGAAGCCTTCCGGCGCAGCCTCCCGGCGGACAAGTACCGCTTCGTGGAACTCGTCGAACGAGGCCGTCCGGACTGGCTAGCCTCGGCCTGCCGCCAGCGAATCCGCTGCGACGTGCTGGTCATCTCGGGGCACTACGACGGGCGCGACGAGTTCTACTCCGATCGGCCGGGCGCGACCGCGTTCCTTCCGGTCGAAGAGATGGAACGTGCTTCGTGCACGCCGTCGTGCTCCGGCCTGTTCTCGCAGCTGAAGGAGGTCTATCTCTTCGGCTGCAACACGCTCAACCCCGACGCGCTGAAGCGCCTGTCCGGAGAAGTGCCCCGCAGTCTCGTTCGCGAGGGACGCTCGCCGGCCGAAGCGGCACGGCTGACGCGCTCGCTCGCCTCGCTGCACGGCGGCAGCAGCCGCGACCGGATGCGGCTCATCTTCGACCACGTGCCCGTGATCTACGGCTTTTCGGCCAAGGCACCCGTCGGCCCGGTCGCGGGGTCGATGCTGGGGAGCTATTTCCGCGCCGGCGGAGCTGCGGACGTCGCGAGCGGCCGACTGAGCAGCCGGCTGCTCGAGCACTTCGCCTCGAGCTCGATGGCGGTCGCGAGCGGGCTCGCCGCGACGGAGCCTCTCGCCGCCCTGCGCGACGACGTATGCCGGTTTTCCGACGACGCTCTCGCGCCCGAGCAGAAGCTCGCCTTCATTCACAGCCTGCTCGATCGCGACATGGCGGAAGTGCGTCCCTTTCTCGATCGCATCGAGCGGTATGCGAGTGCGCTGCCGGGAGCCGGTGAAGCGACGCCGGCGGTCTCGCAGGAGCTCGTCGAGATCGCCCACGACGAGTCCGCCCGGTCGCGCTTCCTCGCCTTCGCTCGCGACGCCGACCAGCCGTCGGTGCGCGCGCGCATGATCGCGCTGGCGCAGCGCCTGGGGTGGCTCTCGCCCGAGGAGGAGCGTGCGCAGCTCACGACGCTGCTGCGCGAACGCCTGGAGGGAAACGTGAGCCCTGCCGACGTCGAGCTCGCCTGCGGGCTCGACGATGACCACGCGCTCGACGCCGAGCTCCCGGCCCTGGCGGCGGCCTCGCCCCCGGTCCGAAGCGTCGGACAGGCAGCCATGCTCGCCTGCCTCAACAGCGCCGACGCGCGCCGTCAGGTGCTCCCGGCCGTCGTCAGTCCCCGCGACGACGACTTCGAAATCGCGCAGGTGCTCCTGCGGCACCGTCCGCTCGACGATGCGGGCGAAGCGCGCACGATCACGGCCGCGATCGCCGACGCGGGCGATGCGCGAGTCCAGGTCCGCGCGCTGAGCGCGCTCGCCGGCCAGCATCTTTCCGATCCGCGGAGCCTGGAAGAGCTGACCCGGCTGTATCCGGTGGCGCAGACGCCCGGCGTGCAGGTCGCGATCGCGGGCGTGCTGCTGCGCTCGGACTACGATTCGATCGCGTCGCCGGAAGTCGTGCAGACGCTGCGCGAGAGCCGTCTCAGGAGCGGCTCGGATCCCGACGTCGTCGACGTGCTGATTCGCCGCCTGGAAGCCCAGTAGCCGTCGACCGTCGGCTGGCGCTTCCCGCGCCGTCCGCCGTGCGATACTAGCGCGCCCCGCTGGCATCGCATCCGGTCGTCAGTGTCCCTCTTCCTCCGATTCGCGCTCCTGGCCTTCGCCCTGGCCGCGAGCGCCGCCGGCGAGGCGCGCGCCGAGCGCAAGACCGTGTGCACGATCACCATCAACTCGGACGACGAGAGGGAAACGCTTCGGCGCAATCTGCCCGAGGACGAGTATCGCTTCGTCGAGCTGGTCGAGCGCGGCCATCCCGACTGGTTCGCCTCTGCCTGCCGCAGCGGCCTGCACTGCGACGTTCTCGTGGTCTCCGGGCACTTCGACGACGGCACCGAGTTCTATTCGGACCGGCCGGGCGCCCGCGAGTCGCTCCCGGTCGCGACCCTGGAGCAGGCGGCGTGCAGCGCTTCGTGCTCCGGCCTCTTCGCCGGGCTCAAGGAGGTCTATCTCTTCGGCTGCAATACGCTGGAACCGGCGCCTTCGAGGCTCGCCTCCGCGGAGATCGCCCGCAGCCTCGTGCGCTCGGGGCATTCGGCGGCCGACGCCGATCGGCTGTCGCGCGAGCTCGCCGAGTTGCACGCGGAAAGCAACCGCGACCGGATGCGGCACATCTTCAAGGATGTCCCGGTGATCTACGGGTTCTCCGCCAAGGCACCGCTCGGCGCACGCGCCGGACCTGCGCTGGAGCGCTACTTCCGCTCGGGCCCGGACGACAGCTTCGGCACCGGTCGCACGAGCGCGAGGCTTCTCGCCACCCTCGCCCCGGCCTCGCTGACTGCGACCCGCGGTGTGAGCGATTCGGACCCGGACGCCGGCGTGCGCGGCGACATGTGCCAGCTCGTCGACGAGGCTCCCGGCTCGGCGCACCGGATCGAGTTCGTCCATCGGCTGCTCGGCCGCGAGATGGCCGAGGTGCGCATGCTGCTCGACCGCGTCGAGGCGGCCGTGGCTTCGCTGTCGGAGGCGGACCGCGCCCGGCCGGAGGTCTCGACGGCGCTGGCAGAGATCGCCCGCGACGCCGATGCGCGGGCACGCTATCTCGCATTCGCGCGCGACGCCGACGAGGCATCGACGCGCGCTCGCATGACGCGGCTCGCCGGAGCGCTCGGCTGGCTGTCCCCCGCCGAGGTGCGCGCCGAGCTGCAGTCGATGTTCGCCGCGCGCCTGGCGGCGAACGACCTGGGTGTCGCCGATGTCGACCTCGCGTGCTCGCTCAACGAGGACGGCTCGCTCGACCTCGCGTCCGGTCGCGCGGTCGCCGGTCACGTGCCGCCGAGCAACGTCGCCTCCGCTGCGGTGCTGGCGTGTCTGGGCGACGCCGCGGCTCGCCCGCGCGTGCTGCACGCGCTCGCCGCCGGCGACGGCCCGGAAGTCGCGATCGCCCAGACGTATCTGCGTCATCGGCCGATCGCCGACGCGGCGGAGCTTCGGGAGGTCGCGGCGGCGGTTCTGCATATGAAGATGGCCGAGGCCCAGGCCCGAGCGCTGGACGCGCTTTCCGGGTATCGCTTCTCGGACCCCGAGACGCTGCTCGGGCTCACCGAGCTGTTCGCGCTCGCCCGATCGATCGACGTTCAGCGCGCCGTCGCCGGCGTGCTCATCCGCTCCGACTACAGGGCCATCTCGACCCCCGCCCTCGCCCGCAAGCTGCAGGCGCAGCGGCTCAAGTCGCCGGACGGCGCCGACGTCATCGACGTCCTGATCCGCCGTCTCGCCTCCTGAACCGACGCTGACTTGGTCGCTCCATGGCGAGCGTCCTTACAGGGTCGCGCCTACTGTAAGCTCGCAGCCCTCCCCCCTGACTAACGCTGCAATCGGGCCCGGGCGCTTCGCGGGAGCCCGATGTGCCAAGGCGACAGCGATCGAGGGAGTGACCATGCAAAAGGGCAGGACGGCGCTGGTGACCGGCTCGACCAGCGGGATCGGACTGGGGATCGCGCGGCTGTTCGCGCACCAGGGCGCGAACATCGTGTTGAACGGCTTCGGCGACGCTGCCGAGATCGAGGCGCTGCAGGGCGGCCTCGCCCGCGAGCACGGCGTCGAGCTGTGCTACGACGGCGCCGATCTCGCGCAGCCCGCGCAGATCGAGGCGATGATGACGCGCGCGCTCGCGCGGTTCGGCACCATCGACATCCTCGTCAACAATGCCGGCATCCAGCACGTCGCGCCGGTCGACGAATTCCCGCCGGACAAGTGGAACCCGATCCTCGCGATCAATCTCACGGCAGCCTTCCACACCATGCGCCTCGCCCTGCCGGCAATGCGCAAGAAGGGCTGGGGACGCGTGATCAACGTTGCCTCCGCGCACGCCCTCGTCGCGAGCCCGTACAAAGCCGCGTACGTCGCCGCGAAGCACGGCATCGCGGGCCTCACCAAGTCCGCCGCGCTGGAAGTCGCGGAACAGGGCATCACGGTCAACGCCGTCTGCCCGGGGTACGTCCGGACGCCCCTGGTGCAGAAGCAGATCCCCGACACGGCCAAAGCACGCGGCCTCAGCGAAGACCAGGTGGTCCGCGATGTGCTGCTCTCCGCGCAGCCGACCCGGAACTTCGTGCAGGTGAGCGAGGTCGCCGCGTTCGCAGCCTTCCTCGCGAGCGACGATGCCGCGTCGATCACGGGCACGGTGCTGCCGATCGATGGCGGCTGGACCGCGCGTTGATCGTCGCAAGCGATCGGGAGAAGCCCATGAAGACGACGTCCAGGCAGATGCCGAGGCGGCACCGCTCGGCGGTCAAGGGTGCGAGCGCATCGCGCAGCGGTGCGCTTCCCGAACAAGTCGTGCTGGTCCTGCAGGGAGGCGGCGCGCTGGGCGCGTATCAGGTCGGCGTCTACCAGGCCCTGCACGAGGCGGGCATCGAGCCCGATTGGATCATCGGCACGTCGATCGGTGCGATCAACGGCGCGATCATCGCCGGCAATCGTCCCGGCGACCGGTTGGCACGGCTCGACGAGTTCTGGAGCGCGATCGAGCACCGGACGCTCGCCGAATGGCCGCACCCGGGCCCCGATCTCGCGAGCGCCTTCGCGAGCTGGACCACCCTCGCGCACGGCATCGCCCCTTTCTTCGTGCCGAATCCCGCTTCTTGGTTCGGACCCCACGTGCCGCTGGGCGTGGAAGCTGCCTCGTACTACAGCACCGCGCCGCTCGTCGAGACGCTCCGGCCGCTGATCGATCTCGGCCACGTGAACGGGCACGGCGTGCGTCTCACGGTCGGCGCGGTCAACGTCAACCGCGGCGAGATGCGCTATTTCGACAGCCGCGACCAGCCGCTCGCCCTCGAGCACATCCTGGCCTCGGGCGCGCTGCCCCCGGCGTTTCCCGCGGTGCGCATCGACGGGGAGCCTTACTGGGACGGCGGCATCTACTCCAACACTCCGATCGAGGCGGTCCTCGACGACAGGCCGCGGCGCGATTCGCTGATCTTCGCCGTGCACATGTGGAATCCGGAGGGTCCGGAGCCGGAAACCCTGTGGCAGGTCATAGGGCGGCAGAAGGAGATCCAGTATGCGAGCCGCGCCCGCAGCCACATCGCGCGGCAGAAGCAGATCCACCATCTTCGCCACATCATTCGCGAGCTCGCGAGGCACGTCCCGGAAAGCGCCCGCCAGTCCGCCGCCGTGCGCGAGCTCGCCTCGTGGGGCTGCGGCACCACGATGCACGTCGTGCGCCTCGTCGCGCCGCGGCTCGACGGCGAGGATCATACCAAGGACATCGATTTCACGGCCGCGGGCATCCGTGCCCGCCGCCACGCCGGCTACGCGGCGACCCGCCGGGTGATTCAGCGCGCGCCATGGAGCGCCGCGGTCGACCCGATCGAGGGCGTCGTGATCCACGATCCCGCATCGGCGGCGCGACCGATCGCCGCGGGCGTCGACGGTTTCGCGGGGCGGACGCGCTGAACGAAGCGCGACTCGCTGTAAGTCTGTCGCGACGGTTGCGACGAATGCCTAGCCGCGCCGACATCCGGCGCGGACAACACCGAACGGTCAAGGAGAGAAGCATGACGAATTTCAGCGGCAGGCCCAAACGATCGGACGTGCGACGCACTGTCCCGGCATGGGCGGTCGCGGGTGCGCTGTTGTTCGGCGCGAGCGTCGCCGATGCCGGCGAATGCCCCGCCGACAAGCGTGTGCCCGACGGTCAGGGGCAACCGATGAGCACCGCCGCGGCCAAGGGCGTCACCGACGTGGTGCGCGCAAGCACCGACCTGTCTCGCGAGCCCGCGGACATCAAGGGCCGCCAGTTCCGGCTGCGCCAGCTCGACGTGCAGCCCGGCGGCATCGTTCCCTGGCACAGTCACGGCAACCGCCCCGCAATGATCTATATGGTCTCCGGCGAGATCGTCGAGTACGCGAGCAACTGCGCGGTGCCCATCGTGCACAAGGCGGGCGACGTCGCGCCGGAAAGAAGCGGCACGTCGCACTGGTGGCAGAACAACGGCAGCGTGCCGGCCGTGCTGATCTCGGTCGATCTCTTTCCGGCCGAGGCCATGAAGGACCAGCAGCACATGATGTGACCCCTCGCGGGGGCGCGACCGCGGGCTGCGAAGCCGCGGCGCGCTCGCGGGCGGCCCTTACCGGCAATCGGTCGTGACGACAACCGCTTCCACCGACGCAACCGCGACAAACGCCGATCGACGCGGGGCCGACGCGCTGCTTCGCTCCTTCGTGATCGGCTTGACGGCGTTCCTGACGGTGGTCGATCTCTTCGCGACGCAGGCGATCCTGCCCTCGCTGGCGCACGCGTTCCAGGTCGCGCCCGCGGCGATCGGCTTCGCGGTCAACGCCAGCACGATCGGCACGACCGTAGCCGGACTGGCGGTCGCGCTCGCGAGCCCGCGCATCGACCGCTGGCGGGGAATCCTCGTGAGCCTCGTGGCGCTCGCGGTGCCCACGGCGCTCCTGGCCGTGGCGCCGCGGCCTGCGTCGCCGGGATCGGCGCCGCGCTCTCGCTCGCCGCCCGGCTGGCCAGGCGGCTGCGAGTCCCGGCCGCGGCCCCGGCTGGTCGATGACGCGAAGAGCCGGAGCGGGCGATGCAGCTACCGGGGCCTGCTTGCGGACCAGCTCCTCAGCGCATCGAGCGTCCTCTCGACGTGCCGGGTGGGGTTGAGGCTCATGTACTCGTAGACGATCTTCCCGTCGGGCGTGATGACGTAAGAGATGCGATTCGCGTACTCCGGCCGGGTCTGCATCACGGCATCGAAGGACTTCATCACCGACTGGGCGGCGTCGGACGCGACGGGAAACCTGCTCTGGCAGGCCTGGACCGAGAATTTGGACAGCGTCTCGATGTCGTCGCCCGAAACGCCGATGACGGTGGCGCCGAGGGCCTTGAACTGGCCGACCGCGTCGGCGAAGTAGTGGGCCTCCGCCGAGCAGCCCTCGGAAAACGCGGCGGGAAAGAAGTACAGCACGACCGGGCCCTTCTTGAGCGATTCGGCGAGCGAGTAGCGGTAGACTGAGCCGCCGAGAGCGGCGTCGGCGGTGAAATCCGGCGCGCGCTCGCCGATATCGAGGGCGGCGCGGGCGGGGAAGGAGCAGGCGAACACGATGACTGCGCAAACGACAAAGCGTTGCATGGGTTCCTCCGCATCGGCTACGCGACGCATTCTAACCGCAACGCTCGCCTTGTTGGCGGCGGCACTGGGCGGATGCGGCATGCTGCCTCAGCGCGCCGATACGCCCTACTCCGCCGCGCTCCCGCCGTCGAGCGAGAGCCCGCTGACGCGCATCGCCCGGGACTCGATCCCGTCGCCCGAGCTCTCTGGCTTCCGGCTGATGCCGATCGGCGTCTACGCGCTGGATGCGCGGGTCCTGCTCGCCGACCGCGCGCGCTACTCGATCGACGCCCAGTACTACCAGTTCAACAACGACGCCACGGGCAGGCTGCTGATGCGCCACCTGCGCGATGCCGCGCTGCGCGGGGTGCGCATCCGCCTGCTCGTCGACGACCTCTACACGACCGGCGGCGATCCGCTCTTCGTCGGCCTCGCCGCCTTCCCCAACGTGGAGGTGCGGCTGTTCAACCCGTTCTGCTGCGGGCGCGCGAGCCTGCTCGGCAAGTACACGACCTCGCTCGCCGAGTTCGGACGGCTCAACCACCGCATGCACAACAAGCTCTTCATCGCCGACGGCGCGATGGCCGTCGCCGGCGGCCGCAATATCGGCGACGAATACTTCATGCGCAGCATGACCGACAACTTCGTCGACATGGACGCCTTCATCATCGGCGCCGTCGTGCCACAGCTTGCCTCGATCTTCGATGCCTACTGGAACAGCCCGCAGGTCTACCCGGTGGAGACGATCATCCATGCCGACCTCGATCGTGAGGCCTTGAGGCGCGACTTCGACCAGCGGGTCGACGAAGGCGAGCAGATGATGGCGCTCAGCCTGCCTCCCGTGGACATCCTGGGCTACGGACCGATCCGCGAGGACCTCGACGCGGGACGAGTCGGCCTGATCTGGGGCCGCGCGACCGCCTACGCGGACTCGCCGGCGAAAGTGACAGCCACCTCCGACGCGATGGCACGCTCGATGAGCGTATCGATGAGCGTGATGGACCTGGTGATGAAAGCGCAGAGCGAAGTGATCCTGTCCTCGCCCTACTTCATTCCCGGACCGAAGGGCGTGCAGGAATTCGCGGACCTCGAGAAGCGCGGCGTCCACGTGACCATCCTCACCAATTCCCTCGCCTCGAACGATGAGCCGCTGGTGCACACCGGCTACGCGCGCTACCGTACCGAGCTCCTGAAGTCCGGCGTCGATCTGTACGAGCTCAGCCCCACGCGCATCCATCGGGCCAAGCGCCTGATGTTCCCCGGCATGTCGCTGGGCCGGCTGCACGCGAAGACGGCGGTGATCGACCGGTCGACGGTTTTCATCGGCTCGATGAACCTCGATCCGCGCTCGGCGAGCAAGAACACCGAACTCGGCATCATCGTCGAGGCGCCGCAGCTCGCCAAGGAGGTGGCCCGCGTCATCCACATCAGCAAGCTGCAGAGCGCGTACCGGGTCCGCGTCGGGCCCGACGGCCAGAGCCTGCAGTGGCTCGCCATGGAGGACGACGGGGACGTGGTGCTGGGCGAAGAGCCGGACGTCACCCCGTTGACGCGCTTCCAGAATATGCTTCTCGCCCCGTTCGTGCCCGAGCAGGAGCTGTAATATCGCAGCCATGGCTCAAGCGCTCCGGCCCGTCGCGATCGTCGGCAGCGCGCGCATCCCTTTCGCGCGCAGCAACGGCGCGTACGCTGCCGCGGGCAACCAGGACATGCTCACCGCAGCCTTCGGGGCGCTCGTCGACCGGTTCGGCCTGCGCGGCGAGACGCTCGGCGAGGTGGCGGCCGGAGCGGTCATCAAGCACTCGCGCGACTGGAACCTCACTCGCGAAGCCGCGCAAGGCGCGGGCCTCGACCCGCATACGCCCGCCTACGACGTTCAGCGCGCCTGCGGCACGAGCCTCACCACGACGATCCAGATCGCCGAGCGCATCGCGCGCGGCGAGATCGAGGCCGGGATCGCGGGAGGCGTCGACACGGTCAGCGACGTGCCGATCGCCTACGGCGCGAAGCTTCGCCGCATCGTGCTCGAGAGCGCCCGCGCCCCGAGCCTGCCGTCGAGGCTCGCGCCCTGGCTGCGATTGCGCCCTCGCGACTTGAAGCCGTCGGTGCCGGCCGTCTCGGAGCCTCGCACCGGGCTGTCGATGGGCGAGCACTGCGAGCTCATGGCCAAGGAGTGGCGCATCGCGCGTGCCGATCAGGATGCGCTCGCGTACCGCAGCCACGTGAACGCTGCCGCGGCATGGCGCGAAGGCTTCTACGACGATCTCGTCGCGCCCTTCGCCGGCTTGAAGTCCGACAACAACGTGCGCGCCGACACGAGTCCCGAGAAGCTCGCCGGGCTCAAGCCGGTCTACGATCGCAGCCCGTCGGGCACCCTCACCGCGGGCAACAGCACGCCGCTCACCGACGGCGCGGCCTGCGTGCTTTTAGCCTCCGAGGAATGGGCCGGCGCGCGCTCGCTCCCCGTCCAGGCACGGCTGACGCACTCGGCGGTCGCGGCGGTGGACTACGCGGGGCTCGCCGGACCGCGCGAAGGGCTGCTCATGGCGCCGACCTACGCGGTGCCCGCGATGCTCGACCGCGCGCGCCTCGCCCTGCAGGACTTCGACATCTACGAAATCCACGAGGCATTCGCGGCGCAGGTGCTCTGCACGCTCGCAGCGTGGGAATCCGAGGAATACTGCCGCGCCCGGCTGCGGCGTCCTGCGCTTGGCGCGATCGATCGCGCCAGGCTCAATCCGCGCGGCGGCAGCGTCGCTCTCGGGCACCCCTTCGCCGCGACGGGCGCGCGCATCGTCGGCACGCTCGCCAAGGAGCTCGCCGCGCGCGGCTCGGGGCGCGGGCTCATCTCGATCTGTACCGCGGGCGGGATGGGCGTGACTGCGATCCTCGAGCGCTGAGCCGCAGGCCTCGTGAGCGGCGGGCCCATCGACAACTTCGGCTGCAAAACGGGCTTGGCGGCACTTCGCGGCACGATCATTGCGTCATTCTCATCGGACGGACGTTGCTCGAGGAGAGGGGTGCCTGATTTCCGTCGCGCTGGCGTTATTGAGCACTCCTCCGGCCCACCGGCGGGCCGCCTCGGTTTGTAGAATTTACCGGTCGGTTGCGACAAACGCGCCCACGTTCAAGGGTAGACGCCCCTCGCGCGTCCGTGCGGACTCCTGGAAAGTGATGAGCGCTCAAGATCGACTTCGCTCCCTTCGCCTCAGCCTGCGCTTCATCGGCCCGCTGGTGCTGACGCTCGCGCTCCTGGGCTATGCGCTGATGCCGCTGGTCGATCGGCTAACTCTGCGCTGGTGGGTGAACGATCTCGACATGCGCTCGCAGCTCATCGCCAACACGATGCAGGACCAGCTCGCCGAGCTGGTGAACCAGGGCGCGAGCGCGAAAATCAATGCCCTGTTCACGCGCGCGCTGCAGGACCAGCGCCTGTACGCGCTCGCCTTCTGCGACGAAACGGACAAGCTGCGCTATCACACCGCCTCGTATCCGCCGTCGCTGGCCTGCCAGCCGCCGGTCGGCGCGGAGAACGGCCACGGCGCCGTCGTTCACCTGCCGCAGGGCCCGCTGCACGTGGTGCAGTATCCCCTGTACCAGGAGAACGACCGAATCGGCTCGCTCGTCCTCGTCCACGACATGAGCTTCGTCGAGCGGCGCAGCGCCGACACCCGCCAGTACCTGATCGCGCTGTTCGTGCTCCTCGGCTTCGTCATCTCGCTGGTGACGGTGTTCATCGCGCATCTTTCCTGGCGCGGCTGGGTCGCCGGCACACGAGCGCTGCTCCGCGGCGAGGGGATTCTGCAGCCGTTTGCGCAGCAGCCGCGCTCCGACGATCTGCATCCGCTGGCGAGCGATCTGCGCGCGCTGCTGCGCGACCTCGAGCTGGCCCGACGCAACCCCGACCGCAACGCCATCTGGAGCCCCGAGATGCTGCGCGGCGTTCTGCGCGAGAAGCTGCTGGGCGACGAGATCCTCGTCGTTTCGAACCGCGAGCCCTTCCTCCACGTGCACGGCGAGGACGGCATCGTCGTGCAACGGCCCGCGAGCGGGCTCGTCACCGCGCTCGAGCCGGTCATGCGCGCCTGCTCGGGAACCTGGATCGCCCACGGCAGCGGCAACGCCGACCGCGACACGGTCGACGCGCGCGACCGCGCGCGCGTTCCGCCCGAGAAGCCGAGCTACACGCTGCGCCGGGTCTGGCTCACCAAGGAGGAGGAACAAGGCTATTATTTCGGCTTCGCCAACGAGGGGCTCTGGCCGCTGTGCCACATCGCCCATGTGCGCCCGGTGTTTCGCACGCCGGACTGGGACCAGTACGTGCGCGTCAACCGCCGCTTCGCCGACGCGGTCAAGTCCGAGGCACGCACGGACGATCCCGTCGTGCTGGTCCAGGACTACCATTTCGCGCTGCTGCCGAGACTGGTCCGCGAGCGGCTGCCGAGAGCGACCATCATCACCTTCTGGCACATTCCCTGGCCGAACCCGGAGTCGTTCGGGATCTGCCCCTGGCGCGAGGAGATCCTCGACGGCATGCTCGGCAGCACGATCCTAGGCTTCCACACGCGGTTCCACTCGCAGAACTTCGTCGAGACCGTCGATCGCTACCTCGAGGCGCGCATCGAGCGCGAATCCTCCACCATCTCGCACGGCGGCCACCTCACGCAGGTGGAGACCTATCCGATCTCGATCCAGTGGCCCACCGAGTGGGTCGAGACCCAGCTCTCGGTGCCGCTGTGCCGCGCCAAGGTCCTGCGGGTCGAGCAGCTTCGCGACAACGTCATGCTCGGCATCGGCGTCGATCGGATGGACTACACCAAGGGGATTCTCGAGCGCTTCGTGGCGGTCGAGCGGATGCTCGAGCTGCACCCCGAGTTCGTCGGCCGGTTCGTCTTCATCCAGATCGCGGCACCGTCGCGCTCGTCGCTGGACGAGTACCAGAACTTCGAGGGCCGGGTGCGCGCGCTAGCCGGGCGCGTCAACGCCCGCTTCGGGCGCGACGGCTGGGAGCCGATCCGGCTCAAGGTCGAGCACCACGAGCCGCCGGCGGTCAACGAGTACTACCGGGCAGCGGACGTCTGCGTGGTCACCAGCCTGCACGACGGCATGAACCTGGTCGCCAAGGAGTTCATCGCCGCCCGCGACGACGAGCAGGGCGTGCTGGTTCTGTCACAATTTACCGGGGCGGCGCGCGAACTGCACGACGCTCTGCTGGTCAACCCTTATCATAACGAGCAATGCGCGCACGCCCTGTACCGGGCCCTGACGATGCCGGCCGACGAGCAGCGGGTGCGCATGCGCAGCATGAGGAGACTGGTGCAGGAATTCAACGTCTATCGGTGGGCTGGAGCGATGCTGCTCGACGCGGCGCGGCTGCGCCAGCGGCAGCGCGTGACGGAGCGCATCTACGCGCACCAGCGCACCGCGGACGTCGAGGTGAAGTGAGATACGCGCTTTCGACGGCGGGACTCGAGCGCCTGCGCGCCTTCCTCGCTCGTGACACCATGCTCGCGTTCGATATCGACGGCACGCTCGCGCCGATCGTCGACCGGCCCTGGGACGCGCGCGTGCCGGGCGAGATCCAACGGGGGCTCGAGCTGCTCGCCGCGCACGCGACCGTCGCGGTCGTGACCGGCCGCGCGGTAGAGGACGCCCGGCCGATGCTGGGTTTCACGCCGCGCTACCTCGTCGGCAACCATGGTGCGGAGGGCGTGCCGGGGCGGGAGCAGGTCTCCGAGGAGTGCGCCCGCGTGTGCCGGGCGTGGCTCGACGAGCTCTCCTCGGGGACCGAAGCCTGGCGAGACGTCGACGGCATCGTGCTCGAAGACAAGACCTACTCGCTCACCTTCCACTTCCGCCATGCGAAGGACCAGGGCGCGGCGCTGCGCCTGCTCGTCGCGCGCACCGCCGGGTTGCTGCCCCTGCCCAAGCTGCTCGACGGCAAGAAGGTGCTCAACCTGCTGCCTCCGGGGGCGCCGGACAAGGGCGAGGCGCTGACCACGCTGCTCGCCAAGGCGCACTGCAAGCGGGCGCTCTACGTGGGCGACGACGCCTCGGACGAGCAGGTGTTTCGCCTGCGGTCGCCGTCGATCCTGTCGGTCCGCGTCGAACCCGACGAGACGAGCGCCGCCAACCTCTTCCTCGAGGGCCAGAAAGACGTCGCCCAGCTCGTGCGCGAGCTCGGGAGCATGATCGTGCCCGCGCCCACGCCGCGGCCGCAGGATAAGCGCCGCAGCGCCGAAGCATGAGCCTGCGGCCGGCCCGGGCCGGATGAGCGAGCGCTACGACGCGATCGTCATCGGCGCGGGCCAGGCGGGCCCATCGCTCGCGGTGCGGCTCGCGCAATCCGGGCGCCGCACCGCGCTCCTGGAGCGCAGGCGCGTGGGCGGGACCTGCGTCAACAACGGCTGCATTCCCACCAAGACGCTCATCGCAAGCGCCCGTGCGGCGCACGTGGCGCGCCGCGGCGCCGACTACGGCGTCCGGATCGATGCCCCGGTGCGCGTCGACATGGCGGCGGTGAAGGCGCGCAAGGATGCAGTCGTCCAGCACTCGATCGACGGGCTCAGGCGCTGGCTTGGCGGCACGCCCGGGCTCACGTATGTCGAAGGTCACGCCCGGTTCACGGGGCCGCGCAAGCTGCATGTCGGCGATAGGCTGCTCGAGGCGGAGCAGTTTTTTCTCAACGTCGGCGGTCGCGCTTCGATTCCCGACCTGCCGGGACTCGGCGAGGTCCCCTACTTCGACAACTCCAGCATCATGGCGGTCGACTTCCTGCCCGAGCACCTGGTGATCGTCGGCGGCAGCTACGTCGGCCTCGAGTTCGCGCAGATGTACCAGCGCTTGGGCAGCCGTGTGACGGTCGTCGAGATGGGGCCGCGCCTCATCGGGCGCGAGGACGACGAGGTCTCGGCGGCGATCCGGGACATTCTCGAGCGCGAGGGCATCGCCTTCCGCCTCGACGCCCGATGCATCCGCGTGGCCCGCCGTCCGGACGGCATCGAGGTCGGAGTGAGTTGCGAGCAGGAGCCGCGCGAGATCGTCGGCTCCCACCTTCTGCTCGCGGTGGGGCGAGTCCCCAACACGGACGATCTCGGGCTGGACAAGGCCGGCGTTGCGCTGGACAAGCGCGGCTACGTGCAGGTCGACGACGAGCTGCGCACCAGTGCGCCCGGCATCTGGGCGCTGGGCGACGTCAACGGCCGCGGCGCGTTCACCCACACTTCCTACAACGACTACGAGATCGTCGCCGCGAACCTCCTCGACGGCGAGACGCGCAAGCTGACCGATCGCATCGTCACCTACGCGCTGTTCATCGATCCGCCGCTCGGCCGCGCCGGAATGACCGAGCGCGAGGTTCGCGCGTCGGGACGCAAGGCCCTGGTCGCGTCGATGCCCATGACCCGGGTCGGGCGTGCCCGCGAGCGCGGCGAGACGCAGGGCTTCATGAAGGTGCTGGTCGACGCGGAGAGCAAGCGCATCCTCGGTGCGGCGATCCTCGGTCTCGAAGGCGACGAGGCGGTGCATTCGCTGCTCGACGTCATGTACGCCGATGCGCCTTACACCGTCCTCCAGCGCGCCGTGCACATCCACCCCACCGTGACCGAGCTGATTCCGACGCTGCTCGGGACCCTGAAGCCGCTCGGCTAGGGCACCGTCCGGGCGTCCTCGAAGCCGGCGAGCGGCCGAGGCGCAGCGTTACAATGCGCGGATCCACGAGGGGGAACCGATGACCATCAAGCGCTTCAAGGGCCGCACAGGCACCGTCGTCGTGCTGGAGCACAGCTCGAAGGTCCTTGAAGGCAATGCGCGCGGCGATCCGCACGTGCGCAGGCTCGGCGTGTGGCTCCCGCCGCAGTACGACGAAGGCGCGACCCGCGGGCGCGGCCGGCGCTTTCCCGTGCTCTTCGATCTCGTCGGCTTCACCGGCTCCGGGCTCGGGCACACGGGATGGCGCCCGTTCGGAGACAACGTGCCCGATCGCGTCGCGCGCCTGATCCACGAGCACAAGATGGGTCCGACGATCATCGTTTTTCCCGACTGCTTCACCGCGCTCGGCGGCAACCAGTACATCAACTCCTCGGCGCTGGGCAACTACGCCGACTATCTCACGCGCGAGCTGATTCCCGTCGTCGATCGCGAATTCCGCACGCTCGCCTCCCGCGAGCATCGCGGCTGCTTCGGCAAGTCCTCGGGCGGCTACGGCGCGATCATCCACGGCATGAAGTACGCGCAGTACTGGGGCGCCATCGCCGATCATTCCGGCGACTCCTACTTCGACTTCGTCTATCACAGCGACTGGCCCAACACGCTCAACGAGCTCACCAAGTACCGGCTTCCCAAGCGGCATCCGGGGCGCTTCGACGTGCGGACCGCGAGCCGGCGCAAAGGGCTCGCGGAGGGCCTCGACGACGGGCGGGTGAAGCGCTTCCTCGAAGCGATGTGGGCGAAGGAGAAGCTCTCGCACTCGGAATCCCACTGCATCATGAACGTCTGCATGGCTGCGACCTACGACCCCGATCCGAAGGCGCCGCTCGGCTTCCGGCTGCCGTTCAACCTCGAGAGCGGCGAGCTCCTCGAAAAGCGCTGGCAGCGCTGGCTCGAGCACGATCCTATCCTGCTGGTCGACAAGTACAAGACCAACCTGAAAAAGCTCAAGGGGATCTACATCGACTGCGGCTGGCGCGATCAGTATCACATCCACTATGGCACGCGGCTCTTGTCGCTGCGTCTCGCCGACGCGGTGATTCCCCACATGTACCAGGAGTTCGACGACAACCACTCGGACGTCGACTACCGCATGGACGTGAGCCTCCCGTACCTCTATCGGGCGCTCAAGCCTTGAAGACCAAGGTCGCGGAAGAGACCAACGTGCTCGGCGGCCGGCTCGAGCCGTGCTCGGTCGAGCCGCGCACCGGCTTCTATCGCGACGGCTGCTGCAATACCGGCCCTGAGGACCTTGGCCTGCACGTGGTGTGCGCGCGAATGACGGCGAAGTTCCTCACGTTCTCCAAATCCCACGGCAACGACTTGTCGACGCCCCAGCCGGAGGCGGGCTTTCCGGGACTCAAGCCCGGCGATCGCTGGTGCCTGTGCGCCGGCCGCTGGCGCGAAGCGCTCGACGCCGGCGTCGCGCCGCCGGTGGTGCTGTCGGCGACACACGAAGAGGCGTTAGCCGTCGTCTCGCTCGAGGATCTGAAGCGGCACGCGATCGACTTGAACTAGCTGCTCTCAACCGCGCGCGCGTCGATCCACGCGCGCAGCGCCCTGCCCCGATCCTTCGGCGGGCTGTCGACGTCGTGCCAGGCGACGTGAGTCTCGCCGTCCGCCGCGATGAGGACGAGCCCGTGCATGCCGCGGCTCTTCTTGAGCGTCCGCAGCGCCTGCACCGGCGTCTGGGCGATCGGCGCGCCGACGTTGAGCGAGGTATTCACGCTCACTTCCGCGCCCACGCGCCGCCCCATGGCCTTCAGGTACGCGTGCACGAACGGGTCGACGTGCTCGCGGACGATCTGCACCCGCGACGTACCGTCGAAGTGGACGACCGCCGGGATCCGCTCGCGCGCCTCGGGCTTGGCGCGGCAGGTCAGCACCATGTAGTTGTAGGCGTTGTAGTCGTCGTCGGCCGCGCCGGGCGCGAGCTCGAACCACCGCTTGGCCGCCTCGGGCGTGGCCATCGGCGCGAGCGGGCGGATCAGCTCCCGGAACTTCACCCGCGCATTGAGCATCTCCAGCGTCTTCGGATTGGTGGGGTTCGCGAGGATCGACCGGTGACCCAGCGCGCGCGGACCGGTCTCGGCCTTCCCCTGATAGAGCCCCACGATGCCGTCGCCGGAGACGATGCCCGCGAGGAGATCGGCGATGCGCTCGCGCTCCTCGGCGAGCGCGATGTTGCCGAGGCGCCGATGGCCGATCTCGGGCTCGCTCGCGAGCGCTTCCTCGATCTCTCGCCGCGTCGGCGCCATGCCGCAGTAGAACGCGTGCTCGAGGCGCTCTCCGGGCCGCGCGCCGGCGAGGCAGGCGAAGTGGTAGGCGGCGCCGATCGCCACACCGGGATCTCCGGGCACCGGCGGCACCCAGAGGTGCAACCGCGCATCCTTCATCCCGAGATTGCGCTCGTACCACTCGGGGCCGAACCGGTCGAGCAGGCGCATGTTGGCGAGGCAGTTGAGCGCGGTGCCGCCGGTCATCACGAGCCGCGTGCTGCGCGTGACCCGAATCAGGTGCTCGACGATGTGGAACAGCGCGTCCTCGAACACGAGCTGGACCGCGGCGGCCTTGTCGACGCGCTCGCGGGTGATCGGCGCGTGCCGGATGTCCTCGACCTTGAGCACCGCATCGGGATGCCACATGTCGGCGGGGAGCACGGGGTCGCCGAGGATCTCCGCCAGGCGTCGCGTGTACGGGTCGGCGCAGCCGCCGCGATGCCAGTTGGCGAGCGTGCGGTTGAGGAGCACCCGGCCCTCGCTCTCGAGGACGAGGAGCTTCCTGAGCGGCTCGTAGTAGCGGTTGGTCCGCCGATCGGAATCGCCCCAGGCGACCGCGCCCATGTAGCGCCCCTCGCTCGAGAGCAGCGGCCAGCCGCCCTGCGCCGAGCTGAGTATCCCGTACATCATTCCGAGCGAATCCCAGAAGCTGTCGTTGCGGTACAGCGGCGCGAGCGCGCCGGTGCGCGCGACGTAGGCCGAGATCGCACCGTCGTCGCCTGCGCCGTCGCTCACCAGCACCATTACCGGCGCATCGCTGCGGGCGAACGGCGAGACGCCCCACGAGAACCAGGCGTGGTTGTCGTGGTGGCGGAGATTGATGATCGG
>DATJVX010000023.1:0-66518 GCA_035501595.1 Casimicrobiaceae bacterium | reverse complement strand
TCCAGATGATCGACGAGGCCCGCGCATAGCGGCGCCTCGGGGCCGATCACCACGAAATCGATCCGGCGCGATTGGCAGAAAGCAATCACCGTCGGATGATCGGCGGGATCGACGGCAACGCATTCGGCCTCCTGCGCGATGCCGGCATTGCCCGGCGCGCAATAAAGTCGGTCGCAGAGCGGGCTTGCCGCAATCTTCCAGGCGAGCGCGTGCTCGCGGCCACCGGAACCGATGACGAGCACGTTCACTGCGAGAGTCTCACTTCAGGTCGATCTTGCCGAGGAAGTACAGCACGCTGCCGTGGTTGACCCCACCGTTGAGCTTCGGGATGTACGCCGTCAGCAGCTCGGCCCGGCCCGACCGAAGGCTGGCGAGCGGAAGCGCCACCGGAACGGGCCAGCCGCTCGCGATGTCGGGCCGCTGGATGATCAGGGCGGAGAAGCCGAGTCCAGCCTGAAGCGTCGAGCGATCGCCCCAGTAGGTTCGCCAAACATAGCCCAGGTTGAACTGGGCGTTGCGGTGCGAATCCTCGAAGACGAGGAAGAAGACGTCTTCGGTATTGCCGCTCGGCGTCTCCCGCGTCCGGGACCAGCCTCCGCCCCAGGCGTACTCGTTCTCCGCGTGGCGGCGCTCGGGCGTCCAGTCGTAGGGCAGGTGCCACTGATAGCCAGAGACGAGCAGCGCGTTGTTCCCGTCCTTGTAGGTGTCGACCACGTGGCGACAGCCGGTTTCGAGCCAGG
Organism: Casimicrobiaceae bacterium; assembly: GCA_035501595.1. Classification (GTDB taxonomy): domain Bacteria; phylum Pseudomonadota; class Gammaproteobacteria; order Burkholderiales; family Casimicrobiaceae; genus PALSA-1003. The sequence goes on along the minus strand of DATJVX010000023.1, from coordinate 65,778 downwards.
AGCCCCAGTCGGCGCATTCCAGCGCGTGGGCCCGACTCGTCAGCAGGAGCGTGACGACCGCGGCGAAAGCCAATCGCTTCAAGGAGGTCTCCTAGTGACGGAAATGCCGGATGCCGGTGAATACCATGGCCAGCCCGCGCTCGTCCGCGGCCGCGATCACCTCCGCGTCGCGAACGCTGCCGCCTGGCTGGATGACGGCCACCGCGCCCTGGTCCGCGACGACATCGAGCCCGTCGCGAAAAGGGAAGAACGCGTCGGAGGCGACCACGGACCCGGCAAGCTCGAGCCCGGCGTTCCCCGCCTTGAATGCCGCCACGCGCGTCGAATCGACCCGGCTCATCTGTCCCGCGCCGATCCCGAGCGTCCTGCCGTCGCCGCAGTACACGATGGCGTTCGACTTGACGAATCTGGCGACGCGCCAGGCGAAGACCAGGTCGTCGAGCTGCGCCTTCGACGGCGCCTTGCGCGTCACCACCTTGAGCTCGGCAGCGTCCAGGTCGCGCGTGTCGGCGCTCTGCAGCAGCATCCCGCCGCCGACGCGCTTGACGTCCCAGGCGTCCGCCGGCGCCGCCGCCGGCTCCACCGCGAGCACCCGGACGTTGGGCTTGCGGCCGATGGCGCCTCGCGCGTCGGCGGTGAAGCCCGGCGCGATCAGCACCTCGAGGAATTGCGCGCTCACCGCTTCCACGGTCGCCGCATCGACTTCGCGATTGAACGCGACGATCCCGCCGAAGGCCGAGGTGGGATCGGTCGCGAAGGCGCGGGCATAGGCCTCGATCGGAGTCGGGCTGATCGCGGCGCCGCAGGGGTTGGCGTGCTTCACGATCACGCATGCGGCTTCGCCGAGGGTCTTGACGCACTCCCACGCGGCGTCGGCATCCGCGATGTTGTTGTACGAGAGCTCCTTGCCCTGCAGCTGTCGAAAGGTCGCGATCGAGCCCGGGACCGGCGGGTCGTCGCGGTAGAACGCGGCGCGCTGGTGCGGGTTCTCGCCGTAGCGCAGGTCCTCGACCTTGGCGCCCTGCCAGCTCCAGCGCTCCGGAAACGCGCGCGCGGCGCCGCTCTCGTCCCGCGCGGTGAGGTAGTTGCCGATGGCGCCGTCGTAGGCGGCGGTATGGGCGAAGGCCTTCTGCGCGAGCCGGAAGCGCGTCGCGCCCGAGAGCGCCCGCCCGGACGCACGCAGCTCGGCGAGCAGCGCCGGATAGTCGGCGGGATCGACGACCACTCCGACGTGGGCATAGTTCTTCGCCGCTGCGCGCACCATCGTCGGTCCGCCGATGTCGATGTTCTCGATCGCCTCCCCGAGGCTGCAACCCGGGCGCGCCACGGTCTCGCGGAAGGGGTAGAGATTCACCACGACAAGATCGATGGTCGGGATGCCGTGCGCGGCGAGCGCGGCGCGGTCGGCAGCGATGTCGCGCCGGGCGAGGATCCCGGCGTGTACCTTCGGGTGGAGCGTCTTGACCCGCCCGTCGAGCATCTCCGGAAAGCCGGTATGGGCGCCCACCTCGGTCACGGGCAGTCCCGCGTCGGCCAGCGCGCGGGCGGTGCCGCCGGTGGAGAGCAGCGCGACGCCCAGATCCGCGAGCCCCCGCGCGAAGTCGGTGAGCCCGGTCTTGTCGGAGACCGACAGCAGGGCCAGGGCGATGGGCGCGGCGTTCAATTCGAGCGAGCGGGCGACGACTCGCGCCTCGAGCGCTCCACGAGAGCCTTCGAGAGCCGCGTCGGCCCGGGGCGCACGTGCCCCGGGCAGGCGAGAATCGGTGCTAGAGGGTACCGCGAGCGACCGAGCCGTGCCAAGCTCGCGAGCCCGTTCCGCGCTCGCTACCGGATGCCGTACTTCGAGAGCTTGGTGCGCAGCGTGTTCCGGTTGAGCCCGAGCATGTCCGCGGCGTGCGACTGGTTCCCGCCGGCACGATGCAAGATGGTCGACAGCATCGAACGCTCGACGGTGCCGATCACCATGTCGTAGATGCCGTGGGGAGTCTCCCCGTCCAGCCTGCGGAAGTATTCGTCGAGCGACTTTTCGACGCTGCGCCCGATCTCGTTGCTGCCGTTGAGGCGTACGATTTTTTTCACGCTGCGAGGGCCTCCTCTCCCCACGAAGGCGCGCTGGACGCCGTCGGCGGCATCTCGGGCCGGCCGGCGTACCCCGCGAGTCGATCGAAAAGCCGGTTCACCGCCGCGATCTGCGCCGCGGACGTCTCCAGCTTGTTGACCTCGTGCCGGAACGCTTCGCCTCCGGCGAGGCATGCCGCGTACCAGCCAAGATGCTTGCGGGCGATTCGCACGCCGGCGAACTCGCCGTAGAAGGCATAGTGCTCCGCGAGATGATCGAGGATCGCGCGACGCATCTCCTCGGGCTCCGGGGGCGGCAGGCGCTCGCCGCGATCGAGATAGTGCCGGACCTCGCGGAACAGCCACGGCCGGCCCTGCGCCGCCCGGCCGATCATGATGCCGTCGGCGCCGGTGCGGGTCAGGACTTCGCGCGCCTTCTCCGGCGAATCGACGTCGCCGTTGGCGATGACGGGAATGCGCACCGCCTGCTTCACGGCGCGGATCGTTTCGTACTCCACCGGGCCGGCGAAGCCGCATTCGCGGGTCCGGCCGTGAACCGAGAGCGCTGCGACGCCCGCCTCCTGGGCGATGCGCGCCACCCGCACGGCGTTGCGCTCCCCGGGGCTCCAGCCGGTCCTGATCTTGAGCGTGACCGGCACCTCGACGGCGGCCACGACGGCGTCGAGAATCGACCCGACGAGCGGCTCGTTGCGAAGCAGCGCCGAGCCGGCGGCGAGATTGCAGATTTTCTTCGCCGGGCAGCCCATATTGATATCGATGATCTGCGCGCCGCGCTCGACGTTGTAGCGCGCGGCGTCGGCCATCATGGCCGGATCGGCGCCCGCGATCTGGACGACGATGGGCTCGACCTCCCCGGCGTGATCCATGCGCCGCTGCGACTTCACGCTGTCGCGCAGCTCCGGATTCGAGCCGATCATCTCCGAGACGGCGAGGCCCGCGCCCATGCGCTTGCAGAGCTGCCGGAACGGCCGGTCCGTGACGCCGGCCATCGGCGCGACGACGAGAGCATTGTCGATGCAGTGCGATCCGATGTGCACGGCGGACGAGCGAACGAGGAGTGAATCGGAGCTTGCTACGAAAGGGATGCGCATTATACCGAGTTTCATTCGCCATGGTTCGGCGGCCGCGCAAAACATTTGCGCGCTCGGCGCGTGTTGCGCGGTTGGCACGCTGCGCGTTCGCTCGCGCTACATGCCGAAGAGCATCGCGCGCGTGAACGCGCGCTTCATTCCCGGAACACAATCGAGCAGAGTGAGCGCCAACCCGCGAGGCCACGACACGAGCGGCGCTGCGCTGCCGAAGATACTCAGCAGCCCGTGCGTGAAGGCGATGCCCGACAAGCGGTCGGTTCGGCGACGCTGCGCATAAGCGGCAAGCGATGCGGAAGAACCGATCGCATCGCGCGGCGTTGAAAGCAACTCCTGCGCCAGCTCATAGGCGTCGCGCAGGCCGAGATTGAGGCCCTGGCCGGCGACGGGATGCAGGCTTTGAGCGGCGTTGCCGAGCAGGACGCGGCGCTGCGCTGCGACGCGGCCCGCGTATTCGAGTCGGAGCGCGAAGCTGCGCCGCTCGCTCACGCCGATGAAGCCGCCCGGGATTGCGCCGCCCGTCGCGCTCGAGCCGAGGCGCTCGTCGAGCGCCGCGAGGAACTCCGCGTCCGGCAGCGCGAGGAGTGCCTCGCCTCGAGCCGGCGTTGTGGTCCACACCAGGCCGTAGCGATCGCCTTCCGGCAGGAGCGCCATGGGTCCTTCTGGCGTGAATCGCTCGTACGCGACGCCGCGATGCGGCTCGCGCGGAGTCAACTTGCCGATCACCGCGACCTGATCGTAGTCGTGGCGACGCCGCGCGAGCTCCGGGGTGAGTTCGCCTCCGCCGTCGGCGAGCGCGACCAGCCTGGCGGTGAGCTCGATCGCCTGCTCGCCCTGCCGCGCTTCGATCCGCGCGTACGCGGGTGTGGGCGAGACGCGCGCGGCGACGCAGTCGTAGGCGAGCCCCGCGCCGCGCCGCGCGAGCGCAGCGTCGAGCGCCGCCTGCAGGACGCGATAGGCGACGATGTAGCCGAGCGCGGGCAGCCCGTGCTCGTCCGCCTCCAGCCGCACGTGGCCGAAGGCGCCGCGCTGCGACACGTCGACCGCGGTGATCGGCGTCACCGCTCCGGGCGCCGCGGCGACCGCGCTCCAGACGTCGAGCCTCTCGAAGATGAGCCGCGCACCGTGCGAGAGCGCGAGCGAGCGATCCGCCCGGATCGGAGTCGCGCTGGCGCGGGCGTCCAGCGTGATGAAATCGAGCTCGCTCTCGGCGAGCGCGAGCGCGAGCGTCGCACCCACGGGCCCGGCACCAACGACGACCAGGTCGCGCAGCATCCTGGCCCGGCGCGCTACCCGCAGGCGCAGGGCGGCGCGGTTCGGAGCGGAGCTTCAGCGCGCACAGGCCGCCTCGACCTCCGCGACCGACTTGGGCGTGGCGCCTGTCAGGTTCTCGCTGCCCTGCGCGGTCACGAGGACGTCATCTTCGATCCGCACCCCGATGTCCCAGAATTCCTCCGGCACCTTGTCGGCGGGCCGGATATAGCAGCCAGGCTCGACTGTCAGGACCATGCCAGCTTCGAGCAGCCGCGATTCCCCGTCGACGCGGTACAAGCCCACGTCGTGCACGTCAAGCCCGAGCCAGTGGCCGGCGCGATGCATATAGAACTGCTTGTAGGCGCCGGATTCGAGGACCGCGTCGAGCGTGCCCTCGCACAGCTTCAGGTCGATCAACCCCTGCGCCAGGACGCGCTCCGCCACCCGGTGATAATCGTGGAAGGGCTTGCCCGGTCCGACGGCCTCGATGCACGCGAGCTGCGCGGCCAGCACCAGCTCGTAGACGGCTTTCTGCGGGCCGGAGAACCTGCCGCCCACGGGAAAGGTCCGGGTGATGTCGGAGGCGTAACCCTGGAACTCGCAGCCGGCGTCGATCAGGAGCAGGTCGTTAGCCTGCATCTGGCGGTTGTTGTCGCGATAGTGCAGCACGCAGGCGTTCGGCCCGGACGCGACGATCGACGGATACGCGACCGCCTGGGCCCCCGAACGGAGGAATTCGTGCGTGAGCTCGGCCTCGACCTGGTATTCGTACCAGCCGGCGCGGGCCCGCGACATGGCGCGGCGGTGCGCCGTGCTCGAGATCTCCGCCGCGCGGCGCATGAGCTTGAGCTCCTCGGCGTCCTTGGTGAGGCGCATCGCGGCGATTCCGGAACGCACGTCGATCACCGCCTCGGGCGCGGAGATGCCGGTGCGCACGCGGCCGCGCACGTCGTTGAGGGTGGCCGTGATGGCGTGGTCCCACTCCGGATACAGCCCCAGCGGCGTGTAGATCGCCGGGCGATCGCAGCTCCAGTCGGCGAGCCGCGCGGGAAGCTCGGAGATGGAATAGGCCTCGTCGAAGCCGAAGATTTCGCGCGCCGCCTCGGGACCGTAGCGGAAGCCGTCCCAGATCTCGCGCTCGGCGTTCTTGTCGCGGCAGAAGAGCACCTGGCGCGAATCGCCCGACTGAGCGCCGGCCGTCAGCACGATCACCGCCTCCGGCTCGGGAAACCCGGAGAGATAATAGAAGTGACTGTCCGCGCGATAGGGGAAGTGGGTGTCGGCGTTGCGGATGGCCTGCGGGGCCGTGGGAATCGCCGCGAGCCCGCCGCCGGTCTGCGAGCGCATTTCGGCGATGAGGCGAGCGCGGCGCTCACGGTGGTGATGGTGCGCGTGATTCATCTTCGGATTCGACGACAGGAACGGGAGAAGCCGCCATTATAGTAGGCTCGCCGGTGGCACGCCGCCCCATGGCGGTACCATTGCGCCGATGAGCGGAGATTCGCCCGCAGAGCCCCGGCCGGATCCGCGCGACGCGAAGCGGCGCTTGCGCGAGCGCGTGCTGCGCTCCCGCGACGCGCTGTCCGCGCAGGCCCGCGCGAGCTTCGGCGATGCGATCCGGGCGACGCTCGAGGCGCGCGAAGACTTCCGCATCGCGCGAACCGTCCTGCTGTCGCTCGCTTTCCGCAGCGAATGGGAGACGCGGCCGCTGTTTGCCGCCGCGCGCGCGCTGGGCAAGACCGCGGTCGCGCCGCGGGTGGAGCGGGCGAGCCGCATGCTCGAGCTCCGCGCCGTGGCGGACCTGGAGCGCGATGTCGCGCCGGGCTATCTCGGGATCTCCGAGCCGCTGCCGCACTGCCTGCGCATCGAGCCGTCGGCGATCGACTGGGTGCTCGTGCCCGGAGTTGCGTTCGACCTCCACGGGCACCGTATCGGCTACGGCGGCGGCTACTACGACCGGCTGCTGCCGACGCTGCGCGCGGACGCGCGCAGGGTGGCCGGAGCCTTCGAGCTCCAGCTCGTCGAGAGCGTGCCGGCGGCGGCGCACGATCTCAAGGTCGACGCGATCGTCACGGAGGCGCGTACGATCGTCCCGCGGCCCTGAAGCCGCGCCGCGCACCGCGGTCCCCGCTTCTAGAAGCCACTCTCAGCGCGTGGTAGCATCGCCTTGTCACCGCCGGCCGGCGGCTCCAGACGCCTCCGCAGGCACGACGTACCGACCCGGCTTCAGTATCGATCCCTTAGCGACGCGACCGAAATCAAGCGCGAGGAGTCTCCCATGGACATGCAGCCCGACATCGACCCCCAGGAAACGAGGGAATGGCTGGATGCGATCGAAGGTGTCATCGAGCACGAGGGGCCAGACCGCGCGCATTTCCTGATCGAGCAGCTGATCGACAAGTCGCGCCGGCGCGGCGCGTACGTGCCGTTCTCGGCCAACACCGCCTACATCAACACGATCCCAGCCGACCGGCAGCCGAAGATGCCGGGCGACCAGGCGATCGAAGAGCGGATCCGCAACTACGCGCGCTGGAACGCGATGGCGATGGTGGTCCGCGCCAACAAGCACACCAACGTGGGCGGCCACATCGCGAGCTACGCCTCGGCGGCGACGCTCTACGACGTCGGTTTCAACCACTTCTGGCATCCGGCCTCCGAGAAACACGGCGGCGACCTCGTGTTCATCCAGGGGCACAGCTCGCCGGGCATCTACTCGCGCGCGTTCATGCTGGGCCGCTTCACCGAAGAGCAGATGGACAACTTCCGGCAGGAGGTCGACGGCAAGGGCATCTCCTCCTATCCGCACCCCTGGCTGATGCCGGACGTATGGCAGTTCCCGACGGTGTCGATGGGCCTCGGCCCCCTGATGGCGATCTACCAGGCGCGTTTCATGAAGTACCTGCAGGACCGCGGGCTCGCGCGAACGGAAGGGCGCAGGGTCTGGTGCTTCTGCGGCGACGGCGAGATGGACGAGCCGGAGTCGATGGGCGCGATCGGCATGGCGGGCCGCGAGATGCTCGACAACCTGATCTTCGTCGTGAACTGCAACCTGCAGCGGCTCGACGGCCCGGTGCGCGGCAACGGCAAGATCATCCAGGAGCTCGAGAGCGACTTCCGCGGCGCGGGCTGGAACGTGATCAAGGTGATCTGGGGGACGCGCTGGGACGCGCTTTTCGCCCGTGACAAGAAGGGCCTCCTGCCGCGCCGCATGATGGAATGCGTCGACGGCGAATACCAGACGTTCAAGTCGAAGGACGGCGCGTACGTGCGCGAGTATTTCTTCAATACGCCGGAGTTGAAGGAGCTCGTGGCCGACTGGACCGACCAGGACATCTGGCATCTCAATCGCGGCGGCCTCGACCCGTTCAAGGTCTACGCGGCATACCACGCGGCGGTCAACCACAAGGGGCAGCCTACGGTCATCCTCGCCAAGACGATCAAGGGTTACGGCATGGGCGAGGCCGGCGAGGCGCAGAACATCACCCACCAGCAGAAGAAGATGTCGATCGAGTCGATCCGGGCGATGCGCGACCGGTTCCACATTCCGATCCCCGACGACAAGCTCGAGCAGATACCCTACATCAACTTCCCGCCGGGCTCGCCCGAGGCCGAATACATGAAGGCGCGGCGCATGGACCTCGGCGGCTTCCTGCCGACGCGGCGGCGGAAAGCCGAGTCGCTGACCATTCCCCCGCTCTCCAGCTTCGAGCGCTTCCTCAAGAGCACGGAGGAGCGCGAGATCTCGACGACGATGGCCTTCGTGCAGGTCCTGCAGACGCTCGTGCGCGACAAGAACATCGGCCGGCGGGTCGTGCCGATCGTTCCCGACGAGTCGCGCACCTTCGGGATGGAAGGCATGTTCCGCCAGCTCGGCATCTGGAACCAGCTCGGACAGCTCTACACCCCGCAGGACGCCGACCAGCTCATGTTCTACAAGGAGATCAAGGACGGGCAGATCCTGCAGGAAGGCATCAACGAGGCGGGCGCGATGTGCGACTGGATGGCGGCGGCGAGCGCGTATTCCACGCACGGCGTGCCGATGATCCCGTTCTACATCTTCTACTCGATGTTCGGCTTCCAGCGCGTCGGCGATCTCGCCTGGGCCGCCGGGGATATGCGCTGCCGCGGCTTCCTGCTCGGGGGCACCGCCGGGCGCACGACGCTCAACGGCGAGGGGCTGCAGCACGAGGACGGGCATTCGCACCTCATCTCGGCGACGATCCCCAACTGCGTGTCCTACGATCCTACGTTCGGCTACGAGGTCGCGGTGATCATCCAGGACGGCCTGCGCCGCATGTACGCCGAGCAGCAAGACGTGTACTACTACCTCACCCTGATGAACGAGAATTACCCCCACCCCGCCATGCCCGAAGGCGCCGCGGCGAACATCATCAAGGGGATGTATCAGCTCAAACCCGCCCCGGGCAAGGGCAAGGCGCCGCGTGCCCAGCTGCTCGGCTCGGGCACGATCCTGCGCGAGGTGATGGCCGCGGCCGAGCTGCTTGCTAAGGACTGGGGCGTCGAGGCCGATCTCTGGGGCTGCCCAAGCTTCACCGAGCTCGCTCGCGACGGCTACGCGGCGCAGCGCTGGAACATGCTGCATCCCACCGCCCAGGCGAAGCTCTCGCACGTGGAAATCTGCCTCAGGGACACGACGGGCCCGGTGATCGCCGCGACCGACTACGTGCGCGCTTTCGCCGAGCAGATCCGCGCGTTCGTGCCGCGCCGCTACGTCGTGCTCGGCACCGACGGCTTCGGCCGCTCGGACACGCGCGAGAAGCTGCGAAGTTTCTTCGAGGTCGACCGCTACTACGTGACCATCGCGGCTCTCAAGGCTCTTGCCGACGAAGGCACGCTACCCGCGGCGAAAGTCGCCGATGCGATCGCAAGCTACAGCGTCGATCCGGCGAAGCCTCTGCCCTGGACGGTCTAGCGCACGACAGATACGCCCTTCCGGACGCCGCACCAGCGGATACCTTCGAGGTTCCCGCGCCTCAACGTCGAACGAACAACAGCTCATGAGCACTATCGAGGTCAAGGTTCCCGACATCGGCGATTTCAAGGACGTGCCGATCATCGAGGTCTTCGTCAAGCCCGGCGACGCGGTCAAGGCGGAGGATTCTCTCGTCACGCTCGAATCCGACAAGGCGACGATGGACGTGCCGTCGCCGGCGGCCGGCACGGTCAACGACATGCGCGTCAAGCTCGGCGACAAGGTGAGCGAGGGCAGCGTGATCCTGACGCTGGATTCGGTGGCGGCCGGTGCCGCGAAGCCCGCGGCCGCCTCTGCCCCGGCGCCGCCCAGGCAGGACTCGCCGCCACCGTCGCGCCCGGCCCCGGCCGCAGGCGCCGGCAGCCCCGCTCCGAGCGCGGCAGCGAGTTCTGCGCGCAGCGCCCCGAGCGCTCCGCCGGGCCTCACGCTCGTCAAGGTTCCCGACATCGGCGATTTCAAGGACGTGCCGATCATCGAGGTCTTCGTCAAGCCCGGCGACGCCGTCAAAGCCGAGGATCCGCTGGTCACGCTCGAGTCCGACAAGGCGACGATGGACGTGCCGGCGCCGTCGGCAGGCGTGGTCAAGGAGCTCCGGGTCAAGCTGGGCGACAAGGTGAGCGAAGGCAGCGTGCTGCTCGCGCTCGAGATCCCGGGCGCGACTGGGCCCGCCACGGCCCCGAGCTCCGATGCCGCGCCGCCGGCCTCCGCGCCTGCGCCTCGACCCGCCGAGCCGACGTCTCCGGCGCGTCGCGAGGCTGCGCCTGCCGCGGCGCCCGCGGTCGACGGCGAGGCATTCCGAGGGGCGCACGCGTCGCCCTCGGTGCGCGCGTTCGCGCGCGAGCTGGGCGTCGACCTCTCCAAGGTCAAGGGCACGGGACCGAAGCAGCGCATCCTGCACGAGGACGTGCAGGCCTACGTCAAGCGCGCGCTGAGCGGCGCCGCGCCGGCCGCTGCGCCGGCGGCCGGCGGCTCCGGTGCCGCGCTGGGGCTGATCCCATGGCCGCAGGTCGACTTTGCGAAGTTCGGCGAGATCGAAAGAAAGCCGCTCTCGCGGATCAAGAAGATCTCCGGCGCGAACTTGCATCGCAACTGGGTGATGATCCCGCATGTCACGAATTGCGAAGACGCCGACATCACCGAGCTCGAGGCCTTCCGCGTCCAGCTCAACAAGGAGAACGAGAAGTCGGGCGTCAAGCTCACCATGCTCGCGTTCCTGATCCGCGCCTGCGTGGCGGCGCTCAGGAAGTTCCCGGACTTCAACGCTTCGCTCGACGGCGACAGCCTCGTCTACAAGAAGTACTTCCACATCGGCTTCGCCGCCGACACGCCGAACGGCCTCGTGGTCCCGGTGGTCAAGAACGCCGATCAGAAAGGCGTGCTGGCGATCGCGAAGGAGATGGGCGAGCTCTCGGCCAAGGCGCGCGAAGGCAAGCTCGGCCCCGCGGACATGCAAGGCGGCTGTTTCTCGATCTCGAGTCTCGGCGGAATCGGCGGGACGTACTTCACGCCGATCATCAACGCACCCGAGGTCGCGATCCTCGGGGTCTGCCGGTCGGTGACGAGGCCGGTGTGGGACGGCAAGGCGTTCGCGCCCCGCCTGATCCTGCCGCTGTCGCTTTCCTACGACCACCGCGTGATCGACGGCGCTGCGGCCGCGAGATTCAACAGCTTTCTCGCCGGCCTCCTCGGCGACATGAGGAGGGCCGTGCTCTGAAGCGCCTGCTCGTCGCCTGGCTGTTGCTCGCGGCGGCAGGCGGCGTCCGGGCCGCGCAGGAGATCGTGACGATTCCTACGCGGCAGGGCGTCACCGAGTCGTATCTCGTCATGCGCAACCCGCCATCGGCGAACCCGAAGACGGTGATGCTCGCGTTCGTGGGCATCCCCGGCGTGGTCGGCCTCACGGGCAAGCAGGTTCCGCTCGGATTCGGACCCGGCGCCAACACCCTGCTGCGGATGCGCAACGAGCTCGTGGACGCCGACGTCGTCGAGGTCGCGGTGGACGCACCCTCCGACAAGCTTCCCCAGGGCATGAGCGACGAGTTCCGTCTCGGTCCCGACCACGCGACGGATATCCGCGCGGTGATCGTCGACGTGAAAAAACGCTTCCCCGACGCGCGAGTCTTTCTCGTCGGCCACAGCCGTGGCACGGTCTCGGCCGCCGCGCTGGGCGCGCAGCTCGGCGACGCGGTCCAGGGCGTGGTGCTGATCTCGAGCGCGACCAACCGCGACAAGCAGGGTCCGGCGCTCTCGGCCTTCGACTTCGCATCGATCAAGGTCCCCGTCCTGCTGGTGCATCACCGGAACGACGGCTGCTACACCAATCCGTATTCCAACGTCGCGGCTCTGGCGAAGAGCTTCACCCTGATCACCGTCGACGGCGGCGATCCGCCGCAATCAGGACCCTGCGACCCGCAGTCCGCGCACGGACTCTACGGCAGGGACGCCGCTGTCGCGCAGGCGATCAAAGGCTGGATGCTCGGCCGCGATTTCCCGCGCGAGATCCCATGAACCCTGCCCCAGGACGAGATCCGTGAGCCTGCTCGAAGTCACCGTTCCCGACATCGGCGATTTCAAGGACGTGCCGATCATCGAGGTATTCGTCAAGCCGGGCGATACGGTCAAGCCCGAAGATCCCCTGGTCACCCTCGAATCCGACAAGGCGACGATGGACGTGCCCGCGCCGAAGGCGGGTACGGTGAAGGCGCTTCGCGCCAAGCTCGGCGACAAGGTGAGCCAGGGCAGCGTGATCCTCGTGCTGGAAATCGATGAGGGCGCGGGCGCCAAGCCGGCACCGCGCGCCGCGGCGCCGGCGCCCGCGCCCGCGCCTGCGAAAGCGCGTGCAGAGGCCCCGGCGGTCGCGACGGGCGCAGGCGCCTACGCGGGCACGGCCGACGTGGAATGCCAGATGCTCGTCCTGGGCTCGGGTCCCGGCGGCTACAGCGCCGCGTTCCGCAGCGCGGACCTCGGCATGAAGACCGTTCTGGTCGAGCGCTACGCTTCACTCGGCGGCGTGTGCCTCAATGTCGGATGCATCCCTTCCAAGGCGCTGCTGCACATCGCCGGCGTGATGGACGAAGTCAAGCTCCTCGCCGAGCACGGTGTCGGCTTCGGTGCGCCGAAGATCGAGCTCGAGGCGCTGCGCGCCTGGAAGAGCAAGGTGGTCGGAAAACTCACCGGCGGGCTCGCAGGGATGGCGAAGGCGCGCAAGGTCGAGGTCGTCCGCGGCGTCGGCGCGTTCCTGGACGCGCATCACCTCGAAGTGGAGCTCACCGAGGGCACCGGGCAGGCCCGGGCAGGCGCGAAGAAGGTCGTGCGCTTCGACAAGGCGATCATCGCCGCCGGATCGCAGGCGGTGCGGTTGCCCTTCATGCCGGAGGATCCGCGCGTCGTCGACTCCACCGGTGCACTCGAGCTTCCGTCGCTGCCCAAACGCCTGCTGGTCGTCGGCGGCGGCATCATCGGCCTCGAGATGGGCACCGTCTATTCGACGCTCGGCGCGCGCCTCGACGTCGTGGAAATGCTCGACGGGCTCATGCTCGGCGCCGACCGGGACCTCGTCAAGGTTTGGGAGCGGATGAACAAGCCGCGCTTCGATCGCGTCATGCTCAAGACCAGGACCGTCGCGGCGGAGGCGAAGAAGGACGCGATCTACGTGAGCTTCGAGGGCGAACAGGCGCCGTCGGGTCCGCAGCCCTACGACATGGTGCTGCTCTCGGTGGGACGCAGCCCGAACGGCCGGCGCATCGCCGCCGAGAAGGCGGGCGTGACGGTCACCGATCGCGGCTTCGTCCCGGCCGACCGCCAGATGCGCACCAACGTCGCCCACATCTACGCGATCGGGGACATCGTCGGCCAGCCGATGCTCGCGCACAAGGCCGTGCACGAAGGTCATGTCGCGGCGGAGGCGGCGGCGGGAGAGAAGTCGTTCTTCGACGCGCGGGTGATTCCCTCGGTGGCGTATACCGATCCCGAGGTTGCCTGGGTGGGCTTGACCGAGGACGAGGCGAAAGCGAAGGGCGTCAAGCTGCAGAAGGCGGCCTTCCCGTGGTCGGCGTCGGGGCGCGCGATCGCCAACGGGCGCGACGAGGGTTTCACCAAGCTGCTGTTCGACGATGCTACGCACCGGGTCGTCGGCGGCGGCATCGTCGGCACGCACGCCGGCGACCTCGTGAGCGAGATCGCGCTGGCGATCGAGATGGGCGCGGACGCGGTCGACATCGGCAAGACGATCCATCCGCATCCCACGCTCTCGGAATCGGTCGGTCTCGCTGCGGAGCTCTTCGAAGGCGTGTGCACCGACCTGCCTCCGGCGCGAAAGAAGTCATGACCCGCGACGAGCAGAAGCAGCTCGTCGCGCGGGAGGCGCTCAAGTACGTGGTCGACGATGCCTACCTCGGCGTCGGCAGCGGCTCGACCGCCAATTGCTTCATCGACGAGCTCGCCAGGGCAAAGCGGCGCATCCGCGGAGCGGTGGCGAGCTCGGTCAGGACGGCCGAGCGGCTCAAGGGGCACGGCATTCCGGTCGTGGAGCTGGGCACGGTCGACGAGCTGCCGGTCTACGTCGACGGCGCCGACGAGACCACCCGGCACGGCGCGATGATCAAGGGCGGAGGCGGCGCGCTCACCCGCGAGAAGATCGTCGCCGCAGTCGCCGAGAAATTCGTCTGCATCGTCGACGCCTCGAAGCTGGTCGACGTGCTCGGAAGCTTTCCCCTCCCGGTCGAGGTGATTCCGATGGCGCGCAGTTACGTCGCGCGCGAGCTCGTGAAGCTGGGCGGATCGCCGCAGCTGCGCACGGACTTCGTCACCGACAACGGCAACCTCATCCTCGACGTCGAGGACCTGGAGATCCTCGATCCTGCCGACCTCGAAGGCAGGATCAATCACATCACCGGCACGGTGACCAACGGGCTGTTCGCCCGGCGCGGCGCCGACCTGATCCTCGTCGGCACCGACCGGGGCGTGGAGACGCTCGATCCACACCGGTTCAGCTAGCCGGGTTCGCGCCGGCGCAGCGAGGGGAGCCGGTCGCCCCGGCGTAGACCTTTCGATCCGCCGCGCCGAGGCGGATCGCACATCGGCTCGCGGCCTCCGCCGGAATGGCCGTTGGCGATCCGCTACAATGACCGCATGACCAACCTGAGCGTCCCCGGGCTGGACCTGCCGGCGCACATGCGAGAGATCGGCGAGCGCGCGCGCGCGGCGGCGCGTCAGGTCGCGCGCGCCGGCACGGGCACCAAGAACGCCGCGCTGGAGGCCGCCGCCGCCATCGTCGAGCGCGACGCCGCGCGGATCCTCGCCGCCAACGCCCGCGACGTCACCGCCGCCCGCGCCGCGGGCAACGACGCGGCCTTCGTCGATCGCCTCGCGCTCTCCGCCGATACGCTCCGGGCGATGGCGAGCGGCCTGCGACAGGTTGCCGCCCTGCCTGATCCCGTCGGCGAGGTGAGCGAGCTCAAGCAACGTCCCAGCGGGATCCGTGTCGGCCGCATGCGCATCCCGCTGGGCGTGATCGCGATCGTGTACGAGTCGCGGCCGAACGTCACCACCGACGCCGCCGCGCTGTGCCTCAAGTCGGGCAACGCGTGCATCCTGCGCGGGGGCTCCGAGGCGCTCCAGTCCAACCAGGCGATCGCCGCCTGCGTGCACGAGGGCCTGCGGGAGGCCGGATTGCCCGAGGAAGCGGTGCAGCTCGTCGGCACCAGCGATCGCGCGGCGGTGGGCCTGCTCGCGACCATGCAGGCATATGTCGACGTGCTGGTCCCGCGGGGCGGCAAGAGCCTGATCCAGCGCATCAGCGAGGAAGCCACCGTGCCGCTGATCAAGCACCTCGATGGCGTGTGCCACGTGTTCGTCGACGAGCACGCCGACGTCGAGATGGCGATCCGCGTCGCGGACAACGCCAAGACCCAGCGCTACAGCCCCTGCAACACGATGGAGACCCTCCTCGTGCACGCCGCGATCGCGCCGCGCGTCCTGCCGCAGCTCGCGAAGATCTACTTCGACAAGGGGGTGGAGCTGCGCGGCGACGCGCAGGCGCGGGCGGTCGTGCCGGGCATGAGCGCCGCGACTGAGACCGACTGGTACACCGAGTATCTCGCGCCGATCCTCGCGGTGCGCGTCGTCCCTTCGCTCGACGCGGCGATCGAGCACATCGCGACCTACGGATCGCAGCACACCGACGCGATCGTCACCGAGAGCTACGACAACGCCATGCGCTTCCTGCGCGAAGTCGACTCGAGCTCGGTGATGGTCAACGCCTCGACCCGCTTTGCCGACGGCTTCGAATACGGCCTTGGCGCCGAGATCGGCATCTCCACCAGCAAGCTCCACGCGCGGGGGCCGGTCGGCCTCGAGGGATTGACCAGCCAGAAGTGGATCGTGCTCGGGTCCGGCCAGATCCGCGCCTGATCGACGTCACCCCCGCGCGCGCGGAATCCACCGTCGTCCGGCCGAAAGTCACCGGATCCCGTTTTCGCCGGGACGACAAGGTCTCGAATGTCCTCTTCCGTCTCGGTCTCGATCTTCACCAACACGGCGATTGCCGCGTCGAAGGGCTTCGGCTGGTTCGTCACCGGATCGCCGACGCTGTTCGCCGAGATGGTCCACTCGTTCGCCGACGTGGCCAACCAGGTCCTGCTCAGAATCGGCGAGGTGCGCGGACAGCGGGGGCCGGACAGGGAGCACCCCCTCGGCCGCGGCCAGGAGAAGTTCTTCTGGGCGCTCGTCTCCGCGGTAAGCGTTTTCTTCGTCGGCTGCGGTCTCAACGTGTATCACGGCTTCCATGCATTGCTCGGACGGGCGACGGTCGAGCCGTTCACGGCGCTGGTCCTGGGCTTGCTCGTATTCGCGGCGGCGCTCGAGTCGTATACGCTGAGGGTCGCCGTGCGCGAGATCGGCGGCCTGCGCGGCGTGCTCAGGAACCGGCACCGGACGACCGTGCTGGCGGTCGTGCTCGAGGACGTCGTCGCGCTCCTCGGGATCTTGCTAACGCTCCTAGTGGCCGGCGTCTCCTTCGTCTGGGGACCGAAGCCCATCTTCGACGCGATCGTCGCGATCCTCGTCGGCGTCCTGCTCGGGATCATGGCGCTCTTCCTCGCCGCACTCAACCGGCGGCTCCTGATCGACGCCAACGACAGCGAGCTCGACCGCGAAGCGGCGAAGTTTCTCGCTCAGCGAGGCATCCCGGCCGACGTGACGTCGATCGTGGTCGACGACGACAGCGCGGTGGTGTTCGTTCGCGCCCGGGGACCGGTCGACTCTCACGCGATCGGCGAAGCCCTGAAGGCGCAGGTCCGCGACCGATCCGGAAAGAACGTCGAGCAGGTCTACTGGCAGTTTCCCGCGAAGGACGCGTAGAACCTGCGGCCGGGCCGAAGCGAAACGATGCCCGGGATCGCATCGGGCCGCGCCTCCCGGGCTTCGCTGCTGCGCACCCGGGCTAGGAGCTAGACTGCGCGCGCCGCTCGCAGTGTCTCGATCTGTTCGTCGCCGTATCCGAGCTCGCGAAGAATCGCCTCGGTGTGCTCGCCCAGCGCCGGCACCGCGTCCATGCGGTAGTCGAAGGCGTCGCTCGCTCCCGGCGGGACGAGCGCCGGAATGCGCCCGACCGCCGAACCGATCGACACCCAGCGTCCGCGCGCGGCGAGCTGCGGATGCGCCCAGAGCTCCTCCATCGTGTTCACCCGCGCATTCGCAATCTGCGCCGCGTCGAGACGGGTGACGACCTCCGGCGCGGTCAGCGCGCGGAACTCCCCGAGGATGATCGCCCGCAGCGCGTCGCGATTGGCGTGGCGACGCGCGTTGGCGTCGAAGCGTGGATCCTTCGCAAGCTCCGGCCGGCGCAGCACCTCGGCGCAGAACGCCACCCATTCGCGCTCGTTCTGCAGGCCCAGCATCACTATCCCGCCGTCGCCGGCCGCGAAGGGCCCGTAAGGATAGATCGTCGCGTGCGCCGCGCCGGAGCGCTGCGGCGCGCTCGCGCCTTCGAAAGCGTAGTACAGCGGGTAGCTCATCCATTCCGACAGCGCCTCGAGCATCGAGACGTCGATGCGGGCGCCCTCCCCGGTCTTCTGCCGCTGCAGGAGCGCGGCGAGGATGCCGGTGTAGGCGTACATCCCCGCGGCGATGTCGGCGATCGAGCAGCCCGCCTTCGCGGGCTCGGCCTCCGAGCCGGTGACGGACAGGAACCCCGCTTCGCTCTGGATGAGCAGGTCGTAGGCCTTCTTGTCGCGATAGGGACCGTCGGCGCCGTAGCCCGAGATGTCGCACACGATGAGCCGCGGATGCTGCGGACGCAGCGTATCGGCATCGAGGCCCATGCGCGCGGCCGCCCCGGGCGCGAGGTTCTGCACGAGCACGTCGGCCCGCGCGATCAGCGAGCGCAGCGCTTGCGCGGCTGCGGGCTGCTTCAGATCGAGGGTCAGGCTCTCTTTGGAACGATTGACCCACACGAAGTGCGATGAAAGGCCCCGGACCCGCTCGTCGTACGCGCGCGCGAAATCCCCGACGTCCGGCCGTTCCACCTTGATCACGCGCGCTCCGAGATCGGCGAGCTGACGCGTGCAGAAGGGCGCCGCGATCGCGTGCTCCAGCGAAACGACGACGATGCCGTCCAGCGGGCGCGTCGCGCGAGGCGAAGCGGCGGGCGGCACGGCGTTCAGCTCGAGGTCGCGGTGGCCCGCATGGCCGTGGCGCCCGCCGCGCCCTTCGCCCACAGCGACGCCGTGCGCTCGTCCTCCGGGCGCCCGCAGACGTCGAACGCCGTGCCGTCGAAGAGCGGCGCCAGCGCGCGAAACTCGAAGCGGCGCAGGACGGCCGCCGGGCGCTCCCGGCGCAGCAGATCGACGAGCAGCGTGGCGAGCAGCGGGCCGTGGACGACGAGCCCGGGGTAGCCCTCCACCTCCGTGACGTAGCGGCGATCGTAGTGGATGCGATGGCTGTTGAAGGTGAGCGCCGAGTAGCGGAAGAGCAGCACGTCGTCGGGCACGATCCGCCGCTTCCAGGTCGCGGGGCCGGGCGGCGTCCCGGCGTTCGCCGCACCGGCCCGCGCCTCGGCGGACGGCGGGTCGCGATAGACGATGTCGTGCTCTTCCGTGAGCGCGAGCCCGCCCGCGGTCGAGAGCTCGTGCCGCACGACGACGAAAACCAGCGCGCCGCTCTTTCCTGCCTTGGGCTCGACCGAGGCGATGCGCGAGACCCGAACGACTTCGTCGCCGATTGCGAGCGGCCGCAGCCACTCGATCCGGCTGCCCGCCCACATGCGTCGCGGCAGCGGCACCGGCGGCAGGAATCCGCCGCGCTTCTGGTGCCCGTCGGGGCCGACGTCGGACTCCCGGAACGACGGGAGAAAGTACAGCCAGTGCCAGAGCGGCGGCAGCGCGTCGCCGCGGCGCGGCGGGGGGTCATCGCGATCGAGCGTCGCGGAGAGCAGCTCCACCGGCCGCGGATCGATGACGTCGCTGCGCGTCTCGCTCCTGCCGATCCAGCTCCGGAGCTCGCCGGCGTCGATCTGCGATGTCGTCATGGCGCGCGGGTGAATGCGTGGATCGTCTAGACTCGAGTCCGCAGTACGGCGTCCGGGCGCTTGCGCTGCGCGGCGAGCCAGAGCGCGGCGAGCGCCACGACGGCGACGAAGGGCAGCGCCACGAGGTTCATCCGCTCCCAGCCCGCGCCGTCGACCAGCGCTCCCGACGACAGCGACGATACGCCCATCACCGCGAACACGATGAAGTCGTTGAGTCCCTGCGTCCGGGCCTTGTCCTGGGGCGTGTAGGCCTCGGTGAGCAGCGTCGTCCCGCCCGTGTACATGAGGTTCCACCCGACGCCCAGAAGCACGAGCGCGGTCCAGAAATGCCCGATCGCGCTGCCGGCGACCGCGACGCCAATGGCGCAGGCGACGAACGCCGTGCCGGCGACGATCACCCTCAACGGACCGTAGCGCTGAATGAGGCTGCCGGTCGCGAAACCCGGCGCGTACATTCCCACGACGTGCCATTCGATGACGAACGCGGCGGCGGCGTACGGGTGGCTGCAGAAGCTCATCGCCAGCGGGGTCGCGGTCATGAGCAGGTTCATCACACCGTAGCCCAGTGCCGCGGCGAGCGCGGCCACGATGAACACGGGCTGCGAGGCGATCGCCGAGAGCGGCCGCCCGCCTCCGTCGGCGGCGCGCGCAGGCATGGGAACCCGCACGCGCGACTGCACGCCCAATGCGACCAGCGCGAACGCCGACATGAGCAGGAACGAGCCGAGGAACGGCGCGGCCAGAAGCTCGCGTCCCCAGCGGCTCGTTTCCGGGCCGAGAAAGCCGCCCGCGATGCCTCCCGCGAGCACCAGCGATATCGCCTTGGCCCTGAACTCGGGCGCGGCGATCTCCGCCGCCGCGAAGCGGTACTGCAGCCCGAACGCGGTGTAGACGCCGAGCAGTGCGGTGCCGAGGCAGTACAGCGCGAAGCTCGCGAACGCGAGTGCCAGCGCGCAGGTGGCGCTCCCCGCGATCGCGACCAGCGAGCCGGTCATGAAGCCGCGGCGCCTGCCCACCCGAGCCATCCACAGCGAGGCCGGCATCGCCGCTGCCGCGGAGCCCAGAACGTACGTGGTCACACCGAGGGTCGCGAGCGCCTTGCTCGGCGCGAGGGCGTAGCCCACCAGCCCGTTCATCGCGATCAGCGCCGAGTTGTTGACGAGCAGCAGGGCCTGGCAGCAGGCGAGCAGAAAGATGTCGCGGTACGAAGTGCGCATCGGCGTCGCGAAGCGGCCGCACGGCGACTTGCATCGCGGCCGCCGGTGCACTATATCAGCGATTCGTCATCCTCGGCGAGGCGGCCGGCGGGCTTCAGATCGATGCAGGAAGCGATCCTCGACTTCTGGTTCGGGCCACCGGGCGCGGCGGAGTACGGCACCGAGCGCGACTACTGGTTCCGCAAGGATCCCGCCTTCGACGCGGCGCTCTCGGCGCGCTTCGGCGCCGCGATCGAGACCGCGCTCGCGGGCGGCTTCGCGGAGTGGACGACGCCGCGCGGCGAGCTAGCCCGCATCGTGCTTCTCGATCAGTTCACGCGCAACAGCTTCCGCGACACGCCGCGCGCATTCGCCGGCGACGCGCTGGCGCTCTCGTTCGCGAGGGAGGCCTGCGGCCGCGCCGACGACGGCGAGTTGATCGGCGTCGAGCGCTGGTTCATGTACATGCCCTTCGTGCACGCCGAGTCCCTGGCGGCGCAGGAGCGCGGCGTGGAGCTGTTCCGGCGGCTGCGCGACGAGACCGGGCTCGGCTCTCAGCTCGCCTGGGCCGAACGCCACGCCGAAGTCATTCGCCGCTTCGGCCGCTTTCCTCACCGCAACGCGATCCTCGGGCGCGAATCGACGCCCGAGGAGATCGCGTTTCTCGCGACCCCCGGCTCGCGGTTCTGAACGATCCCTGCCGATGACGCGCGCGCTCGAGCCGCTGGCGATTCTCGGAGGGACCTTCGATCCGATCCACTACGGCCATCTGCGCCTCGCCGCCGACGTCGAGGCCGCGCTCTCGCTGCCGGAGGTGCGGTTGATTCCCGCGGGCATGCCTCCGCATCGCCCGCCGCCCGCCGCCTCGCCCGAGGACCGCTTCGCGATGACGGCGCTGGGATGCGCGGAATTCGCGGGCCTGAGCGCCGATCGGCTGGAGATCGATCGCGCGGGGCCGAGCTACACCGTCGCCACGCTCGAGGCGCTGCGCGCGCGAGAACCCGGGCGGCCGCTCGCGCTCATCGTCGGCGCCGACGCCTTCGCCGGCCTCGCGCAGTGGTGGCACTGGGAGCGGCTGTTCTCGCTCGCGCACCTGCTCGTCGTCGAGCGCCCCGGCACCGCGCCGGTCGAGGAGGCACTCACCGGCGCCGTCCGCGCGCAGTGGGACCGCCATCTCAGCGGCGACGCATCGCGGCTGGAGCGGGCGCTCGCGGGATCGATCCTGCGCGTGAGCGTCACGCCGCAGCCGATCTCGGCGAGCGCGATCCGCGCCGAGCTCGCGCGCGGCAGGGCCGGCTTCGAGCGCGTCCGCGGTTTGCTTCCCGCGACCGTTCTGGACTATATTGACCGCAATCGTCTCTATCGCTCATCCCCGGATGCGTCCTAAGAAAATCGAGAAGACCGCAGTCGCCGCCCTCGAAGACATCAAAGCCCGCGATATCACCGTTCTCGATGTACGCAAGCTGACCACCCTCTGCGACACCCTCATCATCGCCACGGCCGAATCGGCCCGGCAGGTGAAGGCGCTGTCGCAGCACGTCCGCGACTCGCTCAAGGCCGCGGGCGCCACGATCCTCGGCGTCGAAGGCGAGCAGACCGGCGAGTGGGTGCTCGTTGACGGCGGCGATGTCGTCGTCCACATCATGCAGCCCGCGGCGCGCGCCTACTACCGGCTCGAGGAGCTGTGGACGCCGCCCGCGCCGTCGCGCCGCGCGAAGGCTCTCGCCTAGGCGCCGATGCGGCGGCCGTGAGCGCTCCCGCGCGCTTGCCGCAAGCGCCGACCGGGTGACCGAGAATCGACCGGAGGGGCATGAAGCTGCGGATCGTCGCGCTCGGTACTCGCATGCCCGCATGGGTCGACGCGGCGGTCGACGAATATCTTCGCCGGCTGCCGCGCGAGATGCCGGTGGAGCTGATCGAGATCAAACCCGAGGCGCGCGACCGCAGCAGGACGGCGAAGCAGATGCTCGCGGCGGAGGCGCACCGCATCGAGGCGGCGACGCAGGGCTCGCAGACGATAGCGCTCGACGAGCGCGGCGAGGCCTGGACGACCGCGCGCCTCGCGCAGCGGCTGCGCGACGCCCGTGACCATTCCGAGAATCTCGCCTTCGTCATCGGCAGCGCCGACGGACTCGGCGAGGACGTCAAGCGCAGCGCCGATGCCATCGTGTCGCTTTCCGCGCTAACATTGGCGCACGGCGTCGCAAGGGTCGTGCTCGCCGAACAGATCTATCGCGCGGCAAGCATGCTCGCGGGCCATCCCTATCATCGAGCATGAGCGAACCCTTCGTCATCGCCGAGCGGCCCTCGGTGTACCTCGCCTCGAAGAGCCCTCGCCGGCAGGAGCTTCTGCGCCAGCTCGGCATCGACTTCGTCGAGCTCAAGCTCCGCGAGGCCGCCGGCCGCGATCCCGACGTCGTCGAGGCGCCGCGCGAGGGCGAGGCGCCGATCGAATACGTCAAGCGCGTCGCGCGCCTCAAGGCCTCCGTCGCCTGGCACCGGATGACCCGGCGCAACCTCGCGCCCAAGCCCGTGCTCGCCGCCGACACCGAGGTCGTTCTCGACGGCGCCGTGTTCGGCAAGCCGAGGGACGCCGCGGACGCGATCGCGATGCTGAGCGTGCTGTCGGGGCGGACGCACGAGGTCTTCACCGCGGTCGCCGTGCGCTGGGAGGCCCAGCTCGTGCAGGGGGTCTCCTCCTCGCGCGTCGCCTTCCGCGCCGTGCCGAAGGACGAGATCGAGCGCTACGTCGCGACCGGAGAGCCCTTCGACAAGGCGGGCGCCTACGCGATCCAGGGCAGGGCCGCCGCGTTCATCCAGCACCTCGAGGGCAGCTATTCCGGCGTGATGGGCCTGCCGTTGTTCGAGACCGCGGAAATCCTCGCCAAGATCGGCTATCAGGTGCTCTAGAGCGATGAGCAACGAGATCCTCATCAACGTCACGCCGCAGGAGACCCGGGTCGCGGTCCTCGAGCAGGGCGTCGTGCAGGAGCTGCACGTCGAGCGCTCCTCCGCCCGCGGCCTGGTCGGCAACATCTACGTCGGCCGGGTCGCCCGCGTGCTCCCCGGGATGCAGTCCGCCTTCGTCGAGATCGGGCTCGAGCGCGCCGCGTTCCTGCACATCGCGGACATCTGGGAGCATCGCCAGAACGGCCACGAGAGCAAGCCCATCGAGCGCATCCTGCACGAAGGCCAGTCGCTGCTGGTGCAGGTGATCAAGGACCCGATCGGCACCAAGGGTGCGCGGCTGTCGACCCAGGTGAGCCTCGCGGGAAGGCTGCTGGTGTATCTGCCGCAGGATTCGCACATCGGCATCTCGCAGCGCATCGAGGACGAGGCCGAGCGCGAGAGCCTGCGAGGCAAGCTCCAGCAGCTTCTGCCGGAAGGCCTCGCCGGAGGCTTCATCATCCGCACGATGGCGGAGACCGCGACGGAGCGCGAGCTCCAGGCCGACATCGAGTACCTCACCAAGCTGTGGTCCGACCTCACCGCCAAGTCGGGGGCGCTGCCCGTGCCGTCGCCTATCTACCAGGATCTCAACCTCGGCCAGCGCGTGCTGCGCGACATAGCGACCGAGGAGACCACGCGCATCCTCGTCGACTCGCGCGAGACGCACCAGCACATGCAGGATTTCGCGCGCCAGTACACGCGCGGCATCCTCGACCGGATCAGCCACTACGGCGGCGAACGGCCGCTCTTCGAGCTGCACGGCGTCGAGGACGAGATCGAGAAGGCGCTCGCGCGGCGCGTGGATCTCAAGTCGGGCGGCTACCTGATCATCGACCAGACCGAGGCGATGACGACGATCGACGTCAACACCGGGGGCTTCGTCGGCGGTCGCAGCTTCGACGACACGATCTTCAAGACCAACCTCGAAGCGGCGCAGGTGATCGCCCGGCAGCTGCGCCTGCGCAACCTGGGCGGCATCATCATCATCGACTTCATCGACATGGAGAACGCCGACCACCGGACCGCGGTCCTGGCGGAGTTCAACAAGGCGCTGGAGCGCGACCGCACGCGGCTCACGGTCAACGGCTTCACGCAGCTCGGGCTCGTGGAGATGACGCGCAAGCGCACGCGCGAAAGCCTGGCGCACATCCTTTGCGAGCCTTGCGAGACCTGCAGCGGACGGGGCGAGATCAAGACTGCGCAGACCGTGTGCTACGAGATCCTGCGCGAAGTCGTCCGCGAGTCGAAGCAGTTCAACGCCCGCGAGTACCGCATCCTCGCGTCGCAGTCGGTGATCGACCTGTTCCTCGACGAGGAGTCGCAGAGCCTGGCGCAGCTCGGCGACTTCATCGGCAAGCCCATCTCGCTCCAGGTCGAGACGCTGTACACGCAGGAGCAGTACGACGTCATCCTCATCTGAACGCGAGGCGTCGCTGCTCGCGCGCGTGCGCGGGTTTCTCGCGCGGCTGTTCGGTCGCGCGCCGCCGCAGCCGGGGCGCTTCGAATCGGGAAGCAAGTTCTCCTGGCACGGCTGGATCGGGGTCGCGCCGTGGGTCTGGCCGTCGCGCGATTACCTGGTGTACGTTCCGCGCGGCTACACGCGCTGGCGGCGCCGCCCCATGCTGGTCCTGCTCCATGGCTGCCGCCAGACCCCCGAGGAGTTCGCCGGCGGCACGCGAATCACCCGATTCGCCGACGAGCACGGCTGGCTGGTGCTCATCCCGCGGCAGAACAAGCAGGCCAACGCCTGGGGGTGCTGGAACTGGTTCGACCGGCGGACCATCGCCGGCAACGGCGAAGCGGCGATCGTGGCCGCGCAGGTTCGTGCCGCGCGCCGGCTCTATCGCGCGCATCCGCGGCAGATCTTCCTCGCCGGCATGTCCGCGGGCGCCTGCCTCGGCGCGATCCTCGCGCTGCGCTTCGCCAAGCTCTTCGCCGGTGCCGGGCTGCACTCGGGTGTGGCCTGCGGCGCGGCGTCCAGCGCGGGCGAAGCGCTGCAGGCGATGACGGCCGGAGCCCAAGGCGACTTCGAGGCGGTGGCGCTCGAGGCCCGGGCGCAGACCTCGCCGCGAGCGCTGCCGCTGCCGGTGTGCATCGTTCACGGCGAGGACGACCGCGTCGTCGCCGGCAGGAATTCGGCGGAGCTGCTGCGCCAGTTCCTGCTCTTCGACGGCCGCATGGCGAAGGATGCGGGCGCCCTTCCCGACCCCGATTCGAGTTCCGCGACGCAGCTACCCAACGGCAGGACGCTCGCCCGTGAGGACTACCTGCAGGACGGTCGGCTGGTCGCGCGGCGCATCCGCGTCGGCGCACTCGGCCACGCCTGGAGCGGCGGAGACGATGCGTTTGCGTACAATGACAAGGAGGCCCCCGATGCCACCGAGCTCTTCGGCGAGTTCTTCGCCGTCCAGCTCTCCCGGCGCGGTTCGACGGCGACATGATCGGAGATGAGCGATGACGGTCCAAGGGATGAACCACTTCACGATCCTGACCGACGACGTGGACGGCACGATCGGCTTCTACGACGAGATGCTCGGGCTCAAGGCCGGGCCGCGTCCCAGGTTCACGTTTCCGGGCGCCTGGCTCTACGCGAACGGAGAGCCGATCCTGCACGTGATCGGCGGCCGGCCGAAGAGCGAGCTCAAGGCCGGGGTCATCGACCACATGGCGTTCAGCGGTCAGGGTCTCGGCGGCATCCTCGCGAAGCTCGAGGCGCGCCGCATCGCGCACGAGTGCCGCCGCCAGGCGGGCTCGGGCGTGTGGCAGGTCTTCTTCCACGACCCCAACGGCGCTCGCGTGGAAATCGACTTCCCGGCCGAGGAGAGCGCACCCGGCCGAGGATGAAGGTCGCCTTCGATCACCTCGTCGTCGCGGCGGCGACGCTGGAGCAGGGCGAGGATCACCTCGAGTTGGCGCTGGGCGTGCGCCCGCGACGCGGCGGCAAGCACGTCGCGATGGGCACGCACAACAGCCTGCTCAGCCTCGGGCCGCGGCAGTTTCTCGAGCTGATCGCGATCGACCCGGAGGGCGCCGCACCGGCGCGCCACCGCTGGTTCGCGCTCGACGCTCCGGCGATGCGCGAAGCGCTGAAGGCGTCGCCGCGGCTCATCCACTGGGCCGCGCGCACCGACGACCTCGAAGCGGCGCGGCGGCGCTCGAGCTCCGTCGACGTCGGTCCCGCGCGTCCCATGGAGCGCGGAGGGTTTCACTGGCAGATCACGATTCCGGACGACGGCCACCTTCCGGGCGATGGAATCTTCCCCACGCTGCTCCAGTGGCCCGATGCCCGCCATCCGGCGGATGGGCTTCCCGATGCCGGATTGCGCCTCGCGGCGCTCGCCGGCGCCCATCCGCAGCCCGCGACGATACGCACCGCGTTGGCGAGGCTCTCCCTCGACGACACGATCAAGGTCACGTTCTCCGCGACACCGCGGCTCGCGGCAATGCTGCACACGCCGCGAGGCACGGTGACGCTGTAGCCGGCCGGCGAGCGCAGCCCGCCGATGCACCGAAGCAAAGGCCCGGGTTATTTCGCGGCGTTCGCGGCGGCGAGCTGGCCGTAGACGACGCGGGCTATGGCGAGGAGCTGCCCGCGGTCGACGCGACCCGAGATCGCGTAGCCACAGTCGTCGTCGATCCAGTAGAACACGCCGACGCCGTCTTCGAAGGCGTAGCGGAAGGCGGTCTCGCCCGACGGCGAGCTGTCCTTGCGAACCAGCAGGGAAATGCGCTGGTGATCGGCTCCCTCGTACATGAAGAGCGCGCCGGGCTTCTCGTTGCCGGCCACGAGCCGGCCACCGACGAGGGCGAAGCCGACGCTGTTCAAGTCGGGGGCGTGCACCGCGAAGCCCAGCCGCTTGGACAGCCAGTTGACCAGGCGCTGCTCCTCGGTCGCCCAGATCTCCACCGGGCGATTGGCGTCGGAGGCGTACAGCACGTGGGTGAGCGCCGCCTGCTGCGGGAAGGTCACCGGAGTCCCGGCGAGCTGCAGCACTTCCCCGCGCCCATACCAGCCGGCGGCCAGCCCGATCGCCAGCGCAGCGACCGAGGCCGCCGCCGCCGGCAGCCACCGCGGCATCGTACGCCGCGGACGCTGCGCCGCCGCGGCGAGAAGGCGCTCGGGCAGAGGCTCGGCGAGCCAGGGATCGAGGGCGTCGCGCAGGAGCGCATTCTGGCGGCGGATCTCGCCGACGCGCGACGCGAGCGCCGGCTCGCGGGCGATGAGCGCCGCGAGCTCCTCCGCGTGCTCGCGCGGGAGCTTTTCGTCGGCGAAGGCGTGCAGGTCCTCGTCGCGGATGGGCTCGCTCACGCTTCAGCCTCTTTCAACGCACGACCTTGAGCGGCGACGGCGTCTCCGCCGTCATGCGGCGCAGCTTGTCGCGCGCCCGGGACAGCCGCGACATCACGGTGCCGATCGGCACGCCCAGCACGCCGCCGATCTCCTCGTAGCGCAGCTCCTCGACCGCAGCCAGGAGGAGCACTTCGCGCTGCTCGGTCGGCAGCCGCCCGATCTGCGCCAGGACCTCCACGAGCTCGACGCGGGTCGCCTGCGTCGGGCGCACCGGGATCTCCCAGCCGGCCGCGGGCCCATCCTCGGCATCGAGCGAGGCTTGGGCGAACTCGCGCTGCCGCATGGCGTACTGATTGACGTGAACGTTGTGCATGATCGTGAACAGCCACGCGCGCAGATCGCTCCCGGCGCGCCACAGCCGCCGCTTCTCCCAGGCGCGAGCGAGCGTGTCCTGCACCAGGTCGTCGGCGCGATGCGCATCGCCGGTGAGGATACGGGCGTAACGGCGCAGCCGCGGCAATGCCGCGACCAGGTCGGGATTGGGCAACGTCTCCGGCAAGGCCTGTACCCTGGTGATCCGAGCCGCCCCCCAAGCGTGCCCGACTCAACGCTCAAGCCCGGTGAAACAGCTCCTCGCGTCGATTTATTCCGTCGGTCCTCGCGTTGCGGCGCCAGGCTGAGCCGGCGGAGCGCCCGGCGGCGCAGCCGGAGGCTGCTTCCGCACCAGGCGCTGCATGGCGAGCGCGAGGCTCGCGCGCAGCCGCTCGGTGGCAAGGACCAGCTGGTGGATCTCGTTGGAGCTCGTGCGCTTCAGGCCCGCGACACCGAGATCGGCCTGCTGACCGACCGAGATGCGCTCCGCGGCCAGCGTCACGCGCTTGATCGGACGCACCACCGCGAACTGGATGAACAGGACCGCGATCACGAACGCGCTCGCGAGCAGCGCGAGCTGCAGCGGTCCGACCACCGCCGTCGTCACGTTCCAGAAGCTGCGGGCCGGCAGCCGCACGCTGATGATCCCCGCCACCTCGCCCTCCTTGAAGCCGAAGCCGCGCTCGGTGCCGTAGCGCGTCTTCACGTCGGCGGGCGCGTTCTCCGCGCTGGCGTGACACGGCAGGCAGGAGGCCTTCACGTACAGCGTGCGCGCGAAGCGGAAGCTGTCCGGCGTCATCTCGTAGTATTCCGGCAGGTGGTTGGCGCGGATGCGATCCAAGGCCCTTGCCTCGAACGGATCCGGCTTGTTGACCGGATTCATGTAGTTGTGCGAGGTCACCCGGAACTTGGCGGGCGAGTTCGACTTCTCGACGACTTCGGAGAACTCGCGCTGCGCGAGCGCCGGATTCTTGGAATAGAAGTGCCAGACGTCCGCCGGCGGCGCCGCCTCGGCAGCGCTTGCATCGGGCGCGCTCACCAGCGTCACCTGTCCCAGAAAGCTCTTGTTGTCGTCGCGCACCCACACGCGGCCGTATTGAGACACCCAGCTTCCGAAGGCGTCGACATTGTCGGCGACCGTCTCGGCCTGGGACTTGAGCTCGTTGCGGTACACGCTGTCGAGGACGAGAAAGAAGGAGCCGACGACGAGCAGCAGCGCGAGCAAGAACACGATCGTGAACTGGACGGTGATCGAGCGATTGAACAGCATGGAGCCGCCTCCTTTGCCTGGTTCCTGTCCTACAGCCGGATGCAGGCGAGCGCGTCGCTCACGAATTCCTGACGCCGCTCGGCGTCGTCGACGTGCTCCGCGAGAAGAGCCACGTACTGCTCGACGTCCGCCGGGCGGAGCTTGTTGCCGCTTGCGAGCCACGCACTGCGAGCGTCCTCGGCGAGCTGCCTGCCGAACGGCCCGACCGCGACGATGAAGAGCTGGTCGATCGCCGCGCACATGCGCAGCAGCGTCGGCAGCGCGCGGTAAGCGACCGCCATGCCGGCCTCACGCGCCC
The DNA here is from genome assembly GCA_035501595.1 of Casimicrobiaceae bacterium. Lineage (GTDB taxonomy): Bacteria > Pseudomonadota > Gammaproteobacteria > Burkholderiales > Casimicrobiaceae > PALSA-1003. The sequence goes on along the minus strand of DATJVX010000023.1, from coordinate 36,462 downwards.
GCGACGCGCCAGGAACCGACCACGGGCGCGACCCGGCCTCGCGAAGCGGATGCGGCCATGCGGCACTGCCTCCCCGGAAGGGACCGTTCGACCGGTCTCGAAAGCGATAATCGTGCCCGACAACGCGGCCTACGGCAACTCCGCGGACGGCATCCGCGCCAGGACGATGCCGATCTTGCGCGCGAGCCCCCGCGCGTCGGGGTGACGCTCGTAGTAGCGCGGATTGGGCGCCATGGCCGCGAGCCGAGCGGCCTGCGCCGCATCGAGCGCTGCCGCTCCGACGCCGAAATAGTGACGCGCCGCGGCTTCGCAGCCGAAGATGCCGCTCCCCCACTCGATCACGTTGAGATAGAGCTCGAGGATTCGCCGCTTGTCGAGCATGGCTTCGAGCATGACCGTGAGGATAGCCTCCTCGCCCTTGCGCCAGTAGCTCCTCTCGGCGGACAGGAAGAGATTCTTGGCGAGCTGCTGGCTGATCGTCGATCCTCCGGCGACGATGCGGCCCTTGCGCAAATTCCTGTCCAGTGCAAGCTGTATACCTTCCCAGTCGAAGCCCTCGTGATCGACGAATCGGGCGTCCTCGGCGGCCACCATCGCCCGCTTCAGCTCGATCGAGATGCGCTCATAGGGCACCCAGCGGTACGCGAGGCGGGCGTCGGGTCGCTGCACGCGCAGCTCCGCGAGACGCGTGGCCATGAAGGCGGTCTCCTGCGGCGGATGGTCCCGCCACCACCAGATGTGGGCTGCGTACCACGTCTGCAGGAGGACGAAGCCCGCGGCCGCCAGCGCGACCGTCCAGAGCATCCCGCGGACGAGCCTGCGCATCGAGCTCAGGCGCCGGGCGGCCGGCGGCCCGGACGATCCGCGCGCGGCTCGCTCACTCCGAGGTCAGCGAGTCGCCTGGCGCGAAGGTCCAGGTGCGGGTGATGTAGAGAATATCGGTATCGCGCCTGATGTCGGCCGGGAGCGGCGCGAAAGGCGCCGCCATCTCGACGATCCTGCGCGCCGCGGCATCGAGGATCTTCTCGCCCGAAGGCCGGTCGATGGCGATGCTGTCGAGGCTCCCGTCGGCGCGAATGCCCACCGTCAGCAGCAGGCTGCCGTAGAGCCTCCTCTCGCGCGCGGCTTCCGGATAGTTGAGGTTGCCGACGCGCTCGACCTTCATCCGCCAGTCCTCGACGTAGCGCGCGAACCGGTACTCTTCGGCGCGCGCTCCCACGAAGCGCCGCTTGGGCCGCTTCGCGTAGGCGTCCATCTCCTTGGCGATCTGGGCCTCGAGCCGCACGGCTTCGAGCGTGCGCTGCAGGATCTCGGTGGCGGTGGGCAGCTCCGTCGGCTCATCGGCATCGGCGGGCTTCGGCGCCGGCGCGGCGACCTCGGCCTGGGACTTGAGCTGCGTCATCATCTCCTTGGCGTGCTGCTCGAGCGACTCGACCTTCTGCGTCGCGACGGCGAGCTCGTGGCTCGTGCTCTCGCGCGGCAGCACCGGCAGCGGAGTCTTGGCGCGGCGATTGGCGTCCGTGTTGCCGCCGCCGTCGAGGCGATGCTGGGCGAGGATCTCAGCCTTGGTCGGCTTGGTCGTCGACTTGGCGTTGACCAGCGCGACCTCGAGCGGCGGGGTGTTGCGGTCGAGCGAGGAGAGGTCGAAGGGGCTGAAGCGGATCACCAGCACGAGCGCGTGCAGGACGATCGAGGAGACGAGCGCGATCTTGAGCAGCCGGTCGGCAGGTGCCCGCTCGCCGACGATGAACGGCAGCGACATGGTCCGCGTTTCCGGGATCGGGATGGCCTGCGCGGGCGGAGCCGCAGGCTTGCGCGGCGCAACGACGCGCAATGCAGGCGCAGCTCTCTGGCGCGCGGACCTGGCGGGCATTTGGGCCGGAAGTATATATCCCAATGGCATGCCGGCGGCCAGTCCGGGAGGCGGACGGTCTTTTTTGCCGTTCGTGCGGCGGCGGCCTCAGCGGGCGTCCAGCCCTCCGTACCGAGCCTCGAGCGTCGCCTCCAGCAGATCGATCCGGCCGATGACCAGCCGGACGCGCGTTTCCGGCGCGAGCGCCGGGAGGTCGGCCACGCGCAGGACGAGCGGCAGCCCGTCGAAGCGCAGGAGGTTCTCCCGCAGCACGGTGGCGGTCGCTTCGGTCGCCTTTTCCTGGGTGAGCCAGCGCAGGCACCAGTAGTGCTCCATGCGGTTCTGGAACTCCGCGTACTGCGCGTAGGTCGCCTCGAAGTCGGCGGTCGCGGCGAAGAGCTCCGCGTCGCCCGCGGCATACGGCGGCTTCGCCCCGGAGACGAGCGCGAGCAGCTGGCGCTGGTTCACGAGGTCGCTGTACCGGCGCAGCGGCGAGCTGGCCCAGAGGTACTGCGGCACCCCGAGGCCCTGGTGCGGCTCGGGCACCGTGCTCATCTTCACTTTGCCCGAGGCCTGCGCTCGATAGAGTCCCGGTGCTCCCGCGTCGGCGAGCAGCTTGCCCCAGGTGCTGTTGACGAAGATCATCAGCTCCGCCACCAGCTTGTCGAGGGGCGAGCCGCGCGGCCGCGGCAGGATCGTCACGCGGCCGTCGGGCGCGGCGTCCCAGTCGACGTGGAAGCTGTAATCGATGCGGGGGATCTCGGGCTTGCCGCGCGCCGCCTCGAGCTTCTGCGCGAGCCGCCAGAGCGCGCGCAGCTCGTCGGTCCATCGAGGCTCGTCGGGCGCCGCCGCGGCGGCGAAGCGCTCGTCGATCGCGTCGAGGCGCAGGTTCTCCGCGACCTGCACGCGCTCGACCCGGGTCGCGTGCCTGATCGGCGTTCCGTCGTGCGACGTCTCCACGTAGAGCGAAAGCGCCGGTGGCGCGGTCTCGGCCGCCAGCGTGAAGCGCCCGATGACGCTCTCCGGCAGCATCGTGATCTTGCGCCCGGGCATGTACACCGTGGACAGCCGGGCGCGCGCGATCTCGTCCAGGCTCGAGTCGCGCGGGATCGCCAGCGCCGGGGCGGCGATGTGGATGCCGATCTCCAGATGGCCGTTGGCGAGAGCGCGCACCGAGAACGCGTCGTCGATCTCGGTGGTCGACGCGTCGTCGATCGAGAACGCGTGCACCGGCGCGAGCGGTAGATCCCGCAGCTCCGGCGGATCCGGCGCCGCGTCGAAGGCCGGGAACGCGGTCCCGCGCGGAAACGCCTCGAACACGAAGCGCTCGAAGTGATAGTCGTGCGTCGACGCAATGGCGCCGCAGGCCGCGAGCAGCGCCCGCGGATGGGTCTGCAGCGCCTCGCAGGCCGCGGCCACCGCGCGCGTCTCAAGCGCGAGCTTGTCTGGCTTGTACAGGAGCATCGGCAGGCGCTCGCGAATGCGCTCGGGAATCCGATGGGCCTTGAGCTCCTCGGCCCAGGCGGCCACTTGCTCGGCCTCGCGCTGCTTGCGCTCGGTGCCCGCGAGCGCGGCCTTGAGCGCCTCGGGCGGGGCGGCGCGATAGCGCCCCTTGCCCCTGCGATAGAAATGCATCGGCGAGCGATGCAGGCAGATCGCCAGCGCCGCGGCCTCCGCCGGTCGCGGCGCGCGCCCGAAGTATTCGCCGGCGAGCTCGGAGAACGCGAACTCGCGCTCGCGGCTCACCTCCCAGAGAAAATTGGGATCGAGCTCCCCGGCGATCGTCTGCGCGTCGGTGAGCAGTGCGGACGGCGAGGGTTCGGCGAAGCGCAGAAGCACGTTGGCGGCCTTGATCTTGAGCCGCTTGCCCGAAGCCGCCTCGACCTGCAGCGAAGTGTCGTTGTCGACGAGGACCGTTCCGGCCTTGAACGCGCCGTCGTCCTCGAAAAAGACGTGCATGGGCTTTTCGGGGAGCGGCGGCGAACGCGAGCCGCTCGCGGACGGGAAGTCGGGCCGGAATTATACCGTAGCGACAGGGCCGGACCGGGCGTTGCGCCGGCGTTCGCTTTGCCTCAGCATGAGCGCTTCTCTCGTCGTCGAACCACCACCATGGATTTCCGCCGCCTGGGCGACTCCGGCCTCGAAGTGTCCGTCATCTGCCTCGGCACGATGATGTTCGGCGATCGCACCGACGCCGCGACCGCGCAGCGGATCGTCGCCTCCGCGTTCGACGCCGGCGTCAACTTCATCGATACCGCGGACGTATACGCCAAGGGCGCGTCGGAGGCGATCGTCGGGCCCGCGATCGCCGCGAATCGCGGGCACTGGGTTCTCGCCACCAAGGTAGGCAACGTCATGACCGCGCGGCCGCGCGACGGAGGACTCTCGCGACGCTGGATCCTGCGGGCCTGCGACGACAGCCTAAAGCGCCTCGCGACCGACTACATAGACATCTACTACCTGCACAAGGACGACACCGAGACGCCGCTCGACGAGACCGTCGAGGCGATGGGCGATCTGATCCGCAGCGGCAAGGTCCGGTACTTCGGCGTTTCGAACTACCGCGGCTGGCGCATCGCCGAGGTCGCCGCGCTGTGCGCGGAGCTCGGCGTGCCCCGGCCCGTGGTCTGCCAGCCCTACTACAACCTCTTCAACCGTTCGCCCGAGGTCGAGGTTCTTCCCGCCTGCGACTACTACGGTCTGGGCGTCGTGCCGTACAGCCCGCTCGCGCGCGGCGTGCTCACCGGCAAGTACCGTCCCGGAGCCGAGCCGCCCGTCGATTCGCGCGTGGGCCGCAAGGACAAGCGCATCATGGAAACGGAGTTTCGCGCGGAGTCGCTCGCGATCGCCCAGACGCTGCGCACGCACGCGGAGAAGAAAGGGCTCACCGCGACACGGTTCGCGCTCGCCTGGGTGCTCGCCAACCGGATCGTGAGCTCGGTGATCGCCGGGCCGCGCACGTTCGAGCAGTGGACCGACTACCTGACCGCGCTCGGCACGAGCCTCGACGCCGAAGACGAGACGCTGGTCGATTCCCTGGTCAAGCCCGGCCACCCGTCGACGCCGGGGTACAACGACCCCGCCTATCCCTTCTACGGCCGGCTGGTCTAGCTCAGGCTGAGCGCTCAGCTCGATGGCGTCCGCGGTTGCGCCTCGTCCTGGCGCTCGCTGCCGCTCACCCGGGCTGCTGCGCTCTACTCGTTCGCGACTCCGTGCGGGACGTGCCCGGCCGCGACGTGCTTCGCCGCAGCCTCGACGTGCGTACGCTGGTCGTCGAAGTAGAAATCCGCGCCGAAGGCCCGGAGGAACTCACCCTTGTCGAGCCCGCCCAAAAAGAGCGCCTCGTCGATGCGGATCTTCCACGCCCGCAGCGTCCGGATCACCCGCTCGTGCGCGGGCGCGCCGCGCGCGGTCACGAGCGCGGTGCGGATCGGGCTCCTGTCCTCGGGGTAGTCGGACTGGATCTGGTGGAGCGCGGCGAGGAACTTCTTGAATGGACCGCCGGGCAGCGGATCGCGCGCCGACTCGACCTCGCTCTTCGCGAACGCATCGAGGCCGCCGGCCTGGTAGACGCGCTCGGCCTCGTCCGAGAAGATGACCGCATCGCCGTCGAAGGCGATGCGCAGCTCGTCGGTCTCGTTCCTGTAGATGCTGGGAAAGATCGTCGCCGCCGCATAGCCGTCGTCGAGCGCACGCTTGACGTCCTCGGTGTCGGCGGACAGAAAGAGGTGCGAGCCGAACGCCGGCACGTAGCGCGAGGTGGGCTCGCCCTTGGTGAACGCGGCGCGGCTGATGTCGAGCCCGTAGTGCTTGATCGAATTGAACACCCGCAGCCCCGTGTCTGCCGAGTTGCGCGACAGCAGGATCACCTCCACGTACTGCTTGTCGGGGCGGTTGAGGCGCAGCAGCTTCTTCACCAGGGTGAAGGCGGGCCCGGGCGCGAGGAACTCGTCCTCGTGCGCGATCTGGTAGCGCTGATACGCATCGACGCCCTGCTCGGTGAAGATGCGGTGGCTTTCCGACAGGTCGAACAGCGCCCGCGACGAGATCGCCACGACCAGCTTGTCGGCGAGCGTGGGCTTGGGCATGTCCCATCTTAGCAGGCCGATCGGACCGTGGCGCGGAGGCTACATCGGCGCGCAGAACACCGGGCCTTCCTCGAGCCAGCCCGTGGAGCGCATCTGCTCGGCCTCCGCGGCATCCACCACGTAGCGGTGCCGCACCTGAGTGACGTCGGAGCCGCTGCGGAAGAAGCGGATCACCGGCGCGGTCCCCGCGCTGCAGGTTCCGGCGACGGGCACGAGCGTGCGGAACGCCGTTCCCTCGTAGACCCAGTAGGGGTTCGCGGCGACGATCGCACACTCGTCGGCGGCGGCGGTGTAGAAATGGGAATTCGGACCGATGTCGGGCGTCCCCGTGAAGCGGCACACCGGAAGCGTCCCCGGCGCGGCGCCGTCGGCGGACCAGGCGTGGAAATGGTAGCCGGTGCGCAGCCACAGTCCGCTCGCGTCGAGGACTGCCTCTTCGGCCGCCGAGCCCGTCAGGAAATAGTGCTCGGCGGGCGGATAGACGAACTCGACGATGTCGGCGTCGGACGGGGGCAGTGCGTCGGCGGAGCCCGTGCCGCTCAGGGAGAGGAACGCGAGATTCGCGAGCTGGGGCGAATCGACCACCAGCTCCGCGGGCCGCGGGCCGAGCGCCGCCGGCGTGAAGAAGAAGGTGAGCGTGCACGAGCCTCCGGGCGCGATCGCCCTGCCGACCTTGCAGCTGCCGGTCACGCTGTAGTCGTAGGGGTCGACGCCATTGATCACCAGCGCGCTCGGGACGAGCGCCGCGGGGCCCGCGTTGACGAGCGCGACCGCGATGCCGGCGGACGTGCTGCCCAGCGGCTGCGGCGGAAACGCCACGGCCGCGGGCTCGAACGAGAGCGCGGCGGTTCCCGCCTGCGCATCGACGCCGCGACCGTAGAAGGCGATCAGCTCGTCGGGATCCGCGCTCGAGTTGTGCAGCCAGAGTCCGCCCGAGGTCTGGCCCGTGGCAATGGGCGCGAGCGTCACCGCAACCGCGCAGGTCGCGCCGGGCGCGAGCACGAGCCCGGCGGCGCAATCGGTGGCGACGTGCCAGCTCGGACCGGTCACCGGGTCGGGCGAGACGTCGGTGAACGACCACGGCGCGTCGCCGCAGTTGGCGACGGTCACATCGGCGGTCGCGCTCGCGCCGACCATTACGTTGCCGAACTGCAGCGTCTGCTGGCTCGCGCAGAAGCGGCCTTGCGCGGCCGCGCCGCAGGAGAAGGCGAAGGCGAGAGCGCCCAGGAAAGCGGTGAGTCGGTTCGTAGCGCTCGCTCCGACTGCGCGCGTCAGGCCGCGCGCCGCATCCCCTCCCCGAGATCGGCGAAGACCGCGCGCACCTGCTCGACCGCCCAATCGATTTCCTGCCGTCCGATGTACAGCGGCGGCGCGAAGCGCACGACCGTGTTGTGCGTGTCCTTCGACAGCACCCCGCGAGCGAGCAGCCGGTCGACGATGGTCCGCGCATCGGTTCGGCGCGTGTCGACCTCGAGTCCGACGAACAGGCCCTTGCCGCGGATCTCGCGGATGAGCGGGCTCTTCACCGTGCGCAATTGCTCGAGCAGGTGCGCGCCGGACTCCGCCGAGCGCTCGATCAGGCGATCGTCGAAGAGCACCTCCAGGGCCTCGAGGGCGACCGTCGCGGCGAGCGGGTTGCCGCCGAAGGTGCTCCCGTGATCGCCGGGGCGGAAGACCTGCATCAGCTCGTGGGTCGCGACGAACGCCGAGACCGGCAGCATCCCGCCGCCGAGCGCCTTGCCCAGCATCAGCCCGTCGGGCCGCACGCCCTCGTGCTCGCAGGCGAGGAAGCGGCCGGTGCGGCCCATGCCCGTCTGGATCTCGTCGACGAGGAGCTGCACGCGGTGCTTCCGGCAGATGCGCGCACACTCCGCGAGGTAGCCTTCCGGCGGCACGACGATGCCGCCTTCGCCCTGGATAGGCTCCACCAGGAACGCTGCGGTCTGCGGGGTGATCGCCGCCTCGAGCGCCAAGGCATCGCCGAAGGGCACCAGCCTGAACCCGGGCGCGAACGGACCGAAGCCGTCGCTGTACTGCGGGTCGGAGGAGAACCCGACGATGGTGATCGAGCGCCCGTGAAAGTTGTTCTCGCAGACGACGATTTCCGCCTTGCCCTCCGCGATGCCCTTCACCCGGTAGCCCCACTTGCGCGCGGCCTTGAGCGCGGTCTCGACCGCTTCGAGCCCGGTATTCACCGGCAGCGCGCGATCGAGCCCCGTGAGCTTCGTGAGCTTCTCGAGAAACGCGGGGAGCCGGTCGGTGTGGACGGCGCGCGACGTCACCGCGAGGCGCTGCGCTTGCGCGATCAGCGCCTGGACGATGCGCGGGTTCGCGTGGCCGTGACTCACCGCGGAGTACGCGGAGAGCATGTCGAGATAGCGCCTGCCGTGCTCGTCCCAGAGCCACACGCCCTCGCCGTGCGCCATCACGACGGGGAGGGGCTCGTAGTTCCAGGCGCCGTAGCGGCGCTCCGTGTCGATGTACGACGAGCCCGGTGCGGGGAGCCCCGCGGAGCGGTGGTCGGCGCGCTGGCCGGATCGAATATGGGTCTTCATGCTGCACTCCTTCGACTCGAGGGTTGCCCGGTCGTTCCGGTGGAACCTCACGACGCCGCGCTCCTCGTGAGAGCGCGCCGTCGACTTGCCGTTGATGGATGGCGAAACGACTGCAGTCGCGGATCCCGACGCGCGGGACCGCTGCGAATCAGGAAGAGAGCGTTGCTTTACTTCGCCAGGACATGCGCGACATTTTACCCGCGTCCGCATTGCGCTGGTGTTGCAACGCAATACCGGATCTGTCGATCACAGCAGGCCCCTCGCTCGAGAGAGCGGCGCGCATCCCTGCTAGCGGAGGTTCCACTTGACGACGATCTTGTCGAGCGTCCCATCGCTCCGGAGCGCGGCGAGCGCCGCGTTGATCCGGCCCAGGAGCTCGGCGTCGCCCTTGCGCACGGCGAGGCTGATCGTCGCGGAGAGCTCGGATTCGTAGGTCGGCACCAGCCGAGCCCGCAGGCTCACGTTCTGCGCGAGCTGGTAGGCGAGGATAGGCGCGTCGCCGAAGCCCGCGACGAGCCGCCCCTGGCTCACCTCGCGCAGGATGTCGGCGAGCGAGGGGTAGAGCTTGATCTCGGCAAAATCCCCGGCGCGACGCAGAAAGTCGACGTACACCGTGCCCGTCTGCGCACCGACGATCTTCCCCTTGAGGTCGTCGAGCGAGCGGTACTCGGTCTTGTCGGTGATGTTGACCACCAGGCCTTCGGGACACGCAAACACCGGGTCGCTGAAGTCGATCACCTCGCGCCGCGGCGCGGTGACCAGCATCGCCGCCCCGATGATGTCGATGCGCTTCTCGGTGAGCGCGGGAATCAGCGACGCGAACGGTGTCGCCTCGATGTTCACGGCGAACCCGGCTTGGTCCGCCACCAGGCGCACCACGTCGACCATCGCGCCTTGTATGCTGCCGGTCTTGGGGTCGAGATAGCTGAAGGGAATGCCGGTCGGCGTCGCGCCGACGTGGTAGGTCGGCGCCTGAGAGCGCGCGGGCAGCGCGACGCCGAGCGCGGCGCCGCAGAGGAGACCGATCGAACGCCGGCGATGCATCCTTCCTCCGAGCCTATTTGAAGTCGCCGCGATGTTACCGGGCATCCTCTCGGCGCGGAAGCCTGGCCTCAACTGGCCGCGACCCCGATGAAGCGCAGCACCGCCGGTATCTGCGCCGCGAAATCCTGGAAGCCGTGGTCGCCGCCCCCTTGCACCGATTGCCAGGCGCCGGCATACATGCGGACCGCCGCGCGGTAGTCGAGCACCTCGTCACCCGTCTGCACGAGCAGCAGATAGCGCTCCGGCCGCGTCGGTCGGACGACGGCGAAAGCGGCGAGCCGGGCGACGTCCTCGGCGCGAAGCTCGTAGGACTCGTGCGTATAGAGGTTGCGCTGCGGGCCGACGTACGCCGCGAGATCGAGCTCGGGATGGATCGCCGGGTTGACGAGGACCGCTTTCGCCGAGTAGCGCTCGGCGAGCCAGGTCGCGTAGAAGCCGCCCAGCGAGCTGCCGACGAAGGCGAGCGACGCGCCGCCTGCGCGGGCTCGATGCTCCGCCCACGCGGAAACGCTGCCGATCGCCTCGTCGGGCCGGTGCGAGAGCTGCGGCATGAAGTACTCCGGCCGCCGCCTCTCGGGCAGCGCGGCGACGGCCCGCGCGAGCAGCCGCCCCTTGATGGAGGCGGGCGAGCTGTTGAAGCCGTGCAGGTATGCGATGCGTGGCGCGGAATTCACCGCCGTTCGTCCCGGGCCGGATCGCGGGCGAAGCAGCTCATGCCTGCTCGGCGGCGAAGCGGGAGAGCAGTTTGTCGTGGATGCCGCCGAAGCCGCCGTTGCTCATGACGAGGACTTTGTCGCCGGGACGCGCGGCGGCGACGATCGCGTCGATCAGCTCCGGAAGCGCGCCCGTCGTCAGCGCCCGATCGCCGAGCGGCGCGAGCGCCTGCGCAGGATCCCAGCCGAGCTTGGGCGCGTAGCAGAACACGAGATCGGCGGCGGCCAGGCTGCCCGGAAGCGCGGCCTTCATCGTGCCGAGTTTCATCGTGTTCGATCGAGGCTCGAGCACCGCCAGGATGCGCGCGTCGGGCGCATGGCGGCGCAGCGCGGCGACCGTCGCGGCGATCGCCGTCGGATGGTGCGCGAAATCGTCGTAGACGGTGATACCGCGGACGGTCCCGCGAACCTCCAGCCGCCGCCTGACGCCTCGAAAGCTCGCGAGCGCCGCGATGCTCTTCGCCACCGGGACGCCGACGTGCGCCGCGGCCGCCACCGCAGCGAGCGCGTTCAGCCGGTTGTGCGCGCCGATCAGCGCGAACGGCGCGAGCACGCCCTCGGCATTGCCGGCGCGGGCGATCGCGCCGTCGGCGGAGATCGTCCACTGCGCGCCGTCGACGCCGAAACGCTCGACTTCGCTCCAGCAGCCGCGCGCGAGCACGCGAGCGAGGTTGGCGTCCCCGCCGTTGACCACCAGGCGGCCGCGCCGCGGAATCGTGCGCACGAGATGATGGAACTGCGTCTCGATCGCGCCCAGGTCCGGGAAGATGTCCGCGTGATCGTATTCGAGGTTGTTGAGGATCGCGGTGCGCGGCCGGTAGTGGATGAACTTGGAGCGCTTGTCGCAGAACGCGGTGTCGTACTCGTCGGCCTCGATCACGAAGTACGGTGTCCCGGTCAGGCGCGCCGAGGCGGCGAAGTCGATCGGCACGCCGCCGATCAGGAAGCCCGGATCGAGGCCGGCGCGATCGAGGATCCAGGCGAGCAGCGCCGTGGTCGTCGTCTTGCCGTGCGTTCCCGCGATCGCGAGCACCCATTTGTCGCGCAAAACGTTCTCGGCGAGCCACTGCGGGCCGGAGGTATACGCCCGGCCGCTGTCGAGGATCGCCTCGAGCAGCGGATTGCCGCGCGCGATCGCGTTTCCGACCACGAAGACATCGGCGTTCGCGGCGACGGTGCCGAGCTGTCCGGCAGCGTAGCCCTCGGTGAGCTCGATGCCCAGCGCCGCGAGCTGCGTGCTCATCGGCGGGTAGACGTTCGCATCGCAGCCGGTCACCGCGTGGCCGGCCGCCCGGGCGAGCGCGGCCAGCCCGCCCATGAACGCGCCACAGATGCCGAGGATGTGCAGGCGCATCATCCCGCCACGCTCGCGAGGCCGCCGACGACCGAGTGCCGCCGCCAGTGCATCGCAAACCAGGCGTAGGCTGCGATCTCCGCGATCAGGACAACGCCGAACGCGGCGCGCAGCCCGCCCGCGAGGTCGAGGCCGAACGTCGCCCGGGACGCGTCGGCGATCGCCCCGATGCCCCACTGCACCACGAAGGAGGTCGAGAACATCACGAGGTTGAGCGCGGTGCTCGCCCGCCCGGCGAGCTCGCGCGAGAAACCCTCGTTCAACAGCAGGTAACCCAGGATGTTGACCGCCGCGGTGAGCCCATAGAGCGCCCATAGAAGGTAGGTGAAGGGCACGGCTGAGGTCGCGATCAGCGCCAGCATCGCGACCTGCAATCCGTAGCCGCCGAGCACCAGATGCCGCGGCGCGATGCCCAGGCGCGCGAGGCGCGTCGATGCGAGCGCGACGAAGGCATAGCCGGCGAGCGTGGTGAGCCCCATGGCGAGCAAGCGGTTCGCGGCTTCGGAGCGTGTATAGCCGTCGACTTCGATCATCCACGGCACGGACCACAGTCCCTGGATCGCCATGAGCGATCCCATGCCGAGCCCCGTGAGCGGCGCGATCCACCACAGCCTGGCGTGGCGATAGACGAGCTTGACGCCGCGCCACGAGCTCTGCGCCGCCGCCGCGCGCAGCTCCTGCGGTGTGTCGGGAACGACGAGGGCGATCGCGATCGCGACGGCGAGCGTGGCGGCGGCGAGCGCGACGAAGATCGCGCGCCATGACATCAGGTTCAGCGCCGCCGCGAGCGGGGTGGTGGAAAGCAGCGCACCCACGCCGCCTGCGAACATCATCCAGCCGCCCAGGGAGGGCTGGCGCTCCAGCGGATACCAGGTTGCGATCGCCTTCAACGGCGCCATCAGGCACACGGCGACGCCGGCGCCGATCAGCGCGCGTGCCGCGGTGAGCCCCGTCAGCGTGTCGGCGGCGGCGAACGCGAGCGCGCCCACCGTGGCGAGCACCAGCAGCACGGGCTCCACGCGGCGCGGACCGTAGCGATCGAGCAGGACGCCGCAGGCCACCTGCATCGACGCGAAGGCGACGAAGTAGGCGCTCGTGAGCAGGCCCAGCGACGAAGCCGAGATGCCGAGCTCGGCGGTGAGCTCGGGCGAGATCACCGCGTTGATGGTGCGATAGGTGTAGGAGAGCACGTACGCCGCGGCAAAGCAGGCGTACAGCGGCAGGAAGCGCGGGGCGGTCACGTTGTGTTCGAGCGGAGCCGCGCCATTATCGCCGAAGAGCGCGCACGCACGGGATGCATCGCCGAGGCCGCGGAAAGGTAAAATCGCCCCGGTCGCCCCTCCTGGAGCTCGCATGGCCTCCTTCCGACTCGCAGCCGCCGGTGCCTGCGGCTTCGCCCTCCTGAGCGCCGGCGTGGCGGCGGTCGAGCTGCAGTATCCGCCCACCGCCAAGCGCCCGGTGACCGACGTCTACCACGGCGTGGCCGTCACCGAGGACTATCGCTGGCTCGAAGACGACGCGAGCCCCGAGGTCAAGCGCTGGGCCGCCGACGAGAACGCAGTGACGCGCGGCTACCTGGACGCCCTCCCGCAACGACCCGCGATCGCCGCCCGCGTCGAGGAGCTGCTGCGCACGGCGCCGGTGCGGCGCTACGATTTCCAGTATCGGGGGCATTTGCTGTTCGCGCTCAAGATCCAGCCGCCGAAGAACCAGCCGATCCTGGTGGCAATCCCGCCCTCCGGTGACGTGCGCGGCGAGCGCGTGGTCGTGGACCCGAACGCGCTCGACCCTTCCGGGCACACCACGATCGACTTCTTCACGCCCTCGTTCGACGGCAAGCGCGTCGCGGTGTCGCTGTCGAAGAACGGGAGCGAGGACGGGACCGCGCACGTCTACGACGTGGCGAGCGGCGAACAGCTCGGCGACGAGATTCCCGGCGTCAACTATCCGACCGGCGGCGGCAGCTTCGAATGGGCGCCGGACAGCCGAGGCTTCTACTACACGCGCTACCCGCAGGGCAACGAACGGCCGCAGGAAGATCGGCATTTCTTCCAGCAGGTGTACTTCCACCCGCTGGGGACGCCGGCGGCGAGCGATCGCTACGTGATCGGGCGCGAGCTGCCCCGCATCGCCGAGATCGGGCTGCACGCGAGCCGCGACGGGAAGTACCTTCTCGCCACCGTGCGCAACGGCGACGGCGGCGAGATCGCCTACCACCTGCGCAGCCCCGACGGCGCCTGGCACGAGGTCGCCGGCTTCCGCGACGGGGTGAAGCAGCTCGGTTTCGGCGGCGACGGCATGCTCTACGGGATGACGATCAAGGACGCGCCGCTCGGCCGCATCATCGCCATTCCCGTGACGCGCCCGTCGCTCGCGAGCGCCCGTGTCGTCGTGCCCGAGTCGAAGCTCGTGGCGGAGGAGGTGCGGGCCACCCGCTCGCTCGTCTACGTCACGTTCCGCGACGGCGGACCGTCGCTCGTGCGCGTCTACTCCCCCGCGGGGAAGCTTCTGCGCGAGCTCAAGACGCCGCCGGCTTCCAGCGTCACCGTCTCCGAGGCGCTCGACGCCGACGACGTCCTGGTCACGACCATGAGCTACGTCCAGCCGCGGGCGGTGGCGCGCTACGACGCACGCGCCGACCGCTTGATCCCGACCGAGCTCGCCGGCCGCTATCCGTTCAACCTCGACGACGCCCTCGTCGAGCGCGAGTTCGCGGTGTCGAGGGACGGTACGCGGGTGCCGGTGACGATCGTGCGCCGGAAGGACTCGAAGCTCGACGGCAGCAACCCGACGCTGCTCTACGGTTACGGCGGCTACGGCATCACCATGGCGCCGTACTTCTCCCCCATGCTGCGGCTGTGGCTGGACTACGGCGGGATCTATGCCGTCGCGGGCGTGCGCGGTGGCGGCGAATACGGGGAGCCGTGGCACCTCGCGGGAAACCTCACGCACAAGCAGAACGTTTTCGACGATTTCGCCGCGGCGCTCGAGATGCTGATCGACCGCAAGGTCACCCGTCCCGACAAAGCCGCGATCATGGGCGGCAGCAATGGCGGCCTGCTGATGGGCGCCACGCTGGTCCAGCATCCGCAGCTCATGCGGGCGGTCGTAAGCGAGGTCGGCTTCTACGACGCGCTGCGCTGGGAGCTGCAGCCGAACGGCGAATTCAACGTCACCGAATTCGGCACGGTCAAGGATCCCGAGCAGTTCCGCGCGATGTACGCCTACTCGCCGTATCACCAGGCCCGCGACGGCGTCGCCTATCCGGCGGTGCTGTTCTCCGCGGGCGACAACGACGGCCGCGTCGCGCCGTACGAATCGCGGAAGATGACCGCGCGGCTGCAGGCGGCGACCTCGTCGGCGAACCCGATCCTGCTGCGGACCGAGGCCGCCGCGGGCCACGGCATCGGCACGGCGCTCGCCACGCGCATCGAGGAGGAGGCCGACGTCTACAGCTTCCTCGTCGATCAGCTCGGGATGACCGCGTCGGCGCCGCGCGGCGTCGCGCAGTGATTCGGCGTCCCGGGAGCGCGAAAAGCGCGAGGCGCGGTTTCAGCGCTCGGCGCGCACGCGCGGCAGCGTCACGCTGACCGTGACGCCGTCGCCGTCGTCGCGGTTGGCGGCGATCGCGCGCCCGCCATGGAACTCGGCGATGAGCCGCACGATGTACAGCCCCAGGCCTAGGTGGGGGCCGCTGTCGACGTGGCGGTCGCGGACCGAGACCATCGAATCGAAGAGTCGGCCCTGCATCGTCGCCGGCAGCGACGGCCCCCGGTTCGTGACCGCGATGCGAAAGCGGGTTTCGTCTTCCTGCAGCGCGACCACGATCGCCGTGCCGGGCGTCGCGAACTCCACGGCGTTCTCGCACAGCTTGTCGAGCATCTGCGCCACGAGGTCGGGTGCGCCGTAGTAGGAGGCTTCGCCGGAGGGCACCCGCAGCTCGAACGTCCGCCCCGGATACGCCGCGCGGTAGCCGTCGACGCAGCCGACGATGACCCTGGCCAGGTCGAAGCGCTCGCGCTCCGCCTCCGCGAGGCTCTCCTCGAGCCGGGTCGCCTCCGTCATCCGCGTGATGATGCTCGCGAGCCGGCCGAGTCCCTCCTGCGCGCGGCCGATGTAGACGCGCGCGTCGTCCGGCAGCGGTTGCAGTGCGAGATTGTCGATCGAGGAGCGCACGACGGCGATCGGGGTGCGCAGCTCGTGCGAGAGCCGGCCCGCCATCGCCTCCTGGTAGCTCGCGTACTGGGTGAGGCGCGCGAGCGCGTTGCCGAAGCTCCGGGAAAGGTCCCCGATCTCGTCGCGGGCGCTCGAGCCGGGCAGCTTGCCGCGCACCCGGCCACGGGCGTCGATCGCGGCCTCGGCCTCGTCGCGGAGCCGCCGGATGCGCATCGAGAGCCACGAAGCGTAGAGGGTGAGCGCGACCGAGCCTACGAGCAGCGCGGCGAGCACGATGTTGAACAGCCGCGCGAACGCGCGGTTGCGCTCGGCGAGCACGGCGTTGGTCGTCTCCTCGACGATCACGGCGCCCTTGACCTCGTCGCCGACCCAGATGGGATGGGCGGCGGCGACGATGACCGCCTTGCCGTCCGCGGTCGGCCGCCGATCGATGGTCAGGATGCCGGCGAGCGCTCCCTCGACGTCCTTGCCTGTCGCCACGGCCCGCCCGGGGCGCTCGTCGCTGAAATCCTCGGTCGGCGACTGCAGGAGGCGCGCGTACAGGGGCTGCAGCGCTTCGCGGTCGAGCCAGGCGACGAAGCGCGCGGGGTACGAAGCGTCGGGGGCCGGGGCTTCGGGCGCCGGCGCGCGCTTCAGGCTGCCCGCGCGCGCGAGCACGTGCTGCTCGCGGTCGACGACGAAGATCCGCGCCGTCGTGCGCGACAGGCCGTGGAGGATCTGCGCGATCTCCGGCGACCCCGGCGTCGCGACCGAGCCCGAACGCGGCGCCGCATCGTCGCGCGTGCGCTCGGCGGGCAGCGTGTCGAGCGGCGCGACCGGTATCTCGAACAGCGGGCCGCGGTCGTGCAGCGCCGTGGCCACCGCCTGCGCGGTGCCGGCGAGCGTGCGCTCCTGCGCGTCGCGCAGGAAGCGCTCGAGCTCCTGCACGTACTCGTAGCCCAGCCAGGGGACGGCAAGAAAGACCGTGAGCACCAGCAGGAGCTGCGCACGGATGCCCAGCGCGAGCCCGGCTCGCCGCTTCGTTCGCGGCGCGGCCGCCGGCCCCGCCGGATCTGCGCCCGGCGTCACAGCCGGCTGTACCGTCGTGCGGCGCAACGAGCCGAATCCGGTCACGACCTCC
This sequence comes from Casimicrobiaceae bacterium, assembly GCA_035501595.1. GTDB lineage: Bacteria > Pseudomonadota > Gammaproteobacteria > Burkholderiales > Casimicrobiaceae > PALSA-1003. Next base: position 19,560 of record DATJVX010000023.1, on the reverse strand, counting down.
GGAGGGCTGCTCATGCCGCCGCGTTCCAGCGATAACCCATGCCGTAGACCGTCTCGATGCAGTCGAACGCCGGGTCGAGGGCGAGAAACTTCTTGCGGATGCGCTTGACGTGCGAGGTGATGGTGCCGTCGTCGACGACAATCTCGGCCTCGCGCATCAGCGCGTCGCGCTCCTTGACGTGCCCGGGGAAGCGCGCCAGCGCGTGCACCATCCAGAATTCGGTGAGCGTCAGGTCGACGCGCTTCCCTGCCCAGTGCGCGGTGAGCCGCTTGAGATCGAGCGACAGCGATCCGCGCTCCAGGATCTCCTCCGACGCCTGCGGCGCCGCCAGCAGGTCGCTGCGCCTGAAAAGCGCGGCGATGCGCGCGAGCAGCTGCGGCAGGCTCACGTCCTTGGTGAGGTAGTCGTCCGCGCCCAGCCTCAGCCCCGCGACCACGTCGAAGTCGGAGTCGCGAGCCGAGAGAAAGATGATCGGCACGCTCGCCGAGAGGGCGCGCAGCTCCCGGCATAGCGCGAAGCCGCCGTCGACGTCGTCGCGCAGCCCGATGTCGACCACCGCGAGGTCGGGCAGGCGGCTCTTGAAGGCGCGCAACGCGTCGGCGCGGTTCGCGTAGGTGGCGACCTCGTAGCCGTGCTTGCGCAGCACGTCGGCGTAGTTCTCGCGGATCGCGGGTTCGTCCTCGACGATGGCGATGCGGCGGGTCATGGCAGCGGCGGCGGCGTTCGAGGCAGCGTCGAGACTATAGCGCACGCGGCCGCAGCTTCGGGAGCGGCGCGCCGGACGCGCAGGAGCGGCGCGCGGACCGCGCGGAGCCCTTCGCCCGAGGGCTTGCCATCATTCCGCCATGATTCTTCGCCGCCGCGCCCTTTTTCTCGACAGCGTCGCGCCATCCGCGAGGCGCCTACTCGCATGAGCAGGAAGAGGAAGCCCCCATGCGCAACGCCCACCGCACCACCGCCATCGCGCTCGACCATCGCGTCTGGCGGGACATGACGCGGCTCGCCGCGCGCAGCCTCGCGGTAGGGATCGCCGCGAGCCTCGTCCTCGCGTTCGCGGTGTTCGCCTTCGCGTAGCGCGCGCCGAGCAGGGAGGACCGATCGGTCCCCGGGTGGCCGGGACGCGCGCTCCAGGACGCGGCCCGGCACCCCCCAAGCGACCGAGTCTTCCCCGGTCGGCGAGCGCCTCGCGCGGGAACCTCGCGATGCCGCCGAATTTCTACAGCGTTCGCGCGTACTGCGCTTCGTCGAAGCCGATCAGGCGCGGTTTCGCATCGTCGATGACAGGCCGCTTGATCACCGTCGGCCTGTCGAGCATGAGCGCGATCGCGCTCGCCTCGTCCCTGACCCCGGCCTGCGCGGCCGGCGGCAGCAGACGCCAGGTCGTGCCGCGGCGATTGAGCACGGTCTCCCAGCCGAAGGCCTTGCACCAGCGCGCGAGCAGCTCCTTCGTCGGCGGCGTCTTCTTGAAGTCGACGAATTCGTAGGCGAGCTTGCGCCGGTCGAGCCAGGCGCGCGCGGCCTTCACGGTGTTGCAGTTGACGATGCCGTAGACCTTCATCGGTGTCCGCCCTCCTCGTTTGCTATTCTATTCCCCATGAACGATCGCGCTCCGGCTCTCCGCGAGCTCCACGCCCGAGGCGCGGTGCGCGCGCTCCTGGCCTCGCAGATCCGGGAAGTAGCCAACGCCGGGATGGGCGACGCGGAGATCCTGCCCTTCTGGTTCGGCGAGCCCGACGAAGTGACGCCGGCCTTCATCCGCGACGCGGCCGCGGCATCGCTCGCCGCGGGCGAAACGTTCTACACCCAGAATTTCGGCATCCCAGAGCTGCGCGCGGCGATCTCCGCCTACCTCTCGCGCCTGCGCCGCCCGATCGCGCCGGAGAATGTCGCCGTGACCGCTTCGGGCATGTCGGCGCTGATGCTGACCGTCGAGGCGCTGGTCGATCCGGGCGACCGGATCGTCTGCATCACCCCGCTCTGGCCGAACCTCACCGAGATTCCGCGCATCCTCGGCGCCGAGGTCGTTCGCGTCGCTCTCGAGTTCGGCGAGCGCGGCTGGCGGCTCGATCTCGAGCGGCTCCTCTCCGCGCTCGCCCCGGGCACGCGTGCGGTGATGATCAATTCGCCGAACAATCCGACCGGCTGGACGCTGGACCGCGAAGCCTGCGAAGCGATCCTCGCGCATTGCCGCAGGCACGGCATCTGGATCATCGCCGACGACGTCTACGAGCGCCTGTACTACGCGGGCGAGACGCCTTCGGCGCCGGCCCCCTCGCTGCTCGCTCTCGCCGAGGCGGGCGAGCGCATCGTCAGCACCAACAGCTTCTCCAAGGCGTGGCTGATGACCGGCTGGCGGCTCGGCTGGATCGTCGCGCCGGCGGCGCTCATGCCCGACCTCGGCAAGCTGATCGAGTACAACACGTCGTGCTCCCCGGTGTTCGTGCAGCGCGCCGGCGTGGTCGCGATCACCGAAGGCGAGCCGACCGTGCTGCACACCCGCGAGCGGCTTCGCGCCGCTCGCGATTTCCTGCTGGGCGAGCTCGCGCGCATCCCCGGGATTCATGCGGCGCCGCCTGCGGGCGCGATGTACGCGTTCTTCCGCGTCGACGGCGTGACCGACAGCCTCGCCTTCTGCAAGGCGCTGGTGCGCGAAGCGAAGCTCGGGCTCGCCCCAGGCAGCGCGTTCGGCCCCGAGGGCCAGGGCTTCGTACGCTGGTGCTTCGCGGCGTCGCGGGACCGCTTGGTCGAGGGTGTGCGGCGCCTGGAGGCGTTTCTCGATCGATGAACCGCCGGTTGCTCGCCTCGCTCGCGGCCGCGCTTGCGATCGCGACGGCCCCGATCGAAGCCGCCGACATGGCGAAGACCATCCGCGTGGCGTTCGCGGTCGCGGAGAATGGGCTCGATCCGCAGGCCGTCTACGACTCCTATTCGTTCTACGTCTGCCACGCGATCTTCGATCCGCTCTACACCTACGACTACTTCGCCCGGCCCGTGCGGCTCGTGCCGAACACCGCCGCGAGCCTGCCCGAGGTAAGCGACGGCGGCCGCACGTTCACCGTCAAGGTCCGCCCCGGGATCTATTTCGCCGACGATCCGGCGTTCAAGGCACGCCGACGCGAGCTCACCGCCGAGGACTACGTCTACAGCATCAAGCGCATCTTCGATCCGAAGGTTCGCTCGTACTGGCTGTACCTCTTCGACCATCGCCTGGTGGGCCTCGACCAGGCTCTCGAGCGCGCGCGCAAGGACAACCGCTTCGACTACGACCGGAAGATCGATGGCGTGCAGGCGCTCGACCGCTACACGCTGCGCATCCGGTTCAAGGAGCCCTACTACGGCTTCCAGTACTGGCTCTCCTACGATGGGCTCGCGGCGGTCGCCCGCGAGGTCGTCGACGCCTATAGGGACGATTCCAACCGCGTCATGGATCATCCGGTCGGCACCGGTCCGTACCGGCTGAAATCGTGGACGCGCGGCCAGAAGATCGTCCTCGAGGCGAACCCGGGCTACCGCGACGAAACCTACCCCGTTCCTGCGGAAGGCAGCGAGCCGGGCGACGCCGCGATCGCCAGCGCGAACGCGGGCAAGAAGCTGCCGATCGCCGGTCGCGTCGAAGTGAGCATCATCGAGGAAGCGCTGCCGCGGCTGCTCGCATTCGAGAGCGGGCAGATCGATTTCCTCGAGGTGCCGGCGTCCATCGCGGACAACGTGCTGCGCGACGGCAGGCTCCGTGCAGAGTATGCGAAGCGCGGCGTCATCCTGCACCGGAAGATCGATCCGTCGCTCGCGATGTGGTTCTTCAATCTTGACGATCCCGTCGTCGGAGGCTACACGCCGGAGAAGATCGCGTTGCGCCGCGCGATGGCGCTCGGCTACGATCGCCAGGCCGAGATCGACCTCGTTCGCCACGGCCAGGGGTTGCTCGCCTCGCAGCTCGTCCCGCCGGGCATGCCGGGTCACGATCCGACGCTCGCCGCGAGCAATACCTACAACCCGGCTGCAGCGCGCGCGCTCCTCGACCGGTTCGGCTACAAGGACCGCGACGGCGACGGCTACCGCGAGCAGCCGGACGGCAAGCCGCTCACGATCGTCAAGGCGTCCACACCCGACGCGCTCGACCGGACCTTGAACGAGCTGTGGAAGAAGAACATGGATGCGATCGGCATCCGCATGAGCTTCTTCACCCAGAAATGGCCCGAGCTCAACAAGATGTCGGAGGCCGGCCAGCTCCAGATGTGGGGCCTCACTTGGATCGCATCGGTCCCCGATCCCGAGGCGTTCGCCACACCGCTCTTCAGCGAGACCATCGGCACGTCCAACGACGCGCGCTTCCGCCTGCCCGAGTTCGATCGCGCGTATCGCGCGGCGCTGCTGCTGCAGGACGGCCCGGAGCGCACCGCCCTCTACCGGAAGATGACCGAGCTCGTGCAGTCCTACACGCCGTGGATCCTCGTCATGAATGCCTACGGCAACGTCATCGCGCAGCCCTGGCTCAAGGGCTACAAGCGGAGCCCGTTCCAAGTCCACGAGTGGAAGTATTACGACGTGGCGCGGGGCCCGGGCTGAGTGCGTTGCGCGGGTAGCACGCAACGCCGACCGAACCGTGGGGCGAGGCCGCGCCACGGCCTCGCGACTCACGGCCTATCGGACCGCCCCGCCTTCGCCCACGTCGCGCAGGAATTCGCAGAGCAGGCGGTGGAAGTGATGCGGGCCGCGCTCGCGCGTGGGCGAGTAGCGGCCGCCGCGATAGAAGCGCGAGCGCACGCCCCGCTGCACCGCCTCCACGACCGCTTCATCCTCGAGCTCGACCTCGTGCAGCGCGCCGCCGGCGCCGTGCCCGCGCTTCGCCTCGTCCCACACGTAGCTGCGGAATTCGACGCGCGTCCGGTCGACGGCTTCCGGGACGACCCGATTGAGCGACAGGCCCCACGGGTAGAAGTTGAGCATGAGATTGGGGAAGATCCAGGCGTAGAGCGCGGCGACGCGGCCCGGCCGGCCGTCGCCGATTTCCGAGGCGTCGAAAGTCGCCTCGCCGTCCTTCGCAAGCGCGGTCTGCAGGCTCGAATAGCGGAAGAGCTCCTCGGCGTAGGTCGAGACGTCGACCGTGCGGCTCAGCGCCGGATGGACGAAGGGAACGTGGAAACCTTCCAGATAGTTCTCCACGTACAGCGCCCAGTGCGCGTGCACCGTGTAGTCGCGGCTCGACGCCGGGTCGTTTCGGAACCGCTCGACCGGCAGCGCGGCGACGCGCTCCGCGACCGCGCCCATGACCACTTCCAGAGGCGCGACGGGATCGACCGCCGCGAAGCCGTGACCGGCCCACGCGCCGAAGGGAACGCCGGGGAGGTCGTCCTGCGGCGAGGGAAAGCGCTTCGCCTGCGAGAACTCCGGCATGAACGTCATGCGGCCCGCGAGATCGAAGCGCCGCGAATGATAGCCGCAGCGGATGTCGGCGGCGCCGGCTCGCGCCTCGCGCACGAGGATGTTTCCGCGATGGGTGCACACGTTCGACAGGCAGTGCAGCGTGCTCTGGGCGTCGCGCGAAAGGAGCAGCGGCTCGTCTAGAAAGCCGCGCAGCAGCGTGCGCGGGGAGAGCGAGGCGGCCGCGGCGACGTCCGCGAGATCGCCGATCCACTGCCAGCAGCGGGCGAAGATCCGCTCGCGGGCGAGCGCGAATGCCTCCTCGTCGCGGTAGAACGCCGCGTCGAGGGTCGGCGCGACCGCGATGTCTGGGTCGACGGCGTAGTTCACCCGCGAGATGCTACCAGCGCCGTCGGCCGGTCGCGGCCCTCGAGGGCCTGCGCATCAAGTGCCGAACCGGGGCTCAGCGCGACCAAATCCTCGTTGGCCGTATTGGTAATGTCAATGAGAAGCATTCTTATTTACATACCCACCGCGACGCGCTATGCTGCCTCAGGTTTCGTCGGCGCTGACCGAGGCGGCGACGAGCGTCCGAGACCTCTTCGAACACAAAGGCGCACGCATGGAAACCGACGTGCTCGATATCGACACCGAGAACGCGCAGCCCGCGCTCATGGCGACGCTGTGGCTGCTCGGCGAATTTCTGCGCCACGGCGCGATCGGCCTGCCACTCAAGGTGCGCGACAACCTCGCCGCGCTGGCCGCGCATCGGTCGCTCAGCGAAGAGGCCCGTCGCCAGTGCCAGGCCCTGCAGGAAATCTGGAAGCGCCAGCTCGAAGGCACGCGACCCTGCGCCGAGCCGGCCGGCGACGCGGGGCGGGCGTGCCCGCCGCCGCGCGCCCCCTCCGATCCTCCCCTTCACTAACGCCGAGACGTCGATGATCGATGACCTGACCCAACGCCCCGCGAATCTGGCCGATCCCGCGGTCCTGATCGCTGCCACGCTGTATCTGATGACCCGCTATCAGGAAGCGCCGTGCGGGCAGCTCGCGCTGGCTGTCGCCTGCCACCTCGAGATGCTCGCCGCCAGCGCCGCCGCGCCGAAGCTGCGCGAGCTTTGCGACGGATTGACCGATCGCTGGCACGTGCTCTCGCGCGAGGCAGCGCCTGGGCGGACGCAGCTCCCGCGGACCCTCCAGTAGCACGCGCCGATCGTCGCCTCCGGCGCGGCTCGCCGAACGCCGACCCGCCTACAGCGCGATGTCGAGCGTCATTTCCCGGGTGAGCGGCTCGAGCGCCGCGCGAAGCTCGTCGTTGGAGACCGCCGCCGGCACGACCAGCCGCGCCCGCACCTTGAACAGGTGCTCCGCGGGCGTATCGCCCTCGACGATCTCGGTGTGCAGGTCCTCGATGCCGACCCGGCGGCGGGCGAGGCTGCCGGAGAGCTCGCTCACGATGCCCGGCCGGTCGTGCCCTGCCAGCTCGAGCCTCACCGCCCGGCGCCCCGCGGGAACCGGAGCAGGCTCTTCCTTGGTGACGACGACGTGCACGCCCGAAGCTTCGAGCGAACGCAGCGCGACGGCCAGCGGCTCGGCGCTCTGGCTGGGAACCTCGAAATGCACGACCCCGGCGAACCGTCCCTCGAGCGTCGCGATGCGGCTTCCCGCCCAGTTCGCGCCGAAGCCGTGCGCGCGCTCGGAGATGAGGCTCACGATCCCCGGCCGGTCCGCGCCGCTCACCGTGGCGACGAGCGAGGCGATCGCGGCGCCCTGCTCGGTCAGCGATACGCTGCGCTTGATCATCGGCGCCTTGGTCGCGAAGCGCTCGTCCTGCGCCCGCGCGGGCAGCTCGCCTGTCTCGCGCACCTGCCGAACGACGCGCCGCAGAAGCTCGAAGCCCATCGGCGCCAGCGCGCGCTCCCAGAGATCCCGCGCGGTCTCGCCCTTGACCACGAAGCACCAGTCCTGCGCCGCGATCGCGCCGCCGTCCATCGTGTCGGCGAGGTGGTAGACGGTTCCTCCGGCGATCGGGTCGCCTTCGAGGATCGTCCATTCGACCGCGGCGATGCCGCGATGCCGTGGAAGCAGCGACGGGTGATAGCCGATGCCGCCGAGGCGCGAGCGCGCCAGCGCCTCGCGGCTGACGCGCGCGTGGGTGTGCGCCGCGACGACCAGGTCCGTGCCCTGCGGAATCGCCTCGCCCGGCACGATGTGCGGATCGGCAAGCACGTGGACCGGCACCCCTGCCGCCTGCGCCGCGACCGCCACGCGATCGTCGGCGGCGGGGACGACCACGCTGGCGATATCCGTGCCGTCGGCGCGCAGTAGCTCGAAGACCTTGGCCCCGAAGTAGCGGGACCCGGCGAGGGTGAATTTCATCCGGAGTAGACTGCCTGGAACGAGCGCGAGACGATTGTACCGAAAAAGCTCGCCGCCATTCGCGGCCGCCATATGCCATTCGCTTTCATGGAGAGGGCGTGACGGCCGTCGCCGAGCCGGTGACGATTGCCGTCGGCGATCAACGGATCTCCGGCCTGCTGCTCGCGCCCGACGGCGTGCGCGTGTGCTACGTGCTCGCGCATGGCGCCGGCGCGGGCATGACGCACCCGTTCATGACCGCCATCGCCGGCGTCCTGGCCGAGCGCGGCATCGCGACGTTCCGCTACCAGTTTCCCTACATGGAGCAGCGCTCGAAGCGGCCCGATCCGCCCAAGGTCGCGCACGCCGCGGTACGCGCCGCGGCCGATGAGGCGGCACGGCGGCTCCCGAACCTCCCGCTCTTCGCTGGCGGAAAGTCCTTCGGCGGCCGCATGACGTCGCAGGCGCAAGCGGCGGCGCCGCTTCCCGGGGTGCACGGTCTCGTCTTCCTTGGCTTTCCGCTGCATCCGGCCGGACGGCCATCGGACGAGCGCGCGGAGCACCTCTTCGATGTCCGCATACCGATGCTGTTCCTGCAGGGAACGCGCGACGCGCTTGCGGAGCTCGCGCTGTTGCAGCCGGTCATCGCCCGGCTCGGCGATCGCGCGACGCTCGAGCTGTTCGAGGACGCGGATCATTCCTTCCATGCGCCGGCGCGCGCGGGACGCAGCGACGCTCAGACGATGCTGCAGCTCGCGGATGCGATCGCCCGCTGGGTGAGCCTGCAGGGCTAGCCCGCGCTCGACTGGCGCGATCGACGGGCGTTTGCCTAAGGTCAGCGGGGTGAGTCCGCTATCGCCCGGAAGCCGATACCCCGCGGCGGAGGCGAGCTGAGAGGGTCGAGCCGCTGAAGCAACTAGCGCTGCCCCTGCACATCTCCGCCGCCTTCCAGTTTCTCCCGGACGGCCTTCATGACCCTACGCGTCGTCTCGATGTCATGGATTATTGAACAAGGCTCAACAATGCCGAAAGAGAGCTTCAGCGACAGTCGCTTCGGGTCAGAAGCGGCTGTCCCGGCACCCGCTACGCGCTGAGCGTCCGGTAGCGCGCCATGTGCCGGATCGCTTCGTTGCGCCGCCCCAGCGCTTCGTAGAGCAGCGCGACGTTGTAGTGGCCGTCGGCGAAGCGCGGATCGAGGGCGAGCGCTGCCTCGTAGGCTTTCAACGCCTCTCTCGGGCGCTTCATGTCCTCGAGCAGCACGCCGAGATTGTACAGAAGCACCGAGTCGCCGCCGCAGCGGTCGAGCGCATCGAGGTACGTGCGTTGCGCTTGCACGAGACGGCCGGCTTCGTGCAGCAGGCGGCCGAGGTTGATGCGCGCATCGAGCAGATCGGCGTCGGCGGCGATCGCGCGCTCGTAGGCACCCACCGCGGCTTCGACATCGTCCTTCTCGAGCCGGACCGCGTGATCGAACCAGGTCTGTGCGTCATGCGGATTGGCGGCGATCGGAATCGCCGGCTTGATCGTCGTCGCGGCGGGATGCTCGACGACCGAGAGTGAGCCGTCCGCCGGGTCGCCCTCGAACTCGAGGAGGTATTGCCCGGACTCCGCCTGCCAGCGGCGCGCCCCTTCTCTCACCACCACCTTGTCCGCGACGGCCGAGATCGCGATCCCCGACAGCGGCATCGTTTCCGGGAGGTGCCGGCGAAGCTCCCTCACCGAGCGCGTGATGCGCCGATGCGGAACCTTGGCCTCGGCGAGCGCCTGCGCCGTGCGCAGCACGATCAGGTCCTGGAACGAGAACTGCCAGGCGCCGCGCGGGCCGCGCGTGGGCGTGACGAAGCCGGCAGTGATCAGGGCGCGGATGGTGCTGCGCGGAAGGCGAAGCAGCTTCTCGACGTCGCGGACGCCGTAGCGCATGACGCGCGAGCCGTCCGGCTCAGGCTTTTTTGCGGGTCTTGCGCGCCGCCTGCGCGGGCGCGGCTTCCGCCACCGGCTCCGCGCGCTTGGGCGGCTTGCGCTCGGCTTCCGCCTTGCCGCGCGACGGCGTGGCCGCGCGCTTCTCGAGGCTCGCGCGCAGCGCGTCCATGAGATCGATGACCTGCGCGCCAGGCTGCGGCTCCTCGGCCAGCGTGATCTGCTGGCCTTCGACCTTCTTCTGCACGGCCGCCTCGATCCGCGCCGAGACCTCGTCGGTGTAGGCCGCAGGATCGAAGGCGTCGACGGCCTGCTGCTCGATGAGCTGCTTGGCGAGCTTGAGCTCGGCGGGCTTCACTTCGGTGTGCGGGATCTCGAGCTCCTTCACCGGGCGCACCTCGCGGGCGTAGAGAAGCTGCTGCATCACGAGCCCCTCCTCGATCGGCCGGATCATCACGATGTACTGCTTGCCGCGCGCGGCCCAGCGGCCGATGGCGCAGCGTCCGGATTCGCGCAAGGCCTCGCCGAGGAGCGCGAAGGGCTTGGCGCCGCCCTTGTCGGGGGCGAGGTAGTAGGCCTTGTCGAAGTACATCGGGTCGATCGCGTCGATCGGCACGAACTCGGTGATCTCCGCCATGTGCGTGCCCGCTTCCTCCATCGCCTTGAGCTCTTCCGGCGAGAAGATGACGTACTGGTCCTTCGCGAACTCGTAGCCCTTCACGATGTCTTCGCGCGCAACGGGGACGTCCTCCTTGATGCAGAAGTACTGTTGCCGCAGGCGCGACCCGCAGGTCTTGTGCAGCATGTTGAAGGAGATCGCGCGGCTCGCTTCGGTGGCCGAGTAGAGCTTCACCGGGATCGACACCAGCCCGAAGGAAACCGTCAGCGACGCAATCGATCGTGCGGCCATGTTCTACCTCCGATTCGTCTGCGCACGCGCAAGGGCCTCTTCCAGGCTTTGCTTGCGCTCCAGGGCATCTTTCCAACGATCCCCGGCCTGCTCCAAGCGCTGCGGCACGTTCGTGATTCGGAAGTCCAGCGGGTGCGCGCTTGCGAGCTCGTCCCACGACAGCGGCATCGACACCGGGGCGCCCGGCTCGCCGCGGGGCGAGTAGGCGACGTTCAGGGTCTTGCCGCGTACGTTCATATTGTAATCCATGAATATCTTGCCTGTCCGCCTGGGCACGCTCCACTCCAGGGTGATGTCCTTCGGGTGCAGGCGCAGCAAATGCCGCCCGACCAGCTCGGAGACATGCCGGGCAGCCTCGAAATCGATCGTTCGCTTGATCGGAACGAAGACGTGCAGGCCGGTCTTGCCGGAGGACTTGACGATCGGTTCGAGCCCCATCCCGTTCAGCAGCTCCTTGAGCCAGAACGCGACCTCCTTGCCCTTCTCGAAGGCGACGGTGTTGAGCTCGGGCTCCGCTCCCGGCTTCTCCCTGCCGGAGTAGATGTACGGGTCGATGTCGAAGACGACGTAATCGGGATAGTTCAGCACCGAGGCTTCGAGGGACTCGAGCGAGGTCGCATAGTCGGTGCTCTTCGATCGCGCGTCCTTGCCCGGCCGGGCCCGCGAATGCCAGACGTGGAACTCCAGCGTGCCGGACTGCGCCAGCCAGAGGAGCGTCGGCAGGTTGTTGCACAAAAGATACACATGGCTCTCCTCCTTGCTGCTCGAGAAGACCGTGATGGTCTCGACGAACCCCGGACGCTCCTGCTCCCAGTGTTTCTGGAAGAATCGCTGGCCGCCGATCCCGTCGGGCATGCGGATCATGGTAAGCGGCCGATCGGCGAGGTGCGGCAGGATGTACGGCGACACGCGCGCGAAGTAGCGCAGCAGGTCGCGCTTGGTGAGCGCCCGCTCTTTGAGCGCCGGATCCGCGGGCCAGTAGACGCGGTCCAAGTGGGTGAGCTTGAGTCGATGCGTCCCGACCACCAGGGTCGCGGTGCCCTTCGCCCGATCGAGCTGGTCGACGACCTCCTCGATCGCCCCGCCGCGCGACGACGGGGCTTGCGCCTTCGGCGCCGGCGCCGGGCGCTGCAGCTTCTTCGGGTCCAGGTCGTCGCGCAGCCGCAGGAACACCGGCGCGCGCAGCGCTCCGTCCTCGGTCCAGCTGTGGAACCGCACTTCCGCGGCGAGCTTCGGCTCGACCCAGGTCGTCGGCGCGTTGAGCTCGGGTTGCTCGACGAAGGGGCGGTCCTTGATTCGCAGCGGCTCGAGCCGCTTCTTCACGTCTTTGAGCGAGGCCTCGTCGAAGCCCGAGCCGACGTGCGAGGCGTAATGGAGCTTGCCCTTGTCCCAGTAGCCGATCAACAGCGCGCCCAGCGGCTCGCGCGCACCCTTGCCCTTGGTGTAGCCGCCGATCACGAAATCGCCGCTCGCCGTCGGCTTGATCTTGAGCCACGCGCCCGAGCGCTTGCCCGGCTCGTATCGGCTGTCCTTGCGCTTGGCGACGACGCCTTCGAAGCCGGCCGCGAGCGCCGCATCGCGCAACGCTTCCCCGTCGTCGGAGGCGTAGACGAGCTGCACCATGGACGAAGGCAACAGGCACTGGGAGAGATACCGCCGCCGGTCGACATAGAAGAAGCGCGTCAGGTCGACGCCGGCGAAGTGCAGGAGGTCGAAGCAGAAGAGCGCGACGGGGACGCTGCGCTCGGCGGCGGCGATCTCGCTCGGCGTCTTCGCCTGCGCGCGGTTCTGCAGTGCGTTGAAGGATGGCCTGCCGCTCGCATCGAAGGCCACGAGCTCGCCGTCGAGGACCATCCCGCCCTCGCCCTGCCGCTCGAGCTCTGCCGCCACGCCCGGGAACTGCCGCGAGAGCTCGAGACCGCGGCGCGACTTGAGCTTCACTCCCTTCGGACCGACGAAGGCGAGCACTCGATAGCCGTCGAGCTTCGGCTCCCACATCCACTCCGGACGCTTGAACGGCGGTGCATCGGTCGTCTCGGCGAGCATCGGCGCGAGCGCTGCGGGCATCGGCTGGACCTTGCCCGAAGGAACGAGCCGCGTGGCCGGCATCGGGTGCGCAGGCACGACCTTGAGCTCCTCGACCGCGGTACCGGAAAGCACCGAGCGGTTGCGCTGGGTGACGTCGACGGCCGCCGCGAAGCGGTCCTTGTGCTTGATGAGCAGCCACTGTTTCGCGTCCTTCGTGCGCACCAGCGCGAACGAGCCCTTGAGCTTCACGCCGCGCAGGAAGATGGAGAGCTTGCCTCGCGCGAGGCCGTCTCTCGCCTCCTGCTCCGCGCGCTTGCGGTCGTGGAACCAGGTCGCGCCGTCCTCGTCGGGCGAATAGACTCCGCAGTCCCAGACGATGACTTCGCCCGCGCCGTACTGGCCGGGTGGAATCACGCCCTCGAACGAGGCATAGTCGTAGGGGTGATCCTCGGTCTGGACCGCGAGGCGCTTCTCCTCGGGATCAAGCGCGGGACCCTTGGGAACCGCCCAGGACTTGAGCACGCCGTCGCATTCGAGGCGGAAGTCGTAGTGCAGGCGCCGCGCGGAATGCTGCTGCACGACGAAGAGCAGCGGCCCGGTGGTCGGCGCGGAGACCGCCGGCTTGGGCTCGGGCGTGGCCGCGAAGCTGCGCTTGGCGGCGTACTCGTCGAGGTCGCTGCGGGCCATGCGGTCATTCTAGGGACAAACGAAGGACGACACACGTGAGCACTCCGAGACTCCTGGCCGGCGCCAGCGGCTACGCCTTCAAGGAATGGAAGGGCAGTTTCTACCCGGAGAAGATCAACCCGGAGCAGATGCTCGCCTTCTACGCCGAGCGGCTGCCGACGGTCGAGATCAACAACACGTTCTACCGCATGCCCGGCGTCGAGATGCTCAAGGCCTGGGTCGCTGCGACGCCCGAGCGGTTCCGGTTCGCGATCAAGGCCTCGCGGCGCATCACCCACATCGCCCGGCTCAAGGCGGAGAGCGCGATGGATTCGGTCGCGTACCTCTATCGCAACCTCGCCGCGCTCGGCGACAAGCGCGGGCCGGTGCTCTTCCAGCTGCCGCCCAACCTGAAAAAGGATCTCCCGCGCCTCACGGCGTTTCTGGGCCTGCTGCCGGAGCGGCATCACGCGGCGTTCGAGTTCCGCAACGAGAGCTGGTTCGACGACGACGTCTACGCGGCGTTGCGAGCCGCGGGCGCGTCGCTGTGTCTTTCGGAGCGCGAGGACAACGGGCCGCCGCCGCTGGTCGAGACCGCGCCCTGGGGCTACGTGCGGCTGCGCCTCGAGTCGTACTCGGAGGACGAGCTGCGCGCCTGGGCGCAGCGGCTCGACGCGACCTCGTGGCGCGAGATCCACGTCTACTTCATGCACGAGCCGACCGCGCCCGCGTATGCGCGAGCGCTGATGGACCTCGCCGAGGCCTGAAGCGCTACCTGGCGAGGAACGCGCGGATCGCCTCGCCGGCCTTGGCGATGGCGAGCACGCCTTCGAGATGGCCGCCGTCGCCCTCGATGACGAAGACCTCCGCGCTGCCACCCTGCGCACGATAGCGCTCCGCCGCGCGCTTCGCGAGCTCGGGCGGGAAGACGAGATCCGAGGACGCCGGCACGAACAGGATCTTCGCCTTCATGCCCTTCACCTCGTCGTCGCTTAGGTGATAGAGCTGGTTCGCCTTGGACGTGTAGATCATCGAGTTGGCGTCGACGCTCTTCGCGCGCGCCGCGCCGGCCTTGGCGAGCGCGTCTTCGATCGCGTAGGCGTTGTCGACGGCGTCGCCGGGATTCTTCGCGGGGTCGGCCCACTTGTAGCCGAAGGTCTTCTCCGCCCAGGCGTGGCTGCGCGTGCTGGCGGTCACCATCTCCAGCGCTTTCGCGACACCGTCGACGGGCTCGTCCTTGCCGTAGTAGTCGCCGCCGTTCCACTTGGGGTCGAGACGGATGGGCATCGCCCAAAGGCCGACCCATTCGATGACATAAGGCTCGATGCCGAAGCCGGGACCGATCACGTGAACGACGCGCTGGACGAAATCCGGATACAGCGCAGCCCACTCCATGGCCTGCAGCGAGCCGCCGGAAGCGCCGGCGACGGCCTGGAGCTTTTTCACGCCGAGGGAATCGACGAGCGCCTTGTGCACGCGCACGGAGTCGCGATACGACACGACCGGAAACCTCATGCCGTATGGCTTGCCGGTGTCGGGATCGATGCTCGCCGGCCCCGTCGTGACCACCCGCGGGTCCTTCGTGTTGAGGTTGGCGAGCGTGTCGGCGCTCACCACGAAGTATTTGTCGGTGTCGATCGGCTTGCCGCTGCCGATGATCGAATCCCAGTAGCCGGGCGCGGCGTCGCCGGCGGCGTACTTGCCGGCGGCGTGCGACGTCCCGGAGTAGAAGTGCGGGATGAAGATCGCGTTGTCGCCCGCCGCGTTGAGCGTGCCGTAGGTTTCGTAGCCGACCCGCACGGCCTTGATCGTCCTCCCGGACACCGTCGTGTACGAGGCGAGCGTAAAGGTTTTCTTCTCGACCAGGCCGTCGTACGCCGAGACCGCGCTCGCGAAGAGCGCGAGGAACATGCCGAAGAGCGCGAGCCCCGTCTGCCGTGCCGATTGCATCGTCCGCCTCCCGAAGCGGGAAAAGGTGAAAGTCCCGCGAAGGCGCCGATTATAGGGCTCGCAAGCGCTGCCGCGCCGGCGCCGCCGCGCGGGCGCCTACGGCTGCCCGGCAAAGCTCCTACAACCTCCGGCTTGCCGCCCTCGGCGCGAATCAGACGGAGCCGCGCGCATGAGCGCGAACCCGCCGATAGAATGCGCCCGCGCGGCGGCGCAGACTTCGAATCATGAAGACGCATCCTTCCTCGAGCGAGCGGTCGATGCGGCGCGGCGCGGAGCCGGGGGATCCCGCGCTCGTGCCCTTCGTGACGGCATCGATCGCCGAAATCCGCCGCGCGCAACGGCTCCGCGAGCGCCTGAAAGAGCGCTTCCCGAATCGGCCCTCGCGGCCGGTCTCGTACTGGAGCGTCGGAGCCGACTAGGCTCGCGCTACAGTCCGCGCGCCGCTTCCGCCAGCAGCGCGCTCAGCCATACCCAGCCGACGCTCCCGAGCGTCAGCGCGAACAGCGCGTGTTCCAGCCGCCCCGCGGCGGGCCTGCGGCGCGCGCGCTTCCCGGCCCGCAGTCCCGCCGGGATCGCCCTTTCCGCTTCGGCTCGGACTCCCGCCTCCCGCCGCTCGCTTTGCGCGGGTCGCGCGAGCTTCTCGATCCTTGGCGAGCGTGATCGCGCCCGCCCGCCGGGTTCCAACAGCGACGCATGCATGTCGGGCCTCCGCTTCCATTGGGTGACGAGAGGAAGGATATCGGTCATCATTGGTACTTCAAAAGGACCATTCTTTGCTAATTTTATGGATCCAAATGCGGCCGTCGTCCGCGCCTCCCTCGACCTGTCGATCGAGCTCCCTCCGTCCGGCTCGCGCCGGGTGGGGCGCGAGCTGCACAAGCAGCTGCGCGCGGCGATCGTCGGCGGGCGGCTCAAGCCCGGCCTGCGCCTGCCGTCGACGCGGGAGCTCGCCGGCGCGCTCGGTGTCTCGCGCAACACGGTCCTCAACGCCTACGATCTGCTGCTGAGCGAGGGCTACGTCCGCGCCGCGGGCCGCGCGGGGACCACGGTCGCGACGCTGCTCGCCAGGCCCTCCGGAGGGGGCAACGAGTCGCCCGGCGGCGATCGGCGGCTCCAGGCCGCCTGGCGCGAGCCGTTCCGGCTGATACCGACCGGCGCGCGGGCCGACTGCCGGTACGATTTCACGGTCGGACTGCCCGACGCCGCCCGCTTCCCGTTTGCCGTCTGGCGCAGACTTTTCACGCGGGCACTGCGCGTGGCGTCCGGGGCGCGTGCGGAGTACGCCGATGCGGAAGGGCGGCCCGCGCTGCGCCAGGCGATCGCGGGGCACGTCTCGTTCGCGCGTGCGATCGCGAGCGGCGCCGACGAGATCGTGGTCACCGCCGGCGCGCAGCAGGCTTTCGATCTCATCGCGCGGATCCTCGTGACGCCGGGCAGGACGACGGTCGCCGTCGAGGAACCGGGCTATCCGCCGCTGCGCAACGTGCTCACCGCGGCGGGCGCGCGGATCGTCTCCATCCCGGTCGACGAGGAGGGGTTGCGCGTCGACCGGCTTCCGCCGGCAACCAAGGTGATCTGCGTGACGCCGTCGCACCAGTTTCCGCTGGGCGTGCACCTGTCGCTCGCGCGCAGAATGGCGCTGCTCGATTTCGCGGGCAGGCGCGGCGCGGTCGTCGTCGAGGACGACTACGACGGCGAGTTCCGCTATGCGGCGAAGCCCCTGGACGCCCTGCAGACGCTCGACCGGCAGCAGTGCGTGTTCTACGTCGGGACGTTCTCGAAGAGCCTGTTCCCGGCGCTGCGGCTCGGGTTCGTCATCGCCCCTGCCTGGGCGCGGCGAGCGCTCGTCGGCGCGAAGCAGATGGCCGACTGGCACGCGCCGGTGGTCGCCCAGGACACGCTGGCGGCGTTCATCGCCGAGGGACACCTCGCCCGCCACGTGCGCAAGATGCGCCAGGTCTACGGCGAACGCCGCGAGATCCTGCACGATGCGCTGGAGCGCCTAGGCGGCGGCCGATTCCGGTCGGTGGGCATCGGTGCGGGCCTGCACCTCGCGGCGTACCTCGAGGGGTCCGCGCGCTCGGCGGCGCTGATCGAGCGCGCGGGACAGGCCGGCTTCGCGCTCGATCCGATCCAGCGCTTTGCGGCGGTGGGCCGGCGCGCCGACGGCATCGTCTTCGGCTACGGCGCGATCGAATCCGCGCGCATCGCCGAAGCGGTGCGCAAGCTCGTGGCCCTGATGAGGCGCTAGCGCAGGAAGGGGAAGAACGAGCGCAGCAGCGATGCGGCTTCGTCGGCGAAGCGCGCGTTCGCCTCGCCGACGGCGCGGTCGTAGGCCCCACGCTCGAGCTCGCCCTCGAAGCTCTCGGAGACGAGCTTGCCGTCCTCGTACGCCGCGCGGCGCGAGCGCATCCTCGCCGTGCCATCCGCCGCGGAGATCTCGGTGAAGGAATAGCGGAAGCTCAGGAAGCCGGGTGCGGGCATCGAAGCCACGGACGGATCGGGGAGAACCGCGGGCAGCGCCCGCGCGGCCCGTGCAACGGGACGCTTCCTGCGCTCGACCGGCTGCTTCTTCGCCACCACGATGGGATATTTCTTCACGTCTGGAGTCTCCGGATGCATGAACGATGCTGCCCGAACCGCTCGGGCCGCGCAACGTTCATTGTAGCGCGACCGGAGTGGTGCGTTCGCGCGAAGCGTCGGGCGCGCGAACGGCGCCGGTCCGCTTCCCGGCTGGCTTTGGCGCGCTGCTCTATGGCCCCGGCGCGACGGATACCACCGTGAGCTGCTCACTCTTCACCGCCTTGATGAGCGGTCCCGTCACCCCGAGGAACTCGATGTCGACCGGTGCCGTCTCGTGCGGCGCGAGCGCGGGCTTGCGCGTCGTCGCGGTCGCCGTTCCGATCACCTTGCCGTCGGCGTCCAGCGCCTTGCCGGTCACCTTGACCGGACCGACGGCGACATCGGCGAGATTCTGCACCGTCGCCTTGACGTGCAGGTGGCCTGCGGCGCAAACGTACGTCCCGGGCTGCATGTCGGCGTGGGTTTCGGAAGTCTGGACCTCGACTTTCATCTGGTCCTTCAATTCTCCCGCAGCCGTTGCGCCGATCGCGAGCATCGCAGCGGCGCCTGCGACCCAGGCGTTGGCGAACTTCATAGCGGAACCTCCTCGAGGCGTGGCGGCCGCGTCGACCGCAGGGATCGCCGACGACGCACGACGGCGTCCCGGCTTTTCGACCATACCCCTTGCCACGGGCGCGGGCAAGCCTCGGCCGGAGACGCCAGGCCTCGCGCGGACGCAAGCTCGCGAATAAGATGCGGTGCGTATGCGTCGACCTCGTGAGCTGGTGCCGAAGCCACCTCTTCTCCTCCGCGCCGCTTTCACCGCCGCGCTGCTGGCGCTGCTCGCAGCCGGATGCGCGCCCCCCGCGACGCGGGCGCCGGAAGCGCCGGCGGCCCCTTCGGCGGCACCGACGGCTCCGGAGGATTTTCCCGAAGCCTACTACCGGCAGCTGGCGGCGCGCGGTCGGCCCGTGTTCCGCGTCGACGGCGGCCGATCGCTGCTGGTCATCGAAGTCCATCGCGGAGGCTCGCTCGCCCGGGTCGGCCACGACCACGTGATCGCGAGCCACGCGCTGCGCGGCTACCTCGCCACGGAAGACAGTCGAGCGGACCTGTACTTCCGCCTCGACGAACTGGTCGTCGACGAGCCGGAGCTGCGCGCCGAGGCGAAGCTCGAGACGCATCCTTCGCCGGAAGATATCGCCGGCACCCGCCGCAACATGCTCGTCGCCTTCGACGCCGAGCGCTATCCCTTCGCCGTCGCGCGCATCGCGGGGACCGGGGCGAGCCCGGGCGACGCGCCGCCGAGCGTGACGTTCTCGCTGCATGGAGCGACGCGCACCATGGACGTGCCCGTCGAAATCCGCACGGTGGGCGACGAGCTCACGGTCACCGGACGCACCGTGGTCAAGCAGACGGACTTCGACATCAAGCCCTTGTCGGTCCTGGGCGGGGCGCTGCAGGTGCAGGACGAGGTGCAGCTCTCCTTTTCCGTCCGCGCCCGTCGCGTGCGGTAGCGGGCGCTGCCGCGGTATGATGCAGAAGCGATACGCCTCGCTTCCTCAAGAGCATCGTTCTCCCATGCCTCAAGCATCGTCGTCGAATGACCTGCACGCCGTCCGCGGAGCTTGCCGGGCGAGCTTTCGGGCCGCGAGCGCTAGGGAAGTCTGAGGACCTGAGGCGCCGATGCTCTGGCTCGCCTGCGCCGACGTGCTCGCCGGCCGCGCGCCCGCGGATCGTCCGGTGACGCTCAAGGGCTGGATCCGCACGCGCCGCGACTCGAAGGGCGCGGGGATCTCGTTCCTGCAC